>JBGCFM010000085.1:0-7052 GCA_045106895.1 Polyangiales bacterium | reverse complement strand
GCATGAAACTCAAAGTGGGCTTCTTCGTAGGCGCCGCGATTGAAGTGCAGGTTGCCCGCTTCAAAGTGGACGCGCGCTTCGTCGTCTGCTTCGTCGGACTGAGCGCTCGCAGTGGAGCTGCTCAGAGCGATGGCGATAGATAAGAGTAGAGCAGCAAGTGGGTTCATTGGTCTGAGATCACGGATATCACCTATGGCGCAGCCCTGCCAATCGCGCGCTTGGTCCTCACGAAACCGAAATGCCCTGGGCTCGCTTCGGATGCTGGGTAACCGACTCTACGTGCTCGACGGAGCGACTACGATGGGTGTGAGCGGAGATCCTCAATGATCCCGCGGCGCCCGTGGTAGTTCGCGCGAGACGCGCAAAAACGGGTAGAGTGTTTCCATGACCGTTGTTGCCTGCGCAGGATGCGAGCGATTCGTTCGCGCGTCCGAGAGTGAGTGTCCCTTCTGCGGCACCGGCCGAAACGCCCTGCCCATCACCCTCAAGCGCCCCAACATGGCGCGCGCGGCCATCGTTGCTCTCGCCCTCGCGGGTGGCTGCAGCTCCGCGGCGCCGGTGTATGGAGGGCCGCCGCCCGAGACCCCACCGACGGAACCGGAGCAGGATTCGACGGACGAGGGTTCGACGGAGGAGGGTTCGACGGACGAACCTGAGTCCGAAGCCGAGCCACAGGTCGAGGTGGAACAGACTCCGCCAAGGCCGGCCTATGGCGGGCCGCCTCCCGAAGGCGAGTACGAGTAGCGAATGACTGGCCCCGTTGAGCGCCCGTCGAGCGCTCAGAAACAGTAGAGCGCCGCCGCGGTCTGACACTCCACGAGAACTTCGAGGGCCTCGCGGGCTTCGTCAGGATGGGTGTCGTCCGCCCAAGGGCCCCAGCAGAGCTGGATCGCGCGGCGAGCGGCGAGACAGTAGTGGGCTCTGGAAATACGCTCTGCGATCTCGGGGCAGTGCCGACTGTGGTTGAAACCGTCGCAGCTGCGACGCCCGTTCTTGCAGTACCACCACTTCTGCGTACGCATGTAGGCGTAGTGTGCCGCGCCGCAGGGCGAGGTGGCGACGGCGACTCCGTCGATAACGAGCTCGACTACCCCACGACCCCAGTCGATGACGGCCTCGCCCGCCTGAACGACCATCTCGATGATGGCGGAGCCAACACCGCGGCAAATGAGGGCGTCGAGGGACCCGAGTAGGAGTGTGGTTGCGCCCGCGGCGAGGGTGCCCGCGCCGACGAAGCCGCAAACCGGAACCGCCACGGCGCCCGCGGCGCCTAAGGTGGCGAGCGTCGCAGTTCCGCCGGCGGCGGCGCATGCCGCCGTGGTCATTCCCAGCGTCACGGTGATGCCGGTGGCGACCTGCGTGCCGCCGGAGAGAACGTCGCAGACGAGACCTTCCGTCGTGTACTCGTAGCCCACGCGCTCAAGGGCGATGGCCAGATCTTCGACGCTGGGTTCGAGGCGTGCGATGAGCGCCGCTTCGCGCGGCGTTGGCGCTTCCGATGGCGCACGGAAGTAGTCGGCGGTCTCGGGGATCGCGTCGATGTACTGGTCGCGCGTCTCGTCCCAGGTCGGTGCCGCCGCGGGCGGTGAAGTGCAGGTGTTGTAGCTGATCGGCGTACGCCAGCGGCCGCGGTAGGAGAAGCTGCCCGAGTCCGTCCAGTACACACCGTTCGACTCGGAAAGAAAGTACACCTGCCCCCGGGCGACTTCGTCGATGACATTTCCGTCGGTGTCATGAAGCGGGCAGCCCTCTTCACCATAGCCGACGCACTCCAGACACAGCTCGTCGGCGGCCCAGGGGTTGTCGTCGCAGGCGACGGTATTCCAGCGACCTTGGTAGGCGTACTCGTCTTGGTTGAACCAGTAGACGCCGTCGTGGTTGTTCACCCGGCGCACTGTGCCGATGGGAAACGCCCCATCTTCCGAGTGGCCCTCGCGGGTGTCGACGATGGGACAGCCTTCGCCCCCAGAACCTACGCACTCAACGCAGATTCCGCCGAAGTCGTCGGCCTTCCCCTCTTCGACGGGACCTGGGCTGACAGGAAGTGCCTCCGCTGTGCAGCCGGCGGTGACAAGGAGCGCGATGGAAAGCCATTTTGACATGGGCCGGGGGTTAGTCCCTCCAGACCTGGACACAAGCGAGACGGTCATACGGCGTATGGCGCGCGACATCCCTTCAGGGAACGTCAGGAGAACCCTTGTGAATCAACACCCGCGCCGCGCCGTCTCTTCTCCATGGGCAAACTCGGAACCGTCTTCGCATTTATTCTCCCTTTCAGCGCTAGCGTTGCCGGCGCCCAAGCAGCCAACGTGGAGGCCAACGCCGATGTGGACGTCGATGTGAACGTCGACGTGAACGTCGATGTGAATGTCGTGCAGGGCGGCGCCGCATCGCAGGCTGCTCCGGCCTCGCCGCGAACGCCGCCTGTTTTCGCCATCACACTCCAAGGTGGTCTTCAAGGCGTCAGCGAAGAGTTCACTCCGGGCTTCGGTATGGAACTCGGGGCCCAGCTGGCCATCGAACGCACCCGCGTGGGCCTCGTCGGCGGCTACCATGCAAGCGCCGGATTCTTCAGCGAGTCACGCACAGAAGTGTCCCTCGCTCTTGAGGTGCAGCGCGTCTTCACCATGGACCCCATGTTTCGTGCCTACGGTCTCCTCGGAGTCGGCGCTGCCTTCGCGTCCGTGACGCCGGAGGAAGAGTGGGACCCCTGGGACGAGATCGAAGACGCCCAAGGCCGCACGGAACGGCGCGCTTTTGGTCGCATTGGCGCAGGAGTCGAGATCGGAAGCGCCGACGGCTTCTCCATGCAGATGCAAGCCGCGGCGCTGGTTCGCTACGCCCCGGGAGGTTCGGCGCCGGCTGCCATTCGCCTCGGCGGGCAACTCAACATCGGCCTTCGCGTCGCGCTTTGACGGGGCCGCGAGCGCCGGCTCACGTTTCCGGGAACAGAAAGTGCCAGAGAGCCTCGAGCGCCGGCGAGGCGGACTGGCGCGGCGCCGACGGCGTGACGGAGACGAAACCAAAACCGACGTCGCCCCAGACGCGCGTCAAGCGACGCGCCTGAAGGTCGCGCTCCACGGCAAGGTCCATGCAAAGCGCAACGCCGAGCCCTCGCCGGACGAGCTCCAGCGCCGAGGTGTGGCTGTTGACGATGGTGCCGCGCCGAATGTCGAAGCGCACCTCTTTGTCGCCGCGATCCGCTGGGAGCGTCATCGGCGCGAGTTGCTTCGCGGTGCCCACGAAGGGCACCCGCGCGAGAAACTCCTCGATGCTCTCGCCGGCGCGTGTGTCCCATTCCATCGTCGTGACGAGGAGCAACTCGAAGAACATCCCCGGTGGGCGTTCCAGCGTGAATTGCCCGCGCACGAGAAGATCGAAGGCTTCCGGGTCCTCGCAGAGTGCATCGTCGGCGGTGATCTCCACGTCCACACGAGGATGACGAAGTCGAAAACGGCGCAGCACCGGCGCAAGCCAATAGATGGCGAGTTCCGTCGGCAGGTTGATCGATACCCGGCCTTCGATCTCAGAACTGGTCTGCGCCGCCGAAAGCGCCTGAGCCGCGCTCTGCTCCATCGTCGCCGCGTGACGGTAGAGGCGATGACCCGCCGCCGTGAGCACGAAAGAGCTGGTGTTCCGATCCGCCAGACGCGCGCCCACCAGCTCTTCCAGCGTGCTTAGCGCTCGGCTGACAGCCGAGGGTGAGAGCTCCAGTGCCCGGGCTGCACCACGAACGCCGCCCTCGTTGGCGATGACCACGAAGTAGCTCAAAAGGCGATAGTCGCTGGTCTCGACGAACGTGCGCATTGGGCCAGCCTACCCCACTCGGCTCGGCGAAGTGTTGCTCTCAGCAGAACAGTCGTTGTCCGGCGCTGCTCTACCAAGTTGACGGGTGCTCCGTATAAGAAGTCCTCCCTCGGACGCCGACGTGCGGGCCGACACAAAGGAGAGACCATGAGCCAGCTAAGCGATGTCGTTGAAGGATTGTTTCGGGGAGACGCAGACGCCGTCCTCGCTCACTTTGGCGATACGCCACGGGTCAATGCCCAGCGCGGGGGGCTCGCCCATGGACGCGTCGCCATCTCCGAATGGGTCGCCGATACCGCCGCGTGGTTCAAGGAGCTCGACGGAAAGTTGGAGAGCGGCGTCGACATCGTAGGCGAGCGCGCCGTGTACGACACCTCGCTGATGATCAAAACTGGCGACGGGGTCGTGGACCTTCCTTTTGTTGTCGTCGCTGACCTCGTGGGCGGCAAGATCAAAGAGCTGCGCACCTACCACTCGTCTTGGCCGTACACAGGAGGGCATTCGTTCCGCGCGCCGCCCGTCGGCAACACCGACCTCAGCCACCTGCCCCAGGCCTTCGGGGACTACATCGACCGACTCACCCGCGCCGATGTAGAGCCGATCCTCGCGTCGTTTAGCGACGACGCTTACGTCCGCGAGCCCAGCGGCAATCGCTACAAGTACCAAGGCGCCGACGTCCTCGCGGAGTTCTACCGCGGGCACATTGCCGACGCACCGCCGGCGCGCTTCGACCTACGGACCTGCACCAACGATGGGAACGTCACCGCAGTCGAGTACGCGTTTGCCTATGGCGACGTTCCACTCGTCGGCGGCGTGTGCATCATGGAGCACCACGACGGAAAGATCAGCGCGGTACGCATCACCGACGACGTCGGGGTGTAGTTCTACCTTCCAATTCTACTGTAGCGCTCTGGACGAAGAGGCGTCGATCTCGCGTGCGCGTGAGCTCAGAGTAGGTTTTTGATCAAGCCGAGGACCTTTTCCCTTCGCCACACGTCCCACTGCGATGAACGGCAACTTTGCAGGAATGGTCCCTCTCATCACGCTTCTTTGTGGCTTTGGCTGTGGTTCGGACCCGTTGACGGCGGGCCCCTCGCCGGACCAAGGCACCAGCGCTGCGCGAACGTTAGATCAGAGCGTCAACGTAGAGACGGCGGCTTCGACAACTCGAGGTGGCGCAAGCCCACCCCTGTACGAGGATCTGTATCAAGTACACTTCACTAGACAGCCCCTGAGTGAAGGGGCACGTGCTGAAATTTGTGCCGTCGATCCGAGAAGGAGAACGGAGTTCCGCTGCAGCAATGATGACGAATGTGTGAGGTGCGAAGATGGCACCCAGTGCGGGTTGCTCGTCAACGTGTCGGAGTTCAATCGTCGCGGATACGAGTGTCAACACACATCGACGCACCGTTGTGAGCGACCCGCAACTCGCTGTTGCGACGGCTACTGCACACTAACGTCAAGCTAAAGGCCGCTTCCCGCGCAGTGCAAAGCGTTACTCAATGCTCACCCACATGAGCAACGCCATGGAAGCAGCACGCACTACGCGTGGTACTCCTTCGCCATCGCTGCGAACTCCGGGCTCTCGGCGAAGCGCGTCCACGCGACATCGCGGGTGAGTGACGCCGGGTCCGCGTAGGACTTCGCCAGGGCATGACGCAGATGCACAAGGGCCTCTGCGCGTTGACCCATCATCTCGAGGTTCGCCGCCAGCTCAAAGCTCGCCCACTCCGCCGTGTCGGCATGTGCGTTACAGAGCGTGATGGCCGCGGCGTGTTCGCCCAAGTAGCGGAGCGCGGCGGCACGGCGAGCGGTGCAAACGTGGGGACGTTTCGCAACGAACGCAGCCTGCACCTCGGCGACTTCGCCCGCGTACCAAAGCGCGCTCGTGCTTCTCGTGAACGCTCCGTCCAGGAGGCTCTGGAGATGCGGCTCCGCTTCTGCGTTTCGTCCGAGGGCGAGAAGAATGCGGGCGTGGAGGAGCGCGTCGGCGCCGGGCGCATGGCGAATTGCCCGGAGGGCTTCCTCGTCTTGTCGCAGCTCGAAGTAAAACGCCGCGAGTGCGACATGCACGGCGGACGGGTCCTCAAGATCGGAGAGCGTGCCGGCGTACTGCAGCGCGAAGCGAAGGTTCCAGTCGAGGACGCCGCTCGCCAGAATGTGGTCACGCTCGCGGATCCACTCCGCGGCGCTGCCCGAACACAGCCGGTCTTGATGAAGTCGGTCGAAGCGGTTCGCGAGGTCCGAGAGAAGATCATGTACGCGGCGCACGCGCTCGGTATCGTCGAACTCGAGCTTTGCCTGACGAACGTATTTCGTTCGCACGAGTTCGGCGTCGAGCCAGGTCTCCACGAAGGAGAGAAACCCCTCCGGCCGGTGAACAGACCCCGAGTCGCTGTCGTGCCACAGCTGTCCCCGGCATGGGCTATTCATGACGAGAAGCTCATCCAGGCCGCAGCCAGACTCGCCAATGAGGATCGTGCCGTCCGACGTGTACACCCCCATGGGCAAGGGCCTGACATCGACGGGCGTGTCTTCGCCGAGGAGACCTTTGAGCACGAGCTGTCGTCGGTTCGTTTCGATCTCCTGCGCTGTACAGCCAAGGGCGCGCGGACCCTCCAGCACGAACGGCCGTTCTCGGCGGTCGCCCTGGAGGATCGCATCCAGCGCGCCCAGCATCGGATAGTAGGTTGGCCCCATGCCGCCGTTCGCCACCTCGCTCACGTAGCGGCGGTACTCCTCCGGCAGGCGCAGTCCAAAGTACGCCTCGATGCGCTCAAGGTCAGTGACGTCGATGGGCGGCGGGTGCCAGACGTGTTCGAAGTCATCCCCATGATCGCGCGTGCCACGCCCGAGGGCGATGCAGCGTGCACGCTTGTCCTGAATTCGCCGCAGTGCGTCATCGATCTTCGTCACAGGCGGCCTCAAGCACCAGCGTAATGAGCCCGAGCTGGATGCGCACGATGTCTTTGGTCCACTCTCATTCCCACGGGTGTGACGGATATGCGAATGCTCACCGTAACCCCGCGTTCACGCATGACGATGGTCCTTGCCGAAAAACCAACTCTTCCTTGGTGGCATGCGCATTGCTTTGGGAGCCTTCATGTTGCGGATGCTCCGAGTTCGAAACGGCCAACTTCCAGCTCGTTGTGTGCCGAGTGCGCTCATCGCTGCGAGTGTGTTGGTCGCATGTGGGGCAGTGCCGATGGAGGCCGCCACTCCTGAGCCAGAGGCACCATCAGTCG
>JBGCFM010000084.1:0-4305 GCA_045106895.1 Polyangiales bacterium | reverse complement strand
GTTTCGAGGCGCATGCTCGTCGTCAGCTCCGGAGAGTGGGGGAGCTGCCGGTAGCCGAGCCACAGCGCGTGGAAGCGGTCGACTTGGTCGAGGGCCTGGGGATCTTGGAGCATGTCAAAGGCGGCCTCACGTCGACCATCCGTCGTCAGCAGAGCGCCGCTCTCGGCGAGGTCGAGGAGCTCGTCGCTGGGGCCCGTGCCCCACAAGAAGAGCGCCATGCGTGTGGCGATGGCGTAGGCGTCGAGCTCACGAACACCTTCGTAGCCGTCGAGGGGCGTGCCGACTTCGACGCGGTAGAGAAAATCTGGCGCCTGAAGGAACGCGCGAAGGGCGAGGTCGACGGCGACCTTGAAGTCGTCATCCACGGCAGCCTCTCCCAAGAGCGGCATCATGAGCGCGACCTCTTCATCGTTGAGGGGGCGCCGGAATGCACGGCGCCCGAACGTGCGCACGAACTCTTCGAAGCAGGCGGCGTCGTCTGCGCCGCTGGGCGAACACGGCAGGACCATGGCGAGTCGCTCTTCGTCGGCGACGAGCTGAGAGGCGACCTCTCGGGCGAGGCCTTCGTACGCCTGAACGAGAACCCGTTCGGTGGGCTGGTGCGTATAGCGGTTGTCGAAGGCCCAGTGGAGGAACAAGCCCTCGCGTTCTTGGTCATCTTCCGGAAGCATCGTCGATGCGTAAGGGAACGTCGTGTGAACGAGGGATCCGATGACGCGGTCGAGTTCGCCGCGGCTGAGGCGACGTAGGTTGCTGGGCGTCACATCCTCGGCGGGGTCCTGAACGGAGCCAGGGCCGAGCTCTTCCGGCGTAAGGTTCGGGATGCTTCCGATCTCGCCCTGGCAGGCGGAGAGCAGCATCAGCGCTGACCCGAGAATGCTTGTAGGTAGCGAGCTGCGTAAATACCGGGGGTGGCGCCTCATGGTAGTAGAGTGCCAAATTTCGTTGGAATTTTCGCTAACGCCAGTTGCGCGGATTCGAAAAACACCGAAAACCACTTGTTTTGTGGTCCATCGAGGAGCGGCGGTGGGTCAGTCCACTTCGCGAAGCAGCTTCTCCGCCTGTGCTTCGTCGAGTCGGCTCTGAATGCGCTGAGACTCGTGGTCATCGCGCAGCGTCTTTGCCAAGACGAAGCAGCTGCTCACGGTGAAGAGCAGACCCGTCGCCACGAAGGCCTTCGGCCACACGTCGACGGGCAGGTAGATGAGTCCCACGGTCGTGGCGACGAGGGAGATGAGAAACGCCGCCCAGCTTTGAAAACGCCAGGCACTCGTTACGGAGGTCAGAGAGATTTGTCGCATGAGCGGAAGGTGTCGCAAGGCCGGTGCCAGCCGCGTTTTAGGGTGTTATTGCCTCTTCAATATGTCCGTGAATACATTCTATGTATGGGCTGGTGACGTCACAGGTACAGCGAGACGAGTTCTCCGATCCTGTAGACTTCCCGATGTGACCAAGCCCGCCGCGCCACGCTTGTCTGCGATTCAACTCCTCGGCGTCATGGTCGTCGTAGGCTTCTCGGTCCTCACGTTTGTGCCAACGCTCGTGCACGACCCCGGACCGGCGCCTGATCTCTTCGAGGCAACAGAGCGTCACGTGCGGTGGGGGCTCGGGGTGGGCATCGGCGCTGCGCTCTGGTTGAGTCCATGGCGGCGACCATGGTCGGTGCTCATCGCTTGGCTCGCCCTGAGCTTGTCGGGGGGGCTACTTGCTCGCGCGCTTTGTTGGCATCGCGATGGAAGGGGCGAGCGATCTCAAACAGTGGATGCTCGTTGGAGTCGAGTTCGTCATCTGCGGCATCGCGGCGCTCTGGGTTCGCCATCGGCGCGATGCTCCCGATCGGCTCTAGTGCTTCGTCACCAAAGTCGCCGAAGTCGCCGACTTGCATGCTCACTCACACCTCGCACTCTAGTATCTCATGAACAGTCGAATCGGAATCGTGGGCGCCGGCGTTGCCGGGCTCACCTGCGCACGCCGTCTCGTAGCCCTCGGACACGAGGTGGTGCTCTTCGATAAGGGGCGATTTCCCGGTGGACGCGTCGCGACGAGGGAGCACGACGGGTTGGTATTTGACCACGGCGCTCAGTATGTCCGCGCGCATTCGCTTCACTTTGCGGCGGCGCTGGAGCGGTGGAAGGCCGACGGTGCTCTTGAGGAGTACGGCAACGAACGCTGGGTTGGGGCGCCGACGATGCGAGCGCTCGCTGAGCAAATGGCGAAGGGTCTCGACGTTCGACTTGAGTCTACGGTGACGGGCGTGTCGAAGGGCTCCATCGCTCTCGACGATGGCAGCACGCACGCCTTCGATGCCGTTGTTGTGACTGCGCCCATTCCACAGGCGCGCAGGCTCCTGCCCGACGATTCGACGCTCCTGCCTCTGCTGAGCGCCGAGACGCACGCTCCTTGTTGGGCGCTCATGTTGGCGTTCGAGGAGCCGATCCCGAAGCCCATCGAGGTCAGCGACAACGTCGTGTGGGCGGCGCGCGAGTCGGACAAGCCCCAGCGCGGTGGTGGGGAGCGATGGATCGTGCACGCGACGAGTGAGTGGAGCACGGAGCACGTGGAGTTGTCTCGGGAAGAGGCCGCTGAACGGCTCTTGGAGACTTTGCGTGCTGCCGATCCGGCGCTACCGGACCCCACCTTCGCGCGCGCCCACCGCTGGCGTTTCGCCCGCGCCATGGAGCCCATCGGCGTGAACTGCGTGTTCGATGCCAAGCACCATATCGGAGTCTGCGGAGACGGCTTCGTCGGAGCGAGCGTCGAGAACGCTTGGCTCAGCGCTCGGGCCATGGCCGAAAGCCTCGACGGGCACCTGAGCTCATAGGACGTGACGAAGGAGTATCCGGCTCAGCGCCGCATCATCGCGGCGCGTAGCTCAGACTCCGGGGCATCGAAGAACTCAACGTTCCTGCCTGCCCTACGTACGCCGAGCCGCGCGTAGAAGTCATCGAGATCCGGGACTTGTGGCTGGAGCGCCATGCGGCGGTAGGCGCGGCTGAGGACGCGAGTGCCCGTCACCTCGTCGGCGACGCGAAGGAGTGTTCGCATAGGCCAGCGCCTACGGGCGACACCCCCACGCGCAACGACTCCGGAGACGAGTGAACGTACCGTGTGTCGACCTTGCGTGGCACGGCGAAGCTCGACGTCGACGACCATCCAGAAGAGTGCGCCGCCCCAATAGACGCGACCCCAGGTTGGCGTGTTGTCCAGGCCGCGGTCTCCGGCTCGCGGGACTCCGTTCTCCATCGAATCCGTCCAGCGCCGCCAGACATCTGCTTCCGTGATGACGCCCGCTTGAGCGCGCACCATTGTCTCTAGGTAGGTGCTCAGCCCTTCGCGCATCCAGCGGTGTCGCCGGTCAAGGCTTGGCAAAGCTGTGTGAAGCAGCTCATGCAAGAGGACATGGTCGCGGCGAAGGTCGGCTTCACTCGTGTTGCGGCCGACATGGATACGAACGCGGCGACCGACGAAGTGCTGTCCGAAGACCACGCGTCGTCCCGAGCGCAGACTCACCTCCACTTGGAGTTCTTCGACGGGAAAGTGACCGCAGTAGTCGCCGGCCATGCGAATCATCGAACGCACCCAGCGGCGGATGGTGCGTTCGTCGAGGGAGCCGCGGCGACCTTCGATGTCGATGTCGAGGGTGACGGCGGAGCTGGCGTTGCCACGTGCGTCCTCGGGGGCGGCACGCTCAGCTCGCGCCGGGTTCGTCACGAAGACGAGGCAGAGAGCCATGGCGGGGAGGAGCGTTCGCACTGGTTAGACTATGGGGACCAAAACTCGGCGGGAAAAGGGCTGGACGAAATTCTCGCGCCGGAACTTTGTCAGATGATGTGCCGAAGAAGAATAAGTGCCTGCGTTGACCCTTCTGTGGACACGACCTGACAGCGAGTGCCTTGGTGCTGCTCATCAGAATCATGTCGCCCATCTTGGTTCGATTTCAGCGTCGTCGTCGGTCCGTGGAGCAACACGCTCAAGCAAGCCAGCCTCTCGCTTAGCCCGACCTCGCTTAGCCCGACCCAAGAAAAAAGCCCTTTGCCAACGTCTCCCTCTAGAGCGAGTGGGTTGGGGCCCGAAGAATTCTCATCATGCCGTTATCACCGATAATTGTATAAGCCACCCACGCGCCATCAGGCGAGAGCGCAGCCTCGGCAAAGCCCTCCGGCGTCCGGCTAGTTGTGGCCCTCATTCCACTCCCGTCGAGCGATACACGACGTCCGTTGTCGCCCGTACGGACCAGCATGAACTGTGTCCCTGGAGAGGCCGCGGTATCGAGATGGAGCAGTGCGTAGGAGTGATCGTCCGCGG
>JBGCFM010000083.1:0-5292 GCA_045106895.1 Polyangiales bacterium | reverse complement strand
TACTGCCCTGGATGACGGACCACGCGCATGGACCGGTTCTGCCCGTGACCAGAGTCATCGCGGTGGCGTCAACTCCGGAGCGCTCTGCTCGGGCCAGTCCTCCAAAACCAGCTCGAACGCGCCGGCGTCGAAGGGCAGGTTCGGTGCGGCTTCCCTTTTGACAACACGCTCGCGCTTGCCTTGTTTCTGCAGCTCCACGGAGCGGTGATGGCAGTAGGGGTTGTTGCCGGGCTTCCCGAAGAGCACCGACGAGGTCCAAGTACACCCCGCCTTGCAAACGTCCGCGTAGTAGCAGTCGCCGCAGAACCCCCAGAGGTCTTTTGTCGTGCGGTCGCGGGTGAAGCGCAGCGGCTCCGTTCCTTCCCAGATCTCCTTGAGCGTGTGTTCACGAACGGTGCCCCCGACCCAGTCTTTTGTGGGAAGCGAGGGACAGCCCTTGATGGCGCCATCCGCCTCGATGCCCAGGACGTAGCGACCGGCGGTGCACGACGCCATCTCGCCGCGCGGCGCGTTGCCACGCAGCTTTCGTTCGAGGGGACCAAAGTAGCCAACGTTGTTCCCGGGGTACATCGTGATGCCGGCTTCCGTGCATCGGTCTTTGAGATCACCCAGGAGCGGAAAGAGCTCGACGAGGTCGTAGGGCTGCAGGAGGACTTCCGGCTCATCGACGGCTCGGCCCATCGCCACGGTGAGCTGAAGCTGCCACGCCTTGGAACCCATCTCGATCATCAGGTCGAGAATGTTGTGAAGGTCCGGCATCGAGAGGCGGTTGATCTGCGTATTCGTCGACACCCGGACGCCGGCGTCGATCATGTGCCGCATGGTTTTCTTCGCCGACGCGTAGCTTCCTTTCGCCGCACGCAGGCGGTCGTGCACCGCTTCGGAGCCGTCGATGCTGACGCTCACCGCTTGAAGCCCCGCGGCCTTCGCGTCCTGGGCCATCTCTGCCGTCACGCCGCGACCGCCGGTGGTCATATTCGCCGTCATGCCGCGTTCACGAATGCTCTTGATGAGCGTGAGCCAATCGGGGCGTAGGTACGCCTCGCCGCCGATCATGGAGACCTCTTTGACGCCGAGCTCGGCCATCTGGCGGATCAGGTCGAGGCACTCCTCCGTCGAGAGCTCGTCCGGGCGCGCCTTGCCTGCCCGGGAGCCACAGTGCCGGCACGCGAGATCACAGGCCAAGGTGACTTCCCAGACCGCGTAGATAGGCTTGTGTTCCTCGTCGATGGGGCGCGCGCCGAGAATAGGCAGCTTTCGGTGCTGTCGGCCCGTGTGCACCGGCAGCGCGCGTTGGGGACGCTTGTTGCGGAGCAAGGTGTCCCTGACTTGGGGCGCCAGTGGATCGTGGACGGGCGGTGGTTGAGCCATGGCGCATCCTTGCTCGAAACTCGCGCGAACACCACAGCCTCGCCGACAAGTCCCGGCGCTCGACGCTGCTACGCGCCCATGGCATCTTTGACCATGGCTTTCGTTTCCTGCAGTAGCTGTCAGCGCTTCGTCGCGCCTTCCGATTCGGTGTGTCCTTTTTGTGAAGCGACTGTCTCGCATCCGGCTGTGCCCTCGAAGAGCCTCCGCGTTGCTCGCTCCGCCATGCTCGCCGCCGCCATCGCCGCGGCGCCTGCCTGCTCGACGAGCTCTGCGCCGGACGACGCAGGCGCCGGCGTAGACTCGGCGATGGTCGACGCGGGCGCGGGCTTGGACACCGGCTCGGAGGCCGACGCGGGCAGCGCCATGGACGCCGCACCGGACGTCTTCGACGCGGGAACACCTCTGCCGCCTTACGGGATTCCGCCGATGCCGGATGCTGGCGCGCCCGACGCACAAGACCCGCCGATGCCCGCGTATGGCGCGCCGCCGCCCGACGCCGGCTGAGATTTACGCGTTCTGCGTGTCGATGACCTGCGCCTTGATAATGAGGTAGCGCAAAGGCTCGTCCTTCGAACGGTTGTGAATGCTCAACGTCTGGCCGTGCGCCAAGTAGACGAGGGAGCCCGCGACGAGAGGATGGAGGGCGTCGTCCACTTCGGCTTCGCCGTCGCCGCCGAGCCCAATGATGATCTCCGGGTCACGTTGCTGGACGTGTTTGCCCACGGAGCCGCCGGCCTCGAGCTCGCAGCTCAGCGCCGCGGAAAAAGGCGGCGCGCTCACCCTGCCGAGTAAGTCCCACAAAGCGACGGTGCCCGTTCCGCCGAAGAGCGCTTCTTGTTCGTGGGGAGCCTTGTCGAGTTCACGCATTCAGCGGTCTTGCCATCGGAGTGGAGCGTTTGGCAAGCCTCGTCGATTCAAGCCGCAGCGACGAACCGTCTTTTGCGCTGAGCGCTTTCTGACGCGTCCTAGGAGCATGATTCACAACCTGGATTGGCCACTTTCGTGGCCGATGCATTGCGCCTTTCGCATGGCCGCCACGTTGAATATGCCCTGCATGTCCTGCCTACCGTCCTCACGAAGTTCACAACACCTCGATCACGCCTTTGTCAACCCAGCTCGCGAATCATGCTCCTATGGACACCGACGAATGTAGGCCTGGCTTCCTTCTTCACTCTCCGTGAGCACCGCGCTTTCGTCCTTGATGATGCAGCGACCATCCAGTGCCTTGGCAGTGATGTGGGAGCCGCCCAGCTCGAAGGCTCTCATGAGGCATTGCTCGTAGCTCATGGCGCCGGTCACCGTTTGGGTGCCGTGGTTCCAGTTGGAGAAGAGCGTCGTGCCGCCACTCCAGAACGTCTCGCCCTCTTGTTCATCGATGGAGCAAGCGTGAAAGGTGAGGGCGTAGATCGCGCCGGAGCCTCCAACGCTCACACCTCCGCCCATGTTGACCGTAAAGCCCGTGTCCGTTCGGTCCACGAGGGCCATGGAGCGGCTAAAGCGGTCCGCTTCCCCGAGGACGAGGTCAAAGCCGCCTTCGCCTTCGTTGATGCGGGTGTAGGTGCGAACCGTTTTGTCAGCGTTCAGGTACAGAACATATCCAACGCCGGATTCGAACTGGTTCGCGCCGGTGATCAGGTCCGGAACTCCGTCTCCATTGATGTCCCCCGGGGCCACCATCGCATGGCCGAAGTGACCGCCCGTGGTGCCGTTGTTGTTCATGTCGTTTGGAATCGTCTCCTCGAAGCCGGCGAAACCGGGCCCCACCTTGCGCTTGTCGACGACTTCGAAGGTCTCGGCGTCGAGGGAGAGAATCCAAATCGCGCCGATACCATCCTCCGACTGGAATGCACCGACGGCGAGTTCGAGGGTCCCGTCCCCGTCGATATCACCGAGGAGCGCGGATTCGCGACCGCCGAAACTATCGCCGTCCTCGAGTCCTTCGCCGAAGCCGCCCATGCCCTCGCCGATGGTCACGGTCTCTTCATCGATGACCACGCTCTCTTCGTCGAAGAAGACCAAACGAATGAGGCCGCCGCCAGCTGCGTTGGGGTCTGCGGCAACGAGGTCGAGCTTCCCGTCTTCGTTCAGGTCCATCGCGCTGAGGCCTTGGCCGACGAGGCCGTCGTTTTTGACCATCGACTTCACGGTGCCGTCGCGGTTGAGGTGCAGAATGTAGAGCGCCGTATTTCCGCGGCCGAGTGCCGATACGGCGACGTCAGGGATGTCGTCCCCGTCGTAGTCGCCGATGCCCGCCACGCCGTACCCGAAGAAGTTCCCGTCTATCAAGGGTTCGCTGAAGCCCCCTTCGAGGTCAGAGATCTTCTGATGCGAGGCCACACTTCCGTCGGCGTTCATGAAGAGAACATAGGCTGCTCCCCGATCGGTTCCGCCGTCATCGTCGGAGCGCGCGCCGACGATCAAGTCCGTCACGCCATCGCCATTGATATCACCGGCTTGATCGTGATCTCGCGCGAAGCGGTCGCCTGCGTCGAGTTCGCCTTCGGGAAAGCCGCCTTCGCCGTCGGCGATACGCATGAAGCGGTCAGGGCCGAAGAAGTCTGCTGCAATCGGCGAAGACGCGTCCTCGGAGTCGAAGGCGTCTTGTGGGATCTCTGCGTCCTCCGCGACTCCTGCGTCTTCCAAGTCACCTGCGTCCGCCGAGACGAAGGCGTCCTCCGAGCTTGTCGCGTCTTCGAAGCCGGAGGCGTCTTCCGCGATAACAGCATCCGGAAGTTCGTCGAGGGTCTCACTTTCGCAGCCATCACACCCGAAGAGGCTTAGAACAAGAGTTCCTATTTGTATCGTTCGCTTCATGATCTCTCTCCATCCTTGCGGTTCGTCGGTCCGCGCTTCGAGTGGGGACGACGACCTTCGATGACTCTCAGAGACAAGGACCCGGAGCCGTCGACGAACGGTTCAGAAAAGTTTGCGATGGGCGTTGAAAACGAAGCGCTGAACACCCGTCGACGCGGTCATGGAGGGAGGGGCGCCTACTCTCCGGTCACGCAAAGGGACGCGAGATGCGACGCGTAGCGGCCCCTCGGAAAACGAGTCGCGTACGCTGAGCGCGCGTCCTCGCATTGGCTCACGCGGCCGAGTGCGTGGAGCGCTTCGACACGCCTCGCCATACAGTCCTCACGAAAGCCGGGGCCGAGGCCAAGTTGGAGCGCGCGCTGAAACGCGCTCTGGGCGCCGGCGAGATCTCCAAGGTGGTCCATCCGCAGCCGGCCCAGTTCAAACGCCGTGATCGGAGCGCGCTCGTCTCGCGGGTGGAACCGAAGAAGAGACTCGTACGCTTCAGCGGCTTCACTTTGATCGCCGTTGCGCCGCGCTTCGGCGGCCTGGGCAAAAAGAAGCGCCGCCGTCGGTCGTGGACCTCGTCGAGTCTCGGGCGCGTCCGCCGGCTCCTGAGTTCCTTGAGGAAGCGGGTCCGGCTCGGAGCCCAAAGTTCCGGGGAAGAGTTCCGGCGCCGTAGACGTCGCCGCAGGATTCGCAGGATTCGCAGGATTCGCAGCGAGGGGCGACACTTCCGCCGCGGCGTTGGACCATCGCGCACCTTCTTCAAGGAGTTCCGTCGCAGCATCGGCGCCGACCTGTACGGAACCCTCGAAGACCTCCACGGAGACGTTGCCATCGTCGGCGGCGACGAGGAATCGCGTCCCGACCACCCGCACGCTCACGTTGCCCGACACAACTTCGAAAGGCAGTCCCTGACGGTGACGGATTGAAAATCTGGCGCTGCCGTGGTCTAGGACGATGCGCGTCCCGGTCTCGTTGTCCTGTGCGACGCGCAGCTGCGTGTGAGGCAACGCGACGATTTGGGAACCGTCGACGAGCTCCATCCTCGCCTGCTCCCCTTGCGTGCTCAGTCCTGTGCCCGCTCTTTGACTGAAGCGAGGCCACAGCGCCAAAAGCGCACAT
>JBGCFM010000082.1:0-64827 GCA_045106895.1 Polyangiales bacterium | reverse complement strand
CGATGTGCTCCGCCCCCAACACTCGGCCACGGGTGCGCGGAAGAAACGCCGAAAGAGATGGTCGCAAAACGGCCAACACGAATCGGCCGAGCCAGCGCTCCGTTAGATACAAAGGCGGCCCCAAGGCCGAGACCTAGTAGCCCGCGGCGGGAGAGCTTCGTCACGGGCGCGCCACTTGAATGGTGTATGGGATATCCGGGTTCGACATCACCCGTGGACCGTCCCTCTTTGCGCTCACCTCCACGCAGAGCCCGCTGGCCGGGAGTGTGGTCGCTTCGGGCTCGCCCGCACCTCCTTCATCAACAATGTGGGAGCGCAAGGCTTCCCGATCCATCGGACGAAGGACAAGGTCAATCTCAGGGATTTCTGTGACGCTGAGGCGCACATCACCTTCGGTTTCGCTCACGCAAAACACGTCCAAGTCGCCTCCCCACCCGATTCGTGCCTGAAGGGGTGCGTCGATGGCGAGTGTGTTCGCGCGCCCGAGTGAGTCGTTGATCTCTTGTTCCCAACCTGGCTCTGGCTGCGTCAAGTTCCACTCGATGGTGTACGCGTCCGAGATGTTCTCTGTTGGAGGAATCCCAGACACCCACAGCTCGCGAACCCGCAAAATGTAAGCCTGCCCAGAAATAGGGAACCCAAAGATTCGCTCCGTGCCGCCGAGGGATGAACTGTTGGCGCTCAACAGTGTCTGCGTCTGACCGTCCCGGTAGACATCGATGACAAGGTCGATGTTCGGAATGCCCGTGACCTCGACCTGAAGGTTGCCGTCGCCGCCATTGACGCCGTGGATACGATAGAGATCGACGTCGCCGATGGAGACGCTCTCGCGCCGACCTAGGTACCCGCTCACGGCCTGGCCCGCCGGCAGCTCATGCGCCTCGGCGGGCGTGTTATTTGGCTCCATCTCCGCAGTCTGTGCGGGCTCACCGCCGCCCATGTAGCGCTGATACCCCATCACTGCGGCCGCACATAGACCCGCGAGAATGGCGACAACCACGAAGGTGCCCAGAGCTCCACGTCGGCGAATTCGGCGCTCGTAGAGCTCGACCTCTGCACGCGTGGCCCGCTGGGGCGGCGCGTTCGTTGGCCGCTGACTCGGTCGACGGCCCCCTGGATCGGAGAGACTGATACCTTCCCCGCTAAGAAAATCGAGAAGCGCCGTACGCATTTCTTCGCACGACTGAAAGCGGTCAGCGGGGTCCTTCGACATGGCGCGCCCGACGATGCGGTCGACGGCGATGGGCAAACGCAACCCGCTCCGTGTCGAAGGCAGTACGAGCTCCTCCGTGAGGTGCTTCGTCAGCACACCCATCGGCGTCGACGAAACAAAAGGTGGCACGCCGGTGCACGCCTTGTAGATCACCGCGCCCAGCGCATAGATATCGCCGCGCGCGTCGACCTCTTCGCCGCGAATTTGCTCCGGCGGCATGTAGTAGGGCGTGCCGACGATAGCTCCGGCCCGCGTCACGGAGTTGTTGCCGCCGTGGTCGCGGAGCTTGGCCAAACCGAAGTCCAGCACCTTTGCTGTCTCGCCTTCACCGTCGACGCGCGGCACGATCATGATGTTCTCAGGCTTGATGTCTCGATGCACGATGCCGTGGCTGTGCGCTTCAGCGACCGACGAACACACCTGCGCAGCGATTCGTGCGACACGCTCAAAATCGATCTTCCCCGCGCCGCGAATCACGTCGCCGAAGTCCTCTCCCTCGAGGTACTCCATCACCAGGTACATCATCCCTTCGCTGCGCCCGAAGTCGAAAACCTGAACGGTGTTGGGATGGTTCAGGCGTGACGCAGCGTCGGCTTCACGCTGAAAACGTTTGATGGTGTTTCGGTCACGAGCGAGCTCCCCATGAAGGAGCTTCATCGCCATGAACTTACCAATGTGGACGTGCTCGACTTTGTAGACGACGCCCATGCCCCCGCGTCCCAGAAGCTCAATGATTCGGTATCGGTCCGCGACCACGCGTCCGACGAGAGGGTCCGCCACGTTCTCACGTGCCTCGCCCACTCCGCTGCCGGTCATGTAGCCGCAGCCGCCACAGAAGCGGGCGTCCGGAGGGTTACGTCGCCCACACTCCGGACATGGACCGAGGTCCATCGTGTCGGCGGTCTCGTCAGACTTCAACGGGCTGGCTCCGGGATTACGATGGTGGCCCTCATCCGCGGACTCTGCCCGACCTCACCGTCTGCTGTGCGGTACTGCTGCTCGCCGTCGAGGGTTCCATAAACCCTGACCCATTGGTTCAGTTCGATTGGCACGGCACCGTCGTAGTTGATCCACAGCGGGCAACGCTGCCCCCGAGGGCACTCGCGAACAACGACCTGCATCATCGGTCCATCGGTGCTCTCGCCGGCGTTGAAGACCCGCCCGATGAAGGAGACCCGCTGGCCTTGGTATGTCGCCACTGCTGCGGCGACGCGTGCGTACGTCAAAGACGCGTCGGCGCCGAACTGGCGCGCCTCGACGGAGAGGCTCTCCACGCGTCGAACCGGAAGCTCAAGGGCGCGGGGCGCACGTCCCTCGCGCCGAGCGATGATGCTGATCGTGTGCTCACCCACGTTGGGAAGTGGCACGCTTGTGACGAAGCGTCCTTCGTTCGTCTCGACGGAAGCTCCGTTCACGGTGACCGTTGCGTCCTCATGCACCGCCGCCGCGATTTCGATGGTGTCACGGTCCGTCACTGCGTCCCGCGACGGTCGCGCGACTTGGAGTGCAGCGATGGGAATCGAGATTGTGACGTCGCCTTCTTCGGCGCCGCCGTCAGGCTTGACGATGCGATAATGGAAGGTGCGGTCAAACGTGTTCCCGGTGGCCGACTCGAGCTCGAACTCGGCAAACCCATGCCCGGAAGCGTCGAGTGCGACGGCCTCCTCGTCGAGGGTAAACGCGGAGCCTATGGTGGCGTCGATGACGATGCGCACCTTCGGATCATCGCCCTCAAGGGCTGAGAGGTCGGGTCGAACACGATACGCAACCTGCAGTAGAAGGGTCGCGGCGGACACATCGCCTCCGGCCGAGACGACGTCCACGTTGAGTTCGTTGTCCCCGATCCGAAGCGCGTCGGCGCCAACGGGGAACTCAGCGCTGCCATTTTCGAGCGGCGCCTCCTGGCCCTGGAAGCGCACCTTCGTCCCCGCCTCGGCGCCGGGGACCTCGAGTCGAAGGACCTCCCCCGTTCCCGATGTCGCAATGGTCGCGACCACTTCGGGACCGCGCATGAAGTAGAGACCCGCGAAAACCCCGCCGGCGATGAGCGCACCGAGGAGAAGAAAAATAGCGATAAACTTCGCGGCGCCGCCTCGTTTGGTCGGCAGCGCTTCCTGCATGTGCGCGTCTGGTCCGTAGTCCGTGCTCGCAGGCGGAACCGCTTGTTGTCCGACCATTGTACGGTTGGTCTGCGCAGCTGCAGGGCCCGTCGCTTTCATTCCAAGCATGGTGCGGTTCGTCTGCGCGCCGGGAGCTGCCGCGACAGGAGGCTTCACCGCGACTCCAAGCATCGTTCGGTTTGTCTGGGCGGCCGGCGCTTGCTTCGCTTGTGGTGCGGCGGCTGGTGGTGCGGCGGCTGGTGGTGCCGCGGCTGGAGGCGCGGCTTGTGGCGCGGCGGCTGGTTGAGGCGCGGCGTCCTCCGGCGCATTCCCGGCCGGTCGCGGCACAGCCGGCATCCCCAGCATCGTACGATTCGCGGCCTTCCGCTTCTTTGGAGATGTCGATGCTGCCGCGGGCGCCGCGGTCTGTGCTGGTGCCGGCGAAGGTGCCGGCGACTGTGCCGGCAGCCCCCGGTGCTGCGCCATTCCCATCATGGTGCGGTTGGCCTTCTTCCTTGAAGGAGCGGCGGCCGCGGGCGCAGGAGCGGCGGCCGGAGCAGGAACCGAGGCGGGGATCGCTGCGCTCGTATCTGCCAAGCCGAGGTCCGCCGGCGGCGCGGCGGGCGTCATCATCCCCATCATCGTACGCTGCACTTGCTTCGCGGGCGCTGCTGGAGGTGACGAAGGCGGAGCGGCGACGGGCGAAAATCCCGAGGGTCCGGGTGCGGGTGCCGGCGCTGATGCGGCCTCCGGCGAAGGCAGGTCGGTCATCGTGGGCGGGCCCTCGTCCGCGCTGGCCGGCGGAATTGGAAGCTGGGAAGCAGGCAAACCAAGCATGGTCCGCTGCTTCTTCTTCCGCGCCACCGGAGACTCGCGATCGAAACCACACTGACCACAGAAACGTGTTCCTGTGATCAGTCCACCTCCGCACTGTGGGCACCCGTCGTCCATCCGGCGGAAGCCTATCAAATTTCACGAAGAATATGGACCGCTTAGGTGGCCTTCATCCCGCCCTGCTCAGGAGCCCAATCCCATCACATCATCCATGGAATAGCGGCCGGGAGTCTGGGTACAAAGCCAACGTGCAGCCCGGAGAGCACCATGCGCAAACACCGACCGTTGATCGGCTCGGTGCGTGAGTTCTAGCCTCTCACCTAACCCCGCAAAGACGATCGTGTGGTCGCCGACGACGCTTCCGCCTCGCAGGGAGAGCACCCCGAGCTCGTTCGAGGGTCGGGCTCCGACGTCGCCTTCCCGGCCATGAACCCACTTTGGGGGAGACGGCTCACGAGCGGCGGAGACGCGTTCGGCAAGAAAACGAGCCGTGCCGCTGGGCGAGTCCCGCTTCTGCCGATGGTGCATTTCTACGATCTCAATGTCGAAGTCAGGGCTCGCCTTCGCCGCGAGTACGGCGAGATGGGCGAGAAGTGCCACTCCTTGGCTGAAGTTGGGGGCCCACACGACCGGCGCCGCCACGGCGAGTTCCTCCAAGGCTCGGACGCCGTCGTCGTCGAGACCCGTGGTGCCGCTTACCACCCGGAGTTTGTGCGCCTTCGCGTATTCGAAAAGCGACACGGATGCCGCCGGGAGGCTGAAGTCGATGACCACATCTGCGTCCTCGATTCCGTCGAAGCCCGTCTGAAGAAGGACACCCATTTCGCCGACGCCGGACAGCACGCCCATATCGGTCCCCGCGTGGCTTCGGGAGACAACGTGGGAGAGCTCATCGTCGCTCTCGGCGAGCGCCCGCGTGAGTTCGCGCCCCATCCGCCCGCCGCCGATGAGGGCAACTCTCACAGCGAGAGCCCACTCGAAGATGTGATCGTCGTGACGTGCGCCACGGCTTGTTCGGAGGGCCACGCGAGGGGCAGCCGAACTTCCGGTTGAATCCACCCAGCGGCGGCCATCAGCGCCTTGACGGGCCCCGGGTTGGGTTCGATGAACATGGACTCATGCGCCGGGAGCAAGCGCAGGTGCGCCGCGCGCGCTTCGTCCCAGCGCCCTTCCCTTGCAAGGTTGACGACGTTCGCGACCTCTGCGGGGAACACGTTGGAAGTCACGCTGATCACACCGACGGCGCCAATGCTCATCATTGGAACAGTCAGCCCGTCGTCGCCGGAGAGGATCGCGACACGGTCGCCGATTTGAACCTGCTGCCGCTGCGCACGCATGACGTTTCCGGACGCATCTTTGATAGCGACGACGGCGTCCAAGTCACAGAGACGAGCCAGCGTCTCCAGCTCGAGCGAGATCACCGAGCGCCCAGGGATGTCGTAGAGAATGGTGGGGAGAGGCACCGCTTCGAGGATCGCGCGAAAGTGCGCTTCGACGCCCGCCTGAGAAGGCTTCGAGTAATACGGCACCACAATGAGCAGTCCGTCGGCGCCCTCTTCTTTGGCGACCTCGGACAAGACGATGGACTTGGCGGTGTCGTTTGTACCAACCCCCGCAACCACCGGAACTCGCCCCTTGGCCTCTTCGACGACGGCACGGAAAATCTGCTTGTGCTCGGCCTTGCTGAGCGTGGCGCTCTCGCCCGTCGTTCCACAAGGCACGAGGCCGTGGATTCCGCCGTCGATCTGACGACATACGAGCTGGCGCAACGCGTCTTCGTCGACCTTGCCGTCTCGAAAAGGAGTGATCAGCGCGGTGTACGCGCCGGAGAAAGCTTGCCCGTCCATGACCAAGCAATCGCATTCTCCCTCGCCGACGTCAATCGCCCGAGGGGGTCTGGGCGCGCGCCAACTCACGCAACCATTCCATGAACACATCTGGTTCCGGGTAGTCACCCATTTCAAGCTTCACGCGGAGCATCTTCGGGGTTCTGTCCAGCGAGAGCACTTGTTCCCCCGTGACCTCCGCGGCCCACTCGAGGTCGGCCTTGGCCTTCGCCCTCACAGCAGGAGACCAACGTTGCCTCACCCACGTCGCGAGTCGCCACATGCTCGTGGACTCTTCCTCGCCTAGCTCGCCGATATGAACCTCGACATGAACCTGCTGGGGCCCCTTGGCGCTCACCGAATATGTCACCGCCTCCGACTGCCCGTAGAGCTCGCCGGTCATCGCGTCGACGTCGACTGTCCCCGTTGCCCCTCCGCGGTAGCCGTGGGCGACCTGCTTGGCAGCGAGCACACGCATGAACTCACGGCCGCTTCGCTGCAGCTCTCGGACCTTTCGCACTTCGGGCTCGATGGACACTGGGGAGCGGCGCGTGTTGAGTTCGGGGCCGCGAACGTGCAAACGCAACGCGGCTCCCTCCACCTTGTCCTCGAGCACCTCGACGCAGTAGAGGAGGTCACCGAAGGCAACCAGCTCGAAGGGTGACTCTACATCGTAAAACGGCTCCTGCTCACGCCCCTCACGAGCGATGCGCGCACGCTTCGTCGAAGGCTCCCACGAGGACACGACGAACCCCGTCTTCACCCAAGACACCCTTGGGTGGGTCAACCGATCGCCCCCGCGCAGTGATGGGTGTACGCGCTCACGCGCGACGCCGTCGAGGTTGAGAACCGCGAGGTCCACGTGGTCGCTCTCGTATCCCACGGCGACGGCGACTCGAGTAGACGTCGTGCAAAGGTCTAACTCACGTGCTTCTTCGCGTAGCGGATGCGTTACTTCCTTTCGTTCCTTGGTGCTCGCGTCGTAGCGGACGACGGCGAGCCCACCGGCGACGAGGAAGAGCGCCAGCAGGTTCGAACCACAAGCTGCGACGCGGAGTGCGCGTGCATCGGGTCGCCCGCTGAGCTCGATTATCTCTCCGTCGATGGACGCGCGAACGCCCTGGCTATCACATGTCGCGACGACAACGCGGTCCCCTAGGAGGCACGCGCTAACGTTGGTGCCCCCGTCGAAGAGAAGCGTGGTCTCACTCGGCCTCGCGAGGGATACGCCGTGACTGTCAACAAACGCAACGGCCACCTCAGCGCCGTCACGAACGATGGCCGGAGCCACGTCGGGCCCCTCGCCGGTGCCTAGGTAATGACTCGCTCCGGCCAAACTCTCGGCACGCTCCAGGTACGAATGAGCGACCCCGCGAGCGCCTTTCCAAGCGACGAGTACGCCGCGCGAGTCAATGTGTGCATTGAACGGAATGATCATGTCTTATTTGGGTCCGTCTGCGACCAATGGAGCGAGGTCTCAACGCTGCGAAGCCGAGTTCGCGGGTCTGGGTCATCAAGCCAGCGCTCGCGTTGCGCTGCTGGCACGAGGAGAGGCATACGCGCGTGGTATTGCGATGCCGTCCCGGAGCTTGGCTGCGTCACGACGACGAAGCCAAAAACACCGGCGGCGCTCCGCTCGTAGAGGCCCGCCATGAGGAGCAGCTGACCTCGCGCATCGACGGCGTAGTACGGCTTCTTCCCCTCGCCCGCGTCAAACCACTCGTAGTAGCCCGTCGCAGGCACGAGACAGCGACCGCGCTGGAAGGCCCGACGAAAAAGCGGGCGAGCGTGCAACGTCTCGACGCGTGCGTTGATCTGGGTCCGTGTCTTCGTGTTTGCGCTAGTCGTCATGCCCCAGCGCATGCGACGCAGCGTGGGTTTGGCGCCTGGACGTTTTCCAATGAGAAGGGATTCGTTGGTGGGAGCGATGTTGCGCATGGGAGACCACGGCTCCGCTCCTTCGTCGGTGGCGCGCCCCCGATCGAGCCAATCGAAGCTGTCGAAAACTGACTCACCATGAACGTTCAGCGCAAAACGACCGCACACTAGCGTCGCCTGCCGCGACGAAGGACCAACATCAGTCGTGCCCCGCGGTGAGTTCCACCAGTCGGTCGATGAGGAAACGGCTCTGCTCCTGAGCCTCAGCCGTGAACGAAGGGCCGAAGAACCCGCGCACCTCATCAAAGATGGCTTCGAAGGCTGTCTGGTCTCCGCGGCGCAGCACATCCTGCAGCTCCGTCGCGGCCTCCAGGAATGTGCCCGTGACTTCCGCGGTCCGCGGGTTGCTCATCTCGATGGGCCCATAGAGCGCCGGGTCCTGGGCGAAGTGCCGACCGGTCACGTACGCCTCAAGAAGATAGGCCGGTGACGTATAGTCGAGTGTCTCGTCCAAGGACACGCCGCTACGCGCGAGGGCAAGCCCCATCACCTGCGTCTCAAAGTGATTGAGCACCTGCACGATGGCCATGGTTCGGTCGTGAGCCTCGGCTTCGGCCTCCGTCACTAGAAGCCCGCGTCCTTCGAGCTGACGCTTGGCCCAGGTGTACCAATCGTCCCCGCGGCCCCGACACAGGACGACGCGCTGACTCGAGAAGCTGTGCACCCCAGGACCGAACATCGGATGCGTGCCGATGACGCTCGCGTCTGTGGCGTCGAGCATCGCTTGAAGTGGTGCTTCCTTGATGCTCGTCACGTCCATCAGCAGGGAGCTTTTTCGAACGTGCGGACCGAGAGTTCGAATCACCTCAAGCGTCACGCCGATGGGAACGGAGATGACCACCACGTCGGCGGCCTTCGCGGCGTCCACGGGGCGTAACTCCGTGTGAAGGTCGGCGCTCATCACCGCATGTCCTAGGTCGGCGAAGAGACGCTGGAGACTCTGACCCATCCCGCCTTCGCCGCCGATGACCGCGACGGTCTTCGGTTGCCCTTCTTCCCTCGGGATTCCAGCCCGCAACGCCGCCTGGCGGTCGCGCGACTCTTTCATGAGTGAGCGATAAACCGAGTCCAC
Source organism: Polyangiales bacterium (assembly GCA_045106895.1). Lineage (GTDB taxonomy): Bacteria > Myxococcota_A > Polyangia > Polyangiales > Houyiibacteriaceae > JBCCRV01. The sequence continues at coordinate 55,845 of JBGCFM010000082.1, read as the reverse complement.
AAAGTCCGGAGACAGCCCGAGGCCCGCCCCGCGCGTCGCTCGGTCTTCCAGGAGGCTGCGCTCCCGCGCCACATCACGAATGGGCACGCCATGGTGACGCTTAAACGCTGCAACCTCTGCGACGAGGCCCATTCGCCGCGCCAAAAGGTTCAAGATATCCCGGTCGACGGAGTCGATGAGCGCGCGGAGCACCGGCAATGCACGCTCACTCTCGGCGCCGATGGCCTCTTCGTCGCTGCTCATCGCTCCCCGGGGGCCGCTTTTGCGATCGTTGGTCGACACAGTGTCATGACCTGCACCATACTGCCGCGCCGACTATGAAGCGATTGAAACTGCACCACTGGATTCTGATCGCAATGGCCTTGGGCGCCGCGATCGGTCTCACCCTCAATGTCCTTGGCGCGAGCGGGAGCGTCAGCGCCGCAACGGTGGAAGTCGTCGCCAGCGCCGGCAAAGAGATCGGAGGGCTCTTCCTCAGGCTGCTGAAGATGCTCGTCGTGCCGCTTATCGTGTCGTCCCTTATCGCGGGCGTGACTGCGATGGGCAACCTCAAAGACCTCGGAAGCCTCGGCGCCCGGACCCTCGCGTTTTACATGGGGACCAGCGCCCTCGCGATCACGACGGGCATCATCATGGTCAACATCATCCAGCCCGGCGTCGGGGCGGACCTATCCCTCATCGAAGCCAGCGCCGAGGGCGCCGCCCTTCCCGCCGTCGCAGAAACCGGAGGGAGCGGGCTCGGCACGGTCCTATGGAGTCAGCTCACCTCGATGATTCCGACGAACCCTCTCCAGGCCGCGGCACAGGGCGACATGCTGCCCATCATCTTCTTTTCGCTCATCCTCGGCGTCTTCATCTCCCTCGTAGAACACCAGGAGCCGAAGAAGGAAAGCGACCCCGGCTACAGAGAGTCGGCCGACGAAGCGGAAGCCGAGGCAGAAGACATCAAACGCGCCTCCGAAGGCGCCGCGCTCCTTCGCCGCTTCTTCGCGGGCCTCTTCGCCGTCATGATGCGCATGACCATGGCGGTCATCAGCCTCGCCCCCATCGGCGTGTTTGGCTTTATGCTCCACGCGTCGGCGGCCCATGGAGCGGACGCCTTCGTGCTGCTGGGCAAGTATGCCATCACAGTCTTCATCGCGCTGTGCATTCACGCCCTCATCACGTTGCCGATTCTCCTCAAGACCCTCGGCCACCGCTCGCCGGTGGCCCATGCGAAGAGCATGGTCCCCGCGCTTTTGACGGCATTCTCCACCGCTTCGAGCAACGGCACGCTCCCGCTCACCATGCGCAGCGTGGAGAGCGCCGGCGTCCCCCGCCACGTCAGCTCCTTCGTTCTTCCGCTCGGCGCGACCATCAACATGGACGGCACCGCTCTCTACGAAGCCGTCGCCGTGCTCTTTATCGCGCAGCTCTACGGCCTCGACCTCAGCCTTAGTCAGCAAATCGTCGTCGCCATCACCGCGCTCCTCGCCAGCGTCGGTGCCGCCGGCATTCCTCACGCCGGCACCGTGATGATGGTCGTCGTCCTAAGCGCCGTCGGCCTCCCTACCACCGCCGTTGGCCTGATCTTGGCCGTGGACCGGGTCCTCGACATGTGTCGAACCACCGTCAATGTCTGGAGCGACTCCGCCGCCGCCGTCGTTGTCGCTCGCTTCGCTGGCGCTCCGAAGTCTTCCCCGAAAGCAAGCTCATGAATTCAAGCTCCGCCCCTCCACGCATCGATGTCGCGGACGCACACGAGTTCGAGTGGAAAGTCCCGCGTCCTTTGCGTCCCGCAACGCGCGCCTTCGCCGAGGCGCTCTTTCATACGGACGCCGGCGCCCCAGACCCGCAGCGCATCGACTGGCTGATGGACGAACTCGATGACTTTCTGGCGTGCGCAGGTACCCGCGCCCAGCTGGTCTTTCAAGGCGCCATCACGGCACTTCAAACCCTCGCACCCTTGAGCGACGGCAAGCCCGTACCGCTCACCATGCTCAAGCCTGAAGCCCGCGCGAAAGCCATCGAGAAGTTCGAAGAGACCCAGCTGGGCCTGGCCGTTCTCGGCGCCAAAGCCATGCTCTGTCTGATTTGGTACGAGCATCCGGAGGTACGCGAGGACGTTCGCATCGACGACGCCTGCCTAAAGTCCATGGAGGCGAGCTCGTGACCTACGAAAGCGCACGCGATCACAAGGGCGACCTGACCCTCGACGCCGATGTCGTCGTCGTCGGTTCCGGGGCCAGCGGCGCCGTCGTCGCCACAGAGCTCGCGGAGTCCGGCCTGCGCGTCGTCGTCCTCGAAGAAGGGGCACGCGTTCCACAAAAGGAATACGGCGCCATGCGCGTCAGCGAGTCACTTCGCCACATCTGGCGAGACGGCGGCATGACCGTCGCAGCGCCCGTTGGCGACTCGCCGGTCATCAACGTCACCATGGGCAAGGTGGTCGGCGGTTCGTCGGTACTTACCGGCGGCGTCTGCTTCCGCCTCCCGGGTCGCATTCTGCAAGAATGGCGCGATGGCCACGGGCTACCGGAGTACACGGAGAATTCCATGGAGGCTCCCACCGCCTCCGTCGAAAAGCACTGCCACATCGGTGAAGTCCCTGTGTCCATGCGTTCGCGCGCGACCACGCTCTTCGACGAAGGCGCACGCAAGCGCGGCTTTCAGCTCGAGAGCCTCAAGCGCAACACCAAGGACTGCCAAGGCTGCGGGCGTTGCAACTTCGGCTGCCCGGAAGGCGCGAAGCTCAGCGTCGACCTCAGCTATCTTCCGCGGGCTGTCGCCGCCGGCGCCACGGTCTACTCCCACTGTCTCGTCGACCGCGTCCTCAGCAAAGGCGGCCGCGCCGTGGGCGTCGAGGGACGCATCCTAAACCGACGCGGAGGCAAAGCAGGCGACAAGCTCACGGTCCACGCAAAGCGCGTCGTCCTCGCGTGCAGCGCCTGGTACACGCCGCTTATCCTTGCCCGCAGCGGCGTCGGCCGCGGGTGTGACGCTCTCGGCAAGCGGATGACCCTTCACCCGGGCTTCCGCATGATGGCCCGCTTCAAGGAAGATGTCTTCGGATGGCGAGGCGCGATGCAGTCGGCCTTCAGCGACGCCTTCGAGGAGCAAGGCGTCACCCTCGTGAGCGTCTTTGTTCCTCCGAGCGTCGTCGGCGCGACGATGCCCGGCATCGGACTCAGTCACTACAAGCGCGCGAAAGCTCTGCCAAATATTGCCATGTTTGGCGGCATGATTCACGACGAAGGAGGCGGGACGGTTCGCCGAGGTCCCGGGCGAGAGCCCATCGTGTCCTACAAGATGGCCGCGAGCGACAAGCCCAAGGTCCACGCCGTGGTCCGGGCGCTGGCGGAGACCTACTTCGCCGCCGGGGCCCTGGAGATTTTCCCGCCTATCCTCGGTCTCGGGCGCGGGCTGAGCGCCGACGAGTTCCGCGCGATGGACCTTGAGTCGTTACCGATGCGGCGCTTCGAGGTGTCATCTCAGCACCCCCTCGGCACCGCCCGTATGGGCCGCGACCGGCGTGATGCCGTCGTCGACGCCGATGGGCGCGCCTTCGACATGGACGAACTCTACGTGGTGGATGGGTCCATCCTGCCGACGAGCCTCGGCGTAAACCCTCAGCTCTCCATCATGTCCATCGCAACGCGGCTGGCGTGGCGGATGCGCGAGCGCCGCTTGCGCGACTAGCACCATATGCCTGAGCTTCCTGAAGTCGAAATCGCCAAGCGCTTCGCCGAAGCGCACTTGCTCGGACGCACCTTTCGCCTGGAGGTCGTCGACGACCAAGCGCCACGTACGTCCAAGGAAGCCGTGATGCAGACGACACAAGGGCGCCGCGTGGTGTCCCTTGAACGCTACGGCAAGAACCTCTTCTTGATCCTCGATGAAGGCGTTGTCGGTCTGCATCTTGGGATGAGCGGCAAGCTGCTTTGGCGCACCGGGACCACCTTGCCGTCGCATACACGCGCTGCGTTTCACACCCAAGAAGGGTTCGTCGCCTTCGTCGATGTACGACGCTTCGGGCACATCGATGCGGGCAGCCGCGAAGAGGTCTGGGAGCGTGCGAAAATCGCGTCTCTCGGGCCCGACGCCCTCTCCCTCGCGGGGCCCGAGTCTCTACGCCGTGCCCTGGGGAAAAGCAGGGCAGCGATCAAGACCAGGCTCATGAACCAGGCTCAGATCGCGGGCCTTGGCAACATTCAAGCCTGCGAAGCGCTCTATCGAGCGGGCATCGATCCTCGTGCCCTCACTTCTGCCCTCGACGAATCGCAGGTCGTAGCCCTATACACCGCCATGATGGAGAGCATCGAACACACGTTGCGGACCACCCCGGGTGACGAGGTCCAGTACATGAGCGATGGCGCCCATGTAGCGAACCCCTTCCTCGTCTATGGCCGTGAGAGCGAGCACTGCGACGCGTGTGAGACCCCCATCGAGCGCTTCCCCCAGAGCGGTCGGTCCACCTTTTGGTGCCCTCAGTGTCAGGGGGAGCAGCCATCATGAGAGCACTACTTTTACTCAGCGTTTTGGTGGGCTGCTCTCAGCTTCCTCCTACGCGTGACGCCCGCGGTCTCTACATCGACCTGCACAAAGCAGTTGAGTACCAGGCCGCAACCTCCTGGGTCGTCGACCGTCTCGCCGTCGAAGAGCTCAACGACGACATCATGAACAGCGTCTGTCAGACGACCCCGGAGGCCCGTGAAGACCTCCGCGCCTGGATCGACGCGCGTTTTGAAGACGAAATCGGCCAAGGTGCCAGCGCCCACGAGCACCCCTCAGAGCTCGCTTATCGCGAAGAGGGCGACAGCATGACTCGCCGCGTCGAGCGCCTCCGCCACATCGAACGCGTTCGCATGCTCCTCGAAGCGGGAGACCAGATAGCCGCCGAGTGCCCATATTGGACTGAGCCAGACTCTTCCTTCGCCGGCATCGAATCGGATGAAGGCCGCGTCGTCATCCTGGCGGAGAGCGTCGGCGCCGGCGCGTTGCGCTTGTCGGACGGCGAAACCGGTTTCGGCGGCGGCGGCGGCGGCGCGCTCATGCTGGGCTTCGGTATCCGGCGCCTTACCCTTGGCATCGGCATTGAGCTCGGCGCCGACGGCACACTCCCCGAAGCCCCAGATGGCAGCCGCTCCTTTGAAGCCGTCTTCTCCAGCGCCATCCCTCTTCTGTTCCGCTACACGAATATCTCTCGCGTCTTCGACGTTCAGCTGAGCTACCGAACGCTGTGGTCAGACACCGTTCGGCACGGTGCCCGGGCTTCCATCGGCTACGGCGTCACCACCCCCCGGGTCTCCAAGTTCATGCCCTACGGGCTGCTCTGGATTGGCTACGAAATCTTTCCAAGCGCCGATGGCGCCTCCACCGAACACGCGTTCCTTGTGGGAACACGCGTTGGTCTCAACTGGGATCCCTAATGTCGAAGCAAAGTAGCGATCGAGGGTTTTTCATCCTCAACGCCATCGTGTCCACCGCCGCCCTGCTCTTCTTGAGCTGGCTTGTCCTGCGTGACGCCCCGCCGACGGACCTCGCCATCGAGTGGGTCCCGGCACTCAACGCTTGCTTCAACGCCACCGCCGCCGTCCTGTTGTGTGCGGGCTGGTACGCGATTCGAACGGGTCGCCGAACGGCCCATCAGTGGCTGATGAGCGGCGCGTTCCTGTCCTCCTCGCTCTTCCTCGTTGGCTACATCGCGTACCATTACATCCATGGCGACACCCTCTACGAGGGTCCCATGCGCGGCGTCTACTTGGCGATCCTAGCCAGCCACGTGCTGCTCTCGCTCCCCGTGGTGCCGATGGCCCTCAGCGCTTTCTATTTCGCGTGGAAAGAGCGCTTCAAGGCCCACCGGCGCGTCACACGCATTCTCGCCCCCATCTGGATCTACGTGTCCGTCACCGGCGTCATCGTGTTCCTGATGCTCCACGGCTGATCCGGCGACCATGCGAAGGCGAAGCCTGACGATCATCAACAAGCACGAGTTATCGATAAAACGCGGGTCCTACCAGACGAGGCGGGGAGTACCTTCTTCAAAAGCACGGTGAGCCCGCCGAAATCGCGCCGCACGGGCAATGAGCCAGCTGAGCCCTACCGCGAAGAGCGCCGCGCCGAAGAAGAAAGGAACCGCCAGCGCCGGCTCCGACCTGGAACTAAACGCGCTTTGGATGATTGCGAAGGCGCCCGTCCCGGTCATCACCGTTGCTGCGCTCATGACCGCGACGGGCCATGCATAGTGTCTTCTTGGCTCCGGCGGCACCTCCAGCAGCCCCACCTCGGCGAGGGCGATCGGCGGTGGGTCGGGCAGGCGAGTGACCTGCGCCCGTGCTGTGCCGGCGAAGCTCGCAGCGATTCCTAGTAGTGCGCCCCACAAGCACGCCTGTGTTCGTCTCACTTTACTCATCGTGTTCTCCCCCGAGGTTCATCCTCAGGAGACAACGTGAAGGCTTCTAGCCCTAATCGCTCGTTACGAATTTTGAGCCAATCAATAACCAGGAGTTATCGACTACTCTTCTTCTTTGCCCTCATCGTCACCGCGAGCCCACTTCCCAAGCTTGTCCGCAAAACGCCCAATGCCTTCCTGAACGGTCTTCGCCACGGGCTCTGCGCTCTTGGTGAGCTTTTCCGCTAGGCGCTTGGCTTCCTTCGTCGCGCTTTCGATGGCGGGGTCCATCTTGTCGATGACGGCGTCGACGTTCTTGCCCACGTCCTTGAGCGTGCGATCCATCGCGTCGCTCGTTTTTTTGAGCGCGGGGTCCGCCTTCCCGGCCAGCTTGCCTGCGGCTTTCTTCATGCTGTCGAAGGCAGCGGCCATGTCGTCCTTGGGTGACGCCTCTGCGTCGTCTGCGCTCTTTTCTTCACGCCGGTCTTCCCCCCGGCGCTCCTCGCCGGTTCGACGCTCGACGCTCTCCTCGGAATCGGCGGCGGACGAGAGTGGTGGAAGCTCGGAAGGCGGCTTGGGGGCGTTTGAATCGCTCATCGGCGGAATATACGCCAGCGCCGTTCGCCGTCCAAGCCGCCGAGCGACGCGAATTAAAAAAGCGCCCCGCACACCAACAGTGCGGAACGCTCATCGACCCAGCCAAGACGCTCAGACGATTTACTCGTTGGGACTCGAGGCCCCGGTTTGCTCTAGACGATGTAGTCCTTGAGGCGGGAAATCTCCTGCATGGCCTCGAGCTTCGCGAGGCCCGCCGTCTCCACCTGACGCACACGCTCACGCGTGAGGTTCATGATCTCGCCGACCTCTTCCAGCGTGATGCCGCTTCGGTCAGCCACGTCGAGAGCACAGGTCTCGGTCATCTCCCAGACTTCGAGGTCCGGGAAGTTAAGCTTGATGGCGCCACGCACAGGGTGGACGTCGATGAAGAGGTGGAACTTGCAGCTCACGAAAGGACACGGACGTTCCATGTCTTTGCACTCTTCGCGAGTCGTCGGCTTCCAGTAGTCCGTCTCTGGGTACAAGAGCCGACCGCGGTTGAGCTCCGCCTTGCTCAAACGACGAATCGAAATCGTGCGCGCGCGGGCCCGGGAGCGGCGCTTCCGACGACTGCGTCGCCTTTTCGGAGCCCCCTCCGGCGTCTCTTCGGGCATGGCCCCGTCCGCCAAGGACGTCACGTCCGTGTTCTCTTCCATCACTACTGCCGCGCTCGTATCACTCATGTCGCCCTACCCTGTCTTCGCCCAGAAATTTTTGATTGATGTTCAGACCGCGGCGCGCGCCATTCGCGCGCGCATCGTGAGTCCGCGTTCGATGGTTTCGAGTCGCGCAATGAGCTTCGCCCCAAGCTCTCGCGCACCATCCACAGCCCCTTGCACGGCGAGCTCTTCCCCCTGCCGTGCTCGCTCGACGGCCGCCTCTTCGATCGCGCTGTACACACGTTCGAGGTGACGGCCGAGGGCCTCGATATCGCCTCGCACGAAGAGAAACTCTTTCTGAATCTCTTCGATTGTGAAGCCCTGACCCATGAGCCGCCGGATATGCGCGAGCTGACGAACCGATGTCGCGGGATACACACCCTGCGAGCCGCGGCCCTTGCGTCCAACACGCGTGCTCCGGGGCAGAAGCCCAAGCTGCACATACTTACGAAACGTCGCCTCCGTTAGGCGGTCCCCGTGATTCGTAAAGAGCTCGACGATGGTCGTAACCGGCATCCCCTTGGGATGAGCGGCCTCAACGGCATCGAGTTCTTCACTGGTCCATCCACTCGTCGCACTGCTGCGCTTCGGGAGGATTGGGGTCTGTTCGCGTTTCACCATTTTGCTGTCTCAACGGCCGCGAATGTATTCTTTTCAAAAGAATTAGGTCAACAAAAATGTGCACGTTTCCCACAGCATGTACAGGAACTTGATTAAACGAGAAATCTCATATGGATAGCGCCCTTATCGCCGTCAAAACGTAGCTCCGCGTGTCAATAAAAGTGACAAGCAAACTCCAAAAACGATCGGTGTTGGCACGAGAGATCGTGATTTGATGGCCAGATCGCTCGAAGCGAAACACCCCAAGGGATCACGCGCGATCCTGCCACATTACCCACACACCAGTGCTTGGGGTGCCCGGCCGCGCCGGCACCACATCGAGTAGTTCAGGGGTTTCGCAAAGGCGTATCAGGGGCCAAAAGGCATCGCGCCGCGTTTCACACACACGAGGACCATGTCCTGTGTGGCGCCACTGCAGGACCAGCCTTCAGGACACTCGCTTCCCCGAGCACAGCTCCGGGTACAGACGGGCTCATCGCCATCGACGCCGCCCACGCAGTGGCCCTGAATGCACTCGCTGTCCGAGGCGCACACCTCGCCCATAGGCTTCTCGCCCCCACCACAGCCAAGGGCCAGGAGCAGGGTAAAGAGCGGCGTGACTAGCCAGCGATACAACGGCATATCGGAGGGTGGATCGAGCGGGCTCGTCACGCCAGCGATGGAGCGTTGACCCCTGCCTACGCAGCACGTTAGTTAGCAAGTCGTGGATCCTCGTGCCTATCGACGTTTTCGAAAGAACCGCGGCGCTCTTGTTGGGAGCATCTTGGTTCTCTTCGTCACGCTGCTTGGGCTCCTAGGCCCCGTCCTCGCGCCGCACAGCCCCGAGGAACAGTGGCGCGACACCTTGATCACGGACGAAGGCATCCCGGTGGGCATCGGCGACGTCGACGGCCATATCCTCGGCGCAGACACCGTAGGACGCGACGAGCTCTCGCGGCTTCTCCACGGCGGCTCCATCAGCCTGCGCGTGGCGTTCATTGCAACGCTCATCGCCGTCGGCATGGGGTTGCTCGTCGGAATCACCAGCGGCTACTTCGGTGGTGTCGTCGACACCGTCAGCATGCGCTTCGTGGACATGTTTTTATCGATTCCTTTTTTGCTCCTGGCCATCACGATTCAAAGCGTCGTTGAAGAGCCCGAACTGTCGACACTCTACTTTCTCCTCGGCTTCCTCTCCTGGACCACCCTCGCCCGCATCACGCGCGCGAAAACGCTCCAGGTCCGGCGCCTCGAGTATGTGCAGGCCGCCATCGCCCTCGGCATGCACCCGGCGCGCATTCTGTTTCGGCACGTGCTTCCAAACGTGCTCGGCCCAGCCATCGTCATCGGCACCACCCTCGTCGCTCAGATGATCATCGCCGAGTCCGCCATGTCGTACTTGGGCCTAGGCGTTCAGCCACCCATCGCGAGCTGGGGCTCCATGCTCAAGGAAGGTCAGGAGATGCTCCGCGCCGCGCCACAGCTGATGCTGCTCCCGGCCTCCCTCATCGTCATCACGGTCTTCGGCTTCAATCTCATGGGGGAAGGACTACGCGATGCGTTTGACCCTAAGGACTAGCGCCGGTCTCCTCGTCGCCTCCCTGGCGCTTTCTATGGCCGGGTGCCCCAGCGAGCCGATGGGCCCGCGCATGTATGGCGCCGGGGACGACACGCCACGGAGCGGAGGCACCTTCGTCTTCCACCATGAATCCGGCGTCGACACCCTCGACCCCCACCTCGGCTTCAACGAACTCTCCACCATCGCTTTCCGTCTTCTCTACGACGGTCTCCTCGACTACGACGCCGAAGGTGAGCTCATCCCGAGCTTGGCTGTCTCCATGCCCACCGTCAGCGAGGGCGGCACGCGCTTTCGATTCCGACTTCGTCGAGGCGTGCAGTTTCACCCGCTCCCTGGTGTCCCTGAAGGCCGAGAGCTCACGGCCCATGACGTGATGTACAGCCTTCATCGCATGATGAGCCCCGCCCTCGGCTCTCCGGGTTTTCCCTTTTTCAAGGCCCTCGTCGGCGCCGACGCATACCACAGCGGCGAAGCGGAATCCGTCGAGGGCATCGTCCTCATCGACCGTTACACCATCGACTTCAAGTTGACGGAACCCGACCAAACCTTCCTCAACGCGATGGCAATGACCTTCGCGTACCCCATCGCGCGGGAGAGCGTGGGTCGATGGGGCAGCGAGGTCGGCCGTCACCCGGCGGGAGTCGGACCTATGATTTTCGACGGCTGGGAACGCGGGGTGCAAATCGAGTTCCGGCGGCACCCCCACTACTGGCAACAAGACGCGCACCCGGACCGGATGATCTACGTGGAGACGTTGATGCGCGGCACGGCGGTGATGCGTTTTCGCAATGGCGACCTCGACGCGATTCACCGGCAGTCGACGCAGGACTACTTATTCTTTCGCCGCGCCCCGGACTGGCAGCCCACGATGAACGAGCACCCACTCGCGTCCACGTGGGGCATCATCATGAACACCGAGCTCCCGCCATTTGACAACGTGCACGTCCGGCGTGCCGTCGCCTACGGCATCGACCGCGAGAGCTGGTCCCGGGCGCGGAGCGGACGAATCTCTGGCACGGGCCAGCTCGTCCCTCCAAACATCTGGGGCTACGCGAGAGACCTCGAGAGCGAACACCACCTCGACCGCGAGCGAGCGCGAGCTGAGCTTCGAGAGGCGGGTTACCCGGACGGGCTCACGGAGCCCATTCAGCTCGCCCTTGGCGAAGGCGACGTTTCACGCATCTACGGCGAACTCTTCCAGAGCGACATGGCAGAAATCGGCATCCCCGTGGAGCTTCGCCCTCTCTCATTCCCGACGCTCATCGCGGAAAGCAGCAAGCCGCGGACACTACAAACCATGCTCTGGGGCTGGAGCCTCGACTTCCCAGATGCCGCGAGCTTCTTCGACCCCAACTTCCACTCCGACTCGATTCACCCGGAGCACTCCCAGAACCGCGCGTTCTACAACAACCCTGAGTTCGATGCGCTCCTCGACTCCGCCCGCGCCGAAACCAACCGCGAATCGCGACGCGGCCTTTATCGGCAAGCAGCGGACATGCTGAACCGCGACGCACCGTGGGCCTTCGCCTTCAACCCAACACTCCTCGAAGTCTGGCAACCTTACGTGCGTGGGTACCGCCCACACCCTGTCTGGCCCGAAGAGTATCGCCAAGTCTGGCTAGACCTCCCCAAGCGACGTGAGCGCCCTTCTCGGTCGCCCACCGCCGCCTTGGATCTTCTGCCACGGAGAAGCTGGCGATGAGCGCGTACATTCTTCGACGACTGCTCTGGGCCGTGTTCACGGTCTACTGCGTTTTCACCGTGGTCTTTGCCTTGGTCTTTGCATTCGGCGACCCGGCGACCACAACGCTCGGACCCAACGCGAGCGCAGAACAAATCGCTGACTTCGAACGCAAGGAGGGCCTCGACCAGCCCCTCTGGCGCCAATACACATCGCGCCTCGGCACAAGCCCCTGCGTGCGACGAGCATCACCGGAATACGCACGCGAAGGCTACTGCGGCGCGCTTCAGCTCGACTTTGGCACCTCCTACCGTGGCAATGAGCCAGTCTCCGCCATCCTCGCCCAGCGGCTTCCTCGCACGCTCCTCCTTGGTGGTCTGGCTCTGATCTTTGAGCTCCTCATCGGCATCACCTTCGGCATCCTCGCCGCTGTCAAACGCAACACATGGTTCGACACCGGCTTCATGGGCGTGGCGTTCCTGGGCATCAGCCTGCCCACCTATGTGACCGGCCCGCTCTTTCTCTGGCTCTTCGCGTTCCTCTTCGGCTGGTTCCCGGTCGGCGGCTACGGCGTCGACGGGTGGGACCACGTCTACCACGCCATCTTGCCGGCGCTTACGCTCGCCATCGTCGGCGCGGCGACCTACGCGCGAATCATGCGCAGCGAGATGGTGGACACCCTGCGGAGTGACTACCTGCGTACCGCCCGCGCAAAGGGTCTCCCTGGCTGGCGCGTCGTCCTCGTCCACGCAGCACGCAACGCGCTGCTACCCATCGTCACTTTGATGGGCCTGAGCATGACCATCCTCGTGAGCGGCGCCATCATCACGGAGAGCATCTTCGCGTGGCCCGGCATGGGCAACCTCGCGATTCTCTCCGTCGTTCAAGAGGACGCGCCCATCATCATCGGCGTGGTGCTGGTCTTCGCCGTGACCGTGCAGGTCGGTAATCTCCTGGCGGACATCGCGCTCGCCGCACTCGACCCCCGCCTGCGCATTCACTAGCTTGAATGCGCTGGCAAGTGCGTCCAATTCACGTCTGCCTATGGACATAGGTGGCACGAATCGGATGGCGTTTGACTGCGTGTTCATGCCGCGAAGCGGCCTGCGGAGTTTTTCCCAGGTCCTGCTAGCGGCAGCCCTAGAGCTGCGGAAGAGCGCGGATGAGCTCGTCGATGACGTCGACGCTAAAGACATAGTCCGTCGGGAAGTTGTTCCGCTCCTGAAGGCGCCCTGGTCGGGCCCCCGGAATCAGAGCGCCACCGAGAATCTCTTCGGACGATGCGCCGGTCCCCGCGTGCTGGTGACAGCCAATGCAGTTGGTGGCCGCCGCGCCCACGCCACTTTCGATGAACGGGTTCGAACACCACGACTCGGACCCACGAAGAGTCGAGGCCGCACGGATTTCCTCCGTCACCCCAGTGAAGTCGGTGTCCTCCTCCTCAAACCAAGTCGTCGCGCACATCTTGTACTGGTCCCATGGCGCGCCGAGCGCCCCAGGGCGGTCTTCGCCAAAGTCCGCCTGCGGGGAGTCCGACCACCACATTGTCGACCAAATCCAGTGGTCGAGGTCTTTGACCATGGCGTGCATCGCCACCAGCCGGTAACGCGCACCACTCGGTAGCGCAAGGGTGAAGATGGAGTCCTCCCCAGGGTCCGCATCTTGTCCTTCGGTCCAAGATTCACCCTCCGCAAACGCCGCTTCAACCCCGGTCACGCTCGTGTCGTGCGCGCCGACCGTGAACCCAAAACCAACGCGCCGGTATTCGGTCTTCAGGATGACGGCGCCATCCGGAAACTCTTGGATCAAGCACGGGGTCCATAAGGCGACCGGCTCGTCGTAGCGGACCTGTATCTGGGCACGGCCACGCTCGCGTGCCCTCACGTCCACGTACACCTCTGCCGGCCCCATTACGCGGCATGTCGTTCCTTCGCACTCGTCTCCGCCGACGCTCAGAACGACGGCACCTTCGCTCTCGGCGACGAAGCTCCCCCCGTCAGCAACAGAATACGGACCGAGCCGCCGGCTACCGCATCCGTCCAACCACACGCTCTCCTCTTGCTCCGCCGTTCGGAAGCCGTCCGGTAGGTTCGCGTCGGGTTCCGGGGCAGCGCAGGCTGCGAGCTCGTGACGACTCTGAAGCAGGTGGCGGGCGGCCAGAGGGCTGTAGATGACACGCTCGATGCCGCCAAGCCCACGCGCGCCTTCCCCCTCCGAGGCGCCGTCGACGAACTCCGCAAGCCGCTCTTCGGGCCACCCCTCAAACTCGAGGACGGCCCGGCGGTTCCATTCAAACGCTTCGTCCAGCGCGGCGTTCGAGTAGTCGTCGTCGCCGCTTTCGTGCAGGTGCTGGACCACCCGCCGAAGGTCCTCCTCGCCGTACCAAGTCTGAAAACGAGGGAGCGTGGCCGGTCCACCCGAAGGTGCGGCGACGGGGACGTCTTCGACGAGCCGGGAGATGACGTCCCATCCGAGAGCGCGCCTCTCGCCCAACGACGAGCGCAGCGCAGCCTCGTCACGACGTCGCGACTCCGCCGGCCACGCCGACGCTTCGCCCACAACAAAGCGAGCGGGTGCCGTGAGACCCGACTCGTCCGAGCCAAGCTCCGGACACGCCGTCGGTGACTTTGTGCAGCCGCCCCCCACACCACTGAGGAAGAGGAGCGACGTCAGCACAAGGCATCTAGAGGAGGATATCACTCGCCACAACGTACTCACTCGATGCACCGTTCGCTCGGTCGCGGACCACAAAGTAGAGCCATCCGTCAGAGCGGAAGTGCGGGAAGAGGGCGAACTGCCCCGGCTGCATCGTTGTCGCACGAATGCTCTCTCCCGTCGTCACATCAAGAACGTAGATATTGGAGGCCCCGCGGCTCGCGTATTCGGCGAAGGCAGGATCAGTGGGTCCGGTGAATCCAAGCTCGACCGCGTCCGAAGGCAGCACGTAGCGTTGGAAGGTCATGTAACGCTCGTCGAAAGAGAAACCGACCTTCGCACCGCGAACACAGTAGTTGGCAACGACACGCGTCTCGATATCGTACGAGTCCCCGTTCGGCGTGGCCTCGACGCTACGCATCACATAACCGCTCTGGTTGCCATCCTCACCTTGTGAGCGCGAGACGATGAGCCTTCCAGACGGCGAGAGAACAGCATCGCCTTCATAGGATGTGCGAGTGCTGATTTCATCCCCAGCGATGTACTGCGTCCCGTCGAATACGAAGGGCACCAGGTTCATTCGCGCGTTCTGGTCAAAGCTCACAGGAAGCGCCCCATCGCTGCCGCCGAAGCCACCATTGTCGCTGACGAACTGACCAAACACCGTCCAGTAGTCGCCGCCCTGGGTTGCGGCCATGTGCTGGTAGAGACCCACTGCGCTTGTGTTTGTGCACTCGGCCTCGCCAAAGGTGATCTCATCTGGGTTCGAGGTCAGCAGGCTTTGCTGGCAGATATGACCGCCGCCGCCCTGGAGCATGAAGCCGGTGTTGTCCGGGAAGAACCCGGGATCGTAGAGCGCGTTGGCGTAGATGCGTGCCCCCCGTTCGAGGTCGATGATCGTTGCACCGCGGCCACGCTCACTCGATCCGTGCGATACGAAGCGTCCATCGGCGGAGCTTCGTGTCCAGAAGCTTGAGCGATATTCGTATTCGTACAGAACGCGAAGCGTCTCCGACTCGCCGGCCCACCCTGCGCCGTAAGGACGGTCGCCGGCCAATGGGAAGTCCGTCAGACAGTCCGCGCCGACCTCACCCTCATCGCAGCCGAACATCGGGACGTTGTTGTCGCGATTGATGACCGCCCATCCCTCCGTTTCCATAGCCTCCACATGATCGAGGACGGGTCGCCGAACCTCGTCCGTACAGGGTGCTCCACCGGGGTTGCCCAGGCGCTCGACGAGACCGGGCGACCCGCGGGTGGCCCAAGAGAGCAAGATGTCGACTTCGCTCTGGTCGAGGAGAACCGATGGGGGCTTAGGCATCTCGCTCACGCCGCGAAAGCGAGTCTGTTGAATCTCACCATCGAAGCCATGAGCGACGTTGAATGTGCGCGTGAACCAGTCGAGGCCAAGCGTTGTTGTTAGAAAGCCCATCCCGTCTGGGCGGGGCTCCCCATCGACGGTAAAGCAGTCGAGAATCGCTTCCGCCTCGGAATCAACGTTCGGGTCGTTGTCGCCGATGCACTCGAGGGCTGCCCGTGTCGTGCTTTCCCATTCGCGCACTCGGTCGACGCTCAGGCCATGGCAACGGGTGCAGCGACTCTCTTCGGTCTCCTGCCCCAAAATTGTGAAGGCTGCGTCCGCGAGCTGTGAGTCGCTCAGGTCGACCTCCGTGTAGAGACTGACCGGCGTACGAGCAACGTCGAATCCGGCGTCTTCGGGAGGGACATCTGGGGGAACGTCCAGGGGAATGTCCGGTCCACCGCTGTCGGTCAGACCTGCATCTCCACCGTCGACACCAACATCCGCGACGCCTCCTGAGTCGGGCGCTGCAGTGTCGTCCCCGCAACCAGCGAGAGCGATGATCACGAGAAGAGAAAGAGAACGTGCGGAGTGTTTCACCTGGGGAGAGTTGCATTAACTCGCTCAGGATTCATCACGAACGCAACTCACTCGTTCAAAAGAGCGCCACGGCGCGCGCGCCAGAGACTCAGGCTATTGCGCCCATTGAAATGGCCTATTGCTCTACTTCGAACGTGGTCGCAGCGGATAAATCCGCCGCTTCGTGTCTTGTCGAGCAGGAAGGACCTCAAGCACCGTCAGCTTGATCTGTTTGGTCCGTCCCGTGGGCAGCTTGATGAGCAGCGCTCCATCGTCTGACACACGAACCACCTTACAAATGCCAAACTGCTTGTGGTCGACGAAGTCGCCCGATTCGATCTCCGGCTCATCCAAGAACGCCGGCATTTTTGCCCGCGCTTTCGCGCTTCGGATCGACTGCGGCTGTGGCGCAGGGGCCATGCGACGAGGGCGGGCCTTTCGCGCGCGCACTTCCGGAGCCGCTTCGGAGGCGGCGATCGCTGCTCCCCAACCACCACCCGCGCTCGGCTCAGGAGCCTCCGCCGCCGCTTTCGCTGTGGCGCTCGCAGCCGCTGCTGCCGCCCAAGTGCCTCGCTCAGTGCCGCCGCCGAGGGACTCAGGGGAAAACGCGTCCGCCGCGTCTACAGCCTGGAAACGCTCTCCGCGGAGCACGCAACGGACAACCTTGGCACGTCGGATTCGACCGCCGAGAGCCTGAGCCCCTCGCATGAGTGTGCCGTGAAGCTCGACTTCGTCCGCCATTGCGAGTCCGCGAATCGAAATGGCTTCAACCGCGCCGACCTTCCGAGTTTCGCCGTCCGCGTCCTCTAGCTCCACATCTCGAAGCGCACCGGCGCCGTCGACCCAAAGGGCGCCTTCGCCGGAGTACGATTCGAGGGCTTCAACGAGATCTTCATCGGCGTCGAGCCTGAGGAGCAAGGCGTCCCCTTGGGCGAAGACCTTCATGACGTGACTTCGTCTTCTGCCGCGTCTCCCTCTTCGGCTTGTTCGTCTTCAAGGAGCCGGTCTTCTTTGGCTTCAACGGCGTCCACAAAAAGGCTGACGTACTCGCCGGCGCTGGTGATCGCGAAGACGAGGCTCACATACAAGAGACCGAGGCCAACCTGGCCGAGATCGATCCGCATGGAGGTGAAGAAAAAGTTCACTTCGTAAGGGTGGTGCAGAATGAGCAGAAGGATCGCGGCCATCTGAATCGCCGTCTTATCTTTGCCACTACGACCCGCCCCCATCACGACGCCTTCACTCATCGCGATGGTCCTGAGCGCCGTCACCGATAGTTCTCTGCCCACCATGATGATGACAGCGGCAACGCCGAGCAGTGGCAAACGCCCCATGTAGGACATGAAAACCAACGTGGACATCACGAGTAGCTTGTCGGCCAATGGGTCGAGGAACTTCCCGAGGATCGAGATGAGACCCATGCGCCGGGCGAGCCATCCGTCCAAGAAGTCTGTGACCGCCGTGAGGATGTAGACGATGGCCGCCCAGAAGTTTGCGCGCGGCGTGCCCTCCGCCATGAGCCAAAGCACGACGGGGATCATGACGATGCGCGCCATCGTCAGAAGGTTCGGCAGATTGATCGCATCCTGGCGGATGGATCGTCGCTTCGTCGTCGCCACGTGCCGGACTTAGCAGCATGACCCGTCTGGGCCAAGGACGACCTTTTCAGTCGACGACGACGTACCCCTCTCCGCGGAGGACGAGACGAGGCGCGGCGGCGCTGTAGGGGCTTGTGCCACGGCCGCCGCTAGGGAAAAGGCGCCCAGACCAGGCCACGAGCCGCTCTGGCCGGATTCGCAGCTCTTCCCCAGAGTTCAGCGAAAGAACTTTGGGAGACCTCGCTCCGAAAGCGACGGCCCCCTGCCCTTGGAACTGGATGACCATCTTTTCGTCGTCTCCCAGCGGCAGTTCAGCGACCTCAAACTCCAAGGTGGCGTCGAAACCAAGAATCCTGCTCTCTTCGACGTAGAAAACCTGTTCTCCAATGTCGACGACGTGAATTTCGGGGTGAACCGAACGGGTGATGACGTCGACGGGCCCCGTGAGGCGCCAGAGAGGATCGACCCCTCCCAGCGAGTCTCCCTTACCCGTGGGGATGCGAATGGTCTCCAGCTCACCACGTACCGACGTGAGGTGACCCAGGCGGAGACAGACGTCGGATTCAGACTGCACATGAAGCGCCCCATCCACACACGCCATCGTCTGTCCGGGATCGAGCGCGACGGACCAAGCGCCCAAGAAGCTCGCGAGGCTCCGGGGGCCGTCGATGGGTCGCAACGTTTTGAGGCGCGGCGGCGGAGCGAAAGACTCCTCTCCAGGCTCCACGGCCTCCCAAGCGCCTGAGCGTTTCTGGCGCCTCGTCGATGGCTCCACGCTCAGCGCACCAAGTTGATCGAGCGCCTCCTCCGCCGCCCCACGCATCGCCGCGCGGTCGTGTTCGTCCAGGTGATCCATCGGCGGAGCCTCGATGGAGCCAGGTGTCGTCTTCTCTAGCGCCTCTTCCATGCGACGCGCCATCGAGTGTTGTTCCGCTCGGACGAACGCCGCGTGGGCCTCTTGAATTTGGCCCTGGCGCCAGTGGATAAGACCAAGGTAGCCCCACGCGCGCTTGTGCTGTGGCGCGATCGCGAGGGCGGCATCGATGTGCTCCCGAGCAGCGTCGGCCTGACCGGTCTTGAAGAGCACAAGGGCTAGGTTCACGCGAAGCGTGGGCTCTTTTGGCATCGAACGAACCAACCCCGACCACAAACGAATGGCACGCGGGTACAGACCCAGTCGGTAATACACGCCAGCGAGAAGGTCCTGGCTCTTCGCATCCCTCGGCTGAAGCGCGAGAGCCCTCTCGAGCTCCTCTTTGGCGTCCCCCACGCGTTCTTTGAGCAGCAGGGAAGACCCGCGGTGAAGGTGGTAGACGAAATCGTCGTGCGCGCTTCCGCCCGCTCCATGCCCCGTTGCCATGAGCGCACCCTACACCACTGCGCGGCAAGGATCCGAACATTGACGTGCGTCGCTGGGCTGCCATGCTCTCCCCATGCGTGGTGTGTTTCTGGCGCTCTGGTTATCGGCGGCCTCGCTCGCCTCCGCCCAAGACACGCCTGCACCTGCCGTCCAAATCGACGAAGAAACCGGTGAGCGGTACGTCGAAGAACGTCCGAGCGAGCCAATCCGCCAAGGCGCCCTCGTCGCTCCTCCGTGGGCCATCTATACGGCCGGTGGCTTCGTTGTGGAGGCGACGTTCTTCCTGTTGGCCCGTCGCCTGCGCTCCCGCTCCTAGGCAAAACGCGTGAGCGACACCCCCGATAGCCTTGCTCCCCCGGAGCCCACTTCAAACTTGGGCCGCAACCTGGCCGTCGCCAGCGTCATCGCCGTCTTGCTCTATGCAGGAATGCTCATCTATGGCGACGTCGGCGAACTCCAAGGCGAGATGGGCGACTACTCGTGGTCCATGTTCGCTCTTGGGGTCGCGCTGGCCACGGCGAACTACGGCATTCGATTCTTGCGCTGGCAGTACTATCTCGCTCGCCTTGGAATCGAAAAGGTCCCGTGGCTGGAGAGCCTGCGAATCTTCGTCGCAGGGTTCGTGATGAGCGTGACACCCGGAAAAGTCGGCGAAGTCCTCAAGAGCGTTCTTCTATTCGAGTCACGTGGAGTCGCCATCGCTCGCACCGCGCCCATCGTCATCGCGGAGCGACTTACGGATCTCATGGCTCTTGTGTTGCTCGCAGCGGCGGGGAGCCTCGCGTTTTCCGAAGGTTGGATCGTTGCACTCGGCGGAGCCCTCGTCGTGGCGGTCTTGTGGCTGGCCTGCGCATGGCGGCCCTTGGGAGAGTGGTGTCTCCGCGTCGCGGCCAAACTCCCGGTGCTTGGCCGAATCGCGCCCAAGCTGCGTGAAGCCTACGAGGCGCTGCGTGAGCTCACGGCCCCCGCCCCGCTTGCCGCCGCCACGCTTCTAAGCGTGGTTTCGTGGGGTCTCGAGTGTCTCTCGCTGCTCTACATTGCGGCAGGTTTCGCCGAGCTGACGTTGACGCTGGAGGAAGCCACCTTCTCCTATTCCGCACCCACCATCGTCGGGGCGCTCGCGTTGCTCCCCGGAGGGCTCGGCGTCACGGAAGCCGGAATGGCGAGTCTCGTTGCTCGTTTTGGCGAAACTTCCGAGGCGACAGCGGTCGCCACGACCATCTTGGTTCGCCTCGCTACCCTGTGGTGGGCAGTCGTTTTGGGAGCCTTCGCCCTCGTCTGGCACAGACGAGCCCTCGCAGCGCGGCGAAAAGCTCTTTGAATTCGAGGCTTCTTTGGTGCAAGACGGCTCACTCAACCAGGTTGCCCCGAAGGACCCCGCTGGCTAGGCTCCGCCCTTCGGCCCACTAGCCGGTTTTTGCCCATGGAAGCTTCTCAAGTAGCCGCAAAGAACATCGGGATCCTCCACCGACTGCGGCGCAATATGGTGTTCCACGACTATGTGTCCGTGGGCTTCCATAGCTACATGCTCCTCAGAGCTGCCCTGTGTGCACCGAGTGAGAACCGGACCATGGCGCTCTGGTTCGGCTACTTCCTCCTCGGCATCAGTCTGAGCGCCATCCTGATTAAGCGCGCGGAGCTGTTCAAGCCGAGCAAAGGCCGCGCGTTCTACTACCGACTCGCCATCTTCTCCCCCGTCGTGGCGAGCTATTTCCAGATGGGCTTCCTGCTCCCCGCCCTCGAGCCAACGCTGGTGGACATGGAGCTCTACGCCATTGATCAGGCCATCTTTGGCACAACTCCGGCGCTTTGGTTTCAGCGCTTCAATACCCCCGCCGTCGTCGAGTGGATCTCATTCTTCTACTACAGCTATTTCTATCTAATGGCTGGGATGCTGATCCCAACGCTCTTCTTCGACAATCATCGTCGCGTCCGCGAGCTCATGGTTGGCGCCATCATGGTGGCCACGGTGGGTCATATTCTCTACACATTGGTCCCCGGCGCTGGCCCTTACGCAGCCATCGAATTCGACGCGCCCCTCGATGGCGGCTTCTTTTGGGGACTGGTCGTCAAGACCGTGTCGTCCGCCGGCGCGCAGTTGGACATCTTCCCGTCCCTGCACACCGCCTACCCGACGCTCTACGCACTTCACGCGTTCGGAAACCGAAAGTCGAAGCCTTTCAAGTTCGTCTGGCCCGTCATCGCCTTCTTCGCCGTGAACATGGTCATTGCGACCATGTTCCTTCGTTGGCACTGGGCCATCGACGTCATGGCGGGCCTCTGCGTCGCAGTCTTCGCCCGAACCATGGCGGTCTACATCAGCCGACGCGAAGCCTCCTACGGACTCGGCCCAAGCAAACGCCAAGCGGTCTGGGACCGTCTATTCCGCGACAGCGGCGACTCCGCTGCCTGACCGAGCCAAGCTTCTGACTCTGATGCCGGCACACCGGCTCAGGGCGTATTGACGGGGTCTGGCGGGCTGTCGCTTGGCCGTGGTGGAGGCGCCTCTCCGTCAAGGTCCTCGGCACGCCTGAGGCCGGCGAGGTCGCCGATCACGAGCCCTGTCTCGTCGGCAAATACGGATTCGCGCCCGAAGACTGTGTAAACCCTTACGTTTCGCCCAAGCGTGTCTTCAAAGCGGTCCGGATCCCGCCGAATCGCGACCTCGTCGACGCGTTCATAGAGTTCGCGAACGTCGAGAACGTTCCCGCGTGTGGTCTCTCCCACCTGCAGGTTCGTCGCGCGAATCCAGGCCGTCAGCAACATCCGGCCAGGCCCGATGAGCGCCATTGGTTGGCCCCCACGAAAGAACCGATGGGTCCGTCCGTCGGCGTTGCTCTCCGTCATTGTGGCCGGCTCGTTCCGGAACTCATAGAGGCGGGTATCGACGAAACGCTCGGGGTTTGGCACCCCAGGAATCCCCATCCGCTTCCACGTACGTATCGGGTTCCAGTCTTCATCAAAAATCGCCTCGACGTCCGTCACCTGACGTGACCACTCTTGCCGAATCGTGATGACGTTCACGCAACCGCGATGGCGTATCTCGTAGCGCTCCGTGACGCGCTCAAGGCTGCCTGGTCCAGAAAGAAGTGTTCCTTCCGCGAGGACCTCTCCCTCCGGAAGAGGCTCACCATCGCACGTCGGGTAAGGATGGACGTCCACCGATGCCACTTCGCTACGCTTGAGGCAGCTCTCGCAACCGACTGAGAGGAGGCATGCGAGCCAGACGACGCTTATCTGGCCGAAAAAAAACGGCCGACGTCTTGCGCCGGCCGTTTTGGGGAGAGTGTTCACTCCGGCGCCGCTTCAGGCTCCGGCTCCTCACCGTCGGGCTCCGCCTCCTCGGCAGCCTCAGCCGCTTCCGGTGGTAGCTGGATAAACTCGCCGTTTCCTTCATCCGCAATGGGCGCGGCCGTTCCGAAGGCCCAGCGTCCATTCGACGGGTCGATCCGCCTTCCTTGCACATCGTCTCCGCGGTGGTCGGTGTCGTTGAGCGTGTAGCCCACAAACACCCCAACAAAGAGGAACGAGCCGAGGAAGAAGAGGATATTGAACCGCTGCTCGTACTTGAGATGCATGAAGAACGTGCAGACAAGCGACGCTTTGATGCCAGCGATGAAGATGGCGACAAAGAGGTTGGCCTCGCCGAGGCGGACCTTGTACGCGGCAACGGTCAGCGCCGTGCAAAGCAGCAGCGCGCCGAAGATGATGAGGTTTCCCTTGATGGAGGCGATGTGCTGATGATGATGGTAATCATCGTCGTGCTCGCCATGTTCGTCGTGGGCGTGTGCGTCAGTAGCCATATCAGTCTCAGTCAATCAAGTAGAGAAGCGGGAAGAGGAAGATCCACACGAGGTCGACCAAGTGCCAGTAGAGGGCAACGATGTCGACGGGCGTGTTGTAACGAGCGGAGAAGGCACCCTTGTGGTTCTTCATGGCGATCCACGCGATGAGGAAGATGCCGATGACAACGTGAATGCCGTGCAGACCCGTCATGACGTAGTAGATGCCGTAGAAGCTACGGATGTGATACGGGACGCCGCCCTCGCCGCCGCCCGTGTACGCCGCAGCGCTGATGGCTGCGCGTAGCTCCTCGGCGAACTCCGCCGGCGCGCTCGCTGCGAGGTCGAAGTACGGGTGACCCCAGTACTGACCCGGGAGGAAGCCGGCGTGGAACTTATGCGAGTACTCCATGTACTTGATGATCATGAAACCAAACGCGCAAACGATGGTGATGAGCATGAAGCGCGTGGTCCAAGCGCGGCCAGCAAGCTTGAGCTGCTTGTCCGCCGGAACGCCTTTTTGCTCGCCAATCTGCGCGGAGCGCACACTCATGGCCGCCGTCCAACTCGAGAAGAGCAGAACGCAGGTGTTCAAACCACCGAGCTGCCAGTTCAACAGATGGGACCCGACCGAGAAAGCCGCGGGGTACCAAAAGCGGAAGATGCCGTAGGCGACGAAGAGACCGCTGAAGAACAGAATCTCCTGCGCGAGGAAAGCCCAGATTCCTAGCTTGGCCGCATCGAACTGCTGCTTAGGCGTGTCGAAATGGTGGGCCAGGTAATCGGGGCCGTGGTGGGCGTGTGATGCCATCGTGAATCCGTGTTTGGTTGATAAACGGGTTGAGAGAGTGAACTACGTGTTCTGGAGCTTGTCCTGAACTAGGCCTCGGCCTTGAAGTCCTCGGGGAACCCGTCGAAGAGCTCTTCGTCGGTGCAAAGGTGGTAGTCGTATGGGCCGCGGGTCATGACCGGCGTCACAGCGAAGTTGTGTGGATGTGGAGGTGTGGTGGTTGCCCACTCGTAACCAGCGCTCGACCAAGGGTTGGCCGGGGCGTCCTTGCCGCTGCGCCAGGACTTCATGAACATGAAGGCCATGATGACAAAGCCAACGCCGAGGATGTAGGCACCGCCAGAGCTTGTCATATGAAGCGGCTGATACTGGTCGAGGTAGTCGTAGTAGCGACGCGGCATACCCTGGCTGCCCATAACGAACTGGCTCAGGAAGGTCACGTTGAAGCCGATGAACACGAGCGTGAAGGCGATGCGCGCCAACGTCTCGTTGTACATGCGACCCGTCATCTTCGGCCACCAGTAGTGGAGTCCGGAGAGGAACCCAAAGACCGTGCCGCCAACCATGACGTAGTGGAAGTGGGCAACGACGAAGTACGTGTCGTGAAGGTGGATGTCGACGCTGAGGATGCCGAGGAAGAGACCCGTGAGCCCGCCGATGGTGAACAAGAAGATGAACGCCAGCGAGTAGAGCATGGGAGAAGCGAAGGAGATGCTGCCCTGATACAGCGTCGCGACCCAGTTGAAGACCTTGACGCCAGAGGGAATGGCGACGAGGAAGGTCAGCGCCGAGAAGACCATCGTCGCGTACTCGCTCATGCCCGCAGTGAACATGTGGTGACCCCAAACGAGGAAGCCAAGAAGCGCGAGGGAGATGGAGCTCATGGCAACGAACATGTAGCCAAAGATCTTGCGCTGACTGAATGTCGCGATGACCTCATTGACCACGGCCATACCGGGCAAAATCATGATGTACACAGCCGGGTGACTGTAGAACCAGAAGAAGTGCTGGAAGAGAACGGGGTCGCCGCCGAGCATCGGGTCGAAGATGCCGATGGTCATGGTCTTTTCCATGAAGAGTAGGACGAGGGTAATCGCGAGAACTGGCGTCGCGAGAACCTGAATGACCGCCGTGGCGTAGATGCCCCAGATGAAGAGCGGCAGGCGGTTCCAAGAGAGACCGGGAGCACGCATCTTGTGGACCGTCGCGATGAAGTTGACGCCCGTCAGAATCGAGGAGAAACCGAGGATGAACACACCCATCGTCATCCAGACCACGCTGTTGTCGGCGCGCGCGGAGTACGGCGTGTAGAACGTCCAACCCGTGTCGACGCTGCCAACGGCGATGGCGATGAGCGAGAAGACCGCGCCAATGAGGTAGATGTAGAAGCTGGCGAGGTTCAGCTTCGGGAAGGCCACATCCTTGGTTCCAAGCATGATGGGCAGAAAGAAGTTGCCCAGCGCCGCGGGAATCGACGGGATGATGAAGAGGAAGACCATGATGGCGCCATGGAGGGTGAACACCTGATTGTAGGTGTCCGCTTCCATGATCGTCTGCCCCTTGAAGAGCAACTCGGTGCGCACGAGGAGGGCCATGATGCCACCCGCGAGGAAAGCGATGATGACGCTCGCCAAGTACATCAGACCAATGCGCTTGTGGTCGACGGTCGTAAGCCACGACTTCAGGGAGGTGTCGTGGGTGAGGTAGTTATCCTCATCGCTCGGGCGACCAAACACCTGAGGTGCGGGGCTACCGGCTGGGATGGCTTCTACGGTCATGGTGATTCTCGAGTTCGGCTGGAAACGTGTACGTAAGTCTTAGGGGCGCGTGCTCAGGTTGGCGCGCTATTGCTCGCTGAGGGCGCGGATGTACGCCGAGATGGCGTTGAGCTGGTTATCGCTGAAGCGGTAAGGAGGCATATTGACGCCGGCGTAGCCTGCGACGATTTGTGATTGGGGCTGAAGAATAGACTGGCGGATGTAGTCGGCATCACCTTGCTCAGGTTCGCCCTCCACCAAGGGTCGCTCGTTGCCCCAGATGCCTGCCCAGTTGGGCGCGGGCTGCTGGACTACGCCGTCGACGGCGTGGCAGGCGGTGCAACCGCTGCCCGAGTAGAGGCTCTCGCCCCAGCACGACATGTCGTAGTTGGTGTCGCCCACGGCGAGCACTGCTGGAACCTCACCCTCGGCGACCTCCGTGGCAGCATCTTGCGTGATGCACGAAGCCGGGGGTGGCGGTCCAAGCTCGATGAACCGGTTGTAGTTCTCTTCCGAGGTGACGATGAGGTCCGCCATCATGGTGGAATGATTCGAGTTGCGCCCTTCCCCATCGGGGTCGTCGAACGCACTTCGCGTGATGCCCGCGCCCGCTCCGCAGTACTCGGTGCAGAAAATCGGGATGACGCAGGTTCGGGCCTCACCGCCAACGCGGCCACCGCACCAAAAGCCCTCTGGGCAGTCAGCGTCGGCGGTGCACGCACGTGCTTCGCCATCGTCGATGTTGTCCGTTCGGACGACTGACTCGAACCAGAGCGAGGAGTACATGCCGGGAACCACGTCGCGCTTCACACGCATCGTCGGGATGAAGAAGCTGTGAAGGACGTCGGAGGAGCTCATGATGAGCTTCACGGGCTGATTCACAGGAACCTGAAGCTCGTTCAGAGGTGCGATGACGCCGTTACGATGCTCGAACTCCCAGTTCCACTGCATGCCGCGGACGCGGACTTCGATGGCGTCTTCGGGAGCAACGGCCCCGTAAACGTAGCCTTCGAACCCCTGGTGGAAGAGCACACCCAACATGACGAGGGGTGTAAACGTCCAAAGAATCTCCATGGCCGTCGAGTGACCCGTGGGTTTCGCTTTGACGCCCGGGCGACGCCGGTACTTCCACATGAAGTAGAGCATCGCTGCAACGATGACGACGGTGAACGCCACACTAATCCAGTAGATGAGCATGTACATCTCATCGACTAGTGGAGCAATCGTCGAAAACTGCGGCGGAAGCTGAGTGGTGCCTTCTGGAATCTGATTCATGGTCGGTCTCGGGGGCACCCTTGTTTCAAGAACAAAGGTCCGGTCGGGTCAGCTAGCAGCGGCCTCTGGTGGGCCGGAGGGATGGATGGAGTTGTCGGCGAAGCGACGCGCGCGCTCGGCCAAGGTTTTGCGACGCTCTTTGCGCCAGAAGATGAAAAGCATGCCGCCAAGAAGCAACATGGTGATGACGCCTCCGAAACGCATGATGCGTGTTGCCACCAGCGTGTATCCGCCGTCGGACTCGCTGTAGCTGTAGCAGTAGAGGAGGAATGACTCCGTGGTCGTGATGGAGCGGCCTTCGGAGGCCTCGAGCAGGCCCAGTCGAATGTCCGTTGGGTCGAACTGCAACCCATAGAGGTAGCGGGCGACTCGGCCGTCTGGAGTAGTGAGCATGATAGCCGCCGGATGACCGTACTGCTGTTGACGCCCATCGAAGAAAAAGTGGTAACCCGCAGCGTCGGAAACGCGCTCAATCGCTTCCTCGGAACCCGTGAGGAACTCCCAGCCCTCTTCGTTCGCATCGAGTCGCCCGTATTGGCGCAAGGTCTCAAGCCGCTTCTCCGCCGCAATCTCCGGCGTGTCACGGGGGTCGATGCTGATGGTGACAATTCGGAACTCGTCGCCGGCGGTCCACTCGGTTGGCTGGACACCGTTGACCGTGGCCGAAAGCACCATCGAACAGAGCGTTGGACAGGAGTGATACGCAAACATCAGGAGAACCGGACGTTCACCGTCGAAGTAGTCGCCGAGGCGAACCACCTCGCCGTTGTGATCGACGAACTGCGTGTCCAAAGGAATCTGCTCAAGCAGGTGCTCATCGACACGAATGCGCTCGAGTCCGGGAACGGGCTGTCCGTCCATCGGGAGGAACTCCGTGGTGGGCTCCTGCGCCAACGCAAGCTCGGGGAGAGAGAGCAAAGCCACCACGCAACAAAGCGCCGACGCGACGAGTCGCGCTGCTTTGGAGCTTGTTGCTGGTGAAGGCTTGTTCATTGAGGGGGTCGGATACCGAAGCGAGGCATGATCGGACGTGCTGGATTCAGAAGCGCAGTGGGTGACTCACCCTCAGCCGCTGCGGCGGCTGCTGCTGCGGCTGCGGCGTCTCGACGAGCCTGCTCACGAGCGCGGGACTCAAGCATCGCGGCGCGTGCGTTCGCCTCTTCCGTGAGGCGCTCATGTGCCGACCAGCCCTTGACGGGGCCGAGGCTCGTAAGCCCTTCTTCTTCGCCGAGGTCAAAAGAGTCGGTGGCGCGGGGCTGCACGGGTGTGCCCCGGCGGTTGCCGCTGGAAAGCCGCTCCATCGCATCACTCAAGCTCACGGACGCGCCGTCCACTCGTGCCTGGCTGGACGCAATGTCTTCGCCCACGCCGGATTCTTCAACCTTGTCGTCGAACTCACCCAAGAACATGGAGTCGTAATAGGTGTGAAAAAGCGGGATGATTCCCAAGAGCAGCAGCGTTGAGCCGATGGCGGTGATGAGAATCACCATGTTCCGCGGTTCTGATTTTTCGTATCCCATCGTGGCTCCTAGTGACTCTGATGGTGTTGGATGCAGCGCTGAAGCCGGGGGTCACCGATGGGAACCAAGGGGACCTTCGTCAGCATGAAGAAGACATAGGTGAAGAACGTTCCACCCACGAAGAGAAGTGCGCCGATGTCGCCGAGGTTGCCCGAGAGAGGACCGGCCTGGGGGAGGACGTACCAGTAGATGTCGGCGACGTGCATTCCAAGAAGCCACGCAGCACCGAACGCCATCAGGCCGAAGTTTCTCTTCACGACGCGAGAGACGAGGAAGAGGAAGGGGAAGACGAAGTGACCGAGCAAGAGACTCAGGCTCCAAACACTCCAGCCGCCGTGATCCCAACGTTTGTGGAACCAAGTGGCCTCCTCTGGAATTCCTGCGTACCAAATCAGCATCCACTGCGAGAAAGAGACGTAGGTCCAGAAACACATGAAGCCAAAGAGGAGCTTGCCGATGTCGTGGATGTGCTCGGTGTTGATGGCGTTTCCAACCAACGAGTTCTTGGCGAGGCTCATGCCAACCATGGATGTAAAGGCCAAGATCGACACACAGGAGCCAGCGAAGATGACGACGCCAAAGATGGTCGAGTACCAGGCAGGCTCCAGGGCCATCATCCAGTCGAAGGCAGCAAATGTGAGCGTCAGTCCGAAGAGAGTGGCCGCAAGAGGCGTTGCCGCCTTCATCTTGAGCGTGAGCTTCAGGTCCTTGGTCTCATCCTGCTTGCGCGAGTTGCGCCAGAAGAAGAGTGCGAGGCCAATCCAGATGAGGAAGTAGACAAGCGCGCGAGCGAACCATCCTGGAACGTTCAGGTACGGGGACTTGTGTGCGAGGACCTCGTGGTGGAGCGCCTGCATCTGGGGCGTGTGCGCGTGGCCTTCCTCGTGGTCGGCGTGTTCCTGCGCGTGAACCGTACGCGGGACCAGGAGAGAACCATGCTCGTCGCCGGCTTCGTCCGTCGTTCCACCGGCCTCGTCATGCTCGTGGTCACCCTCGTGCTCGTCGTGGCCTTCGTGTGCGTGGTCGTCGTGGTCGCCATGACCCGCCATCCACTCGTCGTACATGTGGAACTGTCCAGTTGCGACGCCGACAAAGAGTGGAATCGCGAGGATTGCCGCCAGCGGCGCGCCGCTCATCACAACTTCGACGATACGACGTGTCGTGACGCCCCAGTGACCTGCCGTGAAGTGCTGGATAATGACGAGAAAGAGTGCGCCAAACACCATCGTCAACACGACCATGAGGGCGAACAGGTAGCTGTATCCAAAACGGGACGCGTCACCCGAAAACGCCATCACTGAACCGACTGCGCCAACACCAGCGAGGACCGCAGGTGCGCGCCAAGCTGTGAGCCAGCCGCCGGCTTTTGGCCCCATTCGGTAGTCTTTGGGAGCCGGCTTTGTTTCGCTCGTGCTCATCGTGCTTCCTCGTTTCGTGCGGTCACTGCCGACGCCTGGTTGAGTTGAAGTGCGCGGACGTAGGAGACGATGGCCCAGCGGTCCGCAAGTGGGATCGACTGGGAGTACGCCGGCATGTTGCGCAGGCCGTTCGAGATGACGCCGTAGAGCTGGCCGTCCGGCATGGAGCGAATCCGGTCATCGTGAAGAGTGGGTGCGTTGAGGCCCGCGGATCCCTGGTCGCGAAGAGTCTCCGCGAGCCACTGGGCGCGCATGCTCACTGGGCCTTCGCCATCGCCTGCCACCGAATGGCAAGGCGCGCAGTAGATGTTGAAGCGTTCGTGTCCGCGCTCCATCATCGCCAGTCGTGCGCCCGCGCGCTCTTCCTGGTTGAACTGTTCGAAGGTTCGCTGAGGCTGACGCGGAGTCTCCATCGAGCGGCGGTAGTCGTCGTCGGCGATGGTCGGCAAGAAGTCGCGAACAACGGCCGTTGGCACTTCAAGGAGCCAGGACGTGTCATCCGCCGTTCGACCGGACTGAACCGTCAAGTCGATGGGCATCTCTTGGGCGACTGCACCTTCAACGGGGGGCCGCATGGTTCGCCCGTCCTGGAAGAAGTCGCTGTGAGACTGCGGATCCGACCGAGGCTGGTTGTACATGTTCCGAATCGGAACCACGGGTGTCTCTTCCGAGACCCCACCGCGACAGCCGGCAACAGCCGTGAGCGGCAGCGCAGAGAGAAGAAGGAAGCTGGTGATTGTGAAACGCATCAGACCAAGTCCTCCTCGACAAGCTCGAGGTGCGAAGGATCGGTTCCTTCGAGGAGCTCGCGGGTTTTCTTGAGGTCAAAGTTGGGGTCCTTTACCTCGATGGAGATAAAGAACTTGTCGTCGGTGGACCTCAGGAAGCGGTCCGACTCGAAAATGGGGTGATGGTGGCGGGGCAAACCGGCGAGGTGCAGCAGCCCGAAGAGCGTGCCGAAACCGGTAAGCAGAACCGTCAACTCAAACATGATGGGTACCATCGGGGCGAACGCGCCCGCGGGCTTGCCACCAACAATGATGGGGTAGTCCCAGTTGTTCATGAACTGAATCATCAGGACGGCGGTCGTGAGACCGATCACGGCGTGGATAAAGCTGATGACGCCGATTTTCGTGGGAGGCAGCCCCATCGCGTCGTCAAGGCCGTGCACCGGGTACGGTGTGTGGCAGTCCCAGTTCTCAAATCCTTCATCACGAACCTGGCAGGCGGCGTGGTGGAGAGCCTCCGGAGTTTCGTACTCCGCAAGGTAGAGAGCAGGTCGCTTGGACTCGGGTTCGTCGTCGTCGTCGTCGTCGGACGAATCGTCCGCCTTCGCCGCCGCCGTTGGTGCTTCCTCGTCTTCTGACTCGTCTTCGTCTTCTGACTCGGGTGGCTCAGAGTCCGCCGCCGCATGGGCCGCTTCAGTGGCCTCCTCAGCTTCAGCCGCTTTGGCCTCCGCTACTTCCTCTGCCTTCTCGGCAGCGTCAGCGGCGATTTCTTCGGCCGTGGGAGCTCCCATGCCGACCAATGTCTGTTTGTTTTTCTTGTTGTCCGACATGTCGTTCACTCCGCCGGTGCTGGTTCTTCGGAAGCCAGGGAATGGCCGCTCGGGTGTTCGTCGTGCTCAACGTGCGGATGCGCGTGGGGCAGCGTGGCCTTCAACTCAGCGATGGCAATCATTGGGATCCATCGGATGAAGAGAAGGAAGAGAGTCATGAAGAGACCGAACGTTCCGACGTACAGACCGATGTCGATCCAGGTCGGAGCAAAGTCGCCCCACGAACTAGGCAAGAAGTCTCGGTAGAGGCTTGTCACGATGATGACGAAGCGCTCGAACCACATGCCGATGTTGATGAAGATGGTGATGATGAACATCGCAGGAACGCTTGTGCGGAAGCGCTTGAACCAGAAGAACTGGGGCGCGAGCACGTTGCAGGAAATCATCGCCCAGTACGCCCACCAGAGAGGTCCCCAGTTGCCGTTGGAGTCGAGCGCGCCGAAGCCGAGGCGGTTATGGAAGAAGACCCAGGACTCGTATGGGTTGCCCGAGTACCAAGCGACGAAGAACTCCATCGCGTAGGCGTAACCAACGAGCATGCCCGTACCGAGCATGAACTTGTTCATGAGGTCGAGGTGCTTGAGCGTCACCAAGTGATGAAGCTTGAAGATGGTGCGCACGATGAGCATCAGCGTCAGCACCAAGGCGAAGCCACTGAAGACGGCGCCGGCGACGAAGTACGGAGGGAAGATGGTCGTGTGCCAGCCTGGGATGACACTCGTCGCGAAGTCAAAACTAACGACGGAGTGAACCGAGAGAACGAGAGGCGTCGAGATACCTGCGAAGATGAGGTACGCGCGCTCGTAGTGCTGCCAGTGTCGGTGACTGCCGCGCCAACCGAGGGCGAGGAACCCGTAGATGCGTCGACGCATCGTCGTGGTGCTTCGGTCGCGAAGCGTCGCGAGGTCGGGAATCAGGCCGACGTACCAGAAGATGACCGAGATGGTCAGGTAGGTATTGACGGCGAACACATCCCACATGAGTGGCGACTTGAAGTTCGGCCAGAGCGCCATCTGATTGGGGATGGGGAAGAGATAGTAGTCGAACCACGGACGCCCCGTATGAAGCGCCGGGAAGACCGCGGCGCACAAGACCGCGAACACCGTCATCGCCTCCGCGAAGCGGTTGATACTCGTCCTCCAGTTCTGCCTGAAGAGGAAGAGAATGGCGCTGATGAGCGTTCCGGCGTGGCCGATACCGATCCACCAAACGAAGTTGGTGATGTCCCAAGCCCAGTAAGCCGGAGCGTTGTTGCCCCAAACGCCGACACCCATGGTGACGAGGTAGGCGATGCAAGAGACCATCAAGCCGAGGAGCGCGAGGGACGGGATGAACAGAATCCACCAGCCTCGAGGGGCCTTGGTCTCTGTGATGCCCGCAACGGCCTCAGTGATGTCGTTGAACGTTGTGCCCGGCGGCAGCAGGGAGCGCTCGCCGAGTTCTTCGATGGGTGCCGATGCGCTTGCCATCAGTGTGCCTCCCCTTCGTGCGAATCGGTTTCAGATTCCAGCGCGGGGTTCGGGTTTCGAATCTTGCCCAAGAACGTTGTTCGAGGACGGGTGCCGATTTCGGCGAGTAGCTTGTAGCGACGATTGGTCTCGTCGGCCTTGGAGACGCGGCTCTCAGGGTCGTTGAGGTCGCCGAAGACGATGGCCTCAGCGGGACAAACCTGCTGACACGCTGTGACGATATCACCGTCGCGAATCTCGCGGTGTGCCCTGTGTGCTGCGTAGCCGGCTTCCTGAATACGCTGCGTGCAGTAGGAGCACTTCTCCATGACACCGCGCATACGAACGGTGACGTTCGGATTGAACTGGAGCTTACGCGAGTCCGGGAAGTTGCCGTGCATCGTCCATGGGTCGTCGAGGTGGCTGTGCCAGTCGAGGTAGTTGAAGCGGCGAACCTTGTAGGGGCAGTTATTCGCGCAGTAACGCGTTCCGATGCAGCGATTGTACGCCATATCGTTGAGACCCTCAGGGCTGTGAAC
This sequence comes from Polyangiales bacterium, assembly GCA_045106895.1. Lineage (GTDB taxonomy): Bacteria > Myxococcota_A > Polyangia > Polyangiales > Houyiibacteriaceae > JBCCRV01. Next base: position 22,780 of record JBGCFM010000082.1, on the reverse strand, counting down.
CGTCGCGTTGACGGGGCAGACGTTCTCGCAGGGAGCCTCTTCGCAGTGCTGGCAGCCGATGGGCTGAAGCGCGACGGCGGGCTCGTCGTCCGTTCCGATGAAGTAGCGGTCAATGCGCAGCCAAGACATGTGGCGGCCACGTGCAGTCTCCTGCTTGCCGACGGCCGGGATGTTGTTCTCAGCTTGGCAGGCCACGCTGCAGGCGTTGCAACCCACGCAGGTGCTCAGGTCAATGACCATGCCCCACTTGTGGAGAATTCGGCCCGTTGCCACTTCGTGCGGCGAGTAGTCCACCTGCTCCCAGAGCGGTGGAACGTTCATCTCCACGGTTCGGTAGGAAGCGAACTCCGGCTCGGCTCGGTATTCGTCCAACGTCGCGTCAATGGCGATGGGTCGACCTTCCATGAAGTCATGGTTCTGGGTCGTGACCAACCAGTAGTCGTCGCCGGTGGCCGTGACGCTCACGCCGTTGGTGAAGTAGAAGCCGTCGGAGCTACGGAGTGGGTGCACGTCGAAGCCGCCGGACATCCAGCTGCGTTCGATGCCGAGACCAGGCCCGAGACCGTCCCACTCTTTCACACTGCCGTAGCGGCCAGCGGCACTGCGTCCCCAACCGAGGTTGAGCGTAATGCTGTGGTCCGCGTGACCAGGAAGCGCGTAGGCAGGCATCTCGACCTGCGCGTCGCCCTTGGCGAGCCGGACCATCGCACCGTCGCGGAGGCCGAGCTCATCCATCGTGCCCTTGCTCATGATAGCGGCGTTGTCCCAGACGAGCTTCGTCATTGGATCCGGCGCCTCGAGAGCCCAAAGATTGTTCGAGTAGCGACCATCGAAGAGATGGTGAGCAGGCGCGAACACGATTTCGAAGTTGTTCGCACCGACCGCCTCTGGACGCTCCGCGCCGGCGAATGCCGTGGCGATGGCGTCGGGCTGGAGCGCCGGACGAACCGGGCGCGTCATGCTTCCGGCGATGACGCCGATGTGCAGCGCCTGACGCCAACGAGAGTCAAACCCTGCGCCTCCGCCGAAGCGTTCGCGGAAGGTCTTGCGAACAACGTAGTGGCCACGCCAGTTACGTTCGCCAGCGGCCTTCGCAAGGATCTCAAGCGGGCTTCGTCCGCCCCAGATGGGCTGAATCAGCGGCTGCTGAACGGCAACGGCTCCATCAGCGGCACGCTGGTCGCCCCAAGTTTCGAGCTCATGCGCCATCGGTACATGCCAGCTGCAGCGCTGCGTGGTCTCATCGCGGCTCTCGCTGAGGTGAATCGAAGTGACTCCGTCTCGGGCAAGAAGGCCTTCGATGTCGACATCGGCTGGAGCGTCGTAGACGGGGTTTCCGCCAAGCACCAACAAAGTCTCCACGTCCGTCGCGCTCGCCAGCTCAGCGAGGCTCTCGGGGCCATTCGTCAGAGCGTCGGTGACGGTCTGGTAGGCGACCACTGCACCGACGGCGCCGAGGGCTTCGTTGATGGCGTGGGCCAATGCGTGAACGCGAGGTGGCTGTCGCCGACCAACCATCACGATGGACCGACCGCGAGCACCCTGGAGATCCGCTGCGAGAGCAGCGATGAAGTCCGCGTCGTAGCCTTCCGTCGAAGAGGCTGCGCCCGGGAGCCCGCCACCGAGTTGTCCGGCGAGAGCCTGAAGGAACCCTTCGATGTCCTGCGCAGGCATGCGAACGCGGTGGTCGGCGCTTGCGCCGGTGACCGAGTGAGTGGCCTCCACCGAGTAGAGCCGGTTCATGCGCTGGGTCTCAGGGTCACTGATGCGGCGACGGCTCGCGAACGCTCGCACGTTGCGAACGCTCCCCGGCTCGGTGCCGAGGAAGTCGCTGTCGAGGGCGAGGATCACATCCGCAGCCGCGAGGTTGTAGATCGGTGAGAGTGGCTGGCCAAAGGCCATGCGCGTACCCTCGCGCACGTTGTCCTCATCCACCGACGTGTAGTGATGAAACTGTGCACGCGGAAGCCGCGCCGCCAGGGCTTCACGAACCCGAAGAACCGAGGGGCTGTTCGTCGGTGGCATCAACACCCGGAGGCCTGTGCCGCCCGTTCGTTGGTGCGCCGTCATCAGCGTCGCGAACGCCTCGTCAAACTCGGCGAAGGTCGCGTCGACAAGCGCATCTCCGTCGCGCTTCGCAGGCGACTGGGAGCGGTCGGGGTTGTACAGGTCCCAGATGGCGAGCTGCGCACGAAGGTCCGTCGCGCCGAGGCTGCGACCGTGGCGTGGGTTGCCTTCGATCTTCGTCGGACGGCCCTCATGACTCGTGACGAGGAGACCGATCGCGTCGCTGCCGCGCTGGGTAACACTCGCGAAGTGAATCGGAATGCCGGGCAGCTGGTACTCAGGGCCTTCCACGTAGGGAACGATGTTCTCAACGGGACGGCGCGCGCAGCCAGGAAGCGTCAGCGCGGCGGCTGCCGTGGTTCCTGCGAGGAAGCCGCGACGGCTCACCTTAGGCTGGGCAGCGAGGAGCTCCTCCGCACTAGGCGCGGACTTTCCGAGCTTCTTCTTGAGGCTGCCCAGGCCGATGAGGCCCTTCATGAACCCACCAGGGAGTTCGGCCTCGGCGCGCGTGCGGTTTTCGCGCTCGCTGGAGTACTTCTCGTCGAGGCTCCGCCATACCGCTGGGCGGCGGGAGGATTCCTCGGAAGCGTGAAGCGAATCGTAGGGTTTGCGGCGACTCATCGGTGACACCCGGAGCAGTTTTGCGGTGGATTGACGGCGGCGGCGTGGATGACCTCATTGGCATCCCATGCTTCGTCCGCCTCCCATCCCATGGTTGTAATTTCTTCGACAGGTCGAAGGTTCGGTCCAGGATCGCGGTGGCACTCTAGGCACCACTGCATAGCAATCGGCTCGACGACGCCGACGACTTCGGCCTCGTCGATACGTCCGTGGCAGGTCTCGCAGCCAATGGCGACACGTGCCTCATTGCCATCATCATCCACGCTGAGCGCACCGTAGAGATGAGCTGAGTGGTTGAAGTAGGTGTGGTCCGGTAGCTGATGCACGCGGACCCACTCGACGGACTCGCCGGTCTCCCAGCTGTCCCGAATGGGCGCCAACATCTCCGACTCGGTGCGAACCACGTTGTGGCACCCCATGCAGGTCTGCGTCGGAGGAATCATCGCTTCTGCGGATTCCTCGACGTTTGCATGGCAGTAGCGGCAATCCATACCGAGCTCTCCGACGTGGAGACGGTGGCTATAAGGCACCGGTTGCTCGGGCGTGTAGCCGACCTGCAAGTTGGAAGGAGAAGCGTAGTACCAGACGCCGAGAGCAAGGGCTGCTCCGCCCGCCAAAGCGGCGCCGGCCAGCGCCAGGGGCAGTAGGTTGAGTTGCCGTGGGAAGATCTGCATGTTGCCGTGGGTGGTTGAGGACTTTGGTCCGCTCGCGGCGCCCTTTTATTGGGTTTTGGACCCAGGGACAAGCAAGAGCGTGAGGAGTAGGCGTCAAAGATGAGCGGAGAGAGCTTCTACCTCTTCGCGGTGGATAGGACAATTCTTAGTAATCCAGAACACTTGCGTCGTTCCGTCGGCCTCGTGAGAGACGTATTTGAAAACATCCGCATTCTCCTCACTCCGATCGTCAGCGAGGGGGTGGTCAGGATTGAGCGTCGCTCGAATGGCGACGAGAAGGCTCTGGTGGAACTCGAAGCTCATCGATACGAGTCCGCTCGTATCAACGGATGCGTCGAGGGGGACCCAGTCGATGCTGAAGGTCCCGACTGGGGACGTCGCGCTGCTCCACTCACCGGGGTGTTGAAAGTGGCTTCGGACGTCGGCTGCGCTCATTCCTAAGCGTACTCCCTCGAAGCCGGCGCTCTCTTCTGCGCACGCCATAGCCGGAAGAACGGCGATCACAGCCGCAAAACGGAAGGTAGACGTGCGTTTGGAAGGATGCACCGTGTGCCGGAGCTAGGCTCTTCGCGGCCATTGGTCAACCCGACTTACGTCCAAGAGAGCGACTTCTTCCCCATCGGGGCCAGAACACAGACAAAAAGCCAAACATCGGTATATCCTTCGCGCGTGGAGGAAGCGTCCAAGCCCAAGCGCCTTGGCCCGTATGAGCTCGTCGACAGGCTGGCCGTCGGCGGTATGGCCGAGCTATACCGCGCGCGGGCACCGCAGAGCGCCGGGGAGTCCCGCGTCGTCGTCGTCAAACGCATGCTTCCGCACATCGCCGCCGAAGAGAGCGGACCAAAGATGTTTGACGAGGAAGCGCGGCTCGGCGCCCGGGTCAATCACCCGAACGTCGTGGAGTTCATCGGCGCGGGCAAAGACGACACCACCCCCTACTTGGTTCTGGAATATGTACCGGGGTGCGATCTTTGGCGCCTGATGCGGTGGTTGCGACGTGAAGGCAAGGCGCTGGGCGTCGATCTAAGCATGTTCGTGATTCGACAGCTCCTCGACGGGCTCAACGCCGTGCACACCGCCGTGGATGGCGACGGCCAACCTCTCGGAATCATGCACCGCGACGTTAGTCCGTCGAACGTCCTGCTCTCCGTTCATGGTGAAGTGAAGCTCGGTGACTTTGGCATCGCCCGCGCGCAGCGTGCGTCCTTGTCGGCGGGTCCCCGCTCTGCCCGAGCGAAGGGAAAACTCGGGTACCTCTCGCCCGAACAAGTCACCGGAGGAGTCGTCGATGGTCGAGCGGATGTGTTCGCGGCGGGGGTCGTGGCGGCGGAGCTTCTCCTCGGGCGCGAGCTCTTCAGCGGCGGTAGCGAGCTGGCCATCCTCCTGGCGATTCGGGATGGAAGCATCGCCCCGTTTCTCGCGCTGCCCATCGACGATGACCTGAAGCAGTCCATCGCTTCCGCCCTCGAGGCAGACCCCGCTGAACGCGTAAAGACGGCTGCGGGGCTCTCCGCGCTTCTCGCCCCACATCAGCGGAGCAACGACGCGGTGGCGCAAGCTGAACTTGCGGGTCTCGTGCGTATGGCTTCCGGTCTGGACGTCGTTGGGCAGCTGACTCCACGGGTGTCCGTCGAGCCCCCGCCAGACCATCATCTGACGCCTCGCGTCGACGACGTATTCCCAGAGGCGGTCACGGCAGACCTGCCAACGATCACCTACGACGTCTACATCGGCAGCGAACGCGCGGGTCCGTGGAGCTTCGCTGAACTGGTCGAAGCTCTGACCACTGGCAAAGTCGGTGCGGGTGATCGCGTAAGCATCGGCGGCGCGCCTGCTCGCTTGGTTCGCGACCTGCCGATGTTGCTACGTCATCTGCCCATGGCCACGTTGACCCCGCTCACGATGGACGCGCGCGTCGCCCAAGAGCCGGACATGCGGCGCAACTTTGCGGGCGGAGGTTTCGCCCGCGGTCTCGCGGAGACCGCCGCCGCACGGGAGACCGGACTCTGGCTTTGTGAGCAAGGGGGCGCGCGCAAAGAAGTCTACGTTCAAAATGGCATCCCTGAATTCGTCGGGAGCAACCTTGCCGGTGAAATGCTCGGAGAGTTCTTGGTTGCGCGAAGCGTGATCTCGCGCGGCGAGCTCGACATGGCGTTGGCGGTGCTTCCCCGCTTCGACGGCCGACTCGGCGACACCCTCGTGAGCCTTGGGCTGGTAGAGCCAGTCCACCTCTTCCAGCACATCGCGACTCAGGTGCGCGAGAAGATCCTCGACCTCTTTACGTGGACCGCGGGCAACGCAGAGTTCTATCGTGGCGTACCATCACCGCCGAGCCGATTCCCCCTCGCCATCGATGTGTGGGAGTTGCTCGACGAAGGCGCATCGCGCCGACTGGCGGAGGGCCTCGAAGAACAACGATTCTCCGCCCGGATGACGTCGGGGCTTGAGACGGTTCCGCAGCTCCCCGCATTTGCGATGGAAAACGCACTTCCGCCTCCGCTCCTCGAGTTGCTTGAAGAAGCGAAGAAGCCGGTCCTTCTTCCGCTCCTCGCAGAGACTCTCTACCGCGAAAATGATGAACGCCGCGGCTATCGAATTATCTTGATCGGCCTCATGCTGGACCTGGTCCGCTGGGTCGACTAGGCGCTTCGCCGGGTATTGATTCGCATGCCTTGGGTGGGCGACGCTCCGTGCGCTGGAGACGCAACGAGCTATAGGCCTTAGAGCCGAAGCGCACTGCTCGCGCACTTGGCCAACAAGGACAAAGATGCCCGCCCTCCCCCTCGCCGCCCCCCGTGGTCTTCGCGACTTACTGCCAGAAGCCACCGCGTCCATCGCCGCCATGCAGCGTCGTTTGTCCGCGGGCTTTGAGCTCGCTGGTTACCAGCGCGTGACCACCCCGGCGTTTGAATACGCCGACGTGCTTGAACGCGGACTTGAGGTCGACCGAAACCAAGTGGTTCGTTTCGTGGAACCGGACACCGGCGAGGTGGCGCTGCTACGGCCCGACATCACGCCGCAGATCGCGCGTATCGTCGCCACACGCCTCTCGTCACGACCCGCCCCATACCGACTGAGTTACCAAGGCACCGTCATCCGCCGCAAAGAAGGGCGCGCCCGTCGCTCTCGTATGGCGGCACAGGCAGGCATCGAGCTTATCGGCGTCGACGGCATCGACGGCGACCTCGAGGTTATGCGCCTCGCTTGCCAAGCACTTCATCGTCTAGGTCTGCCAACCTGGAACCTCGAACTCGGAGAGGTCGCCATCGCGCGTCACGCCCTCGCTTCCGTCCCGAAGGAAGAGCGGCAAGGCGCCACCGAAGCGCTCGCACAAAAAGACCGCCATCTGCTCTCTGAGTTCGCGGAGCGCGGGAAGCTCTCCGCAGAAGAAACAGACCGTCTTCTGTCACTGGTGGACCTCTACGGCGGACGTGAGGTCATCGATAGTGCCCGCCAGCGCTTTCCCACGTTCAAGACAGAGCTTGATGCGCTCGACGAAGCGTTCGCGGCCATCGAGAAGGAACTCGACGGCAGCGGCGCGACGGTGAGCATCGACCTCGGCGAACTCCGCGGCCACGGTTACTACACCGGCCTTAGCTTTTCTCTATTGGCACCGGGCCCCGGCGCCCGCCTCGGCGGTGGCGGCCGATACGACGGCCTCCTTGCGTCCTTTGGCGCGGACCTCCCGGCCACTGGATTCGGCATCGACCTTCACCATTTGGAGTGGGCACTCTCCAAGGCTGGCAACCCCCCTGCGACAAGCGCCCGGCTGCGGGCGATCGTCATCGGTGAGACACCTGAACTTCAAAACCTTCGAGATACAGGCATCTGCGCTGCCCACGTCTCCGGAGATGCCGATTTCGCTCTCGCTTATGCGCGTGCTTGGGGCTACGACGTGGTCATCGAGGGCGAAGAAATCTGCCGAGTTCTCGATGGCGCGCGACGAAGCGCGGCGGCGATGGACAGCGATGAAACTCGCGCCTGGGCGCGTGGAGAATAACGATGCCAGCAGCAGTAGTAGTCGGTGCTCAGTGGGGCGATGAAGGCAAAGGCAAGGTCGTCGACCTACTATCGCCGCACGCAGATCTCGTGGTTCGTTACGCCGGTGGCGCCAACGCGGGTCACACGTTGGTCGTCGAGGGCAAAAAGATCGTTCTGCACTTGATCCCCAGCGGCATCCTGCACCCTTCAACGCGCTGCGTCGTCGGCCAAGGAACCGTCGTCGACCCCGGGACGCTCCTTGAAGAACTCGAGGATCTCAAGACGAGCGGGATCGCGTACGCGGAGCGGCTCGTGCTCAGCCAACGCGCCCACGTGGTCATGCCGCAGCACAAGGTGATGGACGGCCTGCGCGAATCGGGCGCGCGTAAAATCGGAACGACTAAGCGCGGCATCGGCCCTGCCTACGAAGACAAAGTCGGACGTCGTGGCGTTCGCGTCGGCGACCTCCTAAGCCCGAAGCTCGACGACCTCGTGAAGCGCAACCTTGAGCAGTGGGCGCCCGTCGCCGCCGCCTTCGGCGGCGAGCTTCCAAGCGATGAAGAAGTCGTCGCGATTTGCCGCAAGTGGGGCGAGGACCTTCGATCGCTCATCGGCGATGCGGGCGCTGTGGTGGGTGAGTCGCTCCGAAAGAAGGAGCACATCCTCCTCGAAGGTGCCCAAGGAACGATGCTCGACGTCGACCAGGGCACCTACCCCTTCGTGACGAGCTCCAACGCCGTCGCAGGCGGCGCCTGTACCGGAAGCGGTTTGGGGCCCGCCGCCATCTCCCGCGTCATCGGAATCGCGAAAGCCTATGCAACGCGCGTTGGCGAGGGACCGTTTCCGACTGAACTGCATGGGGAGGTCGGCGAGCAGATTCGAAAAGTCGGCAAGGAGTTCGGCGCCACTACCGGGCGCCCTCGACGGTGTGGCTGGATCGATATTCCTGCGCTTCGCCTCGCTGTCCGCGCCAACGGGCTCACGAGCATTGCGCTGACGAAGCTGGATGTCCTCACGGGTCTCGAGGAGGTGTGCATTGGCACCCACTACCGGCTTGATGGCCAGGACCACAGCGAGCCTCCTTTCGATGCGTACGCCGAGGTAGAGGTGGTGTATGAGCGCATGCCTGGCTGGAACGAAGACATCACAGGATGCCGCAGCCGCGACGCGTTGCCAGCGAGCGCCCTCGCCTACATCGAACGCTTGGAAGCGCTCCTTGAGTGCCCGATCTCCATCGTCAGCGTGGGGCCTGACCGTGAGGAGACGTTTGGGGAGACCAACCCCTTCGTGTGAGCAGACCCCTGGCACGGGTACTGGCCTCCCCCTAGTATGGCTCCGTTCATCGTTGAACGGGGGAGATCGAGATGCAGCGCCTACACCTAATCGCCGTGACCATTGGACTTCTTGCGCCCATCGGCGTTGGCGGATGCGCGAGCGAAGGCACCCCGGAGGAGCCAGGCATCTCAAAAGATGAAGCGGCGCGTCTTGGCGCCACCGACGACGGCGTCGACTACTGCGCGCGCTACGGTTGGTACGCCGACGCCGCATGTGATGACTTCTGCCCATTGCCCGACCCGGACTGCGGCGATGAGATGGCTGCCCGCTGCCAGTCAGTAGACGGCTCAAGCACCGACGCTGAACGCAGCGCGTGCTGCGATATTGCAGACTACCCCTACTGCGGAACCATCGCGAGCCAGGACGGCGAAGGACCAAGCCTCTGCATCGGCGTGCGCGGTAACGGCCAGCGCATCACGAGTCACTTCGGCGCCCTCGCTCGGCTCTACGAGCACTACGGGCTCTTCGACGGGGCAGCGGGCGGAAGCTCGGCATCGATCACCACCTTCCTCGTGGACTCGGTGCAGATGAACCCGGCCGTTCGCTGCGAAGGATGTACGCCTCATGAACAGGGCGGTCGTGCAGCCCTTCTCTTCAAGTCACTTCGTGGATATTTCACCGTGCTCGCAGGCTCCGAAGAGGGTCTCGCGATTCAGACCCTCGCGCGCGTCGCAGGTGAAGCGCAGGCAGGTGGCGTGAGCTCCCTACTCGCCGGCGAGGACCCCACCGCCGGCGTCACGGCGCTGCTCGGCGTGCTCCAGTCGCCCGAGATTCGGCCGCTCATCAACCCAGAACTGCTTGGGCTCCTTCAGACCTCCCCGGACCCCGTTTTCCACGCACGCGACATCATGGGCGCATTGCAAAACGCGGCAAACTTCGACGCGAGCGACCCCACCATCTTCGTCCGGCCCGGCGTGCTCAACTTCGAGGTCCTCGCCCAGCGCATCGGACGCATCGGCAGCTTCTACGCAGGCTACGCCCCGGTAAACACCACGGACATGGAGTACTTCCTCGACGAGTGCGCGCAGCCTTCGCGGGGCATGACCTGGACCGAAGCCGAGGGCGTCATGACGCGTGATGGATCGACCTGCGGCGAAGTCTTCTCGGAGCTCGCCGGCAGCTTCCGCCGCACGCTCTTGGCCGACGAGTCTGCATACGCGACGCGCGCGAATGACACCGTCGGAGACACCCTCCCCGTCCTCATCTCGACGGGCGTCCTCGAGGGCGACGCCATCGCCACGTGGAGCGCAGCGCGAGCAGCCTACGCCAGCGGACAAACCATCGAGTGGGATACAAACTTCGACGACGTTCGCCTGGGGTACTTCGGTCACTCCGACGACATTGAACGCGTGATGGCCAACCCCCTCGGCTACGACGACCTCAAAACCCAAAAGCGCCGTGTCCTCGAAGCGCTCACGTGGGGCCAGGTCCTCTCCCTCTCGCCCGCCGAGCCTGGACTCGCACGTGGTCTTGAGATCCCGGGTGACGAGCGCATCTCCGTCGGTGGTTGGAGTGACCTTCAGCCAGTGCTCGCGCTTCGCAACATGGGCTGTGAGAAGGTCGTGTACGTGACACGACGGGGCCAACGCAGCGGCTTCTTCAGCGGCGTGACAAACCTCCTGGGAATCGACGAATCACAGACCAACGCCCTCGTCGACTTGGCCGGTGATAGCTCTTTTCGCCTAAGCCTTGAAGAGGCCGCCGGCGTCTGGTGCACAGACTGGGACGTTCCACCGGAGACTGACCTCGAAGCGATGTACGCCGATGGGTACAACGCACCTTTCGAGACGACGGACAGCTACTTCTCGGCCGTTGACGGATACGAAGGAGTCACGTCCAGCACAGGGCTTGCCGGCTGCACCGCCGGGCAAGACTGAGCACTTACGCGCCGTCGCCCACCAGGGCGATGGCTTCGACCTCCACCGCCACGTTCTTCGGCAGCGTTCGCACCGCGACACATGCCCGAGCCGGCGGGTCCATTCCGTCGAAGTAGGTGGCGTACACAGCGTTGACCGCCGCGAAGTCGTCCATCGACTCCAAGAAGATCCCGCACTTCACGATGCCTTCAAACGACGAGCCTCCGGCCCGCAACACCGCGGCGAGGTTCTCCATGACCTGCTTTGTCTGCTTGGTGATATCGCCCATGCCGACGAGCTCGCCGCTCTCCGGATGAAGCGCTATTTGGCCCGAACAGAAAAGAAAACCGTTCGCGACGATGGCTTGGGAATAAGGACCGATGGCCGCCGGTGCCTCGCTTGTGGAGATGACTTTCTTGCTCATGGGCAAACCCTATCGTGACTCGGCTTTGGCGGCTACGGGTGACCTTTGCGGGAGAAGGTGGTAGGCGCGTACCCAGATGAAGATCGCCACTTGGAATATCAACTCGGTTCGCGCGCGTGAAGAGCGCCTCCTCAACTGGCTGACGACACACAAGCCAGATGTGCTCTGCCTTCAGGAGCTCAAGGTCCCCACGGACGCCTTCCCCACGGAGAAGTGCAAGGAGCTTGGTTACCACTCCGCAGTGTTTGGACAGAAGACGTACAATGGCGTGGCGATTCTGACGCGCGAAGAGCCCGAGGACATCACCCGCGGGATGGACATGCGCCCGGACGACGAACAGTCACGGCTCATCTCCGTGAAGGTCTCGGGCGTGCGAATCATCTGCGCGTACTTTCCCAACGGCGGCAACATGGAGTCCGACAAGTGGGTCTACAAGCAGTCCTGGATGGACGACCTGGCGACGTGGATTCAGCGTTTCGACGCGAAGGACGAGGTGCTTCTGACAGGCGACTTCAACGTCGCGCCCTTTCCAGACGACATCGCTCGCCCCGACGAGTATGAGGGAAGCGTCCTGGCCAACCCTATCGTGCGCGAAAAGCTTGAAGCCATCGCGGCCTTTGGTCTTGAGGATGTCTTTCGGCCGTTTCATCCGGGCGGCAACGTCTACACTTGGTGGGACTACCGCGGCCTTGGCTTCGAACGAAACAACGGCATGCGCATCGATCACTTCTACGCGACGAAGAAAATGGCGGACCGGGTCATCGGCTGCGCCGTCGAGCGAAGCGAGCGCCACGGCAAAGGCGCGTCCGACCACGCCCCGGTTCTCCTCGAGCTTCAGGACTAAACCGCCTTGTCCGCGTATCACACCGAGGTTGTCTGGGCGCCTGTCCTCCTCGCGCTGGTCCTAAGCGTGGGCTGGGGGCTTTTCGTCCCAGCCCTCGTCCGCCGCCTCGCGCCCGGAGCGTCCCCAAGAGCCTCCGTCGCGGCTGCCTTCGGCGTGTTTATCGTTGCGCAGTGCGTTGGATTCCACAGCGTGGGACCCACCCTCGTCGATTCACCCATGCCGCTCTTCGGAAGCGCCGTCGGCGTCTTGGCGGCGGGCGCTTGCCTCATGCGCCGCAAGGACGCCGAACGAGGCGCTCCCTCAGGGATCAGCGTCGACGTCCTGGCGTTTCTCTTGGCCGCAGCGCCGGCGCTCATCTGGGTCGCCGCCCTTCGTGCGACGAGCATCGATGACCCCACGACGGCCTCGCAGCCTCTGGCTGAATGGCGACAGGTCGTTGACCCCTGGGACCCCGATGTTCACCTGAGCCTCGCCTGGTGGGCCGTGCGGGAAGATGACGCGGAGCGCGGTGACGCGCGATTGGACGTCGCGCGGCTTACAGGCGTCGCGCAGGCTCCCGCGAGCGAACTCCAAGCGGAGATCCTCGCCATGCAAGGCGACTGCGACGGGGCACGCGCGGCCTTCGAGACCGCCTTGTCGGCTCGGGCGAACGCCGCGCTCGAAACCCTCGACCTTCGCCTTGAGGACGCCTACCGGCTTCCCGAGCGCTTTGTACGCGAGTGTGGCCTCACACCCGAAGAAGACACCACGCCGCAGTAGCCTGTTGTGAATTGCGTTCACGAGAGTGAGCGATCTCTCACCATTCATTTATCTCGACTGCTATGCGGTGGGATGCGTTTTTCACTTCTGCTCTCCTTCGCCCTGCTCTTCAGCGCTGCCTGCAAGACCGAAGATGGTTGTGAGACCGGTACATGCCCCACAGGGACAGCCTGTGTGGACGGCGTCTGCCTCGAGGCTCTTTGTGCCGCCGACACGTGTGGCGCCGGTTCCGTGTGCGACCCCACGAACGGTCAGTGTTACTGCGGCGACGCCCTTTGCGCCGCACCAAACACGTGCAGCGCCGACGCTCAGTGTATGCCCGTCCTGTGCGCAGACGTGGTGTGCGCGGGCGACGCCACCTGCAACGATAGCGATGGACTCTGCTACTGCGGCGACGCCACCTGCGGGGACGGCGAGCTCTGTGAAGCTGGCGTCTGCGCAGCGGACCTGCCTGATGCGGTGTGCCCGGGCGGCGCATGGGAAAGCGGTCAAGCCGCGTTCCGGGAGCGCACGAGTGAGTGGGGTCTCGATGGCGTAATGGGCGTTCGACTGAACGTCGCAGACATCGATGGAGACGGGTCGCCGGACCTGTTGGTGCGACGCGGTGGCCAAGCCCTCGACGACTTCGGTCCCGAAGGTGTCCGGCGAACCTGGCTCCTTCGTAACAATGGCGCAGGCTTCGAGGACATCAGCCAAGAGTCTGGCTTGCTCGCGATGCGCGCGCCGGGCGAAGACACGGTGGGTCGCCCCGTCGAAATCGCGGCGTTCGCCGACGTCGACAACGACGGCGACCTCGACGCGTTCCTCGCGACGAACACCGTCGACGCCGAAGCGAGCGGCGGCGAGCGAAGCGAGATCTTCCTCAACCAAGGCGACGGCACCTTCGTCGTTGGACCTATGGGTGACCACCGAAGCCCCGAACGCTTTGATGTCCCTGCGGGAGCGTCCTTCGTGGACTTCAACCTCGACGGGAACATTGATCTCTTCGTCCCCCAGCACAACTTCTCGAACGGCGGCGGTACGTTCTTCCTCGAAGACCGTCTCTACCAGGGCGACGGGACGGGCGCGTTCGTGCAGGTGACGGAAAGCGCCGGGCTGGTCACCGAAGACTGGAACGCCATCACGGACCTCAACGAGGCGCGCTCCCACTCCCGCGCGTGGGGAAGTCTCGCGCGCGACCTTGATGGCGACGGGTACACTGAACTGCTTGTCCCGTCCTACGGTCGCTCACCCAACCACCTCTGGCGCGGCTCCGCTGGGGGCACCTTCTCCAACGAAAGCGTAGCCAGCGGTTATGCGTACGACGCCGACCGCACGTGGATCGACAATCAGTTCGCCGCGTGTTTCTGCCGGGGCAACCCTGACGCCGAGGACTGCGACATGGTCACCATCGTCCCTCTCATCACCTGCGGGCCCAACTGGAGTCACGACCAGGACCGTAACGCGTTCCGGCTCGGCGGAAACAGCGGCGCCACCAGCGCCGGTGACATCGACAACGACGGAGACCTCGACCTTTTCACCGGTGAAATCAAACACTGGTGGGCCGGCCTCGGCTCCGATGGTTCGGAGCTTCTTATCAACGAGGGAGGCGTCTTCACCCGACCGGGCAACGAAGCGACAGGCCTCGGCGTCGTCCACGACGGGCGCACTTGGGACGAAGGGCATATGACGAACTCCCTCTTCGATTTCGACAACGACGGGCGCCTCGACGTTTACATCGGTGCCAGCGACTACGACGGTAACTTGGGCCACCTCTTCCACCAGAACGAAACAGGAACCTTCGATGAGCTCACCACGAGCGAGTTCTTCGAGCACTTCCGAAGCCATGGTGTCGTCGTCGCGGACTTCGACCGCGACGGTGACCTGGACATCATCGTGGGCCACAGCCGTGCGCGATGTGGCGGCTCAACGGACTGCTACGAGAACTCGCAGGTTCGTTTCTTCGAGAACGTCACGCCGGCGTCCAACTTCGTCCAAGTTGTTGTCGGCGAGGCAGACGGCTCCAACGCCATGGCCATCGGAGCGCAGGTCCGCGCGACCGTCGCTGGCGGCACCCAGCTTCAGGAAGTGGACGGCGGGCACGGGCACTACGGAAGCCAAAGCTCTCGTGTGCTGCACTTCGGCTTGGGCGACGCGTGCGAGACCACCGTGGAGGTTCGCTGGCCCAACGCCGAGCTTACGAGCGCGACGTACACGCTCGCCGCAGGGCACCGCTACCTCCTGACCCCCGAAGGGGTCAGGCTCGCGCCCTAGCGGCTGCGACTACTTCCCGGTGAACTCGGCGGCACGCTTACCCAAGAACGCTGCCATGCCTTCCTTCTGGTCGCTGCTCTCAAAGCATCGGCCAAACGCCTGCGCCTCAAGCTGGTTCGCTTCTGCGAGGTTTCGGTCCGCACCGGCGATGAAGAGCTCCTTGCAAGCCTTGACGGCGAGTGGGCCCATCTTCGCGATTTCTTCGGCGCACGCCTGCGTGTGAGCCATGAGCTCCTCGGGTTCGACAACGGCGTTCACGAGACCGATGCGAAGCGCTTCATCCGCACGGATCATCTTGCCGGTGTAGACAAGCTCCCGAGCCATCGCGACCCCCACCCGACGCAGCAGACGCTGTGTGCCGCCGAATCCAGGAATCACGCCTAGCTTTACTTCAGGCTGACCGAGTTTTGCTTTCGTCGAGGCAAACGCAAAGTCGCACGCCAGCGCCAGCTCGCAGCCGCCGCCGAGGGCGAAGCCGTTGATCGCGGCGATGATCGGAAACGCAGCGCTCTCCATCTTCGTGCCGGCGATGTGCCCGAGCTCACTGAACTCCTGCGCCTGCGCTGGAGTCATGTCTTGCATCGCAGCGATGTCGGCACCGGCAACGAAGGCCTTGCCGGCGCCCGTCACGATGAGGCAGCGCGACCCCTTGGCGCTTACTTCGTCGATGGCGTTCGCGACGCCTTCGAGGACGGCCCGATTGAGGGCGTTCAGCTTGTCCGGCCGGTTGATGGTCAGGGTGCTGATGGCCCCGTCATGTGTGAGTAGAACAACGTCGCTCATTGTGGGTTTCCTTCTACCTTTCGGCCGCGTTCGTCATAGTGATAGAAACCGCGTCCACTTTTGCGCCCGAGCCATCCCGCGGCGACATAGTTTCGAAGAATCGTCGAAGGACGATACTTGTCGTCTCCAAACTCGCGCTGAAGCACCTCGGCGATGAAGAGCACCGTGTCGAGACCGATCAGGTCGGCGAGCTCGAAAGGTCCCATCGGATGGTTGAGTCCGAGCTTCGTCGCTTCGTCGATTTCGTCGACGGCGCCGAGTCCTTCTTGGAGCGTGAAACACGCCTCGTTGAGGAAAGGAATCAACAGGCGGTTGACGATAAAACCAGGAACATCCTTGGTGCTGACGAGGGTCTTGCCCATCGCCCGACCAGCTTCCATCGTCGTGTCGAAGGTCTCATCGCTCGTCTGGAGCGCGCGGATGACCTCGACGAGCTTCATGCGCGGAACCGGGTTCATGAAGTGCATCCCGATGACCTGCTCGGGGCGGCTGGTCACGGCTGCGAGCTTCGTCAAAGAGATACTCGACGTGTTGCTCGCGAGAATCGCGCCTTCCTTCATCGCTTCATCCGCGCTCGCAAAGATCTTTTGCTTGAGGTCGAGCTTCTCCGTCGCCGCCTCCACCACGATGTCCGCGTCGCCGAGGTCCGCGTAGTTCGCCGTCGCATGGATTCGCTCCAATGTCGCGTCGCGGTCCGCTTCCTCGAGGCGACCCTTTGTGACCAGCCGAGTGAGGCCCTTGGCGATTCGCGCCTTGCCCGCGTCGGCCTGCTCCTGGGACGCGTCCAGCAGATGGACTTTGTATCCAGTTTCCGCCGCCACTTGGGCAATGCCTCGCCCCATTTGTCCCGCCCCGATAACCGCAAACACCTTAATCGACATCTTCTATCCGTCCTTGGCCGCATCAGGCGGCATCTCTTCTTGCTTCATGATCGCAACGTGGATTGTTACTCGCCGAGCCGTCTTGGCGCAGCGAAGTTTGCCCAGCGACGGTCGTCTTCTCGACGAGCACGAACGCGAGCAGCGTACCCAGCGACGTTTCCGCCGAGGGACTTTCGTATCTCTTTGGCGCTCAAGTAGAGCGCGTCGAGGGGCTCATCGAGAATCGCCTCCTCTTCGAGGCGCCGCCCCGCTTCCAAGGCCACACGGCGAACGCCCAAGAGCGCCGTCGCGAGCTGTTCCGCCAACACGCCTTTCGCCCGCGTCAGCTGGCGCAAGAGCAACAAGACAGAACCCGCGATGGCGAGCCGCGGAGCGCCGAGTGCGCCTCCCGAGGCCAAACCACGGACGTGCTTTTCCGCAGCGTGCCGACGGGACTCGCGTTGGTCTCCGTACTCCTCGAAACCGCGCGCCACGGCCTTGCCTAGCGTCCCGTTCGTCGCACCGAAGGCAACGGGGGAGAGGTCGATACCCAGCGCACGAATCTGCGACAGCTCGTTTCGCGCCTTCTTCCATGCGTTTCGAGCCGAAACATCGAGGTCCGCGGGAGCGCGCCCGTCAGCCGCCTTCTTGAGCGCTGCGAGCTGAGCGTGAACAGCCTGACGTTTCGTCGTGAAGCGCGGCATCGAGAGCGCGACGCCGATGTCTTGGTCGAGGGCGCCGACGACGGACTCCAGCGCGGCCAGAAGCGCGCGGTTGTTACGGCGAGCGCGGTTCAAGAGCAAAAGCGGTTCGCCTGCGAAGTCCTGCCAGAAGCTTAAGTGTGCCGCGAGAGCGTCACTGTCGAGCCCCTCCAGCGCACAAGCGCGCTCCTCCAGGCGTCGTGAGAAGCTCCGGTCAAAGCGGCGCATGTCCGCGAAGAACGCCGCGGTCTCGGAACTCGCCCGGGCGACGACGAGGCCAGCACTGCGTAGGCTCTCCGCCTTGCGCTCCCCTCCCCAAGCCGGCGCGCCAACTGCGGCGCGTCGCCGATAGGGGCGCGCAAAAACACGCTCGACAACGGACACGGACATCGGGTCCGTCGGGGTTCGAAGCGCACGGCCCAACGTGTCGATGGCGAGTGGAACCACCGTTCCTTCGTCGTCGAGAGCGAGCGACACACGGCGCCACGGCCCTTTGCTTGGACCGGACACGCGCGCTGGAACGGGAAGGTCACGGACCGCGATGAGCGTCGGGCGTTCGTCTTGAAGAGCCCATTCCACTTCGACGGGCCGTCCCAACGCGAGCTGCACGCGGTCGACGAGGTCGGCGACGCTTTCGGCGACGAACATGTCGAGGCCTTCTCCGTTTTCGGAAACGCGCGTGCTTCGTCGGTCAATGCGCCAGCACGAGTGCGCGCCGGCACCCCAAACGCAGACTTCGTCGGCTTTCCCCTCGGCCATATTGCTCGAAGTCGCCCGACCCGGCGCGGCGTCCGTTGGGGCGATGAGAACACTGTGGCCCTCGTCCGTCTCAGGCCATGTGCTCTTCCAAGCGTCGACGAGCCCGTCGGCTCTTCCCGACACGACGTCTTCGCGCGAAAGGTCGAGAGCGGCGGCGCGCGTATCGAGGAGGCGAACGTGGATTCGCTCACTCTCCCCTGCGCTGATCACGCTGAGGAGAGAGTCGCTCTCCTCAGAATCAGGACCAAGGACGACCCAAGCGCGAGCGACGCCGAGATTCCGGTCGCCCAAGAGATGCATATCTCTCAAATCGCTGGCGTCTCCACTGAGATCCGCATCACGCAGGTAAGCGTCGAATGGGACCGCCCCTGTTAGTGAGTATCGCGCGCTCATCGCTTGCATCCCCCGCGTTCCATCACGATGTCAGACTCGCTCCACGACGACAGCCAGGGCTTCGCCCCCGCCGATGCAAAGCGTGGCGAGTCCGCGCTTTTCATCTCGGTCCTGAAGTGCATGAAGCAGGGTCACCACGATGCGCGCGCCGGAGCAGCCAATGGGGTGACCCAGCGAGATGGCTCCGCCCCACACATTCATCTTTGAATGCGGAACGGCGGCCTTTTCGATGCAGGCCATGCTGACCACAGCGAAGGCTTCGTTGACCTCAAAGAGATCGATATCGTCGACGCTCAAGCCCGTCTTCTTGAGCACGTTTTCCACCGCGCCGACGGGCGCCGTCGTGAACCACTCGGGCTCCTGGGCGTGACCAGCGTAGCCGACGAGCTTCGCAATAGGGGTGAGCCCATGCTTCTCAACGGCTTCGCCGCTCGCGAGGATGAGCGCCGCAGCGCCATCGTCGAGCTTGCTCGCGTTGGCGGCGGTGATAGTCCCGTCCTTTTCGAAAGCGGAGCGAAGCGTGAGCATCTTGTCGAAACGTGCGCGACCGGGCTCTTCGTCCTCGCTCACGACGGTGTCGCCCTTGCGTCCCTTGATGGTCACAGGCGCGATCTCCGTGGCGAGTTTGCCTTCAGCGACCGCCGCTTGGGCGCGCTTGTACGACTCGACGGCGAACTCATCTTGCGCCTCTCGCGTGAAGCCAAACTCCTTCGCGCAGGTCTCTCCGCAGTTGCCCATGTGCTTGTCGCCGTAGGGGTCCCAGAGTCCGTCGTGGACCATCGAGTCCACGACGGTCCCGTTGCCAAGACGGTAGCCATCACGTGCCTTCGGCAAGAGGTACGGCGCCTGAGACATCGATTCCATGCCTCCCGCAACGACAATTTCGGCGTCCGCGAGCAAGATGCTCTTCGCGCCAAGAATGATGCTCATCATTCCTGAACCGCACACTTTGCCAACCGTCGTGGCAGGGGTCTTATCCAGAACGCCGGCCTTCTTCGCCGCCTGACGCGCCGGCGCTTGGCCGATGCCTGATGTGAGCACGTTGCCCATATAGGTCTCGTCGACGAGCTCCGGGCCGACGCCTGCGCGCTCGAGGGCTGAACGAATCGCAACTGCACCGAGCTCCGGGGCAGTCGCAGCCGACAGGGCTCCTTGAAAAGCTCCGATTGGGGTTCGAGCGGATCCAACGATAAAGACTTCACGAGCGGACATGGGTACTCCTCCAGAGACGAAAACAGCGCGTCCGGGGGTTCTAGCCCGATGTGAGCAGATTAGCGAGTAGCACTCTCACAGCTCGAAAAACCCTAGGATACGCCCCCAATTCGTGGGTTAGAGCATGGCCGCGGCCGAGACTGTCTGTGTTACTAAGGTTCGCGTGGATCGAGTCTTCCTTCTCGCCTTCGTGTTCATGCCTTTCCTGTCTTTTGCTCACGCCCAGGAGGCGGCGGGACCAGATGCAACAGGGTCGTCCCTTTCCGTCACGGAGCCCGAACCCGAGGATTCGACACGCCACCGAAATGCCGGGGTTCTGGCCGCCGGCGACGGTGATTTCGTGTTGGCGGAGCACGAGTTTCGAGCGTCCCTCGCAATCCATTTTCGGGCGGAAACGGCCATCGCTCACGCCTACGCCCTTGAGCAACTCGGACGCTTCGGCGAGGCCATCGCCGTGTACACCCAGCTGCTCCAGCTCTCTGTGGAAGAGCGAGGCGCCGAGAGCGCTCGCTCTTCGCTGGAGCGCTACCGCACCCGGGCACGTGAACAGCAGTCGACGCTTGTCGTCGTGGTTCAAGGCGCCGAGAGCGGGCAAATCATCGTCGACGGCGTCGTCGCGGGTCGATACGCGGAGGGGCAACCCCTCACAGTTCCTTTGGATCCAGGGGAGCACCGCGTCGCCGCCGTCTTCGGAGCGCGCGAGAGTCGAGCGCTCGTTGCACTAAGCGCGGGTGAACGCCGCGATCTGCCACTTCGGTTTGCGCCGCGTCCGGCGGAGGTCGCAGCGGCCGCGCAACCCGACGTCGAGCTTGGAGGCTCAAGCGACGAAGAGCTCGCGCGAGCCGACGCGCGCTCAGGCACGGTCTATTGGATCCTGGGTGGGGTCGTGGTCCTCGCCGCCGTCGTCATCGTCGGACTCGCCTTGCGGCCCTCACCCACCGAAGAGGACGCACTTCCTGTATGGCGGGCCCTCGGGCCGCCTTCCCGTTGAACTGGACTTGGCAGGTTCATGGCCTGGACCCAGGCCTAGAGTATCGAACACTTTCGCTCCCACTTCGACGTCGCTGCCCCCATTGAAGTCGTCCGCGACTTTCACGGATCTACGGCCGCGTTGCCGCTCCTCACGCCGCCGCCTCTGAAGGTGAAGACCCTCGCAGGGGGAGTCGTCGAGGAGGGGATGGTCGCGAAGTTTCGTCTCTACTTCGGCCCGTTTGGCATTGAATGGCACGCTCGCCACGAAGACGTCGAGGAAGACAGCTTCGTCGATGTCCAACAGAAGGGACCTCTCGCGGTTTGGCGCCACACCCACCGCTTCGAGCCCCTCGGTCCGAAACGGACACGTGTGCACGACACCGTCGAGTACGAGTTCCACCCTGGCGAGGGACCGCTTGTGCGGCTCTTCTTTTGCAGACCCGCGCTTCGGTTTCTTTTCGCGTTTCGTTCATACCAAACGCGCAAACACTGCCGACGTATCAGCGAACGCCAGCCGAAAGAAGCACAGCCGGAAAAAGACTTCGACCGTCGCGCTCGCGGAGCGCATCCATCGCGTGGATGACGTTCTGGTACTCGACGAGGGAGTCCGCCGTGAGCGTGACTTCGCCTAGTCCCGCCGCGTTCCTGAACTCAACACCCGTGGACTCTGCCTCCCTTCGGGCGCGTTCCGCACACTCGCTCAACGCTTCCCAGTCGAAGGCGCCGAACTGAGTCGGGATCGTCGCCTCCCCAGGGACGCCTGGAGTCACGCAGTCCGCGCTCAGCTGCGCGCCTGATGTCGACACATGGATACCGAACTCCGTGAGCACGACACTCAGACGGAGGCTCTCCGGCTCCGGCCCCGGCGACACACTTGGCGTGTGGTCCGGCATGGCCGTAGCGACTTGTGTGTAGGACGTGATCGACGCAGTCACCATGAGCAGGAACATGATGAGGTTGATGACGATGTCGAGGAACGGAACGATGTTGAGCTCATCGTCCAGGTGCTCTGCCGGTGCGACTTTGGATCGAGCACGCACAAAGGCGCGCTGTTTTGCGGTGAGTTTGGCCATGAACCCGCGACACCGTGCGCCGGAAAAGGTTCCGGCGTTTCAACAAGGATTCCGTGAGCTTGGCACCTCCGCCGCGAAGGTTTCAGAATCTATCTCTTTTGTTTTCGATCATTTTCTTTAAACTATTTAGAACATTTTGTTGACATGCTCGTCTGAGCATATATACATAGGACTCAGCGAGGGCGCGGCCCTCACAACAAACGACACACCATGCAAACGGCAACACAAATAGCAAAACGAAAGGAACGCGGGTTCCGCCCGCTTTCCCCGAGTGAGCGTTGCTGGACCACCATGGAACAAGAGGCCTGTGCCTTTGGTGTCTTTGGAAGCGAATGTGCCTTCGGACGAAGCGCATATGTCTACGGCAGGAACGCAGCCCGCAATCCAAATAGCGGAGCTCTTATTCATCCGGGTAGTCAGCGGGGTCTCGATATTTAGGGTGGTTGGAACAGCAGAAGTCCATTTGGACTGGCTTATCCCAACCGCCCTGGCTCCAAGCCTCGGCGGTTTTTTCGTTTCTAGTTCGATGTTCGTTCAAGGGATCGATGGGGAAGACGGTATCCCCACCCGGCTGTAACCCGGGAGCCTTTGTGCACTGCAGGTTCGAGTCCTGCCGGTCCCACCTCTCCGGTCGCACGAGAGAGTTCAAGTTCGAGACCACAGATAACGTTTTCGCAGAATCACCTCGGGTCTCGACCGGAGGGCGTGCGAGCGAACGCGCGTACAATCTAACCATGTTTAATGCCGTGATATTCGCGCATCAAACATGGATATCAAACAAACTTGTTTGATAATCGGGAGTCGTCCAACGGTTAGGACGCCTGGCTCTGGACCAGGTAATGGGGGTTCGAATCCCTCCTCCCGTGCCGGTGCATTCGTGCGCCAGACGTGCACCTGCGCGTTTTTTGAAAACCGAAGAAGACTCTTGCGGCGTGCGCTCAATCTGCGCTCGCCCATTTGCCGAGGTAGCTCAGTGGCAGAGCGTCCGGTTGTTAACCGGATTCGCGCTGGTTCGAATCCAGCCCTCGGCGCCAAGAGGGAGCTTTGCAAAGCTCCTTCCTAGAAACAGAAGTGTTTTGAGGGCGAAGCCGCCAAAGGCGGCGAGTGACCTTGCATAAGAGAAATATTTTGAGGGTGAAGCCGCCGAAGGCGGCGAGGGAGCTTTGCAAAGCTCCCTCATAAACAAGGGGTCACGGTCCAGTTTGGAGTGGAC
>JBGCFM010000081.1:0-73223 GCA_045106895.1 Polyangiales bacterium | reverse complement strand
GCAGGAACGCCCCGAGCTGGTTGGCGTCCATTTTTGCCAAACGCATCATCGAGGTGCGCGGGCGCCCACGCTTCTTCTTCTTGAGCCAAACGAAGACCTGAGCTCGGTAGAGGAGTGCCTTCATTTCCTCGTACGCTGGGTCTTCAGCATCGTAGTCCTCAAGCAGTTCCGCGGCAGCTTCGTGCTTACCGCTTCGCGCCCACGCTTCGCTAACGACGGCGGCGTACATCGCCTTTTGTTTGGGCTGAGGCTGTGCGCCGATGGTGATCTTGTCGGCGAGGGGGGCGGCATCGCTCACGCGGTTGTGGATCAAGTACATGAGCCCGAGTTGAGCTCGCACATCGTTCTGGACGAGCTTCGGCGCCTTGTCGATGTCGATGCCCTCGAGGATGACCATGGCCTCCTTGGGGTCTTCTTGGGCCACGAGCTGCGCTTCGGCCATCTTCGACATCGCGTCGCCGCCGCCGCCTGCCTGGAGCGCCTGGATGGCTCGCTTGCGGCCTTCGTCGTCCGTCGCGCCCTTCAAGATGTCCATAATCGCCGACGACTTTCGGGTCAGGCGCCAGATGTAGAACCCAAAGCCAAGGGCGATGGCGGTGAGGATACCCGCCGCCACGAGGCCCCAGATGCCTATGTAGGGCGTCAGCATGCCGGCGATGAGCCAGACCACGCCAAAAGCGAGGCCGATCTGGGCAATTGTCTTCCAGCGGAGCTTTGGCTGCTCCATCTTGGAGAGCGCCTCGCTCATGTCGCGTTTTTCGGGGAGTTTCGGCTTGTTCTTCTTGGCCACGGTCTGAGCTAGTTCGATCCGCCCGTGGGAGCAAGGAGGCAGACGGAAACGGCTACATCACGCAGTACCCAAATACGCCGTCTCCGGTGATGGAGTCGCAGGCACAGGTTGCTTCGGAGACGCGGCAGGCCTCGAAACAAGCGGCCGGAGCACCGCTGACGCTCAGGCAGAGCAATCCAGGGCGACAGCCATTCATCGGGCAGGGGTCGCCGAGTTCGAGAGTGCCCACAGCGTCGGCGCAAAGCGTACGACCGCCCGAGATGACGCAGAACTGGTCCATGGGACAGCCGCCGTTGGTCACCGGGTCGCACTCGGCGTCTGCGCAGTACCCATAACTATCGGGGTTGGTGTTGCATTGGGCCATTGGGTCCGCGCACCCGCAGTCCGATGAGCACAGTGCGCGGCAATGGGCGATGCCGGTGCCGGACCCAAAACGCAGGCAGAGCAGGCCTTCGGCGCAGTCGCCGGCCGCGCAGGAACCGTTGAGAAGGGCGGTGCCTCGCCTCACGCACATGGTCTCGTAGCCCGTGCGGGTCACCTGGCACTTCTGGCTATCGGAGCATCCTGTCTGGAGAAAGGGGTCACATGGGCCGCTCGGGGTGGGCAACATGCCGCACATCACGTTGGCGTCGAACGCTGGGCCCCCGTCGGTGGGTCCTGCGTCGGAGCCCGCGTCCGTCATGATCGGGCCGCCGTCCGGACCTGCGTCGGTGAGGACTGGGCCGCCATCTGAACCCGCGTCACGCGCGCCTGCATCCGAACCCGCGTCTCGGGGCCCGGCGTCCGAGCTCGCGTCGATGCTTGCGTCCATCATTCCACCGTCGGGACGGTCATCGGGCATGCATCCGAGATCAACGTCGCATCGCTCGCCCACGTCGCAGGACGCGTCGTCGGGACGCGCGATGCATGCGCCGGAGACACAGGCGCCAATTCGACACCCGTCGTCGCACTCGGAGTCCGTTGTGCACCCTTCGTTGATGCAGAACTCGGGCGTCGCGGGCGTGCAGCGTGGGTCTTCGCAGCGACCGCCGAGGCAAGCGACGGCGAGAGAATTGCCAGCCGGCGCTGGGCACATCACGCCACGGCAGTCGCGGGTGATCACGACCGTGACGACGCTGGCGTTTTGAACATTGACTGTGACCGGTCGTTCGATGATGGGCTCGCCATCCGCGTAAACCACCACCCGCAGGCTCACCTCGCCGACGATGACATCGAGATCTCCAAGGCGGACCCCGCGGACATAATCGCTACCACATGGCTGATGGATTCGGTTCCATCGCCGAAGCCGATAAAGGCGCTAACCCCGTCGAATTCTGTGCCGGGGAGAAGGTCCGTACGCAGGTCGATACGCAGGTTTGCTTCCGTCTCCGGGGACTCGCCTGAGCACGCGAGGAGCGCGAGACAGAGCAGGACGAGGGGCGAACGCGAAAACCACATGGGTGAAGAGTACGGCTGGGTAGTGAACATTGAAAGACTCGCCATGATGTTGCGCACGCCTAAACCGGGCACCCCAACCAGTCGACGGCGGCGCCGGCTGGGCTGTCCTCGCATTGGTCGCGGGCGTCGTTGACACCGTCCCCGTCGCTGTCGCCGGGCTCTCCCTCCTGCGTCGTTTCCGTTTCCAGCGGGGCTGGCTCGGCTTCCGAGCTGGGTGCATCGAGCACAAGGGTCTCGCTCTGCTCGGGGGCGCCGGAGTCTTCGTCGGTCGCATCGTCGGTCACGTCCGGCTCATCCGAAGCCGGCGGCGTGTCCGGCTGAGGACTCCAGCGAATGCCCAGGCCAAACATGTCCGCTTCCATGCGATAGCTTCCGTTTCCGACATAGACTTGACCGCCCGCGGTGGGCGGAACGTCCGTGCTCCGGGGCGGGCGAATTGGGTTGGGCTGCGGAACGCGGCTGTTCGTCACCTCGCGGTTGCGCAAGAAAATGTGGCCGTAGGAGACGTCAATGAAGACGTTTCGGTGCACTCGAATGCTTGCGCCGAGCCCCACGACGAGCTTGTCGCTGTCCAGGGTCAAGGGCTGGAGGTAGGAGTCGTCGAAGGACGAGTTCTCATAGTTCACGCCAGCGGAGAGGGTCACGCGATCATCGAGGATGTCCAAGCTGCCGCCGAGGCGAACGCTGAAGACGTCTTTCATGTTCCGCGGAATGATGATGTCGCCGAGCTGGTAGTCGCCGATTCCGGTGGCGCCCCGGATCCAGACATTGTCCGGTCGAATCGTTGCCTGTTCCTGCATGGACCAGGACTCGTAGACAAAGGCCGCCTCGATGCGAAGGGTGCGAATCGGTCGCACCTCGACGCCGGCGCGAACCATGACGGGGAGGTCGAGCTGAAGCGAGGCTTCGTCGCCTTCGAGGCGGGCGTCGTCGTAGAGCGGCGAGCCGGGCAAGCGCACGTTGAGCTTCGCCGTGCCACGCAGAGCGCCAGGCCACCAAGTGGCGCTGGCGCCGACGCGGACGAAGTCCGACGCGTAAGTGACGCCAAGCGACACGCCGGGTTGGATGACGGGCAGCTCGAAACGGGCGCTTCCGTCTTCACGTGGGCTTTCCGGTTGGGTGCAAACGAACCCGTCGCAGGCGCTCGTGGCGGTTTCGCCCGTGAAACTACCAACCATGAGCAGTGCGCCGAGTCCGACGGCGAAGCTCGGGTGAGGACGCCAGGCGAGGGCCGCGCTGACGTTGACGAAAGCGCTGCCTTCGAGACTGTAGAGCGAGTAACGCTGTGGTGCTGCGCCGCAGTCGCCGGCGCCTGGGGTGTCGCAGCGAGCGCCGTCGCTGGTGACGCCGCGCGGCCAGCGAAGAAGCGACGCGTTGGGCGCGAAGGCCCCGACTCCAAGGGTGAAATCACCGAAGGGATGCGAGTAGCCCATCATCGGAATGGGGAGCGGCTGCGCATTCGCGTCGACGGTGGCGAGGGTGTTGCCGCCGGAGTCGACGCGGGTGAAGTCTGCGCGGAGGAAAGTCGTCGTGGCTTCGAGCAAGAACTGCTGCCCGCTCCATGCGAGACCCGCGGGGTTGTACCAGAGGGCTCCCGGGTCGTCTGCGCCGGCCACCCAGGCGAAGCCGCGGCCGAGCTGACGGGTGCCGCGGTCCGTCAGGAAGAGCCCGCCGGCGCTGGCGCTGGAAGGGGCGAAGGTGGCACCGATGGCTGAGACCACGAGCGCGATGGTCAGTCGCCTCTCGAGGCGCCGCCGCGGGCGCTTCACGGCCGGATCTCCCGCTCTTGGACGACGCGGTAGATGCGCTCAAGGCCGTGGTCTTCGTCGCTGAGAAACTCCGTCGCGTTGTCGAGGATGGCGCTGTAGTCATCTCGGAAGAGGGGGCCACCGGCGCCGGGGTCGACGCGGTAGATCTCTGCCATCGCGTCGATGAGCACTTCGATGGGCGTCTCACTCTCGCCTTCGGGCAAGGTCACGAGGTTTGCCAAGAGCGTGGAGAGCGAGTCGTCTTCGTCGACCTCGTTGGCTCGCCGCATGAGCAGCATCGTGGCGTCGAGGGCGCTGCCTTCGGACTGAATATCGCTTAGGCGAAGGGAAGGGGCCGTCGCGATTTGGTTGAGAACGCCTGGCGCGAGTGCCTCGGCGAAGAAGTGCAGAAGCGGCAAGAACGCCTCCTCGTCGCCTTGGACCTGGAGCATATCGCCGACGGCGAGGAGGACGTCGCGCCACGCGTCGCCAAAAGAGTCTTCTCGCACCATGTACTCGAGAAATCGGCTGAGCTCTTCCGTCGTGGCGGCGTCGTCCTGCACCGCTTGAAGGAAACGAAGCGAGGCGGCGCCGAGGGGCGAGTCGATGGCATCTTCAATGTCGTCGAAGAGCTCGCGACTCCAAGAGTCGAGGTCGCCGGCTCCGCGGTGGAACTCGATGCGCTCGCGGATGAAGCGGATGAGCGTCTGGGTGACGGCGACGAAACGGGAGTCTATGAAACGACGCGCTGCGCCGCTTCCCGTGGTGGAGAGGAATGTGTCCGCCATGTGTGAACGCGCCGAGCGCCACGCGTCCCGGGAAGCGGGAGACTCGGCCCAGACGTCTTCGGTGTTTCGCATCGCGTCGGTCATGAGGAGCATCGGCGTGACGGGCAGGACGCCCGTGCCGCTGCTGCGGTTCGACGTTCCGCGACCGTCTCGGCCGACAAGACCAGGGTTGCGCTCTGAGTCGAAGAGAGACTCGCCGGCCCGGGCGAGTGCGGCGATGCCGTCGACACCTGGGCGAACTTCAATGTCGTCTGCGGCCCGCAGGAACGCGTGCAAACGCGAGATGAGCTGCCCGGCTTCCGTGGGAACACAGCGGGTATCTTGGGGCAGGCACTCGGAGACCAACGCGGAGACGATGGGCTCGTACCGGCGGGCGTCGTCCTGGTGGCTGAAGAAGGGTCCGTTCACGTCGCCCGATTGCGAGCGCGGGTCGCTTGGGCTGGCCCAATGCAGGTGTGTCGCGGTGACGAGGTCCGAGAAGATATCGCTCGTCTCCCGCGGGTCGAAGTCGTCGAAGGCGCGGAGCAGCGGCCCCATCGCTTCGTAGAACGAGGTGTTCTCGGCGTCAGCGCAAGGAGTAAGAGGAGCCACAAGTGCGTCGCCACAGAAGCGGAACTCACGTTCCCAGGCAAGGACGATGGGGTCATGGCGATCTTCGATGGGGACGCCGTCGCGGGTGAGGGGCGCGCCGACGAGGTCGCTCATGAAGTCGTTGCGTGGCGCGAAGACGAGCCGGCTGAGCGCCTGTGGCGTGGGCTCCGTGGTCAGGCCATCGATGCCCGATTCGCGCTGAAGGACGTCGCCGGCACCGAACCCAACGGACCCGCCAAGTTCCAGCACGCCGTTGAGAAACGCGCTCTTAATCTCGATGCGCGCGCGACCGATGATGGCCTGTTGAAAGGTGACGCCGACGTCCTCGATCTCCAAGAGCTCGCACTCGTCGTAGGTGAGAGGGAGCCGAATGTAACGTCCACCGAGGGTGATCCCGAGGCGGGCACCGGCCTTGTTGCAAAGGCGCACGCCGCTGAGGTCATGGATGATGGAGATGGACTGCTGAAAGAGGGAGCGGTTGTCATCGCCCTCCGGCATCGAGGCGTCGATCTCCCCGGTCCACGGGATCTCGCGAAGCGAGTCGTTGATGCCGCCTTCCGCAATGGTGGGCGTGTCTCCGTAACGCATCATCTCGCCGAAGATATGTCCAAGGCGTTTGCTGGCCGGATTCGCCAAGGCGCGCAGCACCGCCTCCATCAAGCCAGGCGTCCGCGCGATTCGTCCGAGGACAACGAGCTGGTCGTCGAAGAGGTCGCTGTCGCGCGCGAGGGCAACGTCGGGATAGAGCTGCGCGGCGGCGCGGCCCACGAGGCCGCTCTCGGCGAGGCCGGCGACCTCGCTTTCGTGGCTCTCGAGCATCTCCAGGATGAGGGCGAGGACGTCGTCGATGGCGGGGTCCCGGAGGTTTGTCGTGGTGGCGTGGACGACGTCGAGGAGCGGGGACTCGGCGGGGTCAAAGCCCTCGAAACGCACGGGAAAGCCCGGCAGGACCTCTTCCTCGCGGGCGCTCGGGGGCCCGAGGAGGGGACGCATGGCGAAGAGCATGTCGAAGAGCGCCGGCTCTTCTCCGTCGAGGAGAGGAACGCTCATGCGCGTCAGCCCGGCCAAGAACGTGTCGCCCATGTCCGTGGTGCGGAAGTAGGGGTCTCCGCCGGCGCGGACGGCCCGTCCCGCCCCATCGCGCGGGGAAGGATCGTCGAAGTCCACGGCGAAGGGCGTGGGGAGATCAAGGAGCGAGCCGTCCGGGCCCACAAAGCGGCCGAGAGGGTCGACGTCGGCGAGACCGTTGCCGTCTCGGTCGATAAATGGGGCTGGGACGTTTACCCCGCCGAGGGGCATGGGCTGCGCGATGCCTCGCCGGTCGCGGCGCGTGAGGAACGTGGTCGTGCCGTAGCCAAAGCGGTTGTCGGTCTCGAGCAGCAGGTCTTGCGTCAGCTCCAGGGTGCTCTCGCCGTCTTCCGTTGTGGACGGCTCCGCCAGCCCCATGGTGAGCGCGCTGGCGCTGAGAAGCTCCCGCCACTCCAGCTCCGCGGAGCCGCTTGGGCTCGTGGCGTCGAGCACCGTCGTGGTGAGTTCGCGTAGCCGAGGGTAGGAGAGAGCCGGGCGCGCGACGCCGAGAGCGCGGGCGAGGGGCCGGTAGCCGCGGCGGTGGGAGATTCGCTCAAGGGCGTCGATGGCTTCTGGGTCGTCGGCGAGGGAGCTGAGGAGCTCCGCCATCGCCCGCGTTTGGCTTGGGAGGACTTCCTCCGGCGGGTCGTAAAAGGGGACCAAAGCCTTGAGAAAACGATCGAGGCCCTCGTGGGAGCTCGTCGGCGCCGCGGCATCGAGGGCGCGAACGATTCGCCCCCGTTGCTCTGCCATCGCCGTCATGCGCGGAGTAGGGCCGTCGACCGTGTCTCCGTTGCAAAGAGCCTCGGATTCGACGCCGCTGACGTCATTTGGAAGCTCTGTCGCGGCCAGTCGCTGGCAGAAAACCCGATAAACCTCTTCTCCCAGGCTCCCGCGCTCGGGGACCGCACGAGTTGAGTCGAACTCCGGCGCGCAGGACAGGGCGAGGAGGACTACAGCAAAGGACCAGGCTCTCACGGCTGAAGGATATCATCCGCGACGCTGCAAAACAGTGCTATCGACGGCGTATGAGTGAGTGGAGCGTCCGGAAGATTCTTGATTGGATGCGCAAAGACCTGGAGGCGAAGGGGGTCGATTCTCCGCGCCTCGACGCGGAACTCATGGTCTCCGCGGCCGTTGGCCTTGGGCGCATGGATCTCTACCTCGATCCCGAGCGACCGCTCTCCGAAGACGAGCTGAGCGATATCCGCGCGCGTTTTCGGCGCCGGCGTGGGCGCGAACCCATGGCCTACATCCTCGGCTACCGAGACTTCTACAAGTCGAGGTTTCGAGTCACACCGGATGTTCTCATCCCTCGCGGCGACAGCGAACTCCTCGTCGACGTGGGTCTTCGCTGCCTCGCCGGGGCGGATGCTGCGAAGGTGGTGGACCTCTGCACGGGAAGCGGTTGCGTAGGAATCTCCATCGCCAAGGAGCGCTTGGAGAAAGGAAAGCAGACTGAGCTAACGCTGACGGATATCTCCCCGCCGGCTCTTGAGGTGGCCCGCGAGAACGCTAAAAGCCTAATGGTTGAGGTGGTTTGCGTTCTTGGTGACCTCTTCGAAGCCTTGGAGGAAGACGCTCGCTTTGACCTGATGACGATCAACCCGCCCTACATCGCGGAGCCAGAACTTGAGACGCTCATGCCGGAGGTGGCGCGCTTCGAACCCCACCTTGCGCTCGTGAGCGGCGCCGACGGGCGAGATGCTCTCCGGCGCATACTTCGCGAAGCGAAAACGTATCTGGCGCCCGGCGGCTCCCTCCTCGTCGAAGTTGGCATGGGTCAGGCGCCCGCGTTCGCCTCGGCGCTGACCAAGGCGGGATACGCGACGACCCGTGTTCACCGCGATCTTGGCGGCATCGAACGCATGGTCGAAGCACGCGTCGAGGCGGAGGCGGAAGAGGAGGAAACGCGCGTGGACGTCGACGAGCCCGGCGGCCCGAGTGACGCGGACTTTGCCGGCGAACAACGTGTCGAGCTGGACAGTCCGGACTTCGGCGGCGATGACTTGGGCGACGGCGACAACGCAGCGGACCCCGAGAAATCCGGCGAATAGTTGGACCTCTGCACACCTCTAATGCAACCTGACGCTACGGGTTAGGTGTTGCGCGATGCAATGCGGGAGGAGAACGGAGTGGGCACTCCGCTCATCGACAGTTAGGCCCGCCACCAAAGAAGAGTTTTGGGAGGTGCCTTGTGCATCGTGCGCTAGTCGGGGCTTTGTTTGTATCGTTGATGTTCGTGGTGGCTGCACCGGAGCGATTGAACGCTCAGGTTCCACAGCGGAGTGCTCGTTCCATCGAATCGATATCGCCCGAGGCACGCAATCTTCTGGATGACGTGGTGACGCCGCAAGGACAGCGAGCCACCGGCGTGTATCTCCCAGGCGTCTACCTCCGCCGACACACCATCGAAGAGGTCGCCAACCTTGCGGAGCGGACACGCACCGACGCCGTCGTCATCGACATGAAGGATGGCGCGGGTCGCGTGACCTACCCAACGGACATCGAGATTCTGCAGGACCAAGTGGTCTCGTACATTCCAGATCCCGCCGGCCTCATCTCTGGACTCAAGGAACGCGGCGTCTACACCATCGCGCGCATCACTTGCTTCGCCGACCCCCAGCTTCCTGCGCGTCACCCTGAACGCGCGATGATGCACATTCGCCGAAACGAACCTTGGGTGTCTTGGGGAACCGGCGGCACGTGGCTCGACCCGTACAACCGTGACAACCACACGATGGTCGTGGAACTCGCCCGAGAAGCGGCGGCGTTTGGCTTCGACGAGATTCAGCTCGACTACGTTCGTTTCCCCGTCGACGACGGAACGCAGTACGCGCGTTACCCCGCCGAAGACGGCACCTCCCGCTCGGACCTCATCATGGAGATGCTCGGCCGAGTCGACGCCGCCGTCGGAATCCCTCTGGGCGTCGATGTGTTCGGCCTCGCGGCGTACCGCACCGGCGACCCCAGCGGCCTCGGTCAGGACCTCGAAGCGTGGCGCGAGCACGTCGATATCTACTCGCCGATGCTCTACATCAACGCCATGCGTACGTGGCACCTCGACCGCGCAGACCGCTCGCGGTTTTTGGTCGAGAGCGGCGTCGCCCGGCTTCGCGAACGCCTCGGCGACGGCCCGGTGATCCGGCCGTATCTTCAGGCTTTTGCCCGTGGTGCAGGGCCCGAGGGCTTCACACCTCGCTTCGTGGCGCGCCAGGTTCAGGGCGCGAAACGCGGCGGCGCTGATGGATTCTTGATGTGGCACCCGGGTGCCCGCTACAGCATGTTCCGGCGCGCGATGCAGGGGCCTGGTCGTGGTCTCGTTCCGTTTGAGGTCGAGAGCCGACTCGCAGCGCGGCGTGGCGCCAGCGAGTAGCTTCGTCTTCACAGTCGCGCCAGCCTGAGCTAGGCCCGGACCAAGATCCCGCGTGTGGTACAACCTTCGAGTACCGCCACGCGGGTTTTCTGTGTTTGGTGTTCGAGGTTTCGTGCCCGGACGTTGGACGCCCGCCGCGCGAAGAGAAACCGATGACACCAAATCAGAGAACCAGCGCATGCGCCGCGCTCCTTGCTTTCATGTTTCAGGCCCATGCTCTGGCGCAGGAGAGCTTGCCTTTCGAGTGCAGTTACATTCCGCCGAACAACTGCTCCGGTGACGCACCGTCGAGCGACGTGGTCGCGACCATCGAACTCCGTGACGGTGAGATGCGAATCTATCGCGGCGATGAAGCCGCGGATGACGACGGCCCCGACGGCCTTGAGGAAGCCGTTGACGACCACCAGGAGGGAGACCCCCTGGAGGTCAGCTGGGGCTTGGACCTCTCACGTTTTAGCCCCGATGGAGCGTGGGTTCAGCTGCAGGGTTTTGGACCCCATGGACGCCAGTCGAACTGCGGCATGTTCTCCGCGGATGACCACGTTGCGCCGCTCTCGTGGCCTGTCCGCCCCGAGGGAGAGTACACGGACACCGCCCGCATCGTCGTTTTCGCGCCAACGGCGGAGGGCTCTTCTGAGAGCGCGCTTCGCGCAGCGGGTCTCCTTTCGCCCTCTCAAACCCTCGCCCAGGTCCAGCTGCGTCATGCATGGGAGAATGGGCGCGACGCTTATAGCGCCGAGCTCGACGTCTTACTTGGTGAGCTGGCGCCTGCGTTCAGCGCGCTCAACTCCGCGCTGACGGAATCTCGAAGAGCCGGCGCGCTGCCGGACGCCCTCGGCGAGGCCATCGACGCTTTCCACACCGCGCGCCAACAAACGACATTGAGCGACTCGCTCTGTGATGCGGCGGCGCAAGGCTCACCAAAGGCGCGCGTCTGCACTTATCTGCGTCAGCAGAGGCGCGCCGCTCCGCTCGGGTCCATTGAAGCCCTGCGGGTGACGGCGACGAAGGTGGTGGGCGCGAAACGTGAACTCATGCAGCCAACGCAGCTCCCGTCCCGCACGAACTGGGCGGAGTATCAGGCACAGGTCTGTCATGCTCTTCGACCCCAGCCCGTCGCCACCTACGACGTCGTCGAGAGCGAAGTCTTCGAAACGAGCAATAGACGCGCTCGAATCTTTGAGTTCGATTATCGGGCGGGCTTCCTCGGCCGACCCGACGACCGCTTTTACGTAGAAGACGGCGACGAGCTCTTCGTTCGCGTTCACGGATTGCCGCGTGGACAAAACGTGGGGGTACGGATCAACCACAACCTGGTCACGACGACGCGCGCCGAGCGCGGTCTTGAGCTTGGACTTGGCGAAGAGGAAGACGCGGACTCGAGCGCCCAAGAACGGAGCGTGCTGTCCCCGGCGGAAGACGTCGGTGCGTCGAGCTCCCTTGTGCTGCGCGTCGGCGTGGCCTCGACGGGCTATTATGGGTTGTCGATCTGCCACGGGGACGCCTCCGAGAAGTGTCAGGAGCGCTCAGGCCACCACACGCTCACCGTTCAAGGCGAACGCTACTGGGGATTTCGTGCGGGGTTCGGGCTTGCGTATTTCCGCGACAACACCCCAGGGCTCGCCCGCCTGCAGTCACAGGATGCGTACGTCGTGACGAACGACAGGGATTGGCAACTGGATGCCGTTCTCCCCTTCTTCGCCGTGGCGTATCCGATGCCGCGCCAGCTCATGCGAAACGACTGGGAGATCGGCCTCGGGCTTGGCCTCGACTTGCTACGTCCAACCCGCCGCTGGCTGGCGGGTGTTCACGTGGGCCGAGGGCCCGTCGGGGTCATGTTCGCCTACCAGCTCTTGCGTCAAACGGCTTCGACGGCGCTTCCTGGAACGATGCTGAACGGGCCAACTCTGCCGAACTTGGCGGAGAGCTACCCGGAGGAAACGCGCCTCGCGCACGGCATGGGTATCTTCGTGACGTTCGACTTTGATGTGTTCAAGCGTGTTTACGATGCTCTGACGAGAGACTCGCTACCTGGGCTGGGCGGAGGTTCCCAATGAGATTCACCATGGCCATCGCGCTCGTTGTCGGGTTGTTTGGGTGCGAAGAGGACCCTGTCAGAGACTGGTTCGCGCTCTCGAACGCGAGCGAACCTTTGCAGCTCTCCCGCTGCTCCGAAGGCGACTGTCAGAGTTCCTTGCCCGGGTGTCAGCCGAGCACGCTGGGCGAAGATGTGTTCCGCGTGGGCGACACGGAGAGCTTGACGGTCGCAGACGCGCAAAGCGGGGAAGGTTGGATTGCGAGCGCCGGCGGCGGGCTGCGCTTCGTGCGCGAAGATGGAACGTTGGCGACCTTCGTGCCCGTTCGCACGGGCGTGGAGCTTCGCATACGCGCGGTCACCGCAGGGCCCGGCTGGCTTGGCGTCCATCAAGGAACCGGCCTCGAGACCCGAACTTGGTTTGCCGTGGAGCCCTTCGCGGTCTCTTGGACGGCGTTTCCCTCGCCCGATGGCCGGAACGCTCTGGTGACGCTGGGGTCTTCGTTGCCCTCGGGAAGCTTGGTGAACGTCCTTCGGGACGATACGAGCGCAGCCATTCGACTTGGCCCTGAGAGCGCTGGCGCATCGCTGGACATCGAGGTGCCGCTCGAGGAGCTGCCAACGAACATCGACGTCGTGTTTGGTGAACAAAGCGTGTCGTGCACAGACATCGGCCTCGGCGCTAGGCTGCAGGTTACCCTCGTCGACGACAGCGAGGAGTGGGTGTTGCCTTCTCCCTCGCCCGCGGACGCGGGAACATCGCCCGACGCGTCGGTCCCCCCGAGCTCGATGAGCACGGGCGTGGTGACCGTTCGTCTTGAGACGTGCACGACGCAGTCGTGTCAGGCCGTGGTCGGTCAGGCGATCGGCGTGAGCGCACGTTCTCCCCGCGTCGTGGAGGCGGAGGTCGTCGGCGAACGCACGGATCGTCTCGGCGAAATCGACCTGAGGTTCCGTGTGGCCGCCGATACGCGCTCCTTCGATGTTCGGGTCCTATTCGCGGACGTGGTCTCTGACCCAGTCAGGATCATCGTTCCGTAGTTAGCGTCCGGTCCGCTGCCGGATACGCAGCATGCCTTCGGCGACGACGCCGAGGCCAAAGAGCAAGAACACCCAGTTGCCAAGAGGGGCTTTGGACGCGGGCCCACGCGCTTGGTCGCTTCGGCGTTCGCTCGGAAGCGCGCCGGGGCGCACCTCGCTTTCGCGGGACTCCGGCACCACAACGAAGCCGCCGCCGTCGCCCGTGGTGAGCTGGTAGTGCCCCACGTCGCCCGTGTCCGTGAATGTGCCGCTCTCGTGAAAGACGACGTCGCCATTTGGCAAGGTGACGCTCTCACCATCCGGGACCTGCACGACGTCGCCGGCCGTGTAGGTGCCCGAGGCGCGCTCGGCTTCGCCGAAGGCGCTTGCCAGTCGGCGCACGAAGGCGACGAAGCCCGGCGCGTAGGGGAGTTCCGACCAGTCGTCGTCCAGCGCGGAGGAGAACACGGCGACCCCACCGTCGGCGACGAGCGCGGGGCTTCCTGAGGACCAGCGCACGAGCACCTCACTGCCTGCGCGCGGCTCGAGCTCGACGTACTGCGAGGCCCAAAGCTCTTCCACGCTCGGCCACTCGCCCTCGGCGTGGACCACTTCGCTTCTTCGTTCGCCGATTCGGGCCGGCAAGATGTCACGGAGTGAGCTTCGCTCCACGTGAGGGCCCGCCGCGACGACGAGGCCGCCGCCTCGTTGAACGAACGCTTCAAGTCCAGAGTGGGGAACCGCCGCGTCGAGCATGAGAATCGCGTCAAAGGCATCGAGGGACATCGTCGCGAAGCGCCCTTTGTCGACGACGCGGTATTCCACACGTCCGCCACCCGGAAGAGCCGGGGCGACATCGAGAGCGCGACTCACGAAACGAGCTTCGCCCTGCGGGGGGTCGCCATCGATGATGAGCACGCGGCGTGTGCTCGCCGCGCTCATCCAAAGCTCGCGTGTGTTGTCCGCTTGAATGGGGTCGCTTTCGTTCTGTAGGTGTAGACGAAGCACGTCCTGACCCGCTGGGACCAGCACGCCGACGATGAGGGAGGCTTGTCCGTCGGGGCCGACCTCGACGCTCTCTTCGCTCAATACCTGTTCCCCCTGCAGTACCTGCAGCGTCCAGACGCCTTCCGGAGCGCGCACCAACGCGCGAATTGAGTGAAAACCCTCGCGTGTTGGGTCCGGCGCGATGGAGCACTCGAGGACGGCAGAGTTTCCTTCGGCGGGAGATGAGCGTTCAAACGCCAGCTCGCTATTTCGAGGCCATGCCGGTGAGCCCTCGTAGGCGAAATCACTGAGCGTGAGGACTCGTCGCGCGAAACGTGCCGGCGCAAGCTGAGCGGAGGCAAGCGTTGCGGCGCCGGACAGGTCCGTACCTCGTCCCCCGGTGCGCATTGCTTCGACGGCGGCCCGCGCGAGCTCAAGGTCGGCGGTGAGTGGAGAGAGGACTCGCGCCGGCCTTCCGGCGGCGATGACAGCGACCTCGGAGCCGCTCGGAAGCGCACTGATGGCGGCGAGGGCGCGCTCCTGGGTGTCGTCGAGTGCGCTCTCCATCGACATGGAGTCGTCGACGATGAGCACCAAGGAGGAGACCTGTCCATCTGCGAAGGCGCCGGAACGCCAGACGAAGGGTGCCGCAGCGGCGAAGGCGAGAGCGGCGATGAGGAGCACGCGGAGCAAGAGCAGCGGCCGGTCTTTGACGCGAACACGTTCTTTGCTCTCTGCCTCGGCGTGGCGGAGGAGGGCGAGGGCGGGAAACGCCATCCGCGGGAGGTCTTGCTGACGCGCGAGGTGCGCAGCGATAGGCAAGATCACGCCAAGGGCCGCCAGAAGCGCGAGGGGAACGCCTATGCCCACGAGCCCGCACTTTCGACGGCGTTCATTGGAGCGTTCATCGTGCTCCCCAGAGCCCAGCGGCGAGAACTTCGCTCACGGAGCGGTCCATGCGGGCGTCCACATAACGAATCGAGGCCTGCGCGCAGCGCGACTGTACCTGCTCACGAAACTCATTCATGGCGCCCCGGTAGCGCTCTCCGACGCGCGACATGTCCGCTTCGAGTTCGCCTTCGTTTTCGAGTCCAAAGAAACGCGCGGACAGCTCGCTGGGCGGCGCCACCTCATCGGCGTGGAGCACATGAAAGACGATGACCTCGCGGCCCTTCGCGCTCAACATATTCCACGGCATGCCGGCGAGGTCTTCGTCCACATGAAGAAAATCCGAGGCGATGACCAAGAGGCTACGCCGCGGTGTGCTGCTGGCGATGGACGCCAGGGACGCGTGCAAGGAGAGCGTCTCTTCGCCCTCTGCGGGGTCGCTCAGGTGACGCAGAATCGACAAGAGCTGGGAGCGCCGCGCTGAAGGCTTGAGGCCGCCATGGCTGTGCAGCGCACGGCATCCGACGGCGTCTCCTTGGCCCTGCAATAGGTGGGCGATGCTCGCCAAGAGGACCGCCGCGTACTCTCGTTTGGTGGGACCCTCGCCGGCGAACCCGTTCCAGTTCATCGAGGCGGACCGGTCCTGAACAAGCTGGGCGCGGAGCTGGGCTTCCTGCTCAAAGCGTCGGATGACCGGCTTCCCGGACCGCGCATAGGCGCGCCAGTCTAGGCGCCGCGGGTCGTCTCCGGGGCGGTATTCTCGGTGCTCGGCGAACACCATGCTCGCACCGTGGTGGGCGCTCTTGTGCAGCCCGCTACGGAGGCTCTCGACGACCCCCTTCGCACGAAAGTGAAGGGCGCGTGCGCGGGCGGCGAGCTCATCGCCAATGAGCGTAGCGGAGGTCACTGGCTACTCGCCGCGGAGAAGCGCCTCGACGATGTCTTCTCGACGGATGCCTTCGGCTTCCGCCTTGAAGTTGAGGACGAGGCGGTGCCGCAACACCGCTTTGGCGAGTCGATCGACGTCGTCGGTCTCGGCGGCAAATCGACCCTCGAGGGCCGCCAGCGCTTTCGCGCCGAGAATCAACGCCTGCCCTGCACGGGGCCCAGCGCCGAAGGAGAGATACTCCTTGGCTTTGGGACTCGCTTCTTCGTCCTCGGGGCGACTCCGGCGCACGAGACCGATGGCGTGTTTGAGAACGTGCTCCGCGACGGGAATTCGGGGCACAAGCTCCTGAAATGCGAGGACCTCGGATTCATCCAGCACAGCTTCCGGCTGGGCGCGGCTGCCGTCCGTGGTGCTGCGAACGATGTCGAACTCTTCGCGTGCGCTCGGGTAGGCGACGTCGATCTGAACAAGGAATCGGTCCAGCTGCGCCTCCGGCAGTGGGTATGTGCCCTCCTGCTCGATGGGGTTTTGCGTCGCGAAAACCAGGTATGGTTGGGCCAGCGCGTGCGTCTGGCCGCCGGCAGTGACGCGACCCTCGGCCATGGCTTGAAGAAGCGCCGCCTGAGTCTTTGGAGGCGTTCGGTTGATCTCGTCGGCGAGGAGAAGCTGAGTGAAGACGGGCCCCTTCACAAAACGAAAGGACCGCTTTCCGGTGGTGGGGTCTTCCTCGAGAACGTCCGTTCCTGTGATGTCCGCGGGCATCAGGTCCGGCGTGAACTGGATGCGCGCACTTTCGAGGGAGAGCACCTCCGCGAGCGTCTGCACGAGGAGCGTTTTGGCCAAGCCCGGCACGCCGACGAAGAGCCCATGACCGCGCGCGAATACCGACACCAGGAGAAGCTCGACGACGTCCTGCTGACCAACGATGCGCTTGGCGATTTCGGCTTCGATGCGCGAGCGCGCCGCGGCCAAACGCTTCACGTTTTCGACGTCGCTTGCCGCAGGGCTAACCGGAGCCGAGCTGGGCTCAGGAGCGGGCTGGCTTGGAGTTGAGGGCTGAGTCGGTTCCACGGGTGCTGCCTTAGCAGTCTCTGAGTCCTGCGTCATTGCCCTACTTCCCGCGCTGTCCGGTCGCTCATGGCTGCTCGCCGCCCAGCGCCGCGCACGCGTTTGCCTCTCGCTCACGGATGGCCTCGTCCCCTATCTCTGCGAGGTCGCAATGGGGGCGTGGGTCGAAGGGGTTGAGGGCGAGGGCGGCGCGTGCCTCCCGCTGCGCATTGGCCACCTCAC
Source organism: Polyangiales bacterium (assembly GCA_045106895.1). Classification (GTDB taxonomy): domain Bacteria; phylum Myxococcota_A; class Polyangia; order Polyangiales; family Houyiibacteriaceae; genus JBCCRV01. The sequence continues at coordinate 56,316 of JBGCFM010000081.1, read as the reverse complement.
CGGCGACGCGGTAGGCGCTCCCGAGGTAGGCCCGTAGAGGCGCGTAGTCGGGGTGGTCCGCTGCGATGGGCTGAAGAGTCGCGATCGCGAGTGCCGCGCCTTCCTGGGCATCGACGCCGTTTCGCCGGCCGGCCAGCGCCGCGCGAGCGAGGCGCGCTGCCAAGACAGGGTCGCCAGGCGCGGTGCGAAGGCCACGCTCGTACTGGCGAGCGGCCGCGCCATAGCGCTCGCGTGTCCAGAGCATGTCGCCGAGCCGCAGGTGACGGCGGGCTTCCTCGCCCACGTCATCGGACTCATCGCCGTGAAATCGAAGGCCTCGGAAGTCTGGAGCGTCGCTCGCGTTCAGCCGATCGAGGCTGCGTCGCCAGGTGTCTTCGAGTTGCGCGAAGGTTCGCTGGGCGGCGTTGCCGAACGCGTCTTGTGCGTCTTCGCCAGCGGCCAAACGTCGCACCACGTCCTGGAGCGCGGCTCGCCCAAAGGTCTGATAATAGAGGGACACGAAGCTCGAAACCTGCGCGAAGGCGAGGGCGGCCTGTTCCTGAGAGGGAAGGAGCGCGATGCTCGGATGCAGACGCTCGAAGGGAAGCAGGGTGTCGTTGCTCGCGGCTTCTCGAAGCATCATCTGGAGCATCGGAGACTGCTCAAGAGGCACTTCGGCCTGGCGCCAGCGCCGCTCGAGAAACTTCGCGATTCCTTCCTGAACCCACACCGGGGCGTGGTCACGGCTGCCGCGGGCCAGGACAAGATGCGTGAACTCGTGCGCGATGGTGTCCATCCATGGGTAACCACGGAGCAGCGCGCGGGGCGAAGTCACCATGAGCCGGTCCCACTTGCACAGAGCGATGGTGCCGGAGGTCTCGATGTTCTCCACGGTCAACGACGAGACCGCGGCCAGCACGCTCGCCGAGGGATAGATCTCGAGGAGAATCGGGCCTGGAACCCGAACACCAAGCTCCACGTGCAGCGCCTCGTCGGTGCGCTGTAGCGCCTCCATCGCGTAAGGAATCAGCGTCGCTTCGCGACCTGGAGGGTGCCGGATGATGAATCGACCATCGTCGCTGTGCACTTCGATGTAGCCCTGGGTGGCGTCTCGGGTTGAGCGGATGAGGTCGCGCATCTCGACGCGCGTGGACCCTGGCTGCGCCGGTGACATCTCGAGCGACGCTTCCATCGCCGTCAGGGCTTCCTCGTAGCGGCCTTGGTGGAAGCGCACCATTCCTTTGAGCTCGAGGGACAGGGCGTTGTCGTCCAAAGTCTCCACGATGGCGTCTGCATCCTCGACGCGGAGTTCCGCGAGGGCGTCGAAGGCCTCGCGCGTACGCCCGCTTTGCGCGCTCGCCTCCGTGGCAGCCCACGTGCACAGCGCCGCGAACATCCACGCGCCGATCCGAAACATCCGAGCGCCGTTCATCGAAGAAGCCCCTCGTAGTACCGTCTGTTCGCCTCTTCAAAACCGGCGGGCGCGCGCCTTTGCATTCCATCGAGGAGCTCTCGTCGACGGTCATCGCGGCGTTCGCCTTCGCCGGGGAGGGCGATGCGCTCCCGTGGCGTCGACTCGCCGCCGCCACCGCCGGACTCCTGCTCTTGACGCTGCTGCTCCTCCAGCTTGTCCCTCAGTTCGGAAAGCTGCCGCGCTGCTTCTGCTTGGTTCTGCGCGGTGCCCATCGGTTCGCGTGCCTCCATTGCCGTCTCGGCGCCGCGCATCGCTTCCATCGCCGAGTCCACGCTCTCGGCGCTCTCTGGACTCAGGGGACTGCCGTCCGGCTCGGAACGGAAGAGCGCCGATAGGCGCTCGGCTGCTTCTCGCGCAGCACTCTGGCGCGGGGAGTCTTCTGCCAGCTGCGCGCGCCCGTTCTCCGCCAAGTGTTCCTGCACACGGGGAATCGCGGCGTTGATCTCGCCGGCGAGCTCTCGTGTCGCTTGGGCTGCACGCTGAGCGGCTTGGGAAGCTTCCGCCATAACTCCGTTTCTTCCGCCGTACATCATCGCCGACAGCTCAAGTTCGCGAGCGAGGCGCTGCACGTTTCGTTGCGCCGCTCGGGCCATCTCTCGGCCTTCTCCGAAGTCACCGGCGGCGAGTGCGTCCGCCGCGTCCTCAAGTCGGGCGATGGCGATAGCGCGAGTCTCGGAGTCGTATCGACCTAAGCGGTTTTCCGGGACCGCGCGCAACACATCCGCGGCGGCGCGCACATCTGACTCGAGTCGCTGAGCTTCCTCCGCCAGCGCGTCACCGGCGTCTTCGAGGGCCGCCGCCGTCGCCGCCTGCCGTGTGTCTTCGGAGCGTCCGCTGAGCTGCGCTTGTTCGCGTTCGAGACCGGAAAGAAGGTCGAGCGCTTCGGCCATGGCGCGTTCGCGCGGGCCAGGACGACCCGAGCCCATCTCTGCGTTTGCGGTCTCCGTGGAACCGGCGAGGCGGTCGATTTCTCGCTGCAGTTCAAGGAGCTGTCGCTCCGCGCGTTCAAAGTCTCCTTCGCGGACCGCTTGCTCAAACGCGCTGAGGGCGTCTTCGCTGGGCTGGGAGTCCATGCTCTCGCGGTTCACGAACTCCGACGGACTCGCCTCCCGCAACGAGGCAAGTCGGGCGGAGAGCTCCTGGAGCCGTGCGTGGGCTCGAGCGATGGCGGCGAGGAGGTCTTCCCGAGCCTGCGGAGAGTCGGTGCGTTGAAGCTCTTCGAGGAGCGAGGTCATCTCCCGACGGAGGGCGTCGAGTTCGCGGGCGATGGACGCGGCGTCTTCAAGGCGAACTTGCGCGACGAGGTCGGCGAGGAGCAAGATTTGGTCTTCGAAGAGCGGGATCATCGGCGTGTCCACACGCCGCGCGGCGGATGCACTCGCGCGGCCGCCGCGGTGTGCTCGCTGCTCGCGAACCAGCCCTCTGCGCACTCGCGTGCCCATCGCGCGAAGGACGCTCCCGTCGATGCCTTCGGGGTCTTCTTCGCCGATGGCTTGGAGAATGGTGGCGTAGTTTTCGGTAGAGGCACCCACGAAGGCGAGTCGTTCTGGGCTCCCGAAATCTTCGTTTTCAAGCCGGTCTGCCAGCGCACCGAGGCCCAAGTCCATGGCCTCCGCGAGGCGCCTCGCTACTCTCTCTCGCCGGGTGCTCTCACTCGCGACGACGATGCGAAGACTCTCCGAGCGACCCATGTTGGGCCCGTTTTCGTCATCCAGGTCGGTGCCTTCGATCCAAACGTGGATGGGGTCCCCGGGTCGCGCGCGCGTCTCGGGGACGGAGAAAGTGAAGAGGCCTTGGTGTCGCAGAACGCCCGCTTCGGAGCGAAAAAGTTCCCGGCGAATGACCTCGCCGGCGCTCGTGCGCACGACTAAGCGAACCGACGCAAGGCCATGATCGTCGCTGGCCGTGAAAGGCATGGTCAGCTCGGCGTCGGCGTCGACATCTTCGAGTGGCGGGCTCTCGATGGAGAGCGCCGGCTCCTCGTCGACGACGGCGGTGAGCCCACGCGGGGACGCGTCCTGAAGTGTTTGACCGTCGGCGTCACGCCCTCGCACCAAGATGGTCCCCGACTCCGTGACTTCGAAGGTGGTGTGCCATTCCCGTCCATGCCCCTCGAGAGGGTAACGTGTGCCGGCGATGTCGAGATGCGCCTGTCGCAGGTTCACGCGAGCGCTCATGGACGCACTCACCACGGTACCGACGGGGAGCGTGAGAGCGGCTCCAGAGAGCTGCTCCGGCGCTCGTTTCAAGTAGCTGGGGAAGCGGCAGGACCACTCGAGGCTCGAGACGATGTCCACGAGCGCGGCATCTCCGTCGTGGTTCCCTGGATGGAACATCGCGTACACGCCGGTCTTACCCGCTCCTCCGGCGAGGAGGACCAGGGCCAGAGTCAGGCCAACGCCGGCGGCGATGAGCGCCCGCGAGGTCCACGCGACGCTCCAGGGGATGACCTCCCGGGGACGGACATCTTTGAGCTCATCCCAGACTTCGTTGGCATGGGCGTGGACTAGCTCTGTCTGGTCGGACGCGTCCGCGAGCTCGACGACACTTCGCGCCGCCGATGCAATTCGGGGGGAACGTCGCTGGAGATGCCGGGCCACGGAGCCGCCGCGAGACTCGACAACGGGCCAGAGCGACCACACGCAGGCCGCCAACGTTGCGGCCACGACAACAGCCCAGGCGCTGATCGCTGCGATGAGACCGATCGCAGGGGGGAGGATCATCCCAAGAAAAAGCAGGCTTACGACAAATGTGGTCCCACCGACGAGGACCAGTCGCTGAACGTGCAGAAGCAGCGTTCGCCGGCGTAGCCGGGCCAAAAAGCGCTTTACACCGGTCGCCGCTGGGGACACCCGGGGAACATAGCGGGGCCCTGTGGGAAGGGCGAGGTGAACTCACGTCGCGAAAACTCCAGAACACGCAATAAGCGGCTGAAAAGGGGCGTTGACCCGCGAATCGCGCACTCGCTATAACCGACGCGCCGACCTTTCGGCCGAAAGCTCACTCATGTCGAATCCAAGCGCTCCTTCGCCCAACGCAGATCTCGCCCTCACGGTGTTTCTGCAAGACGTGGCCTCTGGCCGGCGCGTACTGTGGATCGGTGATGCGTCCACCGGCGGCGCGGAGCGTCTCGCGTCCATGGCCCTCGATGTCCGTGTGATGGACACGTCTGGGCGCTTGCGTGCCGGAAAGGTCGGCGCCGCTCGCGTCGTTCCTTACAGCGCTGGGCGCTTGGAGCTGGACGGTCAGTTTGATCTTGTCGTGGTGCCCGACGCCAGCGTCCTCGAAGACCTAAGCCAAAGCTCAGAGGAAATAAAACGCGCCCTCGGAGACGGCCTGCTGGTTCTTGGGACACAAGCGGATACGGAGCACTACGAGCGTGCAGTTCCCGCCCTCGACGCCGCGTTCCGGGAAGTTCGCCTTCTCGGTCAGGCGCCGCTGACGGCGTCTGCCATCGCGAACCTAGACCACGAAGCAGGCGGGGTCGCTTTCGATGACTCGCTTCTCCGGAACGCGCCAGAAGACATCGAGCGATACCTGTTCGTCGCAGGTGATGAACTGCCGGAGAACGATGGTCTCCTCGTCGTGCAGCTGCCGGGCACGCAGCCTGCTGAGTCGAATGAGCGCGAGGTCCAAGCGCTGCGCCAGGAACTGAATCGCGCCGGCGCGCGACTTGAACAAGCCCAGGTCCGTCTCGTGGAGACAGAGGCGACGCTCTCGGAGGCGCGTGCTCGCCTGGTGTCGCAAGAAGCCGCCGCCGAAGCTGCCGTGGCGGAAGCTGAGGCACGCGCCACCCAGGCCGAAGCGCTGTCTCGTGAGGCCGCGCAGGTACCTCCGCCGGTCGCGCTCGTTGAGGACATCGACGATGGGGAAGACATCATCGCCCTTGAGCACAAGCTTCAGGAGCGTGGCGCGCAGGTTCGATCACTCCAGAGTGAGGCTCGCAGGCACGCGCTCATCGTCCGCGACATGGCAGAGGAGCTTCGCGAATGGACCCGCGGTCATCGTGGCGCGCCGGCGACGGACAGCGCCCTCGACACCGAAGCCTCTCTCGCGGCTGCGCAGTTCACCATCGATGAACTGAGCGCCGAAGTGGTGGCCCTCAAGTCTGCCGCGTCTTCGGCTGCCCCCGCGCCGGTGGCTTCCGCCCCGCCCGCCGCAGATCCCGCTTCCGCCGCTCCTGCTTCCGCCGCTCCAGACCCGGCTCTCACGGAGGAACTCGCCCAGGCGAAGCGCGCCGCGGAAACTCTCGAAGGCGAGCGCAACGGTCTCGCGCTGCGTTTGTCGGACATCGAGGCGTCCCTGGAGGCTGCCCGGTCTACCAACGTCGAGCTGCGTTCCGAGGTGGCAGAGCTTCAGGCCGCGCCGGCTCCAGAGCCATCGCCGGACCCCGCCGTTGCAGAGTTGGCGGAGGCCCGCACTCAGCTGGAAGCCCTCGAAGGTGAACGAAACGGGCTCACGCTTCGCTTGGCGGATGTGGAAGCTTCTCTTGAAGCGGCTTCCGCGCCGCCGGCGCCGGCGGCTGCGGTTTCGCCAAGCACTGATCAGCTCGACCGCCTTGATGCGCTTCAGGAGGAGGTGGAGATGCTTCGCCGGACCAACACGGAGCTCACGATTTCGACGCTGGACCTGAGCGCCGACAAGGAGGCCCTCGAGACGCGAGGCCGCGAGGTAAGTTCTGCACTGGCGGCGCGAGACGCACTCATTACGCGACTTCAGATCGACCTCGCTCAAGAGGAGAACACCCGAGCGCTGCACGACAAGCAGGTCGTTCGCATGCGCGATGAGGTCTTCAACCTACGTGAAGCGGTTGTGGCCGCGTCGCTTGCCGTCGATGCTCGGGAGCGTGCCGAACGGAAGGTTGCTGAGCTCGAAGCGGAGCTCAAAGCAGCGTTGGCAAACTCAGCGGCGGCGGACCTCGTAGAGTTGGCTCAGCAGGAGGCCGAAGAGCTCAGCGATGAACTGCGGGAGGTCGCTGAAGCGCGCGACGCGGCGGCAGCTCGCCTCGGACAGGTCGAGGGCGAACTCGGAGCGCTGCGGGATCATGCGAGCGCCGCCGAAGAGACCGTCGCTGGACTCGAAGCGTTCAAGGCCAAGGCGACGGAGGCCCTCGGCGCTGCTCGAGCCACCCTCGCGGCGCTTCAGGACCAAGGCTTCACACCGGAACGTTCGTCGATCACCTCGGCGGGCGGAGAGCTAGCGCCCACCTCGGAGGCGGACGCTGGCCTCGAGACCTTGATGCGCTCTCTGACGGCGCAGCTTGAAGAGCGAGATGATCGCATCCGCGCTCTTGAGCGCCGTGTTCGGGATGGCGGCGGAAGCACCTCAAACACGGACGCCCTCGAACTCGAAGAGCGCGCGGACCGGCTGCAGGAAGCCCTGGAGCACGAACGCGCGGCGCGCTCTCTCGCCGACGAGCGAGTGATCCAGCTCCTCAAGCAAGCCCCCGTCGAACCGGTGGACTTGAAGCAGAAGCTTAGCGCGAAGGAGAGCGCGCTCGAAGAAACCGAGCAACGCGTCGAGACTCTCAGCGTGGACGTGTCCAGCCTACGAACGGTCTGCGCAGAGACGCGGAGCGGGCTCGAATCCCTGCTTTCCGACGCGGATGCCGACGAGGAAGCGGCCCGCCGAATCGGCGAGCTTCTCGACATCTTGCGCGGCTTCTAGTCGCGGCGCGGCGCTAGCCTGGTGACGTCGGATTCTACCCGCGGAGAACGCGTGTTGCGCGTCTTCCTCGTGCTCCTCGGCGGTCTTCTCGTGGCCAATAACCTCCTGCCGTACGTGGGCCTCCGGGACGATTCGTGCCAGACGATGTTCTCGAGCCTTGAGTGGGGGGAGGGCGACAACAACCACCTCTTCATGCCGCAGCATGCGCTCTCCGATGTCTGGGCGTACCGCGTGGATGTGGAGGTCTCCCTTGACCCGCCGCCGGAACAAGATGGCCACGACGATATGCTGCTGCGGTGGCTTGAGCAGCCTCATCGGGCGCTGAACACCGAGGCCGTTCGCGTCGTCCTCGACCAGCTTTGCCAGCGTCGTCGTGTATCCATGCGCTGGCGAATGCGCGGCGACGCGCAGGTTCATTGGTCCCCCGACGCCTGCGCGGACGACGAACTCTCCGCCCCGACGGGCGTGCCATTTCGACTCTACGAGACGGACTTCAGCGTCGCGGACCATTCGACGGAATCCGATGTGGAGGATGCGGATCCGTGACGCTCGCCCGCTTTCTACAACTCGACGCGACGAAGCTCTCTCCGGACGGACGGCTTCGCTTTATTGCGCTGCTGCTTTTCCCGGCGCTCATTGGGCACGCGATTCAGCTGACGGGTGAAGACTCGCCAGGGACGGCGATGGCGATGGCGCGTTACTGGACGACGCCCGGCTGGCACCTGGCGCTCCCGCCCTGGCTCGTCACGGGCTTCGCCCTTGGGCTGGCGCTAACGATGGTGGGTCTGCTTCTACGACGTACGCGGCGATGGCTCCTCGCACTCATCGCGTTCTACGTCGCTCACTATTTTACCTACCCGTTTCGAATTCGAAACCACATGAGCATGATGCTCGCGTCCCTCGTCGCGGTGGGCGGGGTCATCGCGCTGGGCCGAATAGCGGGGTTGAAGAACAGGAGCTTCATCGATCGCTACGCCATCCGCGGTGTCGCGATGGTGCTGGTCATCACCTACATGTCCGCGTCTTTGCACAAGATGAACGACGGGTTTTTGGGGCCCTACAGCTCCGCCATCCAAGGGGTGGATGCGTTCTTCGCCAGCGGCGGCTTGGGCGGGGAGGCGCCGTCCTGGGCGCGTGCCATCGCCATCTACGGCACCCTCGTGGTCGAGGCGACGCTGCCGCTCTTCGCCCTCGTCCTTCCGCGCTTCTCAAGCGTCTTCGTCATCGCTCTCATGCTTTTCCATTTTCCTCACGTGGCCGTCATGAACGTCGCCGACTACCCCATGATCGCGTCGACGTTCTACCCCGCGCTCTTCCGGCGAGAGGAGTGGGACCGCCTCGAACCCTTCCTCTTGCGTCCGTCACGTGTGACTTTGGCGGGCGGTGCCATCGGTATTTCCGCGCAGCTCTGGTTCATCCCATCTTCCGAGGCGCTTACGCTCTTTGGTGTGTTCGTTACCGCGCTTTGGGGGTGGTGGTCGGCGGCGATTTTGCAAATGATGTGGGCTGCGCGCCGCAAGGAACCCTGATGCATATCCTCGTTCTCTGTAGTCGAAACCAATGGCGTAGCCCGACCGCCGAAGAGGTCTTTCGGGGTCACGAGGCCGTCTCGGTGCGCTCCGCCGGCACGAGCCCGAAGGCGCGCCGTCGCGTCAACCAGAGGGATATCGACTGGGCCGACGTCATCGTGGTGATGGAAACGAAGCACAGAGATATGTTGCGAAAGCGCTTCGGTCGGCCGCTGCCGGCGCCCGTCGAGGTCCTGCACATTCCCGACGAGTACCGTTTCATGGACCCCGAGCTAGTGAGCTTGCTTGAGGAGGCCATCGAGGGACTACTGCCCGAGCGCTCGTAGCCCGCTACTCAGAATCTACGAGCTCGTCGACTACGCGAACGAAGAACTCACTCCGCGCAAGATCGGCGGGCGTTACCATGAGCGTCTCGGAGGTGAGCCGCCCGCCCGAGAGCATATGCACGCGCTCCTCGTGGCGACCGAGGTCTACGCTATGCGGGGCGATGAGCTCCTGTCCTGCCTCGGCGTAGGCCTTGGCGACAAGCTCGCTGCAGTAGATGCGTTCTTCGTCCCATTGGTAGTCCCCGTCGTAGGAGCGGCCGGCCATGCCCTCCATCGCCTCTTCCACCGAGGACTGTAGAACTTGAAGGGAAGGGCGCGGCCTGTACACGGCGACCTCGGCGTCGATGCCGCGCCGGACCCACTCACTGAGGGGGACAGGTCCAACGGGCGCGAGCGCCTCCCAGACCATACGAACTCCATCGTCTTCCACCACAACCCCCACGTGGGAGTAAGGCGAGTCGGTGACTGAGCGAATTAGCTCGCAGCGCTCACCACAGTTGAGGTCTTGAAACACCAAATCGCCTGCGCGAATGGACTGGCCCCAGGAGTCCTCTCGGTCGGCCAACGCGCGGTTCGATGCGCCGGATGACCACCAAGCGATGGCGGTCACTGTGGTCACAGCAAATACGAAGATACGGAGCACGTCGGGCGGACACCAGCGCTCCGGAAATGTTCCCAACGCATGCCGATTCGCGCGACGGCCAGGATCCAACGACCTTCTCAGTCAAGTTGGTCTCAACCAGGCGCCGGGCCACTGAACGGAAGGCTAGGTCTAGCGGCTCGATTTCTTTCGGCGCCACGGGAAGAACACAAGCGCGTTCTTGCGGATCGCTGGCACCTGCGAGTCCTGAAGAAGCAGGACTCCCGCCTCAAGGCCAGCCGCGGCGGAGGCTTGTCGAACGAGATCAAGGATCTCGACGGTTCGTCCTCGGTACTCGCGATGCACACAAATGCTCACGAGAGGCTCGGGAGGCGATGTTCCGCGCTGCGCCATCGCAAAAGCTGCGGATTCGACCTCTGGATACAGCGCCAAAACAGCACTTATGCTCTCCAGAGCACTCTCATCCGGGTCATCGTCGAAGGCGACAATCTCAAGCTTGCTTTGCGGGACCACTCCCGACGCTTCGTCCCCGCGCTTTGGAGCGTCCTCGATTCCCACTTCAACCACACACCCATCCTCATGGCTGAACACGGTGATTGTTTCGTTCTTTGCGCTACTCATGATCGGTCTCTCACAATGACCGACATGTAGCACGGCTAACCTATATGGGTTGTGTGTGCGCTCACGATGTTCGCCCTTTAACGAAAAACGCCGCCCCCTTTCGGGAGCGGCGTTCCTGAAGCGAATGGCTTCTTCTAAGGGGTCTTAGAAGTCCATGCCGCCGCCGTGGCCGTGGCCGCCGGCTGCTGGTGGGTCTTCCTTCGGAAGCTCAGCGACAAGAGCCTCGGTGGTGAGCATGAGCCCAGCGACCGATGCTGCGTTCTGAAGAGCGCTACGAACGACCTTCGTGGGGTCGATGACGCCGGCCTTGACCAGGTCTTCGTACTTCTCAGTGCGAGCGTTGAAGCCGTTGGCTCCCTTGCTGTTGCGAACCTCGTTGACGACGATGGAGCCTTCGAGACCGGCGTTGGCCGAGATCTGACGAAGTGGCTCTTCAACGGCGCGGGAGAGGATGCGGATGCCGACGAGCTGCTCGTCCGTGGCGTCGAGCTTCTCAACGCCAGCCTTGGCGCGGATGAGTGCAACTCCGCCGCCGGGGACGATGCCCTCTTCGACAGCAGCGCGCGTGGCGTGAAGGGCGTCTTCGACGCGAGCCTTCTTCTCCTTCATCTCGACCTCGGTGGCTGCGCCAACCTTGATGACGGCGACGCCGCCCGAGAGCTTCGCAAGTCGCTCCTGGAGCTTCTCACGGTCGTAGTCGCTCGTGGTGGCTTCGATCTGGCGACGAATCGTCTCCATGCGGCCAGCGATTTCCTTCTTCTTGCCGGAACCATCGACGACCACCGTGGTGTCCTTGTCGATGATGACGCGCTTGGCTTCACCAAGGTCCTTGAGCGTCAAGCCGTCGAGCTTGATGCCGAGGTCCTCGGACACGAACGTGCCGCCGGTGAGGGTGGCGATGTCCTTGAGCATCTCCTTGCGTCGGTCGCCGAAGCCAGGAGCCTTGACGGCGCAGGCCTTGAGCGTGCCGCGAAGGCGGTTGACGACGAGCGTAGCAAGAGCCTCGCCCTCGATGTCCTCGGCGACGATGAGGAAGGGGCGCTGCGTCTGAGCGACCTTCTCAAGGACGGGGATGAGGTCCTTCATGGACGAGATCTTCTTCTCGTAGATGAGGATGTAGGGGTTCTCGAGCTCCGCCTTCATCGTGTCGTTCTCGGTGGCGAAGTACGGGGAGAGGTATCCACGGTCGAACTGCATGCCCTCGACGACCTCAAGCTCCGTCTCAAGGCCCTTGGCCTCTTCGACGGTGATGACGCCTTCCTTGCCGACGCGCTCCATCGCTTCAGCGATGATGTGGCCGATGGTCTCGTCGCCGTTGGCGCTGATGGTGCCGACCTGAGCGATTTCCTTTGGATCCTTGGTGGCCTTCGAGAGCTTCTTGAGCTTCGTGGTGATGTGCTTCACAGCGAGCTCGATGCCGCGCTTGAGCTCCATTGGGTTGTGACCCGCGGCAACCATCTTGCTGCCTTCGCGGAAGATGGCCTGTGCGAGGACGGTGGCCGTCGTGGTTCCGTCACCAGCGACGTCGGACGTCTTGCTGGCCACTTCGCGAACCATCTGTGCGCCCATGTTCTCGAACTTGTTCGGAAGCTCGATCTCCTTGGCGACGGTGACGCCGTCCTTGGTGACCGTTGGAGCGCCGAAGCTCTTCTCGATGACGACGTTTCGGCCCTTAGGTCCGAGGGTCACCTTGACGGCGTTCGCGAGGGCGTCGACGCCGGCGAGGATGCGTGCGCGTGCGTGGGTATCGTAAAGAATGTCTTTTGCAGCCATTATAAAATCTCGTTTTCTTTGTGGTTCTAAGTGATTGAGGGGAGGAGTTTACTTGGTGACAACGCCGAGGATGTCGTCCTCGCGGAGCACAACGTGCTCATCACCATCGATCTTGACCTCGGTGCCGGCGTACTTGCCGAAGAGGACGCGGTCGCCCTTCTTGACTTCGAGCTTCTGGACCTCGCCCTTGTCGTTGCGACGGCCGTTGCCGACGGCGACGACTTTGCCTTCGATTGGCTTCTCTTTGGCGCTGTCGGGGATGATGATCCCGCCCTTGGTGGTGGTTGCTTCTTCAACTCGCGTGACGAGAACGCGGTCTCCAAGTGGACGAATACCCATAGTGATGATCTCCAAAAAGTGTGTCTAAACAGGGCCGTCGACAGGTTCGAATGGAGCGGCGACAGCCCAAAAATCGTTTCGTTAGCACTCGCCCCGACCGAGTGCTGATTGCGAGCGGAAAGCTAAGACCCGTTGCGCGAGAGTCAATACCAGGAGTGGTCGCTAGTGAGAGCGAACACACAAAGGAGCGGGAGCGCACCCTTCTTAGGGGGTGCGAAGACGTCCGCCGATGACTGACGGCGACGCCAGATACGCGTTGAGTGCCGCCTCGTAGTCGCCTTCTTGCGCGGGGTGCTCGCCGCTTTGGAGCTCCCGAACATACATCCCGTCGGGCCCGATCACGCCGGCAAAGTCGAAGACCGCGTTCCCGTTCGCGTTGAGACGCCAGGTGTCCGCGACGCAGAGGTGGTCCTCACGCAGCGCCTCGAGTCCGGCAGTTCCGCCAAAGAGGACGCCTAGGACCGTCTCCGAGATGTCCGTGTGGCAAGCCACATGATCGACCTCGTGCGCTTCAAACCCTGGGCCATTCACGACGAGAGGAACACGCAGGAGATCCTCCGTGAGCCCGTGCCCGTGGGCCCGGACGAAACGGCCAAAGTCCTCACCATGGTCCGCCGTCACGATCACGACGAGGTCGTCGCGACCTGCGACATGGTCGAATACCTGGCCGAGTGCAGCGTCCGCCGCCGCGAGCTCGTGGTCATATCGTGCGCGCAGGCCGCTGCCGAACTCAGCGATTCCAGGGTGGCGAGTGTCCGGCGCGTGGGGTCCGAAGAAGTGGCCCCACACGAATGCGGGCTGCCCAGCGGCTTCGTCGAGGCGTTCGATGAGGCGCTGCGCCGTCGCTTCGTCCCCGACATTCTCCAGCGCGTCATAGTCTGTGAACCCTTCGGTCAGACCGGCACCGGTCTTCAGGAACCCAGTGTGGCCGCCATCAACGACGGCCATGGTCTGCACGCCGCCGGCACGGACTCGAGCGGCGAGGGACGGGCTCCGCTCGTCCACAATGAAGAACGCCAAGCGGATCATCTCGCCGGGCGGCGCTGTGTTTTGTTCAAGCAGGCGCAGGGTGTTTGTTTCAAAGACCCGACGCCATTGAAGGTCTCGTGCAGGGCGACCCCAAAGAATCGTGGCGAGCGCGATGGAGGTCCAGGCGCCGCCGGCGTAGGCGTGGGTAAAGTGTGTCGAGCGGCGGGCAAACTCCGCGAGGCGGGGAGTCGTATCGTGGGTGGTTTGGCCCAGGCTGGTTCGTGAGAACGCCACCGTGTCCACTGTCAGGAGCAGGACAGACATGCCGGTGGGTTCGCCAAGCGCGTGGTCTGTCTGCGGTCCAGGAGGAGGCTGCGCGTCGCCGCCGATGCAGTTTTGGTCGACGCCATCGCCTGGGATCTCCGTGGCGAAAGGTCCACGCGCGGAGTCGAACCCCGCGCAGTCGCCGCCGCCGAAGAGGCTGGAGGAGCCATCAAAGTCCACGTCGCTCATCACCCGAGCGCCGCCGAGTACGGGCGTCGCGATGCCGCGGAAGCCCAAGGAACGAAACGCTGCGCTCGGGAGCAGCGCTGTGGTGATGAGCGCGGCCAATGCCGTCAGCGCAGGCCAACGCGGGCCCCGAGCATGAGCCTTCACGAAGATCACACCTGCGCTACCGGCGAAGGCGACTGCGGCCAAGGAGAGCGCGGCGCCGAATGGCGGGTAGAGGAAGGGCATGAAGGTGTGCCGGTGCGCCCACGTGCAGGCGAGGGCGATGACCAACGCGATGGGTGGGTCGCTCCGCCATCCGCGCCGCAGCGCTCCGATCGGTCCGGCGAGGGCCGCCGTGGCGAGGATCGGAAACGAGAGCATCGACCCAATGGCCGCCAGAGGCTGAGTGCCAAGCTTTGCGTGGGCACCGACCTGATATGCCAGGAGGCCGCCGAGGAAGACGCCTACCAGGACGATGGTCCGGCGAGACGCTCCGACGAGCGCCTGAAGACCCAAACCGACGACACAGCCCGCGAGTGCCAGAAGAAGGAAGGCCGCCGGGGTCGAGGAGGGGGAGCCGCTCAAGACCAGCGCGTCGAGGGCGCCCAAGACCGCTGCGCCAAGGGCGAAGCGGCAGACGAAGGTAGTGCGGGACAGCTCCGACCCTCGTCTCCCTGCGCTTTCGGCATCGCTAGGCACTCGCGACCCTAACATCCAGCTTTGATTCTGGCGTCACGGCGCAACCGGAACCGCGGCGATTCGCTTTGTTGGCACTCTGGGCCGGTGAGTGCTTGCGGCCCATCGGAGCGAGAGATAGGTTTTGCGCGCGCGGCAATTGTTTAGTAATTCCAAGCGCTTGGTGGGCTCCTTGGCCAAGCGAGGTTTCCACGGGTCCATGGTTGAAAGCCCCTGCTCGACGATCAAATGTGCCGAAAACGGCTGAACCCTTTCTTGGTGAGATGACGCACATGCATTTATGCTGGCTTCACCTCGTCCGTAAGAAGAGTGAGGAACCTCAACAGGGAGCAGGTGATGGAAGTAGTCGAAGATACACGCGGGTTTTTTCAGGAACGTATCGACGCAGCGCTCACGCGCTTGGACATCAAGGCGTCGGAGCAGACCTCACTCTACCTGAGGGAGCTGCTCAGCCGCGGCACCTACTCCGTGATCGCGACCCCGGACCAACCCATTGTCACTCAGCTCGCGAGCGCCCTCGATGAAACAGAGCCGCGAGAACGCCGCCAAAAGCTCCAAGAAACCGGGGATGCGGCCCTCTATACATGCGACTTCTTCCAGGAGCATATCCAGGGACGCGGCATGAGCGTGGACTACTACGCCACCATGGGCGGACGCGCCTATCAGAGCGCAGCGGTCCTTCCAGGGCCCCACCGAAACGTCTTTGGCGAGCTGGCGGGGCGCTTCAGTGGCTTTGCCCAGGTTCTCGATGAGGTTCGCGAGACCACGATGCTGCGAACACCCCAGGACATCGTGCGACTCTACGACCGTTGGCGCCGCACCAAGAGCCCACGCCTCGCCGAGCGCCTTCAGGAAGAAGGCGTGTTTCCGGGGGAGGGCGCACTATTCGGGAGCGACAGTGGAACCCTCCACTGAAGCCGAGGCGTGTGTGCTGGCGCGCATCCAGCAGCGCTTGGTTCGGCTCTACGACCTGGGCTCTTCCCCTGTCGTGACGCCGTTCTTGTGCGACGCAGAGGCAGCGGAGGCCGTTGGAGGAGACCCTGGCCGAGGCGAAGTTCTCCTCGTGGCAGAAG
Organism: Polyangiales bacterium; assembly: GCA_045106895.1. Lineage (GTDB taxonomy): Bacteria > Myxococcota_A > Polyangia > Polyangiales > Houyiibacteriaceae > JBCCRV01. The sequence continues at coordinate 40,777 of JBGCFM010000081.1, read as the reverse complement.
AAGAAGATGGCGTGAGCCTTGGGCTCTACGTGGAACCAGAAGCGCTCGCGCTCCTTCGGCGTGGAGTGGATGTTCTCGGCGAAGGACAATTTGACGCGTATTGTTTGGCCGCCGAAGGCGTCTCGCATTTCGTCTACCTGGTGTATCGCCATGAGCAGACACGCAGCGTCTCCGAACTTGAACTTGAGCTCCAGGCCGAAGTCGACAAGTACGCGACGGCGCTTCTGGAAGGAAACGGCGTGGGTGCGATTCGCGCACGCTCCCAAGCTATCCGCGAGCGGCTCTACCAAGACCCTGTCCTCGCGGACAGCGCGGAGACCCTTGAGGGAAACCGTTATCGTCACGCGATTGCCCTCGCGTCGCGCTACACGCACCGACTTGAGCGCCAGCACATCGACCGCGGCGCCATTGGGGAGCTCGTGGCGGAGCTGCGCCGGTTTTATCGTGTCGGCATGCGGGAGAAGCTCGCGCTCGCCTCGGAATAGAGCTTCGGAGACACACCCAACATCGTGATCCCTCGCTGAGAACAAAACTGGGATAAGGTCGCGTCGTGCAGCGCCTCGCCGACTTCCTCACCCTCGGACGCTGGCGCGTGTACTACCTCGCCATCGCGTGCGTGGGGTTGATCGGAATTGGGGAGCGCTTGGTTCGGCCCTGGGAGGGAAACTACGACTTCCAAGGGGAGCCGCTCAGCAGCGACTTTTCCACGTTCTACAGCGCGGCTCACCTCGCGAGTCACGGCGGCGCCAGCGACATCTACAACCCGGAGAAGCTCGCGGAGACCCATGGCTCGCTCGTCGGACAAGCGCCGGGCAGCGTTAACACCGCGTCTTTCTTCCTTAACCCGCCGACCTTCCTCCTCGCGCTGACTCCTTTTTCGGCGCTTCCCTACGGGAGCGCGGCCCTCGCGTGGCTCCTCTTTTCCCTGTTCCTCTTGGGTCTGTGCGCATGGCTGGTCGCTCATGAGTTGAAGCCCGGGCTGAGCACTCCGAAGCTCCTCGTTCTTGCGTGCCTTTTTGTTCCGGCCCAGGTCTCTCTCTCTTTAGGTCAGAACACGGCACTGACCTTGGCCGTCAGCTGCGCGGCCTTTTTTGCTCTCCGAAAGAGGCGCGACTTTGTGTCCGGCCTCTTGGTCGGCGTCCTCATCATCAAGCCACAACTTGGCCTTGGGTTCGCGTTGGTTCTTTTCGGCGGGCGTCGTTACCGCGCTATTGCCGGCGCTGCGTTTAGTGCATCGCTCCTTTGTGGGGCGAGCTACCTCGCCTTTCCCGAGGCCTGGCCTGGTTTCTTTGGCTCCGTCGCCAGCTCCACCGACTATGTACGCGGACTGAGCGGGGCTTTTCCTGTTCATCTCTCCACCAGTGTTCCCGCCGCGCTGGACCTTGTACTTCTGCCCCTCGGGCGAACCCTGCCGCCCATCCTTGGAGCCGCATTCCTGATCGCCGTTGCCGTGGTGGTGATGCGCCGTTTCCTTCGCCTTTCTTGGGAGCCGGGGAGCCGATGCTGGGACTTGAGCGTGGCCGCCGCTCTTGCCTTGGCCTGGATAAGCAGCCCTCACTTGCTCCTCTACGACGTCACGCTCTTTCTTTTACCCGCGGCCATCGCCGGGGTTCATCTAAGCAAACCCGCTCGTCCCTTTGGCGGGCAAGCGTTCTCCGCGTGGACCTTCGTTGCTCTGATGGCGTCGGCTTTTTGGATCCAGCTCGTGCTCGGGCGTCTTCAGACTTGGCAGCTCGCGAACGGTCTGCCTCGAGTGCTTCCGCAGCTTGTGACGGTGGCCCTCGTCGTTTGGTCTTGGAAGCTCTGGAGGCTGGCGAGCGGGCCTGAGGGGTCAGGCCCAGCTGCCTAGCCCTCGATAAGCGCGGCCCGGATGGTTTTGCCAGACACGATTTCCTCGTCCAGGACTTCTTGTTCGATGCCCAAAGCCCGCCCCATCGTCTTGGCCATGGAGCCGAAGCCAGTCTCAAAGCTCACGTCGCCGTCTTCGTGCATCGCTCCGGTGGTCGAATCGAAGGCCGCCGCACCAAAGTCGTCGCCTTCAGGAACCACGCCGCCGATCACCGAAGGTCGTACGGTGTCACCGATAATGAACGCGGTGTGGTGGTTACCGTTGTGGTCGCGTCCACTCTGTCCGCCGTTCACGAGGGTTCGCCCGAATACACTAAGATTCGCGACGACGACTTCGTTTCGGAGCGCGCCTTCGTTCTTCATTGTTTCAATGTTGACCATCAGCTCTGTCAGAAGACCGAGGCCAGAAATCGTCTCTCGAGTTTCCCGGGCGAGTCCCTGATCGTTGTGGTTGTCACCGCCGAATGGGATTCGAATCGTTAGAACCGGCGAAACGTTCATCGCCGCGACCACAGGAGCCGCGATGATTTGTGAAGCAGCATCGTTTCGCCGTACGGCGTCCAAACGGTCGAGGAGGTTGAGAGAGATGGTTCGAGCTTCCGTTCGACTTTGGGCGAAGCGGTCGAGCATTCGGCGATGGTTTTCCGTCCCATGTTCGCGGAAGAGCGCATGAAGCTCATCGAGCTTTTCATCGCGGATTTCCTGGAGCTGACCGAGCGGTCCTTCGGGGTCTCCCAGGATCTGCTTTAGCGCGACGGGCTGTACCGCAGAGAGGGTTCGCCCTTCGAAAGAAAGCAGCTCGGTGCCTCCGGCGGCGCCGAGGCTAATCGGCTCGACTTGCGTAGTCTCCAGCGCTGGAGCGAGTGTTTTGGAGAACATCGACACCAACATTTCGCCGTTACGAAGGTTGCCGGTGAGCCGCATCACCTTCGGCTGGCTAGGATGCGTGTTCGCGTAGGTCGCGTGGTGAATGAACGTCATCCGGTTCCGAATCGACTCCGGTAAGACCGACCACGGTCGCGCGGCCCGCACCGTTTGTTCACCAAGCTGAAAGTCGACGGGGGCCATCGATGCGTCCGGCGGATGGACGATGGACGCATTGTCGTACGTTCCTGGCGCGTTGGTATTGATCGGATCCCCGCGCTCAGACGTGGTCAAAATCAACATACGAGGACGGTCCGCGTCCTGGGCGTGAGCGTGACTGAGAGGGTCGAGGAGCACGCTACGTGGGACGCCAGTGGCAAGGGCGGCAAGACCGACACCGCCGGCCCCGAGGAGAGAACGCAGCGCAGCGCGACGTGATAGTGAGCGCTTCATAGTCCGACTCCAATCAGGCTTGGGGAGAGGCACGCGAGCGTGAAAGTACTCTGAAGAGCCAGCACCTCAGTGATGTCCGGCGCGAGCCTCGCTTCCTCCAAATGCCCTTGAAGTATGGAGCGTGCAGTGTCGTGCCTCGGATCTCCCTCCGGAAAGCCCATCAAGCGCTCCGTCAGGAACGTCAGCGAAGCATCCTCGTCACTGGGCGAGATGAGAGCGTCGTCTCCGACGAACTCCGCCGCTGCGTTGGCGCAGATACGTTCGTAAGTAGCGCGCACAAAGAGGTTGATGTCCGACACCGTGAGCGGGTTTTGGCCGCCCCGGCTGAAGGTGTCGTTGGGCAGCGTCGACACAAGCGGCGCGTTCGCCTCCCGAAGCGGAATCCGGTCGTCATCCAGGAGAATTCGTTGTCCACACACGTCATCCATGCCCAGTCGGTGGGAGAGGGCAGCACAAAAATGTCGAGTTCGCGAAATGCCCGCGTTGTCCCCAGTGCTTCCCTGGATGCACTCCGCGTTGGTCACGAGCGAGGATGAGAAGAGTGTACGGACAAGGGTTTTGAAGTCGTAATCGCTCTCCACGAACGCTCGCACGACCTCGTCGAAGGCATCGCTCTCGTCGTCGGGGTCATCAGGGCATTCGCGCGAGTTGGCATAGAAACACAGCTTCTGAACCCAGCCGCGCGCGAAGTTCGGGTGCGTCGCGATGACCTCGGCAAACTCATAGATGGTGTCGGGTTCGGCGGTCACACCGTCCCAAGCGAAGGCTGCGGGGATGGCTCGCTCTTCTTCGTCGAGCTGGGCGTTTGAGTAGAGTGTGTATTCCTGCCGGAATATCTGCCGCATGGGGTCGAGGGTCTTGTGGCAGTGCCAGCAGCCGGTGCTTGGGTCGGCGTGTTCTGCATCGAGAGCGCTGTCTCTCGTAGGGATGATGGACTGGCTCTCGTCGATGCTGTTTCCGAAAGCAGTAATGAGCGTTTGGTTTGCCGTGACCCGGTGCGCGTTGTCTTCGTTGGTCTGCCAGACCGCGAAGAACGCTGGAGTCGTGAAGAAGCCAACGCGCGGGGCGTGCGTGACCAGCGTTGTGCCGCCTCGGATGGACTCTAGGTCGTAGAAACGAGTGGTCTCCTCGTCATCGCTCGGTGCGCGAACTTCTACAAGACGCCAGTCGCGAAAGTCCTCTCGAGAGAAGAGACTTGGTGCTGGCCAGTTTGGGCGTCCTTCGCCCGTGCAGCCGCTGAACGCGAGCCGGGCGAAGTATCCAAACATGGAACGAAACGCGATGAGGGGCGTGTTGGTCCCTTCGTAGGTCACGCTTCCGCCAGAGCAGGTCGGGACGATCTCTGAGGTCTCGGCGTAGAAGCGCAGGAAATTGGGGCTTGCTGGGTCGAGTACCTGGCTTTGCGGGTATGCCTGCAGGTTCTGGAACTCGACGTTTGTCATCACCTCGCTGACGCTTCGGAAGAACGCGTTCCCGTTGTCCAAACGATGACGCTCATCCGCGAACGCCATCGCCGTCATCATCGCCGTTGTCATCATAAAGCTGCGCGTCGTGACCACCTGATGAAATGGGCGCCCTTCGTTGACGAACTGGACGACCGTTCGCGCAAAGCTCGTTTCAAAGTTCTCGCGTAGAGAGTTGTCCATGATGGTCTCTTCGTCGGCGAAGTGACCGGTTCGAATATCCGGCTCGGCCCACTGCTCGGTGAGTCCGGCCTCTTCAAAACCTTCCTGCTGGAACGCCATCGCGAAGAAGTCGCGGAGCTTCGCAGACGCTTCCGGTGTCTCGAGCCAGGTGCTGATGAGCATCTCGAGGCTTCGCGGGTCATCCTGGAGAGCCGCGAGTTCCTCGCCCGTGAGGGGGAGTCCGACAATGAGGTTCTTGACCTTCGCCCCATAGGAATGAGCGCCGGTGGCGTCAAAGGCCTCACACTGCGTGACTCCAGGACGTGTGGGGTCTTCGGGGAAGTCGGGAATCTCTGGCCCCTCGGGCACCTCACGACGGGGCGCTTCGGAGATCTCGCCTTCACAAGAGACAAGGAAGAGCGTGCTGCAAACCACGACCAATGCACGAACGAGCATCCTCAAAGTATAAAGGAGTCACGATTTCCCTGCTCCCATCAAATGAAGCGGCCTTAAACGAAAAACGCCCGCTGACTGGCGGGCGTTTTGATACTCGAGCGCGAGGGCTCGTGAGATCTCGACTTAGCGAATCTGAGCGTTGCGCGTCTCGATGATAAACTCGTTGACGGCGTCCACAACGGGGCGGTTCCACTTCACCTTCTGAGCGGCGATCTCGCGAAGTGCGGAAACCGACTCGCGGTTCTTATTGGGTACCAGCGCAGGGGCTCCCTTCATAAGGATCCGAGCACGCCGGGCTGCGAGGACAACCAGCGCAAAGCGGTTTTCTTCGTGAACAAGACAATCTTCTACAGTTACGCGGGCCATGTGATCTCCTAGGGCCGCGGAAAGTAGCAGTGAGAAGCCCATGCTGCAAGGTTCAGACCCCCTTCAATGGATTTCCGAACCAAGAGAGTGTTTCTCGCCCTTTACGGCAACTCGTCGTGCGTTTAGCATCCCCTCAGTTTCGATGGCCCGAATTATCATCATCGGCCCAGAGGGGCGCCAAGAGCGTGTCCTCGTCGCCCATAACACGTTGGGTCGCCACCCAGACAACACCCACCAGGTGCTCGACCGCATTGTCTCGAAGGAGCATTGCCACATCGACCTTGAGGACGGGCGTTACGTTCTGAAGGATCTCGGCTCCCTCAACGGAACCTTCGTGAATGGCGAGCGCGTCGGCAACCGGGTTCTGACCGGCGGCGACGAGATCACCATGGGCTCGACTCGGATCCTTTTTACCGCCGACGACACGGCGATGGGCGTCGGACCAGGGTCGCCCTTGGCGAATCGCAGCGCCGGAGAGACTGCGCTTGGTGTCGGTGCGCCCGTCGTGCCTGCTCCCGCGCCGGCACAGATTCAAATGCAGCCGATTCCGCCGATCCCTCCGGCGTCGACGGTGACCATCTCGCCCGGAATGGTCGAGAGCCACATCCGCTCCAAGCTCGCTCCGCTCCTCGACCAGAGCTTCTTGCCCGCTCGCCTTGTTCAGGACGACGCGGCGCTGAGGCGTGACTACGAGAAGCTCCGTGCAAGCTACGAGATCATGCAGGCCATCGGAACCGAGCTCGAAGTAGATCCACTTCTCGCGAAGATTCTCGATGCCGCTTTCGATCTCCTGCAGGCTGACCGTGGCGTCATCCTTCTCTACAACGAGGACAAAGAGCTCAAGCCTCGAATGGTGCGAACGAGCAAGGTTCAGTCCGCCCAAGAGGAGATGGTCCTTTCCACAACGATCATCGATGAAGTGCTGCGCGACAAGGCCGCCGTTCTCAGCAGTGACGCGTCCGTGGACTCGCGCTTCAGCGGAGCGCACTCGGTCATTATGCAGGGCATCCGAAGCTCCATGGCCGTCCCACTTCTTCATGGTGGTGAGGTCTTCGGCATCATGATGCTTGACTCGCAGATCGCCGCCAACGCGTTCACCGAGAAAGACCTTCAGCTTCTGCAGAACGTCTCGAATCAGGCCGCGATTGCGATTCAAAACAGTCTCTACGCCCTCAAGCTCGAGCAAGAAGCCATCACCCGCGAGCGTTTCCAGCGGCTTCTATCGCCCGCCATCGCGGAGCTGGTCATGGCCGGAAAGGTGGAGGTCAAGAAGGGTGGCGAGCTTCGCGAGACCACGGTGCTCTTTAGCGATATCCGTGGCTTCACTCAGCTGAGTGAAAAGGTGAGTGCTCAAGAGGTCGTCGGCATGCTCAACGACTACTTCGAGCTGATGGTTGAGATTATCTTCGACAACGAAGGCACCCTCGACAAGTTCGTCGGCGACGAGATCATGGCGCTCTTTGGTGCGCCCGTTGCCCACGACGACGACCCTCTCCGCGCCGTTCAGACCGCGCTCACGATGCTTGAAGTTCTCGAAGTGGAGTTCAACGCCAAGCGACGCCCGCATGGTCTGCCGGAGCTGCACATCGGCATCGGAATCAACACCGGTGAAGTCGTCGCGGGCTACCTCGGAAGTAGCAAAGCGCTCGAATACACCGTCATCGGCGACACCGTGAACACGGGCGCGCGTCTGTGTTCCGTGGCCAAGGGCGGCCAGTGCATCATCAGCGAAGAGACCTACGGCCGGGTCAAAGACCTCTTTGAGGTGGAGCAGCTTCCGGATCAAACGGTGAAGGGCAAAGCCAAGGCTCTCAAGATCTACAATGTCTTGGGCCGACGCAAAGAAGGGCCCCGTTGGGACGAGGGCACCAAGCCTTCTAGCTCCTAACCACACCGCTAAATCCCCGGATCCTCCCGCGCGAGAGAAAAGTCCTTGCTGTCCTAGGGCATCGGGCAGACAACCCCCACGTGAGCAATCAACGTGACTTGGTCCCCGCCCGTGTTGAGCGGATGGTCCCCTACAAGCCTGGCAAACCCGTGGAGGAGCTCGAACGCGAGCTTGGAATTCAGGGCGCCGTCAAACTTGCCTCGAACGAAAACCCCTACGGCGCGGCTCCGGCGGTCCGAGCCGCTGTCAAAGAGGCGCTCGAGAACCTAGGCGAGTACCCCGATGGCGCAGCCTTTTCGCTACGAAGCGCGGTGGCATCCTTCAACGGGGTGGACGCGAGCGAGGTGGTCACGGCCAACGGCTCCAACGAGCTCATCGACCTCATTTGCCGCACATACCCAAGCGCCGACGACCATGTGGTCTTCGGGAAGCCGAGCTTCGTCTGTTACTGGCTGGGCTGCATCGCCGCGGGTGTCGATTTCACGGAGGTGCCGCTCAAGGACAACCTGGCGTGGGACGTCGACGCGCTCCTCGGAGCGGTGACACCGGCGACGAAGGTGCTCTTCCTCGCCAACCCAAACAACCCCACCGGCGCACACATGGGCAGCGCAGACCTTGAGCGTTTGGTGCGAGAGCTGCCCGAGCGGGTGGTGCTCGTCGTGGACGAAGCGTATGTCGAGTTCGCCGATGCCGACGACTTCGTGAGCGCGATGACGCTTCGAACGCTGCGGAAACGTATGCTCATTCTTCGAACCTTCTCGAAGGCCTACGGACTCGCTTCGCTCCGCGTGGGCTACGCCATCGGCCCCTCCGAACTCATCGATTACCTCCACCGAATGCGCGCGCCGTTCAACGTCAATCGGCTGGGGCAGCTCGCCGCCGTCGAAGCACTCAAGGCACAGGACTACCTGCAAAGCTACGTTCAAGAAAACCGCTCCGAGCGGCGCCGTGTCGCGGCAGCGTTGGAGGCGCTGAACATCCCCGTCGCGCCAAGCCAGACCAACTTCCTTCTGGTGAACGTTGAGCGTCCGGGGGCCGAGGTGTACGAAGAGCTCCTCCGCGAGGCGGTGATCGTTCGACCCATGCCCCCGCCGATTCAGACTTGGCTTCGAATTACGCTCGGCACCCCGGAGCAAAACGATCGAATGATCAGTGCTCTGCAAAAAGTCCTAGCGAAGTAGGCCGAAGAGCATCAAAAACTCCTAGGTCTAGGGGAACACTCGCCCAGAGAATTGAATCCTTGCGCTTGCGCTTGGGTCTGTCCCGGGAGAACGTCCCGACACAACGATGCCGCGGAAGACAGGATACTAGTGATGAAGAAGACAATGCAGCTCTTGGCTCTGATGTTGTGCGTGGCTTGCGGCGGACAGTCCGGCGACACCTCCACCATCGTCGAGCCCGTCGAAGTGACCGGGGCTCCCGCCGTGGCTCAAGCGAGCAGCTTTGACTACATGCCAGCGGACACGTTTGGCTACGTCGAGGTGAGCGTCGCTCGCGGTTTGAGCTCGCCGTACTTCGGCATGATCCGAGACGCCTCGGACCAGTCTTTTACGCCAGAGCAACGGACCGTTCGAGACAGCGCTATCGCTCTCGCGGAGCTCGTTGACCAGGTCTACTTGAGTTTTGGTCGGAACGACTCTGGCACGAATCTCGAGCCGGGAATCGCCGTTGTTGAAGGTCGTTTTACCCTGCAAAACGTCATCGACTTCGTCGCCGTCGTAGAGCCCTCGGATGTCCCCCAACGAGTCCAGGTGGGTTCCTTTGAGGCGATCACCGTCGACGATGTCACGATGATCAACATCGGCGGCGGTCGTTTCCTCTTCGGTCCCACGGCCCGCTGCACGGCGCTCGCTCTCAACCCGCCACGGAGCGGTTTCCACACGCGTCCGTTCTTCACGGAGGCTGAAGGTCGCATCGACGCTGAAGCGATCTTCCGCGTGATCAGCGAGCGACCCCCAGGCGTGGCGAGTCTGGACCGAGACATCAACTCTGAGCTTGGCGAAGGAACCGCGGCGCAGATTCGTGGTGGTTCTTTCAGCGCAGACGCCATCGACGGGGCACGATTCCGCGCAGCCGGCCTCACGGCTGACGTCGCCACGGCACAGGCCATCGAGGCGAAGTTGAACGAGCTGCGCCAGATGGCGCTTCAGCAGCCAATGCTCAATGCCTTCGGCCTTCGGAGCATCGTCGAAGCCATCAACATCAGCAGCGACGCAAGCGGAGTGTTCGCGAGCCTTGATATCTCCGACGCTGAAGTACGCCGGCTGTTTCAGATGGGCATGGGCCTGTTGAACATGGGCGCCGCATCGGCGACAACGGCCACGCCAGCACCTTGAAGCTGGTCGTCGAGCGCTCAGGCGCACTTCATGGTCGAGCCTCGATTCCTGGGGACAAGTCCATTGGGCATCGCAGTCTGATCTTCGGCGCGCTTGCCCGAGGTCAGAGCACGGTCCGTGGCTTCTCGGGAGGAGAAGACAACCGAGCCACTCTTGCGGCGTTCCAAGAGATGGGCGTCCGCATCGAAGAAGCAGGCGACGAAGTCCGCATCGAGGGAGTGGGGCTTCGAGGCCTGCGCATGGCGCAACGTGCCCTCGACTGCGGGAACTCGGGCACCACGATGCGCCTCCTCGCGGGGCTCCTTGTAGGTCAGCGTTTTGGCACGCGGCTCATTGGCGACGCGAGCCTCAGCAAGCGCCCTATGAACCGCATCGTCTCGCCCCTTCGGGCGCGCGGGGCTCACATCGCGGGCTGCCAGCTTGGCAGCCCCGCCCGGGCGGAAGAGGACGCGGAGTGCTACTCGCCGCTCTCCATCGCTCCTTTGGTGGAGGGCGAGCATCTCGCCGGCATCGAGTACGATATGCCCGTGGCCAGCGCCCAGGTGAAGTCCTGTCTCTTGCTCAGCGGGCTGTACGCGTCGGCGCCAACGGTGTTGCAGGAACCAACGCTCTCACGTGACCACACCGAGCGAATGATGCTCTCCCTCGGCTGCCCCCTCGACACCGTTGGGTCCGCCGTCGTCCTCGACCCTTCGCGCGATTGGTCCGGAGGCTGGGATGGGTTCGATTGGGACATCCCTGGAGATGTTTCCGGCGCCGCGTTTCTCCTCGCCGCCGGGCTGGCAATTCCGGGCAGCGAGATCGTAGTGGAGGGCGTGGGGGTTAACCCGACGCGCACCGGCATGCTCGACTTGCTTCGGCTCATGCGTGGCAACGTTCAGCAAGTTCCCAAACCCGAAGGCGCCGGCGGCGAGCCCATCGCTGACCTGCATGTCTTTGGCGAAGGAGTCGTCGGGTCATTGGTTGGCGGCGAAATGCTCGTGCGCATGATCGACGAGGTCCCGGCCCTTTGTGCCTTGGCCGCGTCCGCAAAGGGCACGACGGAGATTCGCGACGCCGCGGAACTACGAGTCAAAGAAAGCGACCGCATCGCCGTGATGGCCAAGGTTCTCACCGCCTTCGGCGTTCCCGTCGAGGAACTCCCGGACGGAATGGTGATCCAAGGCGGGCATCCTCTCCACGGCGCCACCGTCGACAGCGAAGGGGACCACCGCATCGCCATGGCAGCGGCCATCCTGGGCATGCAGGCGGAGGGCACGACCACCATCGAGAACGCGGACTGCATCGCGACGAGCTTTCCGCGCTTTGACGAGGTCTTTCGCGACCTAGGCGCCAACATCCAGTTCTCGGACTGACTCTCTCCGTGCTCGCTACGGGCCGTGTGCTAGCGTCGGCCCATGAGCCGAAGCCGTGTCGTAGTTGCCATCGATGGCCCCGCGGGTGCAGGCAAGAGTACCGTCGCGCAAGGCGTCGCCGACCGGCTCGGGTTTGTGCGCGTGGATACCGGCGCGCTGTATCGAGGTCTCGCTCTGCGAGCACGCGAAGAGGGTATTCCCTGGGATGACGGCGAGCAGCTCGGCGCCTTCGCGCGAACGTTGAAGCTTGAGTTTGCCGCGACCCCGGCAGGGCCACGCCTGCTCATCGACGGTGTCGATCGCGAAGACGAGCTTCGAAACCCCGACGTCGCAGGCGGCGCTTCCCTTGTGAGTGGCCACCCCCCAGTTCGAGCTGCGCTTCTTGACGTTCAGCGCGAACTAGGCGCTGACGGCGGCGTTGTTTTGGAAGGGCGCGACATCGGAACCGTGATTTTCCCCGACGCCGAGGTGAAGGTGTTTCTCACGGCGAGCGCCGAGGCGCGGGCCGAAAGACGTCTAAAAGACCTAAAAGCCCGCGGAACCGAAGCGGACTACGAGAGCCTTCTCACCGCCATTCAGGAGCGCGATGCGAGGGATTCTGGGCGAGAGGCGGCTCCCCTGAAGCCCGCAGAGGACGCGACGCATGTCGATTCCACGCAGAAGAGCTTTGAAGAGGTCGTGAGCGCCATCACGGAACTGGCTCAGTCCGCATCGCGCGGATGCTGATCAATCCGTAAAAGGGGCGCGCTCCGCCTTCATTCTAAGGGGTTTTGTCGTTTGACAGGCTTTGGGCCCACTGCTACCCACTCGCACCTTGTGGGCCGTCCCCGCAACGGGTCTTCTTTATGGTGAAGGAGGCCAAACCCCCATCCACTCGCGTGCCTGCACGCATTGCCGGACTCATCAAGCTTTCACTAGGACGTGCTGTGAAGCCGAGGCCGCAAAGACAATATGACCGAACCACAAATCGAGACGGACTCGTCTCCAACCGCAGAACCTCTGCCCAATCTTACGCCTACGCTTCCCGAAGGTGACATCGGCAGCTTCGCCGACCTCTTCGAAACCCTCACCATGGGCCTCGACGCTCTCAAAGAGGGCGAAATCGTCAACGGCACCGTCATCAAGGTCGCCAAGGACGTCGTCGTTGTCGACATCGGATACAAGTCCGAAGGCATCATTCCTATCGGCGAGTTCGTCGGCGCATCTGGCAAAGCCCAGGTCTCCGTGGGCGACGAAGTCGATGTCCTCGTCGAGTCCAAAGAGAACGACGACGGCCTCATCATGCTTTCCAAGGAGAAGGCAGACAAACTCAAGGTCTGGGACGAGATCAGCGAAGCGTGCGAGCGCGACGAACTCATCTCCGGAACCATCGCTCAGCGCGTGAAGGGCGGCCTCAGCGTCACCATCAAGGGCGGCGTCAAAGCATTCCTTCCCGGCAGCCAGGTCGACCTTCGCCCCGTGCGAAACCTCGACAAGCTCCTCGGACAGACCTTCGACTTCAAGGTCATCAAGTTCAACAAGCAGCGCGGCAACATCGTGCTTTCACGTCGTGTCCTCCTCGAGAAAGAGCGGGACCGTCTCAAGACAAAGACCCTCGAGAACCTCGAGGAGAACCAAATCGTCACGGGAACGATCAAGAACATCACCGAGTACGGCGCCTTCGTCGACCTCGGCGGTATCGACGGTCTCCTTCACATCACAGACATGTCCTGGGGGCGAGTCAATCACCCCTCGGAGATCTTCAATGTCGGCGACGAAGTCACAGTCAAGGTCCTCAAGTACAACGAAGAGAACGAGCGCGTCTCTCTTGGCCTCAAGCAGACGATGGAAGACCCGTGGAACACGGCGTCCGACATGTACAAGCCAGGTGCCAAGGTCACGGGCAAGGTCGTGTCCATCACGGATTACGGCGCCTTCGTCGAGCTCGAGCAGGGTGTCGAAGGCCTCATTCACGTCAGCGAGATGACGTGGACGAAGCCAAAGCATCCTTCGAAGGTTCTCGACATGGGCGACGAGGTCGAGAGCGTCGTTCTGGATATCGACATCCAGAACAAGCGAATCAGCCTTGGTCTCAAGCAGCTTGAGCCAGACCCATGGACCGTCTTCACTCAGAAGTACAATCCAGGCGACATCATCCGCGGCAAGGTCCGCTCCCTCACCGACTACGGTGTCTTCATCGGCATCGAAGACGGCGTCGACGGCATGGTCCACAAGTCCGACCTTTCCTGGACTCAGAAGATCAACAACCCAGCCGACGTCTACCGCAAGGGCGACGAGGTCGAGGCCATCATTCTCTCCATCAACCATGAAGAGAAGAAGGTCAGCTTGGGCATCAAGCAGCTCTTCGAAGACCCATGGACCTACATTCCAGAGCGCTACGGCGTCGGAACGGTTCTCGAGGTTCGCGTCATCGCCGTCAGCGATTACGAGTCCCAGGTTGAACTTGAGCGCGGTGTCGAAGGCACCATTCCACGCGGCGAAGTCAGCGATGACGCCAACGTGGACCCAACGCAGATCATGAAGGCCGGAGACATCCTCAAGGGCGAGATCATCGACCTTGACGAGGACGACCGCCGCATCACGGTTTCGCTCCGCGGCGCCGACAACAAGGAGCTCGACGAGAAGATGAAGTACGTCGCCGAGCGCGAGAGCACCAAGCGCCGCGTCGCCGGTCCTGCGGGCCGTCAGGCAGCGACCCTTGGCGACCTGCTCAAGGACAAGCTCGGAGCTCTCTCCGAAGCGCCTCCTGCAGCAGACGCTTCCGAAGAGTAGCCTCCCGCAACGAGGAGACTCCTGAGAGTTTCCTTCAAGCAACGAAGATAGAAGGTCGGTACCGCAAGGTGCCGACCTTTTCTCTTTTGGGGAGCTGGGTTATGCCGAGGCGTGTCGCATCCACTGCCCAGGCGCGTCAGCATTCAATGCGAGCGCCCTCAAGACCCGCGAGGTGCATCGAGGCACGTCACGCGGGGCATGGCGATACTCGGTGTGATGACGTTCATCGGGTCCTTTATCGTGTTCGACGACTCCGACCTCTCGAGCAAGTTCTTGTTTGGGGCGATGGCTTGGCTCGTCCTCTCGCTTGTGTCCGCGCTCCCGATTTTTTCTGCTCGCCGGCGAACCATCGAGGTGGACGTCGGTCTCAACGGAATCCGCGCTCCTCACACCTTCATCGGCTTTGAGCGACTCGTGTCCGTCCAAGTGCCGAACGCCGCGTCCCTCGTGCTCCTCACTGACAATGGGGACAAGCTCACTCTGGCGTTGCCAGGCCACGCGGAAGAGGCCGCGGCTCTCATTGAAAAACGAAGAGAAGTTCACGCGAGGTTGACCCGAACGGTGGAGGTCGCCACGGACGGTTACCGGAACGTGCGCGTGCACGAAGGCGTCGACGGAGACTTGGTGGAAGCGATGCGAGACGCCGGGATGGGCGAAGGCGAGGTGGCCGAGTGCCTCGCATTGGCCCACAGCGGGCACGAGTCTTGACACGAGGCGTCGCGACTATGGCGATTGAGCTGTGCCCCTGCTAATAGTCGCCAGGCATGAGCACGCCGGACAAACCCAGCAAACCGGCGGAAGCCCCGAAGGCGAGCCAGAGTTCACTCTCCAGTGACACGCTCAAGCGCCTCTTGCCGAAGCCAAGCCGGCGCACGCTCTTCCTGTCCGTCTGGGGACTCATCGTCGTCGGCGTGCTCGTCGCGACTCGCGCCGTTCTGCTTCCGTTCTTCCTCGCCCTTGTCCTGGCCTACGTGTTCTCGCCGGTGGTGGCTTGGATCCAAGAGCGGAAGCCGTTTGGTAAAGCGATCCCGCGCTGGCTCGCCGTCATCCTGCTCTACACGACGCTCCTGACGGGCCTCGGAGGTTTCATCGCGATTGGCGTTCCTCGCCTCGCCGCAGAGGTGGAGCTTCTCGCGAGCGAGTTGCCGGAGACCGTCGCTCAAGCAAGGGATGAGTGGGTCCCGGCCCTCGAGACTTGGCTGCGCGACGCGATGCGCGAGTCGACGGACGAAGCTCCGACCGTCGAACCCGAGGAGCCTTCTGCAGAAGACGCCCCCGGCGACGCCATCGCCGCTGCGCCGCCCGCCGACGTGCGTGAGCATATTGAGGTGAGACCCAGCGAGGACGGCCTCGGCTATCGTGTAGATCTTCCGGAGCATGGCCTGGTCATCGAGCCGATGGGCCACGGGTACCGGGTGACGGCCTCCGAGATCGATGCCAGTGACGAAGGCGACCTCTCACAGGCGCTCTCGGACGCCCTTGAGAGCATGGCCAGCGACACACGAACGACAGCCTCGGCAGTGCTCACGACCGCGCAGTCCGTGGTGAAGGTGTTGGTCAAAGGCATCTTCACGTTCTTCATCATGCTGATGCTCTCGGCGTATTTGCTCATCACCTCCGACCGTATCCTCGCGTTCTTCCGTTCGCTTTGGACCGTGAATCGTCGACGAAGCTTTGACCGTCTTGTCCTACGCATCGACCGCGGGATGGCCGGTGTCGTTCGTGGCCAGCTCCTCATCGCCCTCGTCAACGGCGCTCTCAGTGGCGTTGGCTTCTACTTTCTTGAGCTCCGCTACTGGCCGATCCTCACCCTCATCGCGACTGTCCTCAGTGTCATTCCGATCTTTGGTGCCATCATCAGCACCGTTCCAGCGGTGATCATCGCCCTTCAGAGTGGCATCTCAACGGCGATGTTCACGCTGGTTTGGATCCTTGTCATCCACCAGATCGAAGCAAATCTACTCAACCCGAAGATCATGGGCGACTCGGCGAAGGTGCACCCTGTGCTGGTCATCTTTGCGCTCCTCGCAGGCGAGGCCGTCGCCGGAATCGCTGGGGCGCTCTTGGCGGTGCCAGCGTTGAGCATCGTTCAGAGCCTCTTCCTGCACTACCGGGAGGTGATGCTCGGAGTCCCCAAGAAGGCCGACGCCAGCGTCTCCGACGCCTGACTCGTTACCAGTCGACGTCGAGGATTTCGTAGCTCGCCGTGGAGCTGCAGTTCGCCGTTGCAGACTCGACGGCCGTTCGCACGAGCAGTTTGGACCCGGCGGCCCACACATCCCAGCGGTTTACTCGGACGAAGCACTCCGGGACATCCTCGGGCCCGCCAGCGCAGCATGTTCGCGGAAGTTCAAGTTCGGGCAAGTGCCAACTCACGAGCTCACGACCGTCGGCACGTGCGACGAGCTGACCCTCATGGGTCTCGGTCAGCTCAAGTTCACCACGTTGAGTTCCTAATGTGCAGGTTGCGCCTGCGCTGCATGTGGAGACGAGGGGCCGGAACGCGCGTCCTTCGAACTGAGAGAGGAAGTCCGCTTGGTGCGCGGCGGAGGTCGCCGGATCCACGCGCGACTCGCCGCCTTCGTCGAGCTCCGCAAGAACCCAGTTGGACTGTTGCGACGCTCGGATGATGACGCCGCGCCGGAATGTCGTACCGGAGTAGGTGTCCGTTTCGGTCTCCACAACGGCGATGCGTCCGTCGCGAGACAGAGCAGGCAGGAGTGACTCCAGCTCACTCTCGTCAGGCGACAGAATCTCCGCGCCCAGCGTCGGTGCTGTGGCGGTTGCTCTTGGCGTATCGGGCTCCGCGACCTCGATCGAATTGTCGGCGGGGGGCGGGGAAGGGCGCGTCGCCCCTTGGCTGCCCCCACAGCCCATCAAAATACACAACACGCCGCTGACGAAGAGGCGCTGCGTCACTCCAGGGTCACAACAACGGCGGTGATGTTGTCTTTTCCGCCTCGTTCGTTGGCCATGCTGACGAAGCGTTCCGTGGCGGCGGCGGGGCCCAGTTCGACGATGGGCGGAATCTCATCTTCCTCGAGGTAGCCGTGAAGCCCGTCGGAACACACGAGAAAGGCGTCTCCGGGTTTCACCTCAAAGAAACGTGTATCGACCTGAACGTAGTCGCGGCTGCCGACGGCGCGCGTGATGACATTTCGATGGGGCGAGACCGCGGCCTCTTCCTCGGTGATGATGCCTTGCTTGAGCTGCCACGCGACGAGCGTGTGGTCCTCCGTGAGCGCAGCGGCACGCCCACCTCGCACCAAGTAGATGCGACTGTCGCCAACCTGTGCGGTGACGCCGTAGCGCCCACAAATGGCCAACGCGGAGAGGGTAGTCCCCATCCCTTGCCGGTCCGGGTCGGCCTGAGCCAAACCGAAGACCATGTACGTAGCGGCCTGAACGGCGCTCTCTAGGACACGAATCGCGCTCCGCACGGCTTCTTCGTCGGTGTCGCCGTCACGAAGGCGCTGCAGGGCAGGATTGCCGTTCTTGACCATGCCGTGGACCGTGTCGACGGCTTCGGCACTCGCGACTTCACCTGCGGCGTGTCCGCCCATGCCGTCCGCGACGGCATAGAGCCCGAGCGAGTCATCAAAGAAAAAGGCATCTTCGTTGATGGCTCGACGCTGCCCTACGTCCGTTAGCCCTGCGCCTGCAAGTTTCAATCCCATTCCCCGAAGGGGATCGTACCCCAACCAGCGCCGCTTGGATAACCAATTGAACCTGAATCGCGCTCTCTTTCACCGGGTGACCCGTGCGGGCCTCGCCGGGACCTGCTACGCCGGCCCATGCTCGCCATTCCGGCCTGGACCGCCGACCTCAAGATGGCCCTCGACCATGGGGGCTCAAACGCTGCCTGGCAGGTCCTGGGACTCCGCGCTGATGAGTGGTTGGAGGACCGAGACGTCGCTCTGCACTACTCGACAGTGACGATGCGCTTTCCCGCCGGGGCTGCCGTCGCCACGCTCGAGGCGATCGCTGCCGCTTTTCCTTCGGATGGCCAAGTCATCGTCGCCGTCCTCGCTGCACTCAACGCGATGGCCGAACAGCGGCCTCTCGATGCGCCCCCACGGGAACAAGGCCCCGAACATGTGGCCGCGGCGCTCGCACAAGACGCCTTGGGCCGTTCTTTTCCGCCAGAACTCGAAGCCTACCTGCAGATCAACCGTGCGAACGCGCTTCGAGCGATGGGTCCAGAGAGTGATTCCCTCGCGCTGGAAGCCTACGCCCGCGCCCTGGACCTGGAACCAGAGCATGGCGGCTGGCACTTTGATTTGGGGGTCTGCCACAAGTGGCGAGGTCGCTGGCAGCTCGCCTTCGACCAGTTCCTCCGGGCCCGCTCCAGGATGGGGGCGACGAAGGCCGTTGTCTGGAATATAGCCCTGAGCGCGACGGCGCTCGGCGAAGGAGACCTCGCCGCTGGCGCGTGGCGTGACCTCGGTGTGGAGCAGGTCTCTCTCGGCAAAGGCGGGCTGCCCGTCGTCGAGGGCGTTCCACCGCGCCGCCTTCGCGTTCGCTGTCGCCCCAGCGGATATGGGCTGGTGGAGCGACCCGACACGGGGTTCGAACTCGTCCACATCGCGCCCATCAGCCCCGGTCATGGCGTCGTCGCGAGCCCAACCTTCGAGGATGCACCCATCGACTACGGGGACATCGTCCTCTTTGATGGCGGACCGGTGGATCAAGACGCCGGCGGACCGGTTTTTCCCGTGCTTGAGGTGCTTCGCGCCGGCGACGAAAGGCGGATGCGTTTCGTCGCCATCGTCGGCAGCGGCGAACTCGAAGCGCTGGTGACGGCCCTCGGCGAAAACGTCCGCGCCTTCGCGCATCCCGCGACCGAGGAGCCCAAGCCGCATCATGAGCAGCTCATCTACGGCAAACTCATCGCGAGCGCCGACGTCAGCCCGGGCCACCTTTGTCAGCGCCTCGAAGCGCATGGCAAGACGACAAAGCGCCTGCGCATCGCGGTTCCCGAGCTCTACGAGGCCATGGGCGACACACGTCGCGCGGGCCAGGAGCATCAGGCTTGGCGAGGCATTGAGCGAGCGGCGACCAAACGAGGACTCGCCCTGGAGTGACACGTCTGCCAAGCGAACAGATGTCGTTCGAAGGCCTCGAGCCCCTCGACGAACGCATCGTCCTAAGACGGCGGCAGACCGTCTTCTTAATCCTGAGTGGGGTCTTCCTTGGAAGCCTCGCGATGCTGAACATCCTCGGCGTCACGCGTTTTCTCGACCTCTCTTTCAGCATCGGGAGCCTGGAGGTCCCCATGCCGCTGGCCGTCGGCGTATTGCCGTATCCGGTCACTTTCCTCTGCACCGACCTCATCAGCGAGCTTTATGGGGAAAAACGCGCCAGCGACGTGGTCTGGATGGGCCTGCTCCTCAACGCGTGGGTTGGCTTCATTTTGTGGCTCGGGGGCGTTCTTCCGGGGAACGAGGCGCCGGCATTCTTCGAAGTCCGGAACCTTGCTTTTGGCGGCATCGTTGCGTCGATGGTCGCGTATCTGGTCGCTCAGAGCGTAGATGTTCGGCTTTTCCACTTCTGGAAGAGGAAGACCGAAGGGCGCCATCTCTGGCTACGAAACAACGCCTCAACCTTGGTCAGTCAGCTCGTCGATACGACTGCGGTGATTCTCATCACGCACTTTTACGCCAGCGGCCTTCCGATCAGTGCCGAAGAGCCTCTTTTCGACCAACTTATGACCTACATCTTGGCTGGTTATGTGTTCAAAGTTGTCGTTGCTCTCTTAGATACTGGCCCATTCTACCTTGGCGTTCGACATCTCTCACGATACCTTCGTGTAGACGCTAGCCGTACATAGCAGCGTGTAGGAACTTGCCATGAAGACGAAACGAACTGCCCTCGCTGGCTTGCTGGCACTGCTCAGCGTGCCCGCCCTCGCGACCATCATGGTCGAAGTCCCCCTCGAAGAGATGGTTGTTGAAGGCGAAGGCGTCGTTCGCGCCACGGTGATTCACTCCGGAACCCAGCTAAATCTGCGGGATGGCGGCAGTGAGATCACCACGATCACGACGCTTCGCGTGGATGAGTGGTTGGTCGGGCAGGGGGACGATGAGATTCGCCTCCGCGAGATCGGTGGCGAAACGGCACGCGGCGGGATGCGCATCGCCGGGACACCTCGGTACAGGCTCGGCGAAGAAGTCGTGGTCTTCCTCGATGACGACGTCGATGGCGTCGACCGCTACTTTCGAACCTTCGCCCTGGTTCAGGGGAAGTTCACGGTGCTACGCGGCGTTCCAGGAATGCCCGCGGTCGTGATGCGAGATGCCGATGCCGTCGGATTCGCCACCTGGATCGATGGTGAGATGATCATCGACCACGGCGGGGAAATGGTCGTGGGATTGACGGAGTTTGAACAGCGCGTCCGCCAGGCCGGGGGCCTTCGCCCAGGGTCGGGGGTGACACGATGAATCGGGCCATTACCCTCGCCGCCGCCGCATTTGTGCTCGGCGCCACCTCTCAAGCGTCCGCCTACGAGTGCATTTCGAGCACCTGTCCTGCGTGGTGCACGCCGGTTCCATACTCCATCACAACGACATCTCCCGACATCGGCGAAGACTCCTCGGTCATGGAAACGCGCCGCGGAATGGAAGATTGGGGACTCCGGTCCTGCACAGACCTCAGTATTTCCTACGGCGGCCGTAGCGGTGGCAACGCCGGCAGCGGCGACGGTCAGTCGCTCATCGGTTGGGTGGAGAGCGGTTGGCGCTTCGGTAGCTCAGCCATCGGCGTCACCTCTCCCCGTTGGAGCGGCGAATGCATCGTCGAGGCCGATATGGTCATGAACGGCCAGAACTTCACGTGGACCACCGGCTCCGGAAGCGGAAGCAACGTCAACACGTACTCCATCGCACTTCATGAAGGCGGCCACTACTATGGCCTCGACCACAGCAGTGACCCCGGGGCGGCTATGTACTTCGCCTACACGGGCGGAATCGACTCCATCGGCAGCGATGACGAGAACGGCATCTGCTTTCTCTACCCAGGGTCCGGCGGGGGTCCGGTGGACTGCACAACCACGGGGTGCGCGTCCGGTCAGGAGTGCGTCGCTGGCGTTTGCCAAGCGGTGATGGGCGACGGAACCGTCTGCTCACCCTGCGAAAACTCCGCAGCATGTGGTGGCCCCAACGACTTGTGCCTTGGCTATCCCGATGGGCTTTTCTGTGGACGGAATTGCGCTGGACCATCGGACTGCACCGGCGCGGATGAACTCTGCGCTCAGCTCGCCGCCGGCGTCACCCAGTGCATTCGTGTGGTCAGCGACCAGCCAACCTGTGCTGGTTCCGGCGGTCCCGTCGTGCCCATGCCCGAGTGCACCATCGACACGGAGTGCGAGCCCACCGAGATCTGCCAGGCCGAGATGTGTGTTCCGCGACCGACGGACCCTGAGCTCGCGGGACTCGGCGAGCCCTGTATGGAGAGCGCAAACTGCAACTCCACGCTCTGCGGCATTTCCATCGGTCAGGTCTGTACTCAGCGTTGTGACGGATTTGATCCGACCAGCTGCCCAAGCGGCTTTTACTGTGATGGGGAGGCGACGGGCACATGCGGAGACGGCCTGTGCGTTGCTGGCGGACCAGGCCCCATCCCTCTGGGTGGCGACTGCTCCGAAGATCGAGACTGCGCCACGACCATGTGTGATGCCGGCAAATGTGCGAGCCCTTGCCAGCCAGGCGGAGCCACCGTGTGCGCCGACGGTTTCGAGTGTCAGGTCGTCCAGGGACTTGTTGGATGTGGCGCATGCCGGACTGCAGGAACTCTGTCCGAACTCGGCGGAGGCTGCGAAACGGGTGACGACTGCCAAAGCGGCGAGTGCGCACGGCGTTCGGATGAGACCTTCTGCACCTCGATTTGCGACGATTCGAACCCATGTCCCGATGACTTCGACTGCGTATCGGCGGGGGATGTCTCGTTGTGCATCGCAGCACCCACGGAGCGCATCGACAGCGGCTGTGGATGTCGAGTTATCGGGAAATCCAACACGAGCGGGCCCGCCCTTGGGTTCCTCGGGCTTTTCGGTCTGCTCTTCTGGCGAAGGCGTCGTTAGCCGAAACGTGCTGAAACGTGGAGGGGTGGCCCGAAGCGTGATAGGAATTCAAGGTCCGCGTTGCGGACTGGGGCGGCTCTAGAATGGCCCCTGGGGACCCAAAATACTCGTGGAACAAGCGCCGGTTGTTTATGGCAAGTACCAGCTACTTGAGCTTCTCGCTCGGGGTGGCATGGCCGAGGTGTACAAGGCGAAGGCCCACGGCGTAGAGGGTTTCGAGAAGATCCTCGTTATCAAGCGTATTCTCGAAGAGCTGGGGCGGAACCCGGACTTCGTTGATATGTTCATCAACGAGGCGAAAATCGCTGTCACGCTCTCCCACGCAAACATCGTCCAGGTGTTTGACCTGGGACGCGCCGATGAGACGTATTTCATCGCGATGGAGTACGTGGCCGGCTCCGATCTCGCGACCATCCTTCGTCGTTCCAAGAAGTACGGGAAGCCAATCCCGGCTCAGCTCGCCGTTTTTGTGGTGAGTGAGATCGCAAAGGGGCTCGACTACGCCCACCGTCGACGTGACGCGAACATGCGTCCCCTCTTCATCGTTCACCGCGACGTTTCTCCCCAGAACATCCTCGTCAGCTACGAAGGCGAAGTGAAGCTCACTGACTTCGGCATCGCGAAGGCGCGAACCACCGTCGCAGATGAGACCGAAGCAGGGGTCCTCAAAGGCAAATACGCGTACATGTCTCCGGAGCAGGCACGTGGCATCGACGTCGACAACCGTACGGACATCTTCGCCCTCGGCACCGTGCTCTACGAAGCCCTCACAGGCGTGAACCCCTTCCTCACAGCGTCGACTTACGAGACCCTTCAGAGGGTGCGTGAAGGCTTCCCGTCGCCGATTCGTGAGGTCGCGCCGCAGCTCCCGGACGAGCTCATCGCCATCGTCGAAAAAGCGATGAGTCCGGACCCCGACGACCGTCATCAGAACGCTGGGCTTTTCTACGAAGACCTCATTCAGTACCTCTACTCAAGCCGACAACGCGTCGGCGCGCACGACGTGTCTGCGTACGTGGAGGCTCTTCGCGTAGCATCGGATGGTCGACGTTCGAGGCCGGACGATGGCCTTCGCGCGGCCTTCGACATCGACACCTCTGCAGGCGTCGAAAAGCACCAGCTAACGCCCGCGGAGGTGCCGAGCGCCCGCCCCGACGGGCCACGTGTCACCACCGGCTCAGGCCGCCGCGCGATGCCGCGTGCAGAGCGGCGTGACCTTACGGTGCTCGCCGTCCCTCGGGGCGCAGGCGACGGTAAGGCGCGCTCACGACTCGAGAATGCCGGTGGCCAGGTCGAAGAGGGCGACAACGCCATCTTTGGGGTCTTCGGCGTTGTACAGCCCGATGGACGAGACGCCGATGCGGCGGCTCGCGTCGGACTCTCGCTGCAGTCTGAGGGGTACGCCGTCGGCATCGTCGCGGGCCGCGTCGTCGTCAATGATTCAACGCTTCGCCGGGACGACACCAGCGCGGAGCTTTTTCGTGCAGCGGCTTCGCTGGCGCAGTCGGCGGACGAGTCTCAGGTTCTTGTGTCCACCAGCGCCGAACGCGCGATGCGCCGCTACTTCGAGCTGGCGCCGTGGGGCGAAGAGTCCTTCGAGTTGCGGGCGGAGCGCGACGTTCAGAACACGAGCGGGCCCTTTGTCGGTCGGCGAGACGAGCTTCGCCGGATAGGTGAGGTGCTGGCCGTTGCAAACAAGGGGACCCAGTGTCTCGTGAGCGTCGTTGGCGAGGCGGGCAGCGGCAAGACCCGTCTGATTCGTGAGACCGTGCGCAGGATTCGCGTCGGCGGACATGACGTGGGGATGACCATTTCCACGGCGACGGGCCGCGGACCATACTCCGCTGTGCAGGCCACTATCCGCGATATTCTCGGTCTGGCGGTCCTCGCCCAAGAAGAAGAAGTCCGGGATAAGGTCGCCCGTCTCCGAGAGCTTGGCCTCAGCGAAGATGAGATCGCTGCCGTTGGGAGCGTCCTTGGCGTCGCCGACGCGAAGAGCGACCGAAATTTGGTCTCCGCCGTTGCACGTATCGCCCTCAAGCTCGCCGAAGACCGCCTGACGGTGTTCGCCTTCGACGAGTTCGACAAGGTCGACCCTGAGAGCCTCGCGCTCCTCCAGCGCATCCTGCGGAAGGCCGGAACGGGTCGTATCGTGATCGTCGTCGCCCATCGTCCTGACGCACCATTCGATTGGGATGAATTCCCACAGCACCTCGAAATCCGCCTCGCGCCGCTGACCGACGACGATGTCGCACGCATTGTGGCGGCACGTCTCGGCGCGGATGAGGTTCCAGGCGAGCTCCTCCGCGAAGTCGGCATCAAGAGCGCCGGAAACCCGCTCTACGTTGAGGAATACCTCCTCGCTCTGGAAGACGCCGGCGCGATCAAGACCGGCGACAAGGTGAGCTACGAGGCTGGCACAGCGGTCAAGGTCCCCCGATCGCTGCGCGGTATTGTCTCCGCTCGCCTTGAGCGCCTCAGCGACGATCAGCGGCACCTTCTCCGCATCGCCGCCGTCATCGGCAGCCGCTTTCACGATATTATGATCTCCCGCGTCGCCGGGCGCTCGCGAGAGAGCATCGGTGAGCAGCTCCTCGACCTCGTGGACCGTGGCGTGTTGGTTCAGTCCACCGGCGACGAGTACTCCTTCGCTCATCAGCTCATCGCGCAAGTAATCCTTGAGGCGCTCCCGCTGGAGGTAAAGAAAGAACTCCATGGCGCCGTCGCTGGGGCGTTTGAGTCTGTCTACCCGAAGCACCTTGATGAACTCGCGGAGCGCCTGGCTGGACACCACCGAAAAGCCGGCAACCGCTCCCGCGCCATCGACTACCTCGTTCGCTCCGCCGACCGCATGGAGTCAGAGCATGCGCTGAACGGGTCCGTGACGAACCTGCTGAAGGTCATCGACATGATCACGGCATCCACGAACCCAGACCGGGAGAGGGCCCTGGCTCTCTATCAGCGAGTGGGCGAGCTGTGTTTCCGGAGTCGAAACCTGAGCGAAGGGGTCACGCGTATGGACGCAGCCCTGGAGCTCGCCGAAAGCATCGCGCGAGACGAATACGTGGCGCGCTTCTCGATGATGCGCGGGCTCTTCTTGGCCCAGAGCAACCGTTTCGCCGAAGCCCGGCCGTGGTTTGAGCGCGCCCGAAACGTCGCGCGACGGGTTGGAAAGGGCGGCCTTCTTGGGGCGATTGCTCGCGCCGAAGCGGAGACGGAGGCCCGAAACGGGAACTACCAGAGCGCCGTCGGTTTGCTGGAGGAGGCTCTGGGTCTCGCCGTCGACGCGGCAGACACGGCGGCTCAAATGCGAGCCCGCCTTCCCCTGGCGCTGGCATTTGCTGGATCCGGCGACCGCGACCAAGCCTTCTCCGCCCTTGAAGGCGCACGAAAACTAGCGATGGGGCGAACCGACCGTTTTCTTGAGTGTGAGCTCGTGAAGACCGAGGCGCTCGTCTGTTACTTCACGGGTGAACTCGACAGGGCCCTCGAGTCGGGGCAGCGCGGTATC
Source organism: Polyangiales bacterium (assembly GCA_045106895.1). GTDB lineage: Bacteria > Myxococcota_A > Polyangia > Polyangiales > Houyiibacteriaceae > JBCCRV01. The sequence continues at coordinate 15,226 of JBGCFM010000081.1, read as the reverse complement.
GAGCTCGCGAAGGAATATGGCTTTACCTACGAAGCCGCCGTCAACGCGCACAACGTAGGCGAAGTCTACATGCGCCTAGGTGACTTCAAACGCGCCTTCGCGATGCTTCGTTTTAGCTACGACCTCGCCCGAGAACATGGCTACGTGAAGGTTCAGTACAACAACATGCGTGTCCTGGGCTTCATCGACGCGACGAAGCTAGGGAGCCCTCAGGGACGTGAACGCGTCGCCGAGGCGCTCACCTACGCGGAAGAGAATGGCTTCATCTGGGACATCATCCAGGGCCGCTACATGCTCGCGTTCGTCGACCACGTGCAAGGGAAGGTCGATGAGGCACGTCGCGCCTTCCAAGAGGTCTGTCAGCTCGCGAACGAGTACGGGCAACGCCACTATGAAAAGGCCGCCGAAGACGCGCTCCTTGCCATCGAGGCCGGGGCTCCGCTCAAGCTGCCCCACTAGTCTTGGCGGCTGCTTCGCAGCGGTGGTTTCGACTACAAATACAAAAAAGGCTCGCTACCATCTCGGTAGCGAGCCTCTTGCGTGAGCCTTGGTTGGCTACTCGGCAGCCTCTGGGGCTGCAGCTTCCGGGGCAGGCGCGGGCGTTGGCGCTTCAACCGCAGCCATGGGGGTGGGCGCTGCGGGAACGGCGGCCATAGGCGTAACCGCCTCAACAGCCTCGCCAGCGACCATCGCAGCCGTCATGGCTGTCGCGGCTGCTGCCTCGCGCGCCGCGGTGCGTGCCTCACGGGCAACGCGGCGGGCTTCCGCAGCAGCAGCTTCTGCAGCAGCGTCCACCTCTGGCGTTACCTCCGCGGCGGCCTCGACGGCTTCTTCGGCTGCTTCTTCCGTGCCCGTCACGGCTTCTTCGAGCTCGTCGAGGACCTCGCCCAGCTCGTCCTGGGCAGCTTCTTCGGCTGCTTCTTCGTCGACGTCCGTCTCGTCCGTCGTCTCGGAGGTCTCGTCGGCTTCTTCAGACTCGTCCGCGTCGGACTCTTCCGCGTCGGACTCTTCGTCGCCGTCATCGCCCTCACCCGCGGGTGCGCTGATGCCGTCGTTGAAGCGCTCGGCGGTGTTGTCGAGGGCTGCGTCGCCGGGGGAGCTCAGGTAGGCCAGGGTTGCGGAGAGGACCATGAAGAGCGTTGCGCACACGGCCGTCGTCTTCGTGAGGATGTTGCCGGCGCCAGCGCCGCCAAAAACCTTCTGGGCTCCGCCACCGCCGCCGCCGCCGCCGCCGATGGCGCCCATGCCGCCGCCCTTTCCGGACTGCAGCAGCACCACGAGGATGAGGAAGAGACAAACGAGAACGTAGGTAATGCTAAGGAACGTGAACATTGCGGTCTTTTCTTTGTTTGAGAGAACTCTTCGGAAGTTCCCTCGCCGCTCCGGGCGGCTCACCCTCTAAAACTTTGAGTGGGGTGCGAGGTTTTCTAGCTACGAGGCAGCTTCAATGATGCTTAAGAACGATTCTGCTTTGAGGGAAGCCCCTCCAACGAGAGCTCCATCGATGTCGGGCTGTGCCATGAGTTCTGCAGCGTTCCCCGGTTTGACGGACCCTCCATAGAGGATTCGGGTGCCCTGCGCCACCTGGCCGAGTTTGGCTCGAATCGCAGCGTGAACTGCCTGGGCATCTGCCGGGGCAGCGGTCCGACCCGTGCCGATGGCCCAAACCGGCTCATAAGCGACAACTACCTGGGTTGCGTCCACGTCCCCAAGGCCCAAACGGAGCTGCTCAAGGACGATTTCGAGGGTTTTGTCGGCTTCTCGTTCTTCGAGGGTTTCGCCCACACACACGATCGGTGTGACCCCGGCTGCCAAAAGCGCGACAACTTTCGCCCCCACGGCCTCGCTGGTCTCTCCGAATAGCTGTCGCCTCTCAGAATGCCCCACGATGCAGTGAGAGCAGCCCACGTCCTTGATGAGGGGTGGGCTCAACTCGCCGGTAAACGCGCCGCTCGAGGCCTCGTGGGTGTGCTGGGCCGCGAGGAAGACCTTCGACGCCGACAGCGCGCTCGCGACGGCGTGCAGACTTGTCGCGACCGGGGCCACGAGAACGTCCACTCCGGGAAAGGCCTGCGCGCCTGTCGCAATCTCCGCCGCCAAATCCGTGGATTCGGAGATGGTGTTGTTCAGCTTCCAATTGCCTGCGATTAGGGGTCGGCGGGTCATGCGTTCACTTCCGTTTGGTTACGTGGTCAGGAGAGCGCTTCGACGCCCGGGAGGCGCTTGCCCTCAAGGTACTCAAGGGAGGCGCCGCCGCCCGTCGAAACGTGGCTGTATTCATCGCCACGTCCCGACTGCTGAATCGCAGCCACGCTGTCACCGCCGCCAACGACCGTGAAGCCGGGGCACTTCGCAAGCGCGTCCGCGATGGCGTTGGTGCCGCTCGCGAAGGCCGGGTTTTCGAAGAGACCCATCGGACCGTTCCAGAACACACTTCCAGCGCGGCGAATTCGGTCCCCGTAGAGGACTTCCGTTTCTGGGCCAATGTCGAGTGCCATGCCTTCGACGACTTCGCCGTGTCCCACGACCTGTGCTTCCGTCGCCTTGAGCCCGTCGCCGGAGCGAAGATCGACGGGGAGCAGAAGCGCGACACCGCGCGCCTCCGCTTTCGAGATGAGACTACGGGCCAGCGCCATCTTGTCGGGTTCGACGAGACTGTTGCCGAGCTCGTGACCTTGGGCGGCCAAGAAGGTGTTCGCCATCGCGCCGCCGATGAGGAGGGCGTCGACTTTTGTTAGCAGTTCCTCAAGGACCTGGATCTTGTCGCTGACCTTGGCTCCGCCGAGAACTGCCACGTAAGGCTTTGGGGCGTCGTCCTTCAAACGAGACAGCGCCTTGAGCTCTTTCTCCATGAGCAGCCCGGCGGCGGCTTCAGGCGCGAGCTTTGGAAGGGTGTGAACCGACGCGTGAGAGCGATGAGCGGCGCCGAATGCGTCGTTCACGTAGGTGTCGCAGACTCGCAGCAGCTCGCGCGCGAAGGCCTCGTCATCGGTTTTCTCGCCTGGATGAAAACGGAGGTTCTCAAGGAGAGCAACCTGACCGTCCCGAAGGTCGCCTGCGACCTTGCGAGCGCCATCACCGATGCACTCGTCCGTCAGGAAGACCTCGCCGCCTTCGAGGAGCTCCGCGAGGCGTTGCGCCACGGGCTCAAGGCTGAGCTCCGGGACGACCTCGCCCTTGGGACGACCAAGGTGGCTCGCGAGGATGACACGGCCGCCTTCCGCGAGGATGTGACGAATCGTCGGCAACGCCGCTCGGATTCGTGTGTCGTCCGTGATCGTCTTCCCGTCGAGTGGAACGTTAAAGTCCACCCGGCAAAAGACACGTCGCCCTTTGAGCTCAAGATCCGCGAGGGTCTTCATGAAGTCTCCTCTCGCTCAGTTGGCGAGGATGCCAGCAAGGTCGATCATGCGCTGGGAGAAGCCCCACTCGTTGTCGTACCAAGCCTGAACCTCGATGAGGTCTCCGCCGACAACCATGGTCTGTGCGGCGTCGACGATCGAGGAGTGTGGGTTGCCGATGTAGTCGGTGGAGACGAGTGGACGCGTCTCGAACCCGAGAATCCCCTTCATGGGACCTTCCGCGGCGGCAGCGAGGGCAGCGTTTACTTCTTCAGCAGTGGTCTGCTTTCCGACGTGGGCCGTGAGGCAAACCATCGAGACGTTGGGCGTTGGAACGCGAAGGGCGCCGCCGGCGAGCTTGCCGATGAGCTCCGGAATGACGAGGCCGATGGCCGTTGCGGCGCCGGTGGTCGTTGGGATCATCGAAAGGGCAGCAGCGCGCGCACGGCGCATGTCCTTGTGGGGAAGGTCGAGGATGCGCTGGTCGTTCGTGTACGAGTGCACCGTGAGCATGTGGCCTTTGACGATACCGAAGGTGTCGTTGAGCACCTTGGCGACAGGCGAGAGGCAGTTCGTCGTGCAGGACGCGTTCGAAACGACGTGGTGCTTGGCGCCGTCGTACCCGTCGCTGTTAATGCCTACGCAGAACGTCGCATCGATGTCTCCGCGTGCGGGGGCGCTGATGATGACTTTCTTCGCGCCTGCTTCAAGGTGCTGGGCCGCGGCTTCGCGCGTGCGGAACGCGCCGGTGCATTCGAGGACGATTTCTGCGCCGAGTTCTTTCCAGTTGAGCTTCTTCGGGTCGCGCTCTGCGCTCGTCTTGATGCGTGTGCCACCGACGACGATCGCTCCCTCCTCGACGCTGACTTCCTTGTTGAAGGTGCGGTGAACGGAGTCGAACTGAAGGAGGTGGGCGAGGGTGGCGTCGTCCGTCAGGTCGTTGATCCCAACGATCTCGAAGTCCCCTGCGTTCTTCGCGCTTCCGCCAAGAATCGCTCTCGCGACACAGCGACCGATTCGTCCGAAACCATTGATGCCGATCTTCGTTGCCATCCCGCTATCCTTTGCTTTCTCAGCCCTTGATCATGGGCCGCTCGCGGGAAGCTAACGCCGCGTTAGCACGGGGGTCAAGGCGGCTTAAACACCAAAACCGCGCTCCGTGAGGAACGCGGCTTGGGAGGACGCCGAAGGGGACGGAAGTCATCGCGTCAACGCCGGCGATGGAAGCGCTCTAGCTCTTCGATTCGTCCTTGATGTCCGACGTGACGAGTTCGAGCAGCGCGTTGGTGAAACCAACAATGTCCGAACGGCTATGCCCACTGGAGCGGAGCTCTCGGTAGACCGACTTCGCGAGAATCCGAAGAGCACGGCCATCTCCAGCAGGCGACTGGGAAGGGCGCGAAGATTCGTGTGTGGATGTCTGCATGGGGGAGTCCTTGGGGCTCGGTGGGTTCTCTTCGGAACTGGAATCGCTCTTAGGCGATACTGACTGGGTCATTTGGAAAGGTCGACAATCCTGCAACCAGGCATTTCGTTCAACGACTACATGACTACGCACAGGTTGTGCCATTCTCGCCGGCCAGGTGGCCTGTTTCAGGATTTTGTTTTTAGACTCGGGGGCTTAGGCGAATAACCGGGCGAGTGGCCGGAGATGGTCAAGCTCGAAAAGCGCGAAGATCGTTTCGCACCGCGTGAGGTTTAGTGCCCCACAGGGTTCGCACCTTCGTTGGGTTATTCGACGTCGTTTTCACGCTCGCGAAGTGCCTTTTGAGCCGCCGCTGCCTCTTCTGACGCTGGGGAGTCCTCGCCGTCGGTCGTCGCAGCTCCGTCTTCGAGGAGAGCTTCACGAGCCGCGGCCTCCTCACGGGCGCGCTCCGCGATGCGGATACGGGTCTCGACGTAGAGGCGCATGTTTCGCACGCCCTTGTCGAAATTGAGCTCCGCATCGTGAGCTTTCGCCAAGAAGTAGTAGATCTCCGGGTGACGGTCCAAGTAGGAAGGCTCGGTTCGGATGAGGTCCTCGAACTGGTCGATGGCGTCGCGGAAACGTGATGGGTACGACGGGGCGGTCTTGTACAGAAGATAGGCGCGCAAAAGGCGCATGCTGGGCCCGCTGTGCTGACGAACCGGCGCAGGGATGTCCTCCATGGCGGAGTGCGCCGTGGCGAAGCTGTTGGAGTCCACCGCTTCTCGAACCGTGGCGAAGCCTTCGGTGAGCGCTCGGGCTTCCTCGGCGGCCATCTGAGGGCCAGGCACAGGCGTCTCGATGGCGACCTGGGGTTCGCCTTCTTGGGACATCAAACGCGTGAGCACCTCGGCGGCGACGCGCGTGGTCCGGGAGTCTCCTGCCTCCTGGGCACGCGTAATGAACGCGGCCCCTTCGGGCTTGCGGCCGTGGGCGATAAGGCTGAGGGCCATCTCTGCGTAGCGGTCCGCGGCGAGATTGGCATCGTCGCCAAAGCCCGTCAGCGTCGTGGTCAGACGACCAAAGGGCCACTCGGGGGAGTAGATGTTCGCGAGATAACCTTCGTAGCGCTGGTAACCGATGAGGTCCCGCGGTGCCGCAAACTCGATGAGCGCATTGTCATCGGTATTGAGCGGGGAGGGCTCGCGGCGGCAGTCGTCGTTGCAGGTGCCGGGTGCGTTCGACTCCTGCGGGAAGGCGACCCACTCGCCGCCGCGCATGCGGTACTCGATCTGTGCGAACTGTTGCACTTCTGCCTTCGTCGCCAGGAGCGTTCGCGCGAAGACATCGTAGGGCGAGTGAATGTACGCACGCTCAAGCTCTTCGGGAACGCCAGGGAGACCATAGACCTCTTGGAGGTGCTCGATGTTCAGGTCGATGGGCGAGTCGCTTCCGAGAAGCACGGTGTCACTCGAGAGGTCCTCAGCCGAGAACACGACGACATGCTCGAAGCTCTCCGCGAAGGTGCGATAGATGGTCTTGATGTTTTCAGGGCTGAGCTCGTAGAGCTGCACCCACTGGCAGTAGATGCCGCCTTCGCGCAGGCGCTGCTTCGTGATGCGGAAATGGTCCGTCGTGAAGAGGTCGCTGACGCCGGTGATCCACGGGTTACTCGGCTCACTGACGATGACGTCAAACATCCTATCCGTGCTGGATAGGTAGTTTCGGCCGTCGTCGTTGATAATCGACAGCCGGTCCATCTCTACGTAGGGGAACTCGCTGAGGTTGTAGTCGAGGCCGTTGACGTCTTGGAAGTACTTGGACGCATCCGGGATGGAGCGCTCGAGTTCGATGACGTCGACGGAGGCGACGGGGAACTTCAAGACCGAGCCGACGGTGACGCCGGATCCAAAGCCGATGACAGCGACATCCAAGTCTTCGGGCCCGTCGCGGTGCATGAGGAGCGGGTAGGCGCCGACCATGATCTGCGTGGGCATGTCGTCGCCGTTGGAGGCGTCGACCTTGCCGTTGTTCTTGAGCGCGTAGTGCCGTCCCCAGCGCTCGACGGAGACCGTGGTGCTCAGGCCATCGTGGTAGTACACGAGGTCCGGTTCGCCCCAAGAAGGGCCGCATGCATCGGCAGCGAGGGACACACGGAACACGCCGAGGGTCATCTGCGAGAGGTTCCAGCGGAAGGCGCCTTCGTCGCGCCAGCCGCCCCAATAGAGGCCTGCGATAAGCGCGGGGATCAGCGGCGCGAGGATGTAGATGGTGACGGCGTACCAAGCGGGCGCTGAGTCGTCGTCGTCGTCGTCCTCATCCCCCAGCGAGCCCACGACTGCTCCGGCGATAGCGCCGACGGTCCCGAGGCCACCAACGTCTCCAAGTCTTCCAGCGATTTTGCCAACTGTGCTCCCAACGGACGCGCCGTCTTCCGTTCGCTGGCGCTTCTGGATACGTCGTTTGTAGCGTTCCCGTTCTTCGTCGGAAGCCTCGGGCCCCGGCTCCGCATCGGCTTCTGCTTTCTCGGCCTCAGCGGCGCTCGCCACCAGCAGCGCCAAGCTGAGCAGCAAGTACACGATCATGCCGATGATGATGGTCTTCTGCATGCCGTAGACCTGCATGAGAACGAAGCCGGGGAGCCAAGCGCCAAAGATGGAGCCGAGGGTGTTGCCTGCGTAGACGTTGCCGACGTCGCGGCCGACATTGTCGCCGCCGCTTGTCCAAATGCGCAAGACCAGCGGGAACATCGCGCCCATGCCGACCGTCGCGGGGAGGGTGCACATCATGGTCGTGAGGAACATGAAGAACTGAACGGTGCCGACGTGCTGCGGGAGGTCGTCGAGGCTCGAGACGAGTTGCGCGAAGGCGCACGGAATTTCGTCCTGGAAGAGGTAGTTCACGAAGGCTGCGCCGGCGATAAAGAGCGGCATGATCGCCAGCTGAAGAACCGGGTATCGACGCAGCGAGATCAGAAGCGCGAAGAAGATGGCGAGGGCGATGGCGACGGAGCCCGTGATCATCGAGAGGCGGTCCGATTCGTAGACGACGGCGTCGATGAGCGCAGCCGCGACGGGCGCGAGGAGCATGAGAAGCGCGGCGCCTGTCGGAGGTGGCGCACCTGGGCGTTTCGTCTGAGACATCGCCGCGAGAAGGATGATGATGACGGGCGCGGAGAACGCCGCGAGCATCAAAGCGTAGGTGCCGAGGTCGTCGCTGACAGCCCAAGGGCTCAGCGTGAAAGCCAAGAGGAGGATCGAGGCGACGCTGGCGGAGGCGAGGAGCTTACGTCCTGCGAGGATGGCGCTAGCGATGGCGCTGCCGGCGGCGATTCCGATGAGGAAAGTCGTAAGGATGACGGCGAAGGCCTGGAACGAAGACCCGATGGTCATGGCCAAGGAACGCGACCAGACGACCTCGTAGCAAAGCGAAGCGAGACCGCTGACAGCGAAGGCGACGAATGCGAAGTAGCGTGCGGAGGCCGAAATAGGGAGCGCCACCGCGGGGAGAACGGGACCTAGGGGTTCGTCTTCCGACTTCTCTTCGGCGGGTTTCTTCGCCTTGCCCTTCGACTTCTTGCCCTTCTTTCCCTTCGCCTTCTTGGCGTCGGTGTCAGACTTCTTCGCGTCCTCGGCTTCGTCCTCGGATACACTCTCGGACTCTTCGCTGCTTTCCTCCAACTCGGAGACTGGCGATTCGAACTGCGCCGCGATTTGCTTGCGCAGGGCGAAGATCATTCCAGCCAACGCGAAGTTCATGCACGCGGCGACGGTGTTGGTGAGGCTGACGCCAATGTTCGGCATGAGCAGGAACGAGCCGAGGAGTACGCCGGCGACGGCGCCGAAGGTGTTGATCGAGTAGAGCGCGCCGACCCAGGAGCCGACGTCTTCGCGGCCTTCACTTCGACTGACGAAGTAGCGCGAGAGGAGTGGGAGGCTGGCGCCCATCATCGTCGTCGGGACCAAGAGGATCGGGAGCACGCAGAAAAAGCGCGCGATCATGAAACCCATGGAACCGCTGCCGAGTTCCACGCGCAGGTACGCGTTTACTCCAGCGAGCCAGCCTTCGGGGTTCACGAGGAAAGGCACGAGGAGCGCCCAGACGCCGACGACGCCTTCGATGATGCCGTAGGTCAGCAGCGGGTTTTTGATCTTGTCGGCGTACTTGCCGGCGACGAACGCACCGATTCCGAGGCCAGCCATGAAGATGGTGACGACGGTGCTGATGGCGATGCTGCTCGCTCCAAACACCTTCGCGAGCATCCGCCCCCAGATGCTCTGGAAGATGAGGCTGGACGCACCCGATAAGAAAAAGGCCAAAAAGGCAGCGAATCGCACAGAAACTCCGCGGCAAACGCCGGACGAACATCGCCCGAACCCGTGCGGCGGACTACACTCCAGGCATGGCGAACGCAAGGTCTGGCCCCCAAGAGCCCGTTCATGGGCCCGAAAAGCGGGTTTTGATCTTGGTCTTAGCGATTCTGGGCACGCTTTGCGTCGGCGGCCCGTCTTTGGCGGGCGCCCAAGACGTGGCGAGCTTGAGGGCCGAGCGAGCCGAACGACTCGTGCGCCGGGGGCAGGCGTTGGCGCGCGGCGGAAACCGCGCGAGTGCGCTCGGGAGCTTCCGCGAGGCGGTACAGATCGACCCGCGGACCGTGGACGCCTACATCGGGCTGGCGCGGCTTTACCGCGAGGCGGGTCGACACGGCGACGCACACGAGGCGATTCAAGTCGGGCTTCACCGTCGTTCGCGTTCCGTGGCGCTGCGGCTCGAGCTTGCGATTCACCAGCAAGCCGTGGGCGAGCTGAGCGCGGCGTTGCTCACTCTTCGTCAGGTGGTGAGTCATGCGCCGGGTCACGTTCGGGCGCTCCGACTCCACCTCGCGCTCAGCCAAGAGCTGGGCGCGTGGACGGAGGCGTTGCGCTCTTCGCGACGCTTGCTGGACTTGGCACCGGCGGACGCGCCTGAGCGCGAAGAGCTGGTCTTGCGGGTGCGCGCCCTGAGCATCTTGGCTCGACCCCTCGATGGAGCCTGCATCGAGGACGATGTTCAGGCGGAATCCGAGTTGCTGCGGAACCTCTGTCCCTGAGGAACCTCTGTCCCTGAGTTTACTGTTGAGACTGGAGTGTCTGCTTGAGGGCGCCGGTCGCCTTGTCCACGAGCTTTGAAGCGAGCTCCAGTTCCTGGGTGTAGCGATAGACTCCAGCCTGGAGCGCCAAGAGCTGGGCAGGGTCCGTCTCTCCGCGCGAGCCACGGCGAATGGCTCGGTCGATACGCGTCTGTCCTTCGCTCAGAGAGCTCGCGGCACCGCGAAGGGCATCGGCGAAGGAGGTGGTGGGGGCTGACTCCTGCACGCGGGGAGGACGGGCGCTGCGTTGTGGCGCAGAAGGCGAATCAACATGCCGGCTGGCCCGGGGAAGAATGGACGGAGAAATACGGTCGGTCATGGCGCCGACTCGTCCGCTCGCCTGCTTGGTTGCGCGTCAGCTTTTCTGAAGCGCCGCGCGCAGCCGAGAGAGAGCTTTGTAGTGGAGGCGCGAACCCCAGCTTTTCGAAATGCCGAGCTCCGCCGCCACCTCGTCGAACTGGCGCCCTTGAAAGTAGAACCCCTGAATGAGGAGAAGCTCGCGCTCCGGCAGAACGGACAGAGCGCCGCGTAGCCGCTCTTTGGCTTCCTCTTTCAGAAGCTCGTCCTCAGGGGTGTCCCCTTCGCCTTCTTGTTTCTGACCCACGGAGGCCATCACAAAGGAGGCGGTCATCTTCGCCAGCGTGTGGTGAAGCTGTTCAGTGGTCTGATCGAGGTCTTGGCGCGCTTTGGGGTTGGCGGCCCTTTCTTCCCCGACGTCCTCGCCGACCTGAAGCGCCGCCTCGGCTGCCTTCATCTTCTGGTACGCCCGGCGCGAGAAGAAGGTGCTCTTGCGAATGTGGTCGATCATCGCGCCACGAATTCGGTAGTACGCGAAGGTGTTAAACTGGACCCCGCGTGAGGCGTCGTAGCGACCTTTCGCTTGGAGCAGGCCTTCGAAACCCGACGCCAGGAGATCGTCGAGATCGCCTCGGAGATCGAACTGAGCGCGAACCTTGTTGGCGATGCTGATCACCAAAGGCCGATACTCGGCGACGAACTCTTCATCCGTGTTTGCAGGCATTTGCGACAGTTTCCCCCAGGCCCGCCAGAGATACTAAGGCGCGCCTAGCAACGTCAAGGACCGCTCCCAAATGGTCGGCAAACGTGGATTCCACGAGCGGCCCGTGGCACTTGGTCCTGAATGGCGCTCTGGAACGACACCTTTGACCGACCCGGACCAGCCCGCGGCGATCGAGGGGTCCGCGGGGAGGGGTTTCGGCGCCTTGTCGAAGACGCGTCTGGCTTCGTCGAAGGGGTTCTTTGCCTCTCCGTGGCTGAGCGGCGTCAGTTTGCCGTCGTCTTCGGACGAGACATTCCTTCGATGAGCGGAGCCCACGAAGCGGCGCTGTGTTGGCTCGCTTCGGAAGACGATCTTCAAGTCGCCACCTCCCTTCAGGCCGCTCTACTTCGGGCACCGCGTGCCTGTGTCCAAGGCGAGACCCTGTGGCTTGTGCACGGGAAGGGCGACGCCCTCAGCGTGCGTGAGTCTGGGGTGGCCTACCATCCACAGCCTCCATCCAATCTGCGTTTTGAGGCGTCAAAGTCGGACCTTCGGGACGAGGCAGCTCGGCGAATGTGGGCGCACCGGCGAGACTTGCCCAAAGCCGCGAGCCGTTTCGCGGGCTTCTTCGACTAATGGCCGCTTTTACGCCGCTCTCGCTAGAGGATGCCGAGCGCATCTTCGTCGCGCACGGCCTCGGCTCACCCACGGCGGTGGCCCCCATCGCCGCAGGCTCGGTTAACTCCAACTACTTCGTGACCGGGAGCGAATCGTTCTTCGTTCGTCTCTATGAAGAGCAGGATGCCTCCGGCGTGGCGTACGAGTGGGCGCTCTTGGAACAGCTCTCGACCGGGGGCGTCCCCATGCCAAGGCGCGTGGAGGGGCCTGGCCCAGGCGAGCTTCGTGTCGCCGGACGGAGCGTGGCGGTCTTCGAACGCGTCGCGGGGGATATGCGCTGCCAAAAGAGCGTCCAGCCCTCGCACCTGGAAGCGCTGGGTGGCGCTCTCGGGCGGGCGCACCTCGCGACCTCGGGTTTTGGTTGGCGCCGTGAGAGTCGCTTTCGGCCAACGTCACTCTTGCCTCGCCTCGACGCCCTCGACCCCGGAAAAGCCGGCGTTTCGGCGGCACTACTCCGCCGAATCCGTGCCCAGCTTTGCGAACCTGTCCCATCGAACGTTCCGCGTGGGCCGATTCACGGGGACCTATTTCGCGACAACGTGCTTTGGAACGAAGACGAGACGCTCAGCGCGCTCCTGGATTGGGAAAGCGCCGCCGAAGGCGCGTTCGTGGCCGATCTCGCCGTGGTCTTCTTGAGCTGGTGCATGGGGGATGAACTCGACTGGGCACTCGGTCGCGCACTCGTTGGAGGGTACGAGTTGGAGCGGCCTCTTAGTTCTGGTGAGAAGCGCGCGTTCTTTCAGTACGCGATGTCGATGTCCGCCCGCTTTGCGTTGACGCGCATCACGGACTTTCACCTCCGCCGCGAAGCGCTTGAGCGGAGTGGATCACTCATCAAGGACTATCAGCGCTTTGTGCAGCGTCTTGACAAGCTCCAGAGCTTGGGCCCAGAAGAAGTGCTACGTCGCTTGGCGTAAAAAAGACGCCCACTGCACTAACGCAGCCGTGCTCTCAGAGTATGAGCACCAGGAAAGCGACCCATGAGCCACGACCACTACTATCACGCCAAAGACCTCGGGAAGTTCGGCGAAATCGGCGAGGTGCGAAGCGACTTGTCCGAGAAGTTCTTCGAGTGGTACGGCGCCGTCTTTGAGGAGGGCGCGTTGAGCGGACGCGAGAAAGCCCTCATCGCGCTGGCGGTTTCCCACGCTATCCAGTGCCCCTACTGCATCGACGCGTACTCCAAGGATTGCCTAAAAAAGGGTTCGGACCTTGAGCAGATGACCGAGGCGGTTCACGTGGCGGCGGCGATTCGTGGAGGGGCGTCCCTTGTTCACGGCGTCCAGATGCGCGAGCACGTCAAAAAGATCTCGATGTAATGGAGGCGATTTCGACCCCCAAGAAGCTCGTGACTCTGAGCGCGCGGCGCGACCCCCTGGCTTCGCCGGAGCACCAGCGCGCGATGTTGCGCCGATTGCCCATCGCCACGGAGTTCGAGGATGCTCTCGCGGACGCCGGCCTTTGGCCGCTGCGGCCGACCAAGATCGACACGCTCCAGATCAACGTGGGGAAGTTGTGTAACCAGACCTGCCGACACTGTCATGTGGACGCCGGCCCGGATCGGCGCGAGGCCATGAGCCGCGAGACCTTCGCGCATTGCCTGCGCGTTTTGGACGAGTCGGACATCTCCACCGTGGACATCACGGGGGGCGCACCAGAGCTGAACCCGAACTTCCGGTGGTTCGTCGAAGAGTGCAGAGCGCGAGGCCGCCATGTCATCGACCGCTGCAACCTCACGATCATGGAGACCGGCGCACACCGAGACCTGCCGGAGTTCTTCGCCGCGAATCAAGTCGAAGTGGTCTGCTCCCTGCCACAGTACCGCGCCTTTCAGACCGACCGTCAGCGTGGCGAGGGAGTCTTCGCGAAGAGCATTCGGGGACTGCAGCGTCTGAACGCGCTCGGCTACGGCAACGGGTCCAGCGGCCTCAAGCTTGTCCTCGTCACCAACCCCGTCGGCGCGTTCTTGCCGGGTGACCAGATGGCCCTTGAGGCCGAGTGGACGCGTGAGTTGAAAGCGCGCTACGACATCGTCTTCGACTCGCTCTTCACCATCACGAATATGCCGATCTCGCGCTACCTGGAGTGGCTCGTCGAGACGGACAACCTGGAGAGCTACCTGGAGACGCTGGTCAAAGCGTACAACCCGGCGGCGGCGGCGGGCGTGATGTGCCGCAACCTCCTGAGTGTGAGCTGGGAGGGCCATCTCTATGACTGTGATTTCAATCAGATGCTCGAGATGCCCGTGAAGGGCCCCGTGACCCACGTTCGCGACTTCGACGCCGCCGCGATGCAGGCGCGCGAAATCGCCGTCGGCCGCCACTGTTTCGGTTGTACCGCCGGCGCAGGGTCGAGCTGCGGCGGCTCGACCACCTAGGGTCGTCCTCGTCGGTCTTTTGGGTCATGCTCCGACCATGAAGCGCGGGATGCTGTGGGTAGCTCTTTGGTTGTGTGGCTGCGGTGGTGGCACGCCCATCGTGGAGATTCCTCCCATCGATCAAGAGGAGAGTTTCGCTGATCGTGATGCGGAGGTGCCTCAAAACACAGGGCCTTGGGTCCCCGACGAAGGCGGTCCCCTCGTTCGCCTAGGCGCCCGTCAGTTAGCGGAAGGGGAGACCCTCGAACTCGAAGGCGCGCCGTGTGAGCAGGTTGTCGCCTATGTGGCCACGGGGCGGCTTCGCGACGGAGGCGCTACGCGGGAGGCCGGGACGCTCTTGCGCACGCAAGATTTGATCACCTTGGTCGCCGAGGAGCCGAGCCGCGTCGTCGTCGCCGTCAGTTCTCCGGAAGACCGAAGTCGTTGCGTTCCGACGGACGACGCGGTGACCCACCTCGGCGACGCTCTGAGGAACGCCGGCGGAAAGCTCCGTGTCCACATTCTCCTCGACGCTCAAAGCGGCGCGACCTTCGGCAGTTTTGCGATTCTCGACGGTGACGCGGACCTGTCCGTTCCGGAGCACACTCACGAAGGCTCGGCGGAGGTGCTCCTCATCGAAAGTGGCGATGGAACGCTGCTCGTCGGCGACGAACGCACGACCGTGGCCCCAGGCGAAGTAGTCTACATCCCCGCCAATACGCTTCATGGATATGAAGCAGGAACGCAGCCTCTTCGCGCCTACCAGGTTTATGCGCCGCCGGGGCCCGAGCAGCGTTTCCGAGGCACCGCGTTTGAACGCGCCGCCACACCCGCCGCCGAGACAAGCGAGACTGGTGAGTAGGCGCGAACTAAAGTAGGACTGGCGCATGGATCTTCGACTCCCCGAACTTCATCAGAGCCTTCGCGACGAGGCCGTCCGTTTCGCCCAGCAAGAAGTGCTGCCGCACGCCGAGCATATCGACGCGAAGGAAGAGATCCCCGAGGCGCTCGTGCTTGCCGCTGGCGAGCTTGGGCTCTTCGGCTTGATGGCTCCGGAAGAGAAGGGCGGCGCGGACCTGGACGCACTTGCCCTCGTGCTCGTTGTGGAGGCGTTGTCCGCGGCTTCGCCAAGCCTTGGGGCACTCCTCGCGAACCACGCTGGGCCCGCCACGTTGGCGCTCCGCACCACCGAGTTCTTCACCGAAGCCCACGCGGAGGGCAAAGAGACCCTCGCGTACAGCGACGGGGGGCTCTCGCCGATTCCGAGCAGCTATCTCGTCAGCGGGGACGGTATCCATGACGGCTTCGAGGCGACACG
>JBGCFM010000080.1:0-5710 GCA_045106895.1 Polyangiales bacterium | reverse complement strand
CCGATCGTTCTCGTTCTCCTCGGCGCCCTCAGCGCGTGGTCTTCCCCTGGGCAAGCCCAGGGGACATCGACGGAGCCGACGTCCGAAGCGCTGGAGACCGCGGCGTCGTGCCTTCAACGATTCAGCGATGGAGAAGAGCTCCCGGAGGTGCGACGACGCGCCGCGGAGCCACAGCAGGCGTCATTGCTCGCTCTTCTAGGAGGCCGTACCAACCCCGAAGCCGCGGACGCTCGTGCTCGTTTGGCTCAGTGTATGCCGCGCGCAGCTCGTGTCCCGAGCCGACTGACGCGTTCCCACGCGCGTTGGCTCGCGGGCTGCTTTTTGGATGCCTCCGTGCAGCTGGGTGCGGCGAACAACGACCCGGCGCGGGCCGCGGCGCGGCAGCGCAGCGAAGGCTGTCGAGAGGTCGCCCGCGCCATGGCGACCTGGGACCCAGACATCTCCGCAATGACGTCGAGGCGACGCGCGATCGCACCGGGTATTCGCTTCGACACGATTCGCGAGCTGGGACAATCCGCCACGCTAAGAGCGCTTGAGGAGACGGGGCCCGCCGTGGCCGCTTGCCGGACTGCCCACGGTGAGGGCACGGTTCGCGTCGTGGCGCGATACAGCGGAGGTGCGTGGCAGATTGAAACGTGGCTTATCACCGGCGCTCCCGGCCTGAGAGAATGCACGCAGGCGGCGCTCCGTCGCGCGCCGGCTCTCGCCCAAGGCGCGCGGGACGAGACGGAGGCCCTCGACCTTTTGCTCACCTCCCGCTGAGCACGTTCCAATCGCCTTCGTCGCTCCATGGACCGCAAATAGACGGGAATTGAAAGTTCCGTCCAAGCATAAGATAGACATTCTATGATTTACGCCGCAGCCACCGTCGCCACTCTCATCGTTGTCGCGCTTGTCTTCATACAAGTTCAGAAGGCGAAGAAGAAGAAGGAGGCGGAACGCGTATTCCGCATCGTTGTGCCAGTGCTGCAGGCGAACCCTCAAGGCCTCACAGTGGCAGAGGTCGCCGAAGCCGCAGGGATCGGTCGCTACGAGCCTCTTGCGGGGCTCGTGATGGCTGTGCAAACGGGCGCGGCGCATACGCAGCAAACGATGAACGGAATGATCGTGGTGACGCGCTACTACCCGGGGCCGCGAGTTCGGTGAGGCTTCGCGAGGGCTAGGTGTCCCTAGGGCCGGAGCGCGGCGCCTCGCTCTTCGGCGCGTTCCCACATTCGCAAGTAGCCTTCCGCGGAACGGAAGAGTGGTTCGAGTTCAGCGTCGGTCATGCCGTCGCGGCGCGCGTCTTCGATGAGCTCGGGGATGAGTCCGATGTGAAGCATGCCCTCGGTGTTGAAGTCGACTTCACGCTCTCCGAGCTGCGGCTGGGTAAATTCAACGTCGCCGCGGTACGAGCGAAACGGATACGTAATGGGGTTCTCTTGGGGGTCCGCGCATCCGCTATTTTCGCCAAAGCGTGGACGCGGGCCGCCTGCGAATCCGTTTAGATCGAAGCCGAAACCTTCGGCGACGTAGCCGCCGTTCTCTTCGATGACCTGCATCCGGTTGACGAAACGCTCGGCCATCGCGCCACGTTCGCCGGCGCGACCACAGCGACCGAAGCCGGTCTTCGACACGCCACCGAGACGATAGATGAGCCCGTCGTTGTTGCCTCCGTGGGTACCCGCAGCTGGGTAGTCGTTCTCTACAAGGAGTTCATATGCGCGCTCGTAGGAGCGACGCGGGAGATGGTCCACCTCGATGATCATGCCGCGAAACATGAGCTCTTGCATGAGTGTCTCGCCGAGGGGCGTAAAGCCCGTGGCCTGACAATAGGAGCCCTCCAACGACGGCTCTCCGAATGCTGCGAGAAACGGAACCAGTGTTCCGAGCGGGTCGCCGGGGAAACCGCTCATATCGTTCTGTGGCGGGTCGTCGTAGTTGGGTCGTGGCATGTTGATGCCCCCGAAACGAACGCCGCCGCGGTCGAAGTGCGCGTGACTCTCGGGGCAGCTCGTGACCAGGTTGGAGAAGTGTCCGCTGTTGATGAAGCTACCGATCTGCCCCACGTTCCGGTCGCCGTCCCCAGAGGAGAAGGAGTTGTCGAACTTGTGGACGGGAAAGACCGCGCGCACGCCGCGCTCGTAGTATCGGTCGAGTTCGGCGCGCACGTGGGCTGCGTCGCAGGTGGGGCTGCCCTCCGGTGGAGTCAGGAAGCAATCGAAGAGGTTGGACGTCTCGATGCCAAGGACGACGGCCATTCGGCCGCCTTCGATGACCTCTCGCGCCTCCGCTGGCGAGGTGACGACACGAAACCAGCCGCGGCCCGGTCCGCCGGACTGCGCGTCGATGTATCGCTCCAGGGCGTAGGTTTCTTCGATCTGCTTGTCGACGGCGACCATGTCGTTGCACGAACGCCGCGTGGGCTGGGCGCCAAGTCCGAGGAGCAGCTCGCACAAAACGGAGTTCGTGGTGGCGTCTTGGATGAGGAGGCGCAGGCCCGACAGATAGGCACGCTCGATCCAGCGGTAGTATTGCGTTTGGTGAGTGGAGCTGCCCCACGAGTTCGGCCAGTCACTGAACGTTGGGTAGCCGTCCGTGAGGTGGTCATCTTCGGGTGTCTGGGCGTTCACGAAGACATTCACGAGCGTGTCCGTATTGATGTCGCTCAGATCCGAGAAGGCGTAGCCGATGAGGTCACGTCGGCCGCCCAGACCGTGAAACTGTTCACAGCCGGGCAACGCGTATTCGACGCCGAGGCGGTGATACGGAGCGCCGTGAAACATGCCGGCGCCACCGAAGCCTTGATTGGTGAAGAGGTGAGCGTGGGTCTCGACGAAGCCGTAGACATCGCCGTCTTCCCAGAGTGCGCCGTCGACCCTGCCCGCGCCCTCAACCTCGCCGGTGCTCACGGCGTCCAGAGTCAGTTCGGGAAACTCCGCGCACCCGGTGGTTGGATAGAAAGAAAGCGTCGCGGCATCGCCGGCGGCGACGACCAAGGAGCCATTCGGTGCGAGGAGTTCACCTGTTTCGCGGTGACGTAGCTGGAAACGCGCTTCGTCGTTTTCGGCGACCTCCAGCTCCCACTCCGCCGGCGACACAAAGGTGTCGCTGAGGCGCGTCAGGTCGGACTCGAGTTCATCGCTCCGTCCGAGGACCCGTGTATCGCCGTCCTGAACCGAGGTCACGAAGAAGCCTTCCTCGTCGTAGAGAAGATAGGTGCCGAGGTCCGAGGCGCGGAGGAAGAGCTTCGAGCCTTCCAAAGGCAGAGTGGCGTTGAAGACGAAGGTGTCACGCATTTCGCTCACGGCGAGCCAGCGACTGTCCGTGGAGCCTGGAAGGGCTGCGTCGACGGTGAAGCAGCCGTTCGCCAGAGAGTAGATGCCCTCGTGAGGAGGCGCCGGTGGACGTTCCACCAGGTCGGATTCACACGCGCAAAGGACCAGCAGGACGAGGAGCGACGTGAGCGTGTTTTTCATAGCGGCGCTTCATAGTAGGCGGGGCGCGCGCTTCGGACAAGATTGACCTTCCCGCTACTCGAACGCCGGCCTCGTTTGCGAGAGCAACGCCGTGCGGATGGCGGAGAGCGCTTGGGAACCGGGAGCGAGCTCGATGCGCTCCACGCAGCCAACGCCTGGCTGGCAGACCTCGCCGTTGGCTGTGCACTCCCGCGTGCTTGCAACGCTTCCATCGAGGGCACACTCGTGTTCGAGCTGCCCATCACACACGACATCAACGTCCGTCGTGCAGCTGCGGCTTTGAACCAGCGCGCCAAAATCAATGTCGCTCACCCACGCTGCGGGATCGAAGCGCAGCGTGAGCGGCTCGCTCGTTTCGTCGAGCTCCCGGGCGAAAGCTTCGCCGGGCCCGCTGCGGATGATTGGAATCCCGCGCTCGACGGTGGCGCTTTGGCTTAGAACGGCGCGAGCGGAGAACGGGATGGTGACGCCATCGACTTCGGCGGAGCCTTCGAGAACGTAGGACGCTCCACCCAGCGCTTCGGCGGCGGGGAGCGACAGAGGGTCGCTGGTGGTGAGCAGTGAGACAAAACCCAGGTCGTACATATAAGAGCGCGCGCTTCCGCCGACGCCGTCGAGAGCTCCGACGGGCATGGCGGCGGGATCGAGCGCGTCGATGACGACGGAGTCGCGCCACTCGGCCAGCGCGGAGTCGCAGTTGTCGCCGGCTTGAAAACCTGCGCAGAGCGTCAGCGGGCCGAACGCGAGATCCGCTCGCTCCAATGTGACGGGGACTCCGCGCCGGGCGATGATGCCTTCGGACGCAGTTCCCGCGACGGAGAGCGGAATCGATACGGGCTCGGCGCCGGTGTCGATGCAGCCGAGGGATAGACTGGCGAGGAGGAGACTGGCGCCGAACGCGCCAAAGGCAGCGAGACGACTCATAGGTGCAGCCCCAGCGTGGCCATGATGGTGCGAGGCGCGCCAGCTTGCAGATGGCGCGCGGGGATTCGGCTACGAACTCCGCCGTTGGTCCAGTCGGAGACGTAGAAGAGCTCGAAGGCTGCGTACTCGGACCCCAGCAGGTTGAAGATGTTGAGGCCAAGCTCGACGCGCCCCACACGAACGGACCCGGAGGCGTCGAGGAGGTTCACCGGAGCTGCGCTAAACCCATAAGGAAGAGGTCGCGCGGAGAGGTGCGAGAAGCCAACGCCGGCGCGCGCGTTGACGTCCTGCCCCCAGAGCTTGCCCAAGCTGCCGTGGGCGCCAACGTCAAGGCGGACCACCAAGGGGGGAACATAAGGCAGGTTTTGACCTTGCTCGAAGGCTGGGTTGGGGTCTTCGACGCTTCCCGGGGGTCGCTCGAGGAGCTCAGCGTCGACGTAGGTGACGGAGCCGGCTGCGACGAGCCATGGCAAGGGGTGGGCGACGATATGGGCGACGGCGCCCATGCGACGCGTCGCGGCGATTCGTGTCAATGCGCCCTCCGCCGCTTCGAAGGCGACGTCATCGGAGAGGCGCGTCCAGTAGCCGCCAAGGGTCAGGACAAACTTCTCGCCCAAGTGCGCGCGAACGCCGACATCGGCGGAGCGAACTTTGGTGAAGGGAGCGCGTTCGCCATCCTCCAGGAGCCGAGCTTGGGGCGAACGAAACCCCTCGCCGTACGCAGCCAGGACCGTAAGCCACTCCGTCGCCTCCACGCTCAAGCTTGTGCGGGGTCCGGCCGCGGCGCCGAGGGCGCTTCGCCGGAAGCCTGGAATGAACCGGTCCATCGGACGCCCGGGGGGGACGAAGTTGCCAAGGCGATCGTCGATTTCGTAGAGGAGCAGGTCCGCACGGGCGCCGACGGAAAAGACTGCGCGCTCGGCGATTCTCATCTCCAGATCTCCGTAGAGCCCGAGGTCCGTCGCGAAGACATCCGCGTTGATTCGGGTGTCCCAGGTCTGGTTTCGCACCGCCGCCTCCAAGAGATTCTGCTCTTGGGTGATCCAGTCGAGTCGGCCTTCGACGCCGAGCTCCACGCGAGCCACGAGCCACGGCCAGAGCGCCTTCGGAGCGCTGTTGTAGCGACCACGCAGGCCCACGGTGGTGGTGCGGTTTCGCTGCTCGATGAGGTCACCGAGGCCCGCGACGTCCTCCAACGTGCGTGACTCTTGGAGGTAGCCCGTGAAGTTCTGTTGAAATCGAAAGAGGTCCGCGCCTGCAAAGAGGCCGACCTCTGCGTTGGCCCCGCTCTCGAAACGCCGCGTGGCAAAAACACCCGCCATGAGCCG
>JBGCFM010000008.1:0-4507 GCA_045106895.1 Polyangiales bacterium | reverse complement strand
GTAAGAAATGACGTCGCCGCCATGAATGTCGCTCATCACCTTCGTGATGGCGGCCGTCAGTGTGGTCTTGCCGTGGTCAATGTGACCGATGGTTCCAACGTTGACGTGGGGCTTATTGCGAACGAACTTTTCTTTACCCATGGGGCTCTCCTAAACTGCGCGCCGTAAATCGAGGACGCGAAAACTCTGCTGAACTGAAACTGGTTTGGTTTGAAAATCGGTCTGGTGTTTTCGGCGTCTCTCTGCTGCGCAGAAGGAACGAATCGAAGGCTTCAGTAGCCCTTCACTTTGGCAATGACGGTCTCCGCGATGGGAGCGGGAACGCCCGCATACTCCTTGAACGTCATGGAGTAAACCGCTCGACCCTGAGTTTTAGATCTTAAGTCGGTTGAGTAGCCGAACATCTGGACCAAAGGGACGTTGGCGCTGATGACTTGGATGCCATTTTGAGCCTCTGTGAGGTGCACTTGACCTCGACGAGAGTTCAAATCCCCAATGACATCGCCCATGTAGTCTTCAGGAGTGCGAACTTCGACCTCCATCATGGGCTCGAGGAGCTCGACGCCGCCGAGCTTCGCGGCTTCTTGGAAGGCGATGGAGCCGGCGATCTCGAAGGCGACGTTGTTTGAGTCGACGTCGTGAAAGCTGCCGTCGACGAGCTTCACATGGACGTCAATCACGGGGTAATTGGCCAAAACTCCACGGTTCATGGCATCGCCGATGCCCTTCTCGATGGAAGGAATGAACTCTTTGGGGATGACGCCGCCGGTGATGTTGTTCTCGAAGGTGAATCCGGAGCCGAGCTCGCCGGGACCGGCCTCGATGACGCAGTGACCGAACATGCCGCGTCCGCCGGTCTGCTTCTCGATCTTACCTTCGGCTTTGACCATCTCCTTGAGACGCTCGCGGTAGGCGACCTGGGGTTTGCCGACGTTGCAGTCGACCTTGAACTCACGCTTGAGGCGGTCGACGATGATCTCGAGGTGAAGCTCACCCATGCCGCTGATGAGCGTCTGGCCCGTGTCCGCGTTGGTGCTTGTGTGGAAGCTGGGGTCCTCTTTGAGGAGCTTTGCCAGGGATTCGCCAAGCTTTTTGGACGCCGCCGTCGTCTTGGGCTCGATGGCGATGGAGATGACGGGCTCGGGAAACTCCATGCGTTCCAGCACGATGGGGTGCTTTTGGTCGCATAGCGTGTCGCCGGTGGTGACGTTGCTCAGACCGACGGCGGCCACGATGGTTCCAGCAAAGACCTCTTGGATCTCCTCACGGTTGTTGGCGTGCATGAGGAGAAGACGCCCGATTCGCTCTCGCTTGCCGGTGCGCATGTTCATCACGGCGGTGCCGCTCTTGAGCTTTCCGCTGTAGACGCGGAGGAAAGTGAGCTGACCCACGAAGGAGTCATTCATGATTTTGAAGGCCAAAGCCGCGAAGGGAGCGTCGTCGCTGGCCTCGCGGGTCAGGGTCTTCTCGAGGTCCTTGGGGTCGAGGCCTTCCGTGGGAGGCACATCGATGGGCGAAGGGAGGTAGTCGATGACCGCGTCGAGAAGATGCTGGACACCCTTGTTCTTGAAGGCGCTGCCGCAGAAAACCGGGACCATCTTGTGCGAGAGGGTGCCGCCGCGGACCGCTGCGCGAATCTCGTCTTCGCTGAAGTTGGTGTCGTCGTCGAGGAAGCGGGCTTCGAGGGCTTCGTCGCACTCTGCGCAGGCTTCGATAATGAGCTGACGAGCTTCGTTGGCCTCGTCCCGGAACTCTTCGGGGATCTCGACTTCTTTGAATTCCGCGCCGAGCTCGTCACTGGCAAACTCGATGGCCTTCATCGTCACGAGGTCGATGACGCCGCGGAGCTGGTCTTCGCTGCCGAGGGGAAGCTGCATGGCGAGGGCGGGGGCGCCCAGGCGGTCTTTGATGGTTTGGAGCGCACGGGGGAAATCCGCGCCGATCTTGTCCATCTTGTTGATGAAGCAGATGCGCGGGACCTTGTAGCGGTCCGCTTGGCGCCAGACCGTCTCGGACTGAGGCTCAACGCCTTCCTTGCCGTCGAAGACCGCGATGCAACCATCCAGAACGAAGAGCGAACGCTCGACCTCGATGGTGAAATCGACGTGACCGGGTGTGTCGATGATGTTGATGCGGTGGGCGGTGCCCGTGTTCAAGCCTGCGAGGGGCTTCCAGAAACACGTCGTCGCGGCGCTCGTGATGGTGATGCCGCGCTCTTGCTCCTGCGCCATCCAGTCCATCGTGGCGGCGCCGTCGTGGACTTCGCCGACCTTATGGTTGACGCCCGTGTAGTAGAGGATCCGCTCCGTCGTGGTCGTCTTGCCCGCATCGATGTGCGCCATGATCCCGATGTTTCGGGTTCTATTTAGGCTGTATTGGCGAGGCACGGGGAAGGTTCGTTCTTATTCGAGTCGGGAATCGGGAGATGCTGGGACGGACACAAAAATGCCCCCCCGACCCAGAAGCCACCCTTGGGCTTTCTTTCGTTCGGAGAGGGCATGAGAAGAGCTCAGTTGGAGTTCCAAAGAAGGGACTCGCGGTCTGCCTGGCTATTCTCTTTATTTGTGGTTGGTCATTCGGTGGAGTGAGCTCCAGCTATTTCGTTTTGCTGTTCGTTTAGCGGGTACTACCAGCGGTAGTGAGCGAACGCCTTATTGGCGTCAGCCATCTTGTGCGTGTCTTCGCGCTTCTTGACGGCGCTTCCGCGGCCCTGGGAAGCTTCCATGAACTCAGCGGCGAGGCGCTCGGTCATGGACTTCTCGCCGCGCTTGCGGCTGAAGGTCACAAGCCAACGCATAGCCAAGCTGGCGCGTCGCTCGTTGCGAATCTCGACGGGCACCTGGTAGGTGGCACCACCGACGCGTCGGCTCTTGACCTCAACGCGGGGCTTCACGCCGTCGAGGGCCTGACGGAAGATCTCGAGAGGCTCTTCTTTGTAGCGCTGCTCGACGATGTCGAAGGCTCCGTAGAGGATGGCCTCTGCGGTGGACTTCTTGCCACCGATCATGAGGATGTTCGCGAACTTCGCGACCATCTTGTCTTTGTATTTGGCGTCCGGGGTGATGGGACGCTTCTGAACTTCGCGGCGACGACTCATTCTTTACTTCTTTGCGCGCTTGACGCCGTACTTGGAGCGGCCCTTGGTGCGGGTCGCCTTGTTGGTGTTGGAAGGACCCGCAGCGCCGGTGGCGTCGAGAGTTCCGCGAACGACGTGGTAACGCACGCCGGGAAGGTCTTTCACACGACCGCCGCGGATGAGCACAACGCTGTGCTCCTGAAGGTTGTGACCTTCACCGGGGATGTACGTGGTGGCTTCAATGCCATTCGAGAGACGAACACGAGCAACCTTACGAAGGGCCGAATTCGGCTTCTTAGGAGTCGTGGTGTACACGCGCACACAGACGCCGCGCTTCTGCGGGCATTGCTGCAAAGCCGGGGAGTCGGTCTTGCGTCGAACCTTCTTACGCCCTTTTCGGACGAGCTGGTTGATGGTTGGCATTCGTTTTTCGTCTCTTTTTGCCTAGAAACAGGCGTAAATTAGGCCTTCGGATCCCGAAGGAGGCGAAAGATACCGGCGGGAGGCCTCCTGTCAAGCAGGAGGCCCTCAATTTTTGGATCAAACGTGAAACGAGAGCACTGACCACTCACGTGGCACGAACCTGTGGTGCCGCCAACATCGTACCCTAAAGAGACTATTCTTCGAGTGAGAGTACGATGCACTGACCTGTGCCGCCAAAGTCATCACAAAAGGCCTCGAAACCTCGGTACAGCGGAGGAGCTTCGCAAGGCGGACACGAGATTTCACCACACACATGCTCTTCATAGAGCTCGAGCTGTGAGTCGGCGATCGAAACGAGTGTCTCAAAAGAAGCCTCAACGTCACATTCGCAGCACGCGGCGGCTCTGAGCACGCAGTTATCTCCTTCGGCGGCGAGGCCACAATCGTTGAGATCGACGGGCTCTCCGAGGTCAATAAAGCTGCAGCGGTTTTCGACACAGTCGGGAATTAGATTTGGCTCAGGAAGGTCATCGCTGCAGAAGAAGCAGTCGAGGGTGTCGCACGTGACGGGTCGGGCCGGTTCCGCCTCCGATCCATGTCGCGAGATAGACACCACATCACCGTATTGAGGGCCGCATTCGGGGCAGCATTCAGCGACGAGGACGCAGTCGGAGGGTTCTTCGCACTCGATTTCCACCGGTGCATCCACGCCGACATCTTCGGGTGGTCGCGCATCTCGGCCTGCATCTGGGGAACCTGCGTCGACGGGCGGCCCACCATCGGGCTCGGAGACCACTTCGATGGAGGAGCTCACACACGCCGTGGCCAGGAAAGAGAGAACTAATGAGATCGTGGCACGCACGACCCCGAGTCTATCATCAGTCCGGGTCGCAGGCGCCGTCGCATGGATTAAGCGCGATGCCTGTTCGAAGGAAGCTCGCAGCGGCGTTGAGCGCATCAGGGCGATCGTTGAGGGCGTTGTGGGGGTCATCGCCCTCGCGGGGCGGA
>JBGCFM010000079.1:0-2603 GCA_045106895.1 Polyangiales bacterium | reverse complement strand
GGGTCACAGGAACCTGGGGAGCAGGTCTCAAAGCACTGGGGTGGAGGGTTGTCGCCGGTGCAGACGTTGTTGGGAATGACTCGAACGACGACGCGTGGGTCGCTGCCGGCGCGAACGCGGTCGGCTCCGGAGCCTGGCGCGTTCGTTGGGTCGTTGCTGATGCTGCCGTCCATCGGCGTGATCTCGCCGGAGAATCCATGGATATCGCCGTAGCCGTCCGGCTCATCAGTGGCGAACTCACCACCCTCAGCGGCCACCTGAATAGGAAGTCGGTAAACAACGGATGGTTGGCCGCGGTAGGGGTAGCCGTAGGTCTGAGCCCAGAAGTCCCAGAGTGGCGAGACAGGCGTTGGGAAGTCTTCGGCGCTCCAGCCCGGCGCGTAGTCGCCTTCAACGTTCACCTCGACGTAGATGACGTAATCGCCTTCGGCGAAGCTGGGAGGCAGCGTGATCTGAAGAGTCCGGCGCGTATCCGCTGGCAACGTCGCCATGGTCACGGCGTCGATCTCGGGCATCACGCCTCGTGCGTCGCGATCGAACGCGTCCACATCGACGTGGTCGGAGCCACGCACGCCAGGGAGGTCACGTCGCGGCGGATAGAGCGAGCTTGTGTTCATGGCGCGCATCTCGGGGGCGCCGTCATCGAAAGGCTCCGCATATCCAGCTTCGACATCCGCGTCGGTGAGGTAGCGGCCCTTGTCGCTGTTGAACTGGCTAGGACACGTGACGGCGTCGAGCTCATCACGGCTGGAGGCGCTGTTCTGGAACGAGAGACAGTAGTAGTCGTCGGGGGAGGCGTCGGAGGAGGTCCGGCTTGCAAAACCTTCGCTCGAGCGGTCCTGAAAGATCACGCGGCGGAAAGGCACGGCACCTTCGCCATTAAGGCGACGGTGCGCCCAAACCGGCAGCACACCTTCGCGACGACCGTAAGGCCAGCGAAAGCCGCTGTTCATTTGAAGCGCGCCAGGCCGGTTGCCGATTCCGCGGCGGGCTACGGACTCCGTCAGCTTGAGGGTCTGGAGAAACACGCCGTCGGCGGTCTCGATCCACACGGCGATTTGAGCGCGAGCCGTCGGCGTGAACTCAACTTCGACGAGGCGATTCTGCGCCTCCACGTCTCCGCTGGAGAGCGACCAGGCTAGCAAAACTAAGGTAAAAGCCCGCAAAGGACGCATGGGGGTAAGTCTAGTGTCACCTTGTCCCTGGATCCAGCGAGGGACCGAGAAAGGCGCAATATCCGGTTCGAATGGGCGTTCCTTGGCGCTGGCCGAAGCTTGTGCAGAGCTGCTACATCCGCTTCATGCGCCGCCTCATAAATCCACGGTTTCGTGGCGGCCTTCTCCTCCTCTTCGTGTTGGCGAACTTCGCGGAGGGGTGTCCGCTGGTGCCCAGCATCCGTCCGCACCACTTGGAGAACCCCATCGGAGCACGAGAGCTGGCGCGTTGGGGGGAACGTCTGCGCGGCTGGGGGCTTGATTGGAGTGACGAAGAGCTGGCCACGCGAACGCTGGCTTCGAGCGAATCTGCGCAGGCGGCGCGCAGCTCGCTCCTCGCACCCATCACGCCCTATTTTCAGACGCTGCGGATTCATCAGCGCTGGTCGCTCTTTCCCATCGCCGACCCGGACCCCTGGTGGATGCACATCGAGGGGCGCCGTCATGTGGACTGGACCCTGCTCTATCGCCCTGTCGATCCTCTGGACCGCCACGATCCCCTCGTGGACGAGCTGTACCCCACCCTTGAGTACCGACGAGTGCGCGGTCACTGGAACCCGGGTACGAACGGAACGCGACCGGACTATGGGCGTTTCGTCGACTGGGTGAGCGCGCGAATCTGCGCCGCAGACCAAGACGCAGAAGTTCCGCTTCAGGAGGTTCGCGTGCGCTTTCTGCGAAGTCACGTGTCCGAGCCTGGCGATGGCGATGCTCCAGCGCCGACTTGGCATTTCGAAGAGCGGCGGTCTTGCCCGTGACGCCCACGAAAAGAAGTTTCTTTCGCCGCTGGTGCGACTTGATGGACGAGCGTGAATCGCCGACTCGGCTGGCCGCTGTGAGAATCGCCGTGAGCGTGGTCCTGCTGACGGATCTCTTCTGGGTCGCCCACTACGAGCTCGTGGATCTGCTCTGGGCGCCCCACGAAGCCGGCGGCATCTCGCTCATCTCGACTTGGGGAGACGCGGCTCCGTTTGCCTATTCGCTCTTCGGCGACGCTGCCGGCAGCTGGGTCTTCGGCGGCGTCGTCGTGTCCGCGCTCTTCTTTGGCGCCGGGCTCTTCACGAGACCCGCCTGCGCCATGCTTCTTGTCACCTACTCACAGCTCGGCGGCATGAACATCGGCTCGGACCGCGGCATCGACATGGTGTTCCGCGCCGTCCTGGTGCTCTTGCTCTTCTCCAGCTGCGGCCAGACTTGGTCTCTGGACGCTTATCGTCGTAAGCGCACGTTCGTCGACGAGACCGCGGCGCCGGCTTGGCCTCGCTACCTCATCATCCTTCAGGTGGTCTGGATCTATTTCACCGCTGGGCTCCACAAGACGCAAAGCGCTTGGTGGCCCGCGGGCGATTTCGCCGCCCTGTGGCGCATCCTTCATGACCCGCATTTCGC
>JBGCFM010000078.1:0-9085 GCA_045106895.1 Polyangiales bacterium | reverse complement strand
AGAGCGCCTACGCTTTGGGCGCCCGCCACATTGTCTTTTTGAGTGACGGACTGGCGAACGCCGGCGGCGGACCCGAGCGCCTCCTCGCCGACGCCACTGCCGCAGCACAGCGCGGAGTGCGCGTCGACACCGTCGGTCTCGGTCTCACCCAGCGCGGCGAGGTCCTTCGCTCGATGGCTCAGGCGAGCGGTGGTCAGTCCGTGCTCCGCTAAACACTGCCCACTGTTTCCCTGTTGGGGGGGGGGCGTTTCGAGACGTAAGCCGCCAGCTAAGAGGGCGAGGTCCACGCTTTCGGCATGAACACGACCCCCTTTGTTGTCTTGGCCCTCGCAACCCTTCTCGGATGCTCTGAGTCGACCCCCATCGACCAGGCAGACTCGGCGCTGATGGACGCCTCTCCCAGCGACTCGGTGAGCGTCGATGCGCGAGACGCCGGACCCGCGAGCGACGCAAGCGTGACGGATGTGCCGGAAGACGCGCTCCGCATCCGCTACGAGCGAGACGTCCGGCCCTTGCTCGAGGCGAGCGCGTGCGGCGACTGCCACGCGGGAGTGGCCATCGACATGGACTACGCGTGGATCAGCGCGGCGGGCGAGAGCTGGTGCACCGGGGACGACTACGAGCGGCGCTGGAACTGCTTCGAGGAGCATGCCCGCACGCAAACGGTGGCGACGGGCCAGGGATGCGATTCGGATTTCTACCACCGACACGGAGAGCCGTGTTTCACAGAAGAAACGCGGACGCGGATTCTTGGTTGGGCCGCTGGCGGCTATCTGGAGTAGTTCCTCGGGGCGCGGGGCCTTCCGGGCTCACTATCGCGCTTTCGTTTTGATGGGCCACGCACTAACGTCCGCCGGGTGTCGTCGAACGATGATCTTGCGCTCGTAAAAGACTTCATCCGTCGCACCACCTCCGCCGTCAGCGAGGGGGACGTGGCCGCTGGAACGGGGCTCGATGTCGGGAGCACGAAGGCGGCCCTCAACACCTTGATGCTGAGTCACCGCTGCACGCTGCAAGTGCACGAAGATGGCACCCTTGTGTACGATTTTGGCGGCGCGCTCGTGTCGTTGAAGAAGAAGTCGCTGCGCGAACGAATCGCGAGTATTGGGCGCGGGCTCTGGAAGGGTTTTTCGTTTCTCTACAAGGCGTCGCTCGCGGCGGTGTTGGTGACTTACGCGGTGGTGTTCGTCGTGCTGCTCATCGCCGCCGCCATCGCCGCGTCGACGGCTGCCAAAGACGAAGGCCCCGCGGAGGGAGCTTTCCATCTGGTGGCCGCGATCTTTCGGGGCATCTTCGAGTTCCTGACTTACACGCCGCTGATCTACGATGAGACGGACCGGTTCGGATATCCCCACGGCCACTACGAACCCAAGGCGCCCGTTCTCTTCAAGAAGCAAGCGCACGAGAAAGGGTTTGTCGCGAGCGTGTACGACTTTGTCCTCGGGCCGACACGCGTGGAGCCTGGCCCGATGGCGCAGCGCAAAGAGGTCGCCGCGTTCGTTCGAAAGAACCGCGGAATCCTCACGGTGCGTGACGTGCAGGCTCTCTCGGGTCTGTCCCGCGGTGATGCCGAGGCGTTCTTCGCCAGGTTCGTCGCCGAGCAAGACGGAGACGCCAAGATTACGGAAAATGGCGCGCTCTACGCGACCTTCGAGGAGCTCCTCCGCTCCAAGAGCACGGAGCATGACGCGCCCATCGAGCTCTATTGGGATGAGTACGAAGCGCCGGTGGAGCTGACGGGCAACACGGGCACGAAGAACGCGCTCATCGCGTTGCTCGCGGGCTTCAACCTCGCTGGTGCGTTCACGGTCATGAACATGGCCACTCAGTTCGGTGAATGGGGCGTGTGGCTGGGAGCTGTTCCGGCGGTTCTCTTTACGTTATTCTTCGCGTTACCGGTGCTGCGCGCGCCAGTGGTTTGGTGGAAGAACCGGCTGCAGCACGCCAACAATATTCGAAAGCGTGTGTTCCGTGCGGTGTTCGGCGCGAGCGACGAGCAGCTCTCCCGTGATGCCATCGTCGAACGGGCCAACGAGAACGCCTTCACCGAAGAGAAGCTCCGAGTCGCCGACATCGAAGAGCTTCTGGGCGAGACCATGGATGAGATGGGCGGCGAGCTCGACGTGAACGCGCGGGGCGAGACCGTCACCGATTTTACGCGCTTGCGCATCGAGGAGCAGGTGGTCGAAGAGCACGCGCTCGAAGTTGAGGTCGAGTCCGAGGTTGTGTTCCGCACGGCGGATTGAGGGGCGCTTCCAATCCGTCGGTGGTGTGGTTCGAGAAGCCCTCGCAGCTTTGGGCCACGGGAACGGAGAATGGCGAGGGTCCTGGCGTCGAGGCTGCTTATGGGGCTGAAGTGCGTCGGCTACGGGTCCGCGTGACGGGGTATGTTCTCGGCGAGGACAACCGGCTCACCCTGAGTGTCGGAACGCCCGGCGACGAGCGCCTTGGGCCCGACGTCTCCGACTTCGGAGTCGTGGACGCGTACGTTGGTTTTCTTCAACTTCGTGACATGGGGGTCCGAGTCGGTCTTCAACTCGTGCCGCTTTTGCGTGAGTGGATCACCCTCGCACCAGCACTCACGATACCTGAACGGAGTCAGTCGGCGCGACGCTGGCATGCTGGGCGGAGGTTCGGCGCGACGCTTGGCTCGGACGACTTCCTCGGGGTGCAGCGCATTCGCTATCGAGCGGGCGTCTTTCTTCGCAACTCCGCCGACGCCAGACCAACACGCGTGAGCGTCATGGCGCGCGCGGACGTCTCGATCTTAGGGCGGGTGCGTCTCGATCAGGGCGGCGATCTCAGCCGCTCGCCCACGCCTCGGCTCTCACTTGGAGGTGGATACATGTTTCAGTCAAACGAAGGCGCGAGGGGCGGGGGCAACGACGAGCAGAACGCCACAGTCGACGTTGTGTTTCGTGTTTCCGGGTTCTCGGCAGAGTGCACATTCCTGTGGGCAAGAGCTGCGGCCATCGACACTCGATGGCCCACCGTGACGAACATCGCTGGAAACGTACTCCTCGCCTACCTGGTCCCTTCGATCAACTTGGAACTGGCTCTCCGCTACAATGCTGCGAGAAGCGAGTTCGCAGAGGGGACTTACTACGTCGAGCACGAGTGGACCGGTGCACTCTCCTACTACGTTCTCGGTAATCATGCGTTCAAGGTGCAGGCTGCGATTACGTATGACCAAGGAGGTGATGATGACGGGTTCTTTTCAGGGGTCCTGGCAATCCAAGCTCACCTCTAGAGTTTCATCGCGCCAACCAATGCCGACCCGCTCCGCGCTTGGTACCCTTGGCATGCCGCGGCTTCTATTGGTCCTAATTCTCGCCTGCTCTTCTGCCACGCCTAGTGACGCTGGTCCTGAGGATGCTCCACAGGATGGTCGTCAGGACACGGTTCGCGATCGAAGTCTCTACACACGGCAAGGGTTCGTGGGTGCGCCTTCCCCTGACGGTCTGGGCTACTGCTGCCCGTATGGATACCCCGGTTGCGACTGCTTCAACGACGGGGGTGGATTCGCTGAGAATGAAGAGGCTTGTATTCAGGTGAGCCGCTGTGATGCGGAACCGGACCGTTTCCGCGATAGCTTCGACGAGCACGGCTGCCCCTATAGCGAAGAGGTCATGTTGGACTACGAGCCCCAACCCTGCTTCGAGCGGTAGGGCTTAGCTGGAAGCGTTCTGTTTGGACCGCTGCCGGACGAAGTAGTGGATCGCAAACCCGACGACGACGGCGATGGCTGAGCCGACGAGGATGTGCTGCACGGCTTCGAATCGCTTCGCATACTCCGCGCCGAAGTAACCGACGGCGACGGCCAAGGGGACGCTGATGACGGCACCCAGGATGTCCCAGAGGATGAAGCGGTGGAACGGCATCCTGTTGAGCGCCGCCAGAATAAAGACCGCGGATCGAAAGCCCGCGATGAAGCGCGCGACGAAGATAATTCTGCCGCCGTGCTTCTCCGAGAGCGCGTTCAGCTTGTCCATGCGTTCGGCGGGGAGGACCTTTTTGACCAGCGGCTTCTCGAGAATCGCCGGCCCAAGACGACGCACGCCCCAGTAGAGGATCACATCGCCGACGAGGACGGCGCTGAGGACGACGAAGAGCGTCCAGGCCGCGTAGGTGTAGCCTTCGCCGTTCGCGAGGACACCGGACGCGAGGAGAAATGGGTCTTCAGGAATCGGCGCGCCGAGTCCGCCGGCCAGGAGGCCGAGGGCAATGAAGACGAGTCCTCCGTTGACAAGAAACGCGGTCATGAGCGCGGACCATAGCAGGTGTCTACGCTTGCTCTAGGTGGCGCTCAGGTACGACTCCCGAGTTTGAAGTCTGCGAGCGGTTCAGCGACCAATGGGTGACCGTTTTCATGCCTGCACAGTAGGGACCACCGTCTGCCGAAGTCCGGCGTGGCCGGAATCGGCGTCGGGTAGAACGAAGTGGCCGACAGCATCCACCTAGCCAGGGGTGAGCACGAATGGGTAGGTGACGATGACGATTCCCCCGCCGGCCGGCGTCGGGAACGCCCAGCGTCGCGTCGCACGTACAATACAACTCGCCGTGTCTTCAAGACCCGCTCCGACGTCGGTGGGCGTTGCCGTCGTCACCGCACCGGTCGCGGAGATGGTGAAGCGAACCACCACGCGTCCCTGAAGAGTCGGGTTCTGCTGGAGCGAGCGCTCGTAGCAGTAGCGGACTTCGTTTCGGTGGCGGCGAATCACGCGCTGAATGATCTCCCGAGACAGGCTTCCGCGAACTTCGGCGCGTCCAGGGCGTACGCGCGGCGTCGAGCGCATCGCGCTCATTCCATTTCCGCGATTCGCGGTACCCACGGAGCCCAGGCCGATGCCGCCGGCGCTTCCACCACTACCAGGCCCTGTTCCCTGAAGGCCAAGACCACCAAAGCCCGTGTCGCCGACACCTCTCGACACGCGGACCTCGATGCTCGAGCCAAGGTGTCTGTAGCGAAGAGCCTGGAGCGCAGTGGACAAACAAGAGGTGAGCGTCTCGGGGCCGGCGTCGCTTGAGGGCGTGACGAGCTCAACAGCTCGCACGTTTCCGCCGGCCCGCAACGCGAGTCGGAACAACCAGGGGCCTTCGGCGCTGCCGTTGTCTGCGCCCGTAAGGCAGGGCAAGAATCGACTCCTTTCGTCTGCCAGCATTTCGTTCGCCGCCCCGAGCGTGCCGGTGGGAACATTGAGCGCCGTGACGACTTCGACGTGCACGGGTTGCGAGTCGGCTACAAGCGCGACGCGCATACGTGTGTCTTGGGCAAACGCCGTGGGGCTCAAGAGGAAGAAGACGGCGATGCAACAGAAGAGGCGGTTCACCGGAATGAGACTAGCATATGACGCCCGTGCGTATCCCGAGCTAGCTCGAAGCCTCGCATTGAATCACCTGTCCACACATTGAGCGGTAGTAACAGTTCGCGTCCGAACAGATCACATCCCGGTCGATCATCGTGTCACCCTCGTCGCAGAGCGCGATCGCGCCACAACTGTCGGGCTCTCCTGCACGCCAGATGCGTTCGTCTCCAACGTCGACGAAGCTACAGTTCTCATCGCCGCAGAGCGTCACATCGTCAACGGCGCGAGCCAGAGGATGACCGGCTGTTTCGCAGTAGCGCCTCTCGCCGCGGCAAGGTGGAGCGACGCAGTGGACGGCATCCGCCGGGCATTCCCTGTTCAGTGCCCTGGCCAGTGCACAGCGAAGGCCTTCTCAAGGACCGGAAGAAGCCGGGTCGCCAAAGCCAAGAACACGAAGGGGCTCTCTGTAGATGTCTTCGTTCATCCGGCCGTTGCCAAGCTGCCCGAGCCCGCCCCAACCCCAACAGCGCACGGCGCCGTCACCGTCGATGCACACGCGGCGCTTCCGCCGGCGGCGATGTCGACGGGGTCGTCCACGCCCGGAACGACGATGGGTTGTCGGTGGCGTCTGCCAAGGACAACTGTCCAGGTTCTGGCCGCGGGCGGACCTGGTTCCCCAGCAGAGCACTCGGCCCGAAGCGTCGAGGACACACGTGTGGTTAGAGCCGGCCTCGCCCTCCACCACGTCGGGGACTTCGATGACGCCATCGCTACGAGCGCCAGTCCGAGTTGGAATCGCCAAAGCAGCGGATCCCCTAGGCCAAGCTCGTCGCCCGAGTTGCTGCCCCAACACGTCCGATTCGATCGGGCCGGCTGACCACGGCGAACTTTTTCGAAGGCACTAGAATATACGATTTTTACTGAATTTGGGGGCAATGTGGGGCTTTCGGCGGTGGTGTAGGAGCGCGCGCACAACCCAAATGGACAAAATATCTTTGCCATGCCCGAATATACTTGTTATGTGAACCGAGTTCACTTTTTGCGAGAGTGTGCGTAAACGCAGGGGGCACGTCAAAAGCGCCTGCAAATCATCCGAAAATGGCAGGTGTTTCGTGAGAGCAAAGAATAGATACTTAGTTGAGATGACCATGGGCGTGGTTATGGGCCTCACCGTCGGCTGTGGTGACGACGATATGACGCCGATGATGGACTCCGGACCCGGACTGGACACCGGAGCCCTCGTGGACGCTGGCGGAGCGGATGCCGGCGAAACGGACGCGGGGGGGCAGGACACCGGCGTGGTTGATTCTGGCCCATCCACGGCCACGATTGGCGTCGAGGTGAGCGCGACGGCCGGTGGAATGCCGCTCGACGATGGACAGGGCACGACCAGCGAGATGGTCACGATTCAGGGCGTCACCCAGGACGAGTCCGGCGTGGGTGAGTTCTCCTACAGCTGGAACGGCGCGGAGTTTGAGGCCATCACCGTCGAGTCGGACGCGTTTGAGCTCGAGCTTGCGCTGAGCGGAGCTGAGAACATGCTCGTCGTTGAAGGGGTCAATACAAGCGACGCCTCCGGCAATGTTTCCGTGGAGCGAACCTACTACCGCGCCATCGCAGCGCGAGCGGGCACCCACGACCAACGGTGTCTTGGGCCAAACACCGATGCTGCGCGTGAAGGGTGTAAGACGGTCTGCGAGTTCCATGGCGGGACACACGACCCAGACTGGGGCGATATTGGCGGCTGCCGAAACCTGCCCAACTCGGCGGGCGGCGACTTCGACTTCTTTGAGCCTGGCGAGATGCCTCCGGCACGAGCCGTCACGCATGACCAGCAGTGTCTCGGGTCGACATCCAGCGCCAACGCTAGCGCGTGTGAAGAAATCTGCACCGACCTCGGCGGCACCTACGACAGCGACTGGGGCAACATCGGCGGATGTCGCGACATGCCAGGGTCTGCGCTGAGCGACTTGGACTTCACCGACGGAACGATTCGTCCGGCACCGCCTGCGCGCGACATCGCTCGCGACCAGCAGTGTCTCGGATCGACTTCGGATGCCAACGCCGCAGCGTGCCAGGAGATCTGCGAAGACATCGGCGGCACGTACGATCCTGAGTGGGGCAACATCGGCGGATGCCGAGGCTTCCCCGGCTCGGCAACGGTGGACTTGGACTTTACGCGTACCGCTCCGCCACGCCGCGAAGACATGTAGTCGACCCCGACATGACGTGAAGAAGCTTCGGAGGAGCCGCCCGTTTTGGGCGGCTCTCTTCGCTTTAAAAGACCGAACGCTTTATGCGTGCGTCCCAGGACGCATGCGCACTCTTCTTCTCCTTGCCCTCATCTCTGTCGCGGCGCCTGCCTTTTCCCAAGAACAGGCACGCGCCGGCCAATGTCGATTCGAGGGCACCTGGCATGCCCCGGGATTCACGACACGCATCGATGCTGAGCGTCGCTGGACGACGTGGTCAGGAAACTCCGCTGAGGGGTCACCCGGAGCACAAGGCTGGGTTCTTACCGATGGCGAGCTCATGACATTCGACAATGATGGCGACGAGGGGGGCTATGCTTACACGTGGAGTTTTGAGGACGACTGCGCGGTTCTCGACCTCGTTCTCGTGCAGCAGCGAGGTCAGCCTGTGGACAACGGCTACCACATTCGCTTCAACCGCTCCCGCTGACGCCGCTTCCGCTTTAGCCTTTAGGGGAGTTCTGCGAGGAGGTACGTGCTTGCCACTCCTTCGCCGCATGGGCCACATGAGAACTCGTCGCCTTGCTGGGTAAACGAGAGCAGGAGTTCGTCGCCGGTGCGCGTGTACTGATACACCTGGTCTGCGGAACAGTGCGTCGGGTCGCAGAACCCAATCGCGTCGCAGGCCTCGGCGCAGGTGACTTCCACATCTCGTAGCGTGACCTCGGTCTCCGTCGATTCCAGCGTTCCGGCGAAGGTGACTTCGCAGTCGGATTCCGCGAGGACCCACTCCTCAAGGTATGAGGTGTCATCGAAGGTGACAGTCGCGGTGACCCTGATCGGCACCACCTCTCCTCCGCACGTCACAGTCTCGACGTTGTAGACGCCGGAGAGAAGGTCTTCTGCGGGACCCGCATCTTCAGAAGGGCCCGCGTCCACAGAACCCGTATCTGATGGTGCCGCATCCTCCGAAGGATTTGTATCCTCGGACGCGCTCGCGTCGCCTGTCGTCGCGTCCATTCCTGCGTCGTTTGCAGCGTCATCATCTCCGCAGGCGCCTAGCGCAAAGGCGAGAGTCAGCGCGGAAAAGACCTGCTGTCGTTTTGTCATCCGTTCAGAATACCACTGTCCGCGCCGTAAGCACAAAGGCCTAAGCAAGAACCCGAGCCACGGATGTGACTCGGGTCCAAGACTAGACGCTGCGTTTCGAATAGGTCTCAGAATCCGAGGAGCGCCCGCGTTGCGGTGAAGTGACGAACGAAGGCGGCGCGGTCCACGTCGCGGTCGGCTTGTGCCTCGATGAGCTGCTGAATGCGCGGGAGGTCCGCCGGATTTGCGAAGGGGCTCTCTTTGAGGATTTCTGCAAAGGCGACGATGGACGATGCCCACAGGAGATCTGAATCCGCGTCCTCGATGGACTGCGTCACGTCTTCTGGAACAAGGCTAGAGGTCAGCTCATGCGCTGCGTCTTCCGTCGACGCGCCGACGTCCTTCCAGCGCACCTTGACTCGCACGAACTCGGACGCGTCGATCTCTCGAACTCCTTCGACGGGCTCGCCGTCGAGCATCTCCGGAAGCTCTGCGCCG
>JBGCFM010000077.1:0-2837 GCA_045106895.1 Polyangiales bacterium | reverse complement strand
TCCGGGCCATCTTCTTGCGGGTGACGCTCAAGACGATCGACGCCTTCGAGAACGCCTAGACCGATGAGCAAGTCGTTGGGGCTCGCGTAGCCAGGGTAGTTGTCCTCGAAGGACGCGGGAGCGCGCCAGTCGCGGAGATGGTCCGGAGCGTCCGGCGGAAGGAAGGGCAGAACGCCGGCGGCTCGCCCGTAGGCGTTGCCGCCCGAGAGCGGCACGTTTTGGTCGCCGACGGAGTTGACGACGAGAAGGTTCACCGGCTGGTCGAGGGGCTCCAAGAATACGCGGCGCGCGTAGTTGATGGGGTCCGCGGGCTCGAGGGCGACCTGCGCCAAAAAGAGAAGTCGGCGGATGTCCGCGGACTGGCGGCGATGACCGTAGCCCATGGCAGGGCTTACGAGACGTTCGCCTCGCGCCCACTCTCGCTCCTGGTAACGCGCGCAGGAGTCGCAGTCTTCGGAGCCCACCTCGAAGGTGTCGATGACGATGACGTCGTTGCCGCGCTCTCCCGTGAAGGTACACGTGCCGTAGTCAAAGTCGTCGGCTCGGCCGGGATGAATCTCGACGTAGATGGGGTTGTCCGGGTCAGCGGGGAACGGGATCTGAAAGCGTCCCTCTTCGCCGCCCGTCGCGCTTGCGCAACGCCGCTCGTCGTTGACGAAGTTGCCGACGACGATGACGTCGTCCGCCCCGGCGGCGTCGCGGGGGATGCACGCGAACTCGGATTCCTCGCCCTTGTTGCGCTCGGAGGACAAGAAGTACATCGAGACCTCGTCCTCGGCGCAGGAGCTGCGGTCGCCGCGTTCGCTCGCGGGGTTGGTGATGACGAAGGGCCCCATGAGGCGAAGGTGCATCGCCCGGAGAACGCCGCCGTTGTTGCTGCGAGCGGACACATCCGTGAGTCCTCCTGCGCCCACAATGGGCACGCTGGAGCGAACGTTGGGTTCCACGCCGGCCATGATGCCGCTGACGATCCCGCCGAGAGACCCGCCGGTGAAGAAGATCTGATTGTCCGGACCGCCGACGTCGGGCACGCCGTCGCCGTCGAAGTCGCCGGCGATATCAAGACCCTCGTAGGGGAAGATGTCCGCGTTGTAGGAAACCCCAGGGTTCGGTTCATCGCCGGCGGCGAGTTCGCTGACTGGCGAGTCTGGAAAGTCCCCCGGCATGGCCCGGCGGCCATCGAAGGTGTTGAGCAAACGAATGCTGCGCATGTAGTCGACGACGCTCTGCCGCACCACGTCGCGGGTGTGGAAGACGAACGCGGTCCAGAAATCGACGCCGCTGTCGGGGGTTCCATCCCCGTCGATGTCCTCGGCGCGGCTGGCGAGAATCGCGCCGAGCGTTGGGGAGAGGCACTCGGTGCGGAAGAGCTGACCGAAGGTGTTGACGAGGTCGTCGTCGATCTCCACGCCGTGGCCTTCGGCGTTGAGGACCACCAACGCGACGCCATTCTGCACCATGTAGCCAGCGTATGGCAGCGGCTCTGCGTTCGCACTTCCATAGCCGTGTACGTAGAACGCGGTGTCGAAGGGCTGCTGATGCGTCTCTGTTTCTTTGGGAACAAAGATCGTCATCGTGAGCGTCTCGCTCGCCACCTCCGCTTCGCCCGTCTGCGCGTCCATCTGAAACGTATCTTCGAGCCCGACGGTATCGGGATCCCGCAAGAAATACGGACTGTCGAAGTTGATCGTAACGACGTGGCTCAAGAAGCTAAAGGGCTCAAGAAGCCCATCGGTGACGTCCGAGGGAATATCGAAGGCGAGGAGGAAGAGCGTTCGCAGAATTTCGCTAAACTTATCACCGGGGGCCACCACGATGTCCGGCCCCGTCGTGCAATCGGAGCGCCCGCCCTGCATCACGGACGGCGCGTACGTGGGAGGAAAGTCCTCGTCCAGGTAGGCCATGGGGCCTTCGCCGTAGAGGCCGTCTCGAATCGTGTCGAGGTCGTCGGTGACGCTCTGAGTTGTAAAAGTGTACGCAAAGGCAACGCCGTCCCAGCCGCGGCTTGCTAGGTCACCGTAGAGTTCAGGGTGCGCCATGAGATGACCTGGAAGAGGCTCGAGGGCGTCACGCTGGACGACGTGATGGACCGTGTCGAAAGGGGAGCGCACGGACTCGCCGTTTTCGCCAACGAGGCGGTCCGTAATGACGACGGCGTATGTCGTCCTTGGCCGAAGCGGCAGGATCGGCTTGAGAACGAGAGTCTTGGTTTCGCGCTCGTAGAACCAAGCCATGTCATCCACGGTGCCCGGCTCGCCGGTCAAGGTGTTGGGCTGATCGAGGACTCCGTCGAAGTCCGTGTCTTCGCCCGGGTCCATGACACCGTTGCCGTTCACGTCCTCGTCGACGGTTTCGAAGAGCAAGTTCGACTCGCCGGCGCGTGGGTCGTTGGGCCAGTACTGCGAAGGGTTGTCGAGGACGTACTGGAAGTTGCCGGAGTTCACGTCGAGAGGCGTCGGCAATCCCGTCGAGAGATCGATGAGGTAGACCGCATGTTCCGTCCATCGCTCTTCGCTGAACGCCGCCGAACCGCCGCCTTGTCTGTCCATCATGTTCTGAAGATCGATGTGGTCTTCGAAGGGAATCGTGAGACCCGCGTAGGTTCCCCAACCATCGACGGTGTCAAAGAGCTCTCGGGTGAGTCGCTCGAACGCCGTCGGCGCGAGCATGGAGACGTTGATGCGACGCCCCGTCGGCGAGGTGGGGTCTGGCCACGTAGCGATATCGTTGGGAAGCGGGACTTCGGGCAGAGGATCAGCATTGAGGTCCCACTTGATGCGAGGACCGTCGCCATCAGGCGTGAGCCCGAAAGAATCGGGGCGGCCGCCGGTTTGGCA
>JBGCFM010000076.1:0-7712 GCA_045106895.1 Polyangiales bacterium | reverse complement strand
GACGAAGTCGGATCCATCACCCAAGCACTGGGCGGTCCCGAGCTTCCACAGACGATTCGAGTTTGGCGATCCCAGGGCACCGCCCTCGCACCTTCGAGGGCGAATGGATTCGCCGACCGGAGCTGCGAGGGCGATGTCCTGGAGCTCGACTTCGAGGAATACGTAAAAGGCGTGATCCCCCACGAGTGGATTCCAAGCTGGCACCCCGAAGCGCTTCGCGCGGGCGCCATCGCGGCTCGAAGCTACGCCGCGTCGCATGCGCTTGGTGGAGGACGTTGGGACTGCGCCGACGTGGACGACGGGACGGTCACGCAGGTGTACCGCGACGACCGCACGGGCCCGACGGACGAAGCCGTGGACGCGACGCGTGGTCTCACCGTGGTCCGCGACGGCAGCGTCGTGCGCGCCGAATACAGCGCGGAGAACGCGCACCCGACCGTCGGTTGGGGAATCGAAGACCCAGTCTGCGCCGGGAGCACGCTCTTCGGCCATGGACGCGGGGCCTGCCAGTGGGGGACGCAGCGATGGGCGACGAGCACGTGCTTCGAAGAGCCCTGCGACTTCGGCACGCTCGGTTCAGAGCCGAAAGACCACCTCTGGATGATGGACCACTACTTTCCCGGCACGGACGTATGCGCGCACCAGCCCGCCCTCCCCTGCGCGACGCTTCCGCCAGAAGGCGGCGTCATCGACGACGCGACTTCGTGCTTCGAGACGTTTGGTCCCTCGCGCTACTGGCGCCGCGAAGAAGCGGGCGTTGAAGGTGGGCTTCACTGGACCAACGCCTTCGACGGCGACACGCCGAGTAACTGGGCTCGCTGGGACATTCGCGCCGGCGCCGCCGGAAGCTACGACGTGGAAGTGTACGTCGAGGACGACTTCGCCGGTTTCGACCGAGCACGCTATGTCTTGCGGCACGCCGGCGAGGAAGAGACCTTCATCGTCGACTTGGGCGCCGCGCGCGACGGGTGGATGCCCCTTGGACGCTTCGACTTTGACGGCGAAGGCGACGAGCACCTCTCCCTCTACGACAACTACGACGCGCCTCTCATCGCCGAACGACAAATCGTCGCGGACGCGATTCGTATTCGCGCCGTAAGCGTCACTGCGGAGGACGCGGGCGTTCCTCCGACAGATGCAGGCGCCGGCACGGACGCTTCCGCCGGCGACGGAGGCGAAGCAGACGCCGGCATGACGGCCATGGACGATGGCGGATGTGGCTGTCGTCTCGCGGGTCGCGATACAGGAACACCGACAGCGCTCCTGGCGTTTGGCCTCGTCCTCGGACTTCTGCGCAGACGTCGCGAGAAACGTGGCTATAGATAGCGCCAGAGAGCGACAAGAAGCGGGACCAGGAGCGCCGTGAGCAAGGCGTTCATGCCCATGCCAAGACCCGCGAAGGCGCCGCCGCTCTCGTCTTGATCCATAGCCGCCGCTGTGCCGATGCCGTGGGCGCTGAGACCCATGGCGAAGCCTCGGGCTTTCCAGTCTTTGACGCGGATGAGCTTGAGCAGCGGCAACGCGATCACGGCGCCTCCGACGCCCGTCAGCACCACCGCCACCGCCGTCAGCGTCGCTGAGCCCCCGACGCTTTCGCTGATGCCGATGGCCACCGGCGTCGTCGCTGATTTCGGGGCGATAGAGAGCAACGTCGTTTCGCTCACGCCAAAGGCGTAGGCCACGCCGACGGCGACGAGGATTGCCGTGAGGCTCCCTGCGAAAAGCGCGGCGGCGACGGGCAGCGCGGCGGCGCGGACGCGCCCGGCGTTCTGGTGAAGCGGAATGGCGAGAGCCACCGTCGCCGGCCCGAGCATCAAATGAATAGGCATCGCGCCGCTGAAGTACGTGCTGTAGTCCGTGCCCGTCGCGACCAAGACAACGCAGAGCGCCGACACAGAGAGCAGCACGGGGTTCATCAGAGCGGGACGCCCGGCGCGGCGAAACACATATTGGGCGCCGGCGAAGACAAGAATCGTGACGGCGCTCCACATGATAGGAATCGCCTGAAGTTGCTCCCAGAGGCTACTCATGTGCGACCTCCGGCTCGCTCGGAGAAAGCCACTGAAACACGAGCGCGCTTACGACGACGGCGCAGACGGTGCTCGCCAAGAGAGCAAAAACGAGGACCGGTCCGTCCTCGCCCACCACTTCTTGATAGTTGACGATGCCAACGCCGGCGGGAACGAAGAGCAAAGAAAGGAAGCCCAGCAGCGCCGTCGTCGTCGGACGAAGGAACGCCGCAACCTTCGGCTTCCAAAGCATGACACCGAGGAGCAGCGCCATGCCCACGACGGGGCCCGGAACCGGAACCCCGAGGGCGCGAGTGATGAGCTCACCGGCAAACTGCGCCAGCAGAAGCACGGCAAAGTGATAGACGACCATGCGCCCGAATAGCCGCTCTCGCGGCGATTCACAACGCGTTCAGCGCGACGTCAGCGTGAAGTTGCAGACTTCGCCCATGGCCATGAATGTGATGCTCCCACGTTCGAAGTCCGCATTCATGTTGATGACGACGCCTGCAAACTCTGTAGTCCCGGAACACGTGCAAGAGCCGCTGTCGAGCGTGCATGCCGTGTTGATGGCACCACAGCTGACCCGAACACGATCGCCAGCGGAGCCTACCCGGCAAGTGTTGATCCGGGCCGCGTCACAGACCCCTGGATTGGTGGGCGCGGGAATCGTGTCGTAGAGACCATCAGGACTGCAGAACCCGCCGTCGAGTGGACCCGTGTCGGGTCGCCCGGCGTCGCGCGGTGGTCCTGCGTCGGGCCGTGGGGGCGGTCCTGCATCACGAGGCCCGGTGTCGACTCGCGGCGGCCCGGCATCAAAAAGCGGCGCCATGATGTCTCGTCCCGCATCGGACGGAGCTGAGATATCAAACGCGGGAACGTCGACAAAGCTCGCATCCAGAGGCGACCCTCCATCGACGCCACCTGACGGAGTCGTGCTGGTTGCGCATGCCCCGAGGGCGAGCATGGCAACGATAAGCGCTACGTTATTCATGGCCACAGCGTGGCACAAGATCAGCGAAGGTGGCTACTGAGCGGAGCCCGCCGCGTATCGGCGAACGTGATGTACTTCGTCGCCACCGACAATGGTGAGAACCTGCATGCGCTTGAAGAAGAGACCGATGTCATGTTCGTCGGTGACGCCCACGCCGCCGTGAAGCTGAATGCTCGCGCGACTCACGAACTGTGCGCCGGTGGCAAGCTGCACTTTGGCTGCACTGATCGCCTGCGCTCGCTCGGTGCCTTCTTCTTCGGCGCGGACGCTCGCTTCGGCGGAGATGCTCTTGAGAAGTTCGACCTCGACATACATCTCGACGGCGCGGTGCTGAAGCGCCTGAAAGCTGCCGATCTTGACGCCGAACTGCTCTCGCGTCTTGAGGTACTCCGTCGTCATGCCAAGCATGCTCTGGGCGACGCCGACACCTTCGGCGACGGACGCCGCCGCCGCGAAGTCGACGGTGCGCGTGATGACCTCGGCGGCATCCTTGCTCGAGAGCCGCGCGTCTTTGCTCACTTTGACTCCCTTGAGCGAAAGCAAGCCAGCCCGCTGGCCGTCAAAGAGACGCACTGTCTTGCGCTCGAGGCCATCGGCGTTTCCGTCGACGACGAAGAGAGCAAGTTCCGCCCCCACAAGAGCGCTCACGATGATGTGATCCGCCGCGTGCCCATTCAGCACAAAGGGCTTCTCGCCGCTGAGAACGAAGTCGTCGCCCTGGGCCTCAGCGCGGGTCTCGATGCGCGTAATGTCGTTGCGGGAGTTTGCTTCGAAGCCCGCAAACGCCAGGGTCGTTTGCCCTTCGAGCATCGGCGCAAGGTACTTCTCGTGCTGGGCGGCGTCGCCTCCGTGCAAGAGCGCCATGCCGCCCATGCAGACGCTGGCGAGGTACGGCTCTGGGACGAGCGTCGAGCCAAGCTGCTCGAGGATGATGGCGGCGTCGACGAAGCTGCCGCCAAAACCGCCTACGTTCTCTGGGAAAGGCATCGCGAGCCAACCCAGTTCGCCCATCTGCTGCCAGGTGGACTTCTCATATCCGCTGCCTTCGGCGTCGCGGAGCTTTCGAAAGCGCTCCACCGTGGACTCCTGCTTCACGAAGTCCCGAACGGTCTTCTGAAGCATCTTCTGCTCTTCGCTGAGATCAAAGTTCATGATGGTCTTCCTACTTCTTCGGCAATCCAAGGATGAGCTTGGAGATCACGTTCTTCTGAATCTCGTTGGAACCGGCGTAAATTGTGGTCGCGCGGTCGTAGCAGTACTGGCTCGCAAGCCACTCTTGGGACGCCGGAATGACTTCCTCGCCGTTGAACCAGGAGAGCGAGTTTCGTCCCAT
Source organism: Polyangiales bacterium (assembly GCA_045106895.1). Lineage (GTDB taxonomy): Bacteria > Myxococcota_A > Polyangia > Polyangiales > Houyiibacteriaceae > JBCCRV01. The sequence goes on along the minus strand of JBGCFM010000076.1, from coordinate 3,376 downwards.
GAGTTCCAGGCAAAGCTCGTCGCCAGCTTGGACAAGCTCCGAACCGACGAGCTTCAGAATCGAAGACTCTGGCCCTGGGTGGTGCCCCTTCTGCTGTTCGGCCAGGGCGCGGTAGTTCGTCATGCGGTGCGCGCGGAGGCGCATCTCCAGTCGCGCGATACGACCGGCGTAGTGCGCGTCTTCGATGAGCGGACGTCCGTCATCGCCCATCGTCGTCTCGGCGATGTGGCGCGCCTGGGTGAGCACGCGGTCCGTCTGGCTGACGGCGGCGACGAGGGTTCGCTCGTGGCCGAGGAGCGCCTTCGCGAGGGTCCAGCCGCCGTCGAGGGGTCCGAGCAAGTTCTCCTTCGGAACGCGCGCGTTGTCGAAGAATGTGTCGCAGAACGCAGGCGTGTGACCGAGCGTCTGCATAGGTTTCGCTTCGACGCCCGGCGTGTTCATCTCGATAAGCATGAAGGAGATGCCCTGCTGCTTCTTTCCTTCGGAGCTCGTGCGCACGAGGCAGAAGATCCAGTCGGCGTACTGCGCGTAGGTCGTCCAGGTCTTCTGGCCGTTGAGCACATAGTGATCGCCATCGGCGACGGCACTCATTCGAAGCGAGGCGAGGTCGCTGCCGGCGCCGGGCTCCGAGTACCCTTGGCACCACACTTCCTCACCGCTGAGGATCTTCGGCAGGAAGCGAGCTTTCTGCTCGTCTGTACCGAAACGCTGGATGAGTGGCCCGACCATGACGAGGCCGAAGGGGCTCAGAGCCGGCATACCGGCGCTGGTCACTTCATCGTCGAAGATGAAGCGCTGCGTCGCGTCCCAGCCGGGACCGCCGTACTCCTTGGGCCAGTGGGGTGCCACCCAGCCCTTCTTCGCCAGAATCTTGTGCCACTGCATCACTTCTTCATGGGTGAAGTGCGCAAAGTTGGCGGCTTTCGCTTGAATCGCGGGCGGGGCAGCCTCGGCGATAAAGGACCGGACTTCTTCTCGAAATGCGGTCTGCTCGGGGGTAAAACTCAAGTCCATCGCGCGGGAGTGTAGGGTCCTTTTCCCCGCTTGAACAGCGTAACTGGCGCTTTGTTCTCTGAGTGACTAGAGACAAACGTATGGGGTTCAATGACGTCTTGGAGTTCTGGTTCACCCCCCACGACGAAGAGGGCACTTCGTCCAAGGAGTGCGCGCAGCGCTGGTACCAGAAGAGCGACGACTTCGATGCAACCATCCGCGAGCGGTTTCTGGACATCTATGAGCAGCTCGCGGCGGGCGAAACGCCGGACGGGTGGGACGACTCACCCAAAGCTCGACTCGCACGCGTCATCGTCCTCGATCAATTCACCCGCAACATGTTTCGCGGGAGCGGAAGAATGTACGCCAGCGACGACGTCGCCCTCGCACTCTCGCGCTCCCTCGTCGCGGATCTACCCACTCTCGGAACGCACTTCGCGACGTTTGCGTTGATGCCCCTGATGCACGCCGAAGACCTCGCGGCGCAAGAGGACTGCGTCCGCATTTTCGCGGAGCTCGCTGAGAACGAAGAGCGAAGTGCCGCGGCTCGGGCGGTCTTTTCAAACTCACGCGACTACGCCGTATCCCATCGGGACGTCGTCGCGCGCTTTGGACGTTTCCCTCACCGCAACGCGCTTCTAAGCCGAGACAACACCGCGGAAGAAGACGTGTACCTGCAAGACCCGAAGGCCGGCTGGTAGGTGCTGGCGGAGGCGTTTCTCGCTGGTTCCCTGGCGGCCGTGTGGGCGGGCCTGGCAGCGGCGAATCGCCGATTCTCTACGCGCCGCGTGTTCGAGCGCCACACGCTTCGACCCATTGGTTCCTCGAAAGAAGGCGCCGTCGTACACATTCGTGGAACCGTGCGTGCCGGCGGCGGCGATCTGCTCTTGGCTCCTCTAAGCGGCCGTCCTTGTGTGGCTTGGACGCTCAACGTGAGTGAAGATCGCGGAAACAACTTTGGCACCGTCCACGACGAAAGAACGCTACGCCCCTTCTTCGTTGACGACGACCACGACACAGCGTTTGTCACTCCCGTCGCCTCCCGCCTCTCGCTCATCGAAGATACGAAGTTCGACTCCCTCATCGACAAACCCGTGCCGGGGTTGGTCGCGCATCTCAAGAAAGGCGATTTCGAGATGCGCCCCCAGGCTCGCTACATCGTCCGGGAGGGCATTCTCTCCGAAGGTGAACCGATCGCCGTCGTCGGAAGAGGGCGTTGGGAGAGCGATCCCATGCGCTCCGGCGAAGGATATCGGAGTATCGGACGGCGTCTCGTCGTCACGAATGGGCCGGGCGGCGCTGTCCACATCACCGACGACCCTTCCCTCCCGAGACTAAAAGCGCCTAAGAAGCCGCGACCTTCATCAGCGTAAGCTGGCCGTCACGAACGCCAAGCGCCGCCTCGCCGCTGGTGAGCGCGTCGATGCCCTTCGAAGTCAACTCGTGTCGCCACCCTTCGTCGAGGCGTGAGGGTCGCTTCTTGAGACGGGCGTCCATGTCGTCTCGCGTCGCCAGCATCGCCGGCTCGATGCCTTCGTCCTGGGCGACCTGATGAACCCAAGCGAGACAGAGACCTGCGGCGGCTTTGACGGCCTGCCCCTTTGGTTTCGCCGGCGGCGTCCGAAGCTCGTCTGCTGTGAGGTTTTGGCCCTTCTCTACGGCTTTCAGAACACGCTGCGCGAGGTTCGAGCTCAGACTCCCCATGCCGCGGATGCGACCGAGATCTCGCTCGTTCCTTGGGGGACGCCCGGCCATCGCCAGGATCGCCATGTCCGAAAGAACGCGCTTCACCGGAATGTCCTGGGCGGCGGCCTGCTCGATTCGAAAACGAGCCAAAGCCTGAGCCACGCCACGGGCCTGGCCACGCAGTTTGGACTTTCCTTTCAGGCGCCACCAAGCCTCGTCGAGGTCTCGCTCTTCGGCGGCCTTCACGAGGAGCCCCTCACACTCTTCGACCGCCCAGTCGAGACGACCCTTCTTCTCCAAAGCTGCCGATGTCCTTCGGTGCACCTCGTGGAGGTACGCAACGTCGGAGGCCGCGTACTTGAGGGAGCGCTCGTCGAGGGGACGACGCGTCCAGTCCGTCAGCTGCGAGCCTTTTTCGAGCTCAACGCCCAGCTCGCCTTTGACGAGCGCGCCGAGGGAAGCGACGCCGTATCCCAGGAACGACGCAGCGACCTGCGTGTCGAAGATTCGCGCAGGCATCGCTCCCGTCGCGCTCATTAGGATCGGCAGGTCTTGAGAACAGGCGTGCACAAGAGCCAGGGAGTCACTCTCCATCAGCGGCCGAAGCCGCGTCATGTCCACCTTGAAGGGATCGATGAGCACAAGACCGCCCGGCCACGCGATTTGAACGAGCGAGAGTACGGGGTAGTACGTGCGC
>JBGCFM010000075.1:0-38781 GCA_045106895.1 Polyangiales bacterium | reverse complement strand
GATCGAGCTTCCCGAAGACGTCAAGATGGTCATGCCCGGCGACAACGTGAAGATGAAGGTCGAGCTCATCGCAGCCGTCGCCATGGAAGAGAAGCAGCGCTTCGCTATCCGCGAAGGTGGCCGCACCGTCGGCGCCGGCGTCATCTCCAGCATCATCGAGTAATCAGTCGGCTTCGCGCCGACACCAAACGAAGAGCCCGCGACAGCGGGCTCTTTTTGTTTTACCTGGGCTCTCGCGCAGGACGATCGTGGAGACAAAGTGAGTTATGGGTGATCGACTGAAAATTGTCCTCGTGTGTGAGGTTTGCGGCGGACGCAACTACAAGCGAGACAAAGCACGTCGTGCAAACGACGAAAAACGCCTGGAATTCAAGAAGTTCTGCCCAGCGTGTCGTCGTCACACGCTTCACAAAGAGTCCCGATAGAAAAAACTCAGAAAGTGACGCGATCTGGGATGTTTTTTCTTCCTGACGACCTATGTGTATCGTTCAGGGCAATTTTACCCTAAAAAACCAGTCTTCTAGACAAAAAGCGTGCCGGTGGTTGCATTCCGCCTTGCAGGATCGCATATGTCGCGACCCTTCGTACATCTTAGGTCAGTAGCTCCAACGGTAGAGCGCCGGATTCCAAATCCGATGGTTGTGGGTTCGAATCCCTCCTGACCTGCCAAAACCCTTTCTTAGTTCTTCTTAGTATCTCTAACGGCCCTCACCCGACGGACCCTCTCATGGATGAATCGAACCCACCGACCCAAACAGGCACGCTCGGCATCGAGCGATGGGTGCAGTTCGCCTACGTGGGAATGTTCCTTCTCTCGTTCTGGTTCCTCGACCATCTCTTCGTAGACGTCGCAGCCTTCGTGGCGGAGAAGGCGAACATCGCTGACCCGAACCCCACGATTCTGACAGGCGTCGCTGCCATCGCATCGATGCTCATCGCGGTTCTCCTCTACAAGAACGAGAAGGTGAACAAGTTCTCCCGCGAAGTCGCCCACGAGCTTGAGCACGTCACGTGGCCCACGCGTGAGGCCACCTGGTCCAACACCATGGTCGTCATGGTCGTTTCCGTCATCGCTGCGGTCATCCTGGGTGTCTTTGATGCGGCCTGGTCCGCGGTCACCGACCTTATTTACTAGCATTGCAGTCTACCGACCCGCAGCTCACAGAACTTAACTCGAAGACTCGGAACGAAACCATGAAGTGGTACGTGATACAGGCCTACAGCCAATATGAGAGCAAGGTGAAGCTTTCCCTCGAGGAGCGCATTCGCCAGGCTGGCATGGAGGAAATGTTCGGCACGATTCTCATCCCGAAAGAGAACGTCCAGCAGAACCACGGCACCAAGAAGCGCATTGTCTCGCGCAACTTCTACCCGGGCTACATCTTCATCGAGATGGACCTGAACGAGGCCAGTTGGCATCTCGTGAAGGACACTCCAAAGGTCAGCGGCTTCATCGGTGGTCGTCACCCATCCCCTGTTCCTGCACCCGAGATCGATGTCATCGCGTCCCAGGTTGAGAACGGAAAGCGTCCAGTCGCCAAGGTCGACTTCGAGCAGGGCGACCACGTCCGCGTCACCGAAGGTGCTTTCGCGAACTACACGGGCACCATCGAAGAGCTCAACGCGGAGAAACAAAAGGTCCGCGTGCTCATCAGCATCTTCGGCCGTGCGACGCCCGTCGAACTCGAATACGGACAGGTCGAAAAGACCGTCTAAGCAACTCACTCCACTTCAACTCAAGTTTTACAAGCACGTGTCAAACGTTGCTTCTTATTTAGGATTAGGACGCACCCATGAAGAAGGTCATCGGAACCATCAAGCTCCAGCTCGAAGCCGGCAAAGCGAACCCGTCGCCACCTGTCGGTCCCGCGCTTGGTCAGCACGGCGTCAACATCATGCAGTTCTGCAAGGACTTCAACGGTCGTACGCAGAAGGATGCTGGACTCATCATTCCCGTGGTCATCACGGTGTTCGCGGACCGCTCGTTCTCGTTCATCACGAAGACGCCACCGGTGCCCGTTCTTATCAAGAAGGCTCTCGGCATTGAGTCCGGTTCGGCCGTTCCCAATAAGGACAAAGTCGGAACGCTGACGATGGACCAGGTCCGCGAGATCGCGACGACGAAGATCCAGGACACCAACGCCGCGAGCATCGAGTCCTGCATGCGTAGTGTCATGGGCACAGCACGCTCCATGGGCGTCAACGTCGCAGGCCAGTAGGGCGCGCAAGCGCTCACTCACAACAACAAACAACGAACGACGGCATCCTCACTTTTCGGTGAGGTTGACCAGATTCGGTGCCGGAATGGGCCGGTGCCGCCTTGGACCACCCAAGGATGCGTGGTGGTAGGCAAGCTCGGACATTTCCGGGCAAGTCGAGGAGGATGAATGAGAACCGGAAAGAGGCGCAAAGCCGCCTTTGAAAAAGTCCAGCGGGACCAACGGTATTCGCTCCAGCAGGCAGCAGGCCTCGTGAAAGAATGTGCTTTCGGCAAATTCGACGAGACTGTGGACCTGGCAGTGCGCCTTGGGGTTAACCCAAAGCACGCTGATCAAATGGTGCGAGGAGCGGTGGTTCTTCCGCATGGCACGGGCAGCACAAAGCGTGTCCTGGTTTTCGCAAAGGGCGACAAAGTCGCTGAAGCGGAAGCCGCGGGAGCCGATTTTGTGGGAGCTGATGATCTTGTAGCCAAGATCACCGGCGGATGGCTTGAGTTTGACACTGTGATCGCAACACCGGACATGATGGGGCAGGTCGGCCGACTTGGCCGTGTGCTCGGTCCGCGCGGTCTGATGCCAAACCCTAAAGTTGGAACAGTAACCTTTGACGTGAACAAAGCAGTATCGGAAGCAAAAGCCGGTAAGGTTGAGTTCCGCGTCGAAAAGGCCGGCATCGTGCACGTACCTGTAGGTAAGTGCAGCTTTGATGCCGCGAAGCTTGAAGAGAACGTGAAAGCGCTTCTCGACACGCTGAACCGACTCAAACCAGCGACCGCTAAGGGCACCTACATGAAGAGCATCACGTTGAGCTCGACCATGGGACCAGGAGTCCGCATCGACCCGAACTCGGTCGACACGGTGGAGGCCTAATATGCCGATGAACGCAACAGAGAAAGCGGCAGCCGTCGCGACCCTCAAAGAGAACTTTGACAAGGCAGTAGCGACGGTTCTCGTCGACTACCGCGGCGTCACCGTGGAGCACATCACTGAGCTCCGTACACAGTTCCGCGCTGCAGGAATCGAATACCGCGTTGTGAAGAACAACCTGGTCAAGAAGGCAATCGCCGGAACCGACCTTGAAAACGCGGAAGGCTTCACGTCACAGCTGACGGGAATGACCGGAATCGCTTGGAGCTACGAAGACCCGTCCAGCGCGGCGAAGGTCCTCAAGACGTTCCGAGAGTCCAAAAAGGACACGCTCAAGAAGAAGGACCACCCTGAGAAGCTCACCGCCAAGTGCGCTGTGCTCGACGGACAGGTGCTTGAAGGCAAGCAGGTCGAAACGACCCTCGCTTCCATGCCCGGCAAGGACGAAGTCCGCGCCATGCTTCTCGCGACCCTTATGGCACCCGCTCAGAGCCTCGTCGCTCAGCTCGCCGCTCCCGGACAGCGCTTCGCGTTCGTCATGGATGCCCGCAAGCGCCAGCAGGAGGCCGGCTGATCGCCGTCGCTTCCAACAAACAATCAAAACCAAAACCCATAACACAAACAAACTTTCCGCGGCTTGAAGCAGGTCGCGGCGATATCGGAGAAATCAAATGGCTAACATGACTCAAGAGAAGATGATCGAGGAACTCAGCAGCTGGTCCGTCATGGAGGTTGCAGGCCTCGTGAAGGCGCTTGAAGAGCACTGGGGCGTTTCGGCGGCACCTGTCGCTGTCGCCGGTCCTGCTGGTCCTGGCCCAGCAGAGGACAAGGAAGAGCAGACCGAGTTCGACATCGAGCTCACCGACGCTGGTCCTAAGAAGATCGCGACCATTAAGGTCATCCGCGAGCTCACGTCCCTCGGACTTGCAGACGCCAAGAGCCTCGTCGAAGCGGCTCCAAAGGTCTTCAAGGAAGGCTGCGGCAAGGACGAAGCCGAAGAGATCAAGAAGAAGCTCGAAGCTGCAGGCGCCAAGGTCACCATCAAGTGATTTGGCGGGTGGGTACTTTCCCAGGGTCGGGCTTCGGCACGACTCTGGAAAGTACTCCTGGCACACTACTTGACACCACCGAGTCTGCGGCTAGGGTCTCGGCCTTGGTGGTGCAAGAAGCGTGCAGCGTGGGCGTCCTTAGCGGATGGACTCTCTCGACCCAGGGGTTTTCAATAGCCCAATGAATCGCAGGCGGTCCGGACCCGGTTTACCCGGTGTTCGTGGCCGCCATCCGCGTTTCTTCCGCATTTTCTACGACGAGCGATATTTCCTATAGGGAACTTTTCGGAAGTTCCCTCGGCGCCCCAGGCGCCTCACCTTCAAACTTAGATTCTTATAAAGCTGGTGAATGAGCCAGCAACACGTCCTTCCTTAGACATTTTCGACACTGGCCCGCAGACGGCTAGACCCCTCGCAACGAGCAGCGGGGATAGGAGCTCCATCGCAATGGCGAAGAAGATTCAGACTAACTTCCGGGTGCGACACAGCTTTGGCAAGATCGAGCGTTTTCTCGATATTCCAAACCTCATCGACATTCAGAAGCGTTCCTACGACAAGTTCCTTCAGTCGAATATCCCGTTCCATGAACGTGAGGACATCGGACTGCAGGGCGTCTTCAAGAGCGTCTTCCCAATTCGCGACTTCAACGGGACCACGGAGCTTGTCTTCGAGGGTTACACGCTGGAGCGTCCGAAATACGACGTAGACGAATGCCGCCAGCGCGGCATGACCTACGCGGCGCCTATCAAGGTGACCATTCAGCTCATCATCTACGATAGCTCCGACGCCGGCGAGCGTGCGGTGCGCGTGATTCAGGAGCAGCAGGTCTACTTCGGTGAGATCCCGCTGATGACGGAGAACGGTACGTTCATCATCAACGGCACAGAGCGAGTCGTTGTCAGCCAGCTTCACCGACGCCCCGGCGTGCTCTTCGACCACGACAAGGGCAAGACCCACTCGTCGGGCAAGTTCCTCTACCAGGCGCGTATCATTCCTTACCGTGGTTCATGGCTCGACTTCGAGTTCGACCCGAAGGACCTGATCTACGTTCGTATCGACCGTCGCCGGAAGATGCACGCCACGGTGCTCCTCAAGGCCCTTGGTTACACGACGCACAACCTCCTCGACACGTTCTACGATACCGAGACCATCTTCTTCGAGCCGCGTGACAAGTACACGAAGAGCATCGAGTACCACCTGCTCAACGGCCAGCGCGCCACGAACGACATCAAGATCGGCAGCAACATCATTGTTCGCCGGAACCGTAAGTTCACCCGCGCGACGCTTCGTAAGCTCAAGGAGGCGAAGCTTGAGCGACTGCCCATCGATGAGAACGACGTCATCGGCAAGGTCGGCGCAGAAGACATCATCGACGAAGAGACGGGCGAGATTCTGCTCGGCGTCAACGAGGAGCTCACGCCCGAGAAGCTTGAGATCCTCAAGGAAGCCAAGATTCAGAGCGTCAAGGTGCTCTTCATCGACGGACACAACGTCGGCAGCTTCCTTCGTGACACGCTCCTGGCGGACAAGGTTCAGACTCAGGATGAAGCCATCCTTGAGATCTACCGGCGACTTCGTCCGGGCGACCCACCGAGCCTCGAGCAGGCCCGTAACCACTTCAATAACTTGTTCTTTAACCCAGAACGCTACGACCTCTCGGACGTTGGCCGCCTGAAGCTGAACTACAAGTTCTTCTCCGAGCGAGAAGACGCCGACAAGCCCGACGTTCGTGTGCTTACGCATGACGACATCGTCGAGACTGTTCGTCACCTCATCGAGCTGAAGAACGGCCACGGCAGCACAGACGATATCGACCATCTTGGTAACCGACGCGTTCGCGCCGTTGGCGAGCTGATGGAGAACCAGTACCGCATCGGTCTTGTCCGCATGGAGCGCGCCATCAAGGAGCGCATGAACATGTCGGCGGAGATCGAGACGCTGATGCCGCACGACCTCATCAACGCCAAGCCCGTCTCGGCCGTTGTGAAGGAATACTTCGGTTCCAGTCAGCTCTCGCAGTTCATGGACCAGACCAACCCGCTCTCCGAGGTGACGCACAAGCGTCGTCTCTCCGCGCTTGGACCTGGTGGTCTGACGCGCGAGCGCGCTGGCTTCGAAGTCCGCGATGTTCACATCACTCACTACGGCCGTATCTGCCCGATTGAGACTCCGGAAGGTCCAAACATTGGCCTCATCGCGTCGCTTTCGACCTACGCCCGCGTGAACGAGTACGGCTTCGTCGAGACGCCATACCGAACCGTTGAAGATGGCATCGTCTACGACGATAAGGTTCGCTGGTACTCGGCTCTTGAAGAAGAGAAGAAGTACATCGCGCAGGCCAACGCCGACATCGAAGAGGACACGAAGAAGCTTGAGGGAACGCTCGTCAGCGCTCGCTACAACGGCGACTTCGTCATGGTCCCGCCGAACGAGATTCATCTCATGGATGTCTCGCCGAACCAGCTCGTTTCCGTGGCTGCTTCGCTGATTCCCTTCCTCGAGCACGATGATGCTAACCGCGCCTTGATGGGCTCGAACATGCAGCGTCAGGCCGTTCCCTGTCTTCGTAGCCGCGCTCCCATCGTTGGAACGGGCATCGAAGGCCGAGTGGCCGGCGACAGCGGCGTCTGCATCGTGGCGAAGCGAGACGGCACCGTCGACTCCGTGGACGCGACGCGAATCGTCGTGAAGGCTGAGGGTGAGGCCGGGGCGTTCCCGGACATCTACCGACTTCACAAGTTCCAGCGCTCCAACCAGAACACTGCGTACAACCAGAAGCCCATCGTTCGCCCCGGCGACAAGGTGAAGGCCGGCGATGTCATCGCCGATGGTCCGAGCTGTGATATGGGCGAACTTGCTCTCGGTCAGAACGTCGTCTGCGCGTTCATGCCTTGGGGCGGGTACAACTTCGAGGACTCGATTCTCATCAGCGAGCGAATCGTCAAGGACGACGTCTACACTTCGGTTCACATCGAAGAGTTCGAGTGCGTCGCCCGAGACACCAAGCTCGGCAAGGAAGAGATCACGCGCGACATTCCTAACGTCGGTGAGGAAGCGCTTCGCGACCTCGACGAGTCGGGCATCGTTCGAATCGGCGCCGAGGTTCGCAGCGGCGACATCCTCGTCGGCAAGATCACACCCAAGGGCGAGACTCAGCTCTCGCCGGAAGAGAAGCTCCTTCGGGCCATCTTCGGCGAGAAGGCCGGCGACGTCCGCGACACCTCGCTTCGAGTTCCACCCGGCGTTGGCGGTGTCGTCATCGATGCTCGCGTGTTTGCTCGTAAGGGCAGCACCGAGAAGGACGAGCGCGCTCGTCAGATTGAAGACCGCGAGCGAGCCAAGTTCGAGAAGGACATGGCCGACGAGATCAAGATTCTTCGCGACTCGGCCTTCGGTCGAATCAAGAAGCTCTTGGCCAAGCGCACGACGACGGCGAAGCTCAACGACGATAAGGGCAAAGTCCTTCTCGCCAAGGGCGCCGTCATCAACGAGTCGGACCTCGAGCCGATCCCTCAGCGTTACTGGGGCCTCATTGAGGTCGACAAGAACAAAGAGAAGATCGACGCGATTCTCGGTCAGCTCGCGGAGCAGAGCGCAGCCATCGAAGAGCTCTTCCAGGAGAAGATCGGTAAGCTCGGTAAGGGCGACGAGCTTCCTCCCGGCGTCATCAAGATGGTCAAGGTCTACGTCGCCATCAAGCGTAAGCTCCAGGTCGGCGACAAGATGGCCGGTCGTCACGGAAATAAGGGTGTTGTCAGCCGGATCCTTCCGGAAGAGGACCTTCCTTACCTTCCCGATGGCACGCCCGTCGACATCGTCCTGAACCCTCTCGGCGTTCCTTCGCGAATGAACGTCGGGCAGATTCTGGAGGTTCACCTCGGCTGGGCCGGCTGGCTCCTTGGACGTCAGCTCGGCGACATGCTCGACGAGCGCACGCCGGACTACGACTCCATTCGAGCTCGCCTCAAGCGTATCTACGCAGGTGGACCTGACGCGCTCTACATCGACGACCTCGCCGACAAGGAACTCATCAAGTTCGTCGAGAAGCTTCGCGGTGGTCTTCACCTCGCGACGCCTGTCTTCGACGGTGCGGAAGAGTCCGAGATCAAGGCGCTCCTTCGTGAGGCCGAGGTTCAGGAAGACGGCCAGACGGTTCTCTTCGACGGTCGCACCGGCGAAGCGTTCCACGAGGACGTCACCGTAGGTGTCATGTACATCCTCAAGCTTCACCACTTGGTCGACGACAAGATTCACGCTCGAAGCATTGGTCCATACTCCCTCGTTACGCAGCAGCCGCTGGGTGGTAAGGCGCAGTTCGGCGGCCAGCGTCTCGGTGAGATGGAAGTCTGGGCCATGGAAGCCTACGGCGCGGCCTACGCGCTGCAGGAGTTCCTCACGGTGAAGTCCGATGACGTGCAGGGTCGAACCCGCATGTACGAGGCCATCGTGAAGGGTGACAACACGCTCGATGCCGGTCTTCCGGAGAGCTTCAACGTTTTGATGAAGGAGCTTCAGGCTCTGTGTCTCAACGTCGAACTCATCGAAGCCGACAGCATTCCGCAGGACGACGACATCATGGTCGCCGAAGACTAGTGCAGCCCGGTCGTCCTCTCCTCTGCGGAGGAGAGTCGACGACCCCACGCGGCGAGCGCCGCGTTCAATCCACACCCCTGTAAGTAACAAGATTCCGAGCTGCTATCGCAGTGGCTCAAAAAGCGAGCGTAGGACCCATGAAGGACATCTTCAGCTTTTTCGAAAAGCCCAAAGACCCCCTTTCGTTTTCGGCGATCCGAATCGGACTGGCATCACCTGAAAAGATCCGCGAGTGGTCTCACGGTGAGGTCAAGAAGCCCGAGACGATCAACTACCGAACCTTCAAGCCTGAGAAGGACGGCCTCTTCTGCGCCCGAATTTTCGGACCCGTGAAGGACTACGAGTGCCTCTGCGGCAAGTACAAGCGCATGAAGCACCGCGGCATCGTCTGCGAGAAGTGCGGCGTTGAGGTCATTCAGTCGAAGGTTCGTCGTGAGCGTCTCGCCCACATCGACCTCGCGACGCCTGTGGCGCACATCTGGTTCCTCAAGTCGCTTCCTTCGCGTATCGGCGCGTTGCTCGACCTGAAGCTCAAAGATCTTGAGCGCGTGCTCTACTGCGAAGCCTACGTCGTGACGGCGAACGGCGAGACGCCTCTTGAGAAGGGCGAGGTCCTCAGCGAAGAGCGTTACTACGAGCTCATGGAAGAGTACGGCGACGACACCTTCGACGCTGCCATGGGCGGTGAGGCTGTCCTCACGCTCCTCAAGGAACTCGACATTCACGGCATGGCCGAGAGTCTTCGTAAGGACCTCTCCGAGGCGACTTCGATTTCGAAGCGCACCAAGCTCAGCAAGCGACTCAAGGTCGTCGAGTCCTTCAAGGACAGCGGCAACCGTCCCGAGTGGATGATGCTCAGCGTTATTCCGGTGCTTCCTCCGGACCTTCGTCCTCTCGTTCCTCTCGACGGCGGTCGCTTCGCCACGTCGGACTTGAACGACCTCTACCGCCGCGTCATCAACCGAAACAATCGTCTCAAGCGATTGCTCGAGTTGAACGCTCCGGAGATCATCATCCGCAATGAGCGACGCATGCTTCAGGAAGCTGTGGATGCGCTCTTCGACAACGGTCGTCGCGGCAAGACCATCACGGGTCCCAACAAGCGCCCACTCAAGTCCCTCTCGGACATGCTCAAGGGCAAGCAGGGTCGATTCCGCCAGAACCTTCTCGGTAAGCGCGTCGACTACTCGGGTCGTTCCGTCATCGTCGTCGGTCCATCGCTTCGCCTGCACCAGTGTGGTCTGCCGAAGAAGATGGCCCTCGAGCTCTTCAAGCCCTTCATCTACAATAAGCTCGAAGAGCGCGGATACGTTACGACGATCAAGAGCGCCAAAAAGCTCGTCGAGAAGGAGAAGCCAGAGGTCTGGGATATCCTCGACGAGGTCATCACAGAGCATCCGGTCATGCTCAACCGCGCACCGACGCTTCACCGTCTTGGCATTCAGGCTTTCGAGCCCGTGCTCATCGAGGGTAAGGCGATTCGTCTTCACCCCCTCGTCTGCACCGCTTTCAACGCCGACTTCGACGGCGACCAGATGGCCGTTCACGTTCCTCTGAGCATCGAGGCTCGTATGGAGGCTCGCGTGCTCATGATGAGCACGAACAACATCCTCAGCCCTGCCTCCGGCAAGCCGATCATCAATCCTACGCAGGATATTGTTCTCGGCCTCTACTACATGACGCGTGAGAAGCCCTTCGAGAAGGGCGGCTACCGCGACGGAACCGAGAAGAACGGCGACTTCCGCGGCATCTACTCCTCCCCTGAAGAGGTCCGCATGGCCTTCGACGCTGGCGAGGTCATGCTCCACGCGAAGATTCGACTTCGTTGGGGCAAGAAGATGTACGACACGACCGTCGGTCGTGTGCTCGTGAGCGAGGTGCTTCCGAAGCCCCTCGACTTCCGCAACGTCAACAAGGTCCTCGATAAGAAGGCCCTCAGTAAGCTCATCGACGAGTGTTACCGAATGAGCCGAAACAAGGCGACGGTGCTTCTCGCCGACGCTCTTCGAACGCTTGGTTACGAGATGTCGACTCAGGCCGGCGTGTCCATCTGCATGGATGACATGGCGATTCCGGAGTCGAAGAAGGAGACCTTGGACCAAGCTCAGGCCGACGTGGAAACCGTCGTCGAGCAGTACCAGGAAGGTCTCATCACCGACGGCGAGCGCTACAACAAGGTCGTCGACATTTGGGCGGAAGCGTCCGACGTCATCGCTCGCGACCTCGTTGAAGGCATCGCGAAGGACACGATGGTCGACGAAGAGACCGGGGCGAAGACCACGGTTCCGAGTTTCAACAGCATCTACATGATGGCCGACTCCGGCGCTCGTGGTTCGAACCAGCAGATTCGTCAGCTGGCCGGCATGCGAGGCCTGATGGCGAAGCCGTCGGGTGAGATTATTGAAACGCCCATCACGGCTAACTTCCGTGAAGGTCTGACGGTTCTCCAGTACTTCATCTCGACACATGGTGCGCGTAAGGGCCTGGCTGATACCGCTCTTAAGACGGCTAACTCCGGTTACCTCACGCGTCGTCTCGTCGATGTCGCCCAGGACGCCGTCATCACGGAATACGACTGCGACACCCTCGACGGTATCTGGGTTTCGAAGCTTGAAGAGGGCGGCGAAGTCGTCACGCCTCTCGGCGAACGAATCCTTGGTCGCGTGGCCCTCGAAGACATTGAGGACCCAGTTACGGGCGAAGTGCTCATCGAAGCCAACGGCCTCATCAACGAGGAAGAAGTCTCCCTCATGGAGGACCGCGGCATCAGCAAGGTGCTCATCCGCTCCGTGCTCACATGCAACACGAAGCGCGGCATCTGCGCCAAGTGCTACGGCCGCGACCTTGCGCGTGGCTACGAGGTCAACATCGGCGAGGCTGCCGGCATCATCGCCGCGCAGTCCATCGGTGAGCCCGGCACGCAGCTGACGATGCGTACGTTCCACATTGGTGGTGCTGCTGCTCGCGGTAAGATCGAGCAGTCCGCCATCGAGGCACGCGCCGACGGCACGATTCAGCTTGAGAACGTGAAGACGGCTCGAAAGAACAACGGCGAGCTCGTCGTCATGAACCGGCACGGCGTTGTGAAGGTGATTGGCGAGAGCGGTCGCGAGCGCGAGAACTACAACCTGACCTACGGCGCGTTCCTTCGTGTCGAAGAGGGCGAGAAGGTTGCTAAGGGTCACGTCCTCAGTGAGTGGGACCCCTACGCCATTCCAATCGTGACCGAGGTTTCGGGAACGGTTCGCTTCGAGGACATCGAAGTCGGAATGACGATGGAAGAGCGCACGGATGAGGTGACGGGGCTTTCCCGCCGCGTCGTCATCGACTCCCGCGTGCCTTCGATGCGACCTCGCATCGTCATCGTCGGCGAAGACGGCGAGCCCCTCAAGGTGGGCAGCCACGACGCACGCTACTTCTTGCCTGCCGGCGCCAACATCGTCTTGGCCAATGGCCAGGCCGCTGAGGCTGGCGAAATCATCGCCAAGATGCCGCGCGAGACCACGAAGACCAAGGACATCACCGGTGGTCTGCCGCGTGTTGCTGAGCTCTTCGAAGCGCGTAAGCCAAAGGACCACGCGATTGTGTCGGAGATCGACGGCGTCGTGGAAGCTGGCAAGGACACCAAGGGCAAGCGTGAGATCATCATCACGCCTGACGTTGGCGAGCCGAAGAAGTACCTCATTCCAAAGGGCAAGCATCTCACGGTCAAGGAACGCGACCGCGTTCGTGCCGGCGAGGCTCTCATGGACGGTGCTCCAAACCCGCACGACATTCTCAAGGTCAAGGGCGAGAAGCAGCTCGCTTCCTGGCTCGTGGATGAGATTCAGCAGGTCTACCGTCTTCAGGGCGTGACCATCAACGACAAGCACATCGAAGTCATCGTGCGTCAGATGCTGCAGCGAGTTCGCATCAAGGAGACCGGCGACACGACGTTCCTTCCGGAGCAGCTTGTCGAGAAGGCCAAGTTCGAGCGCGAGAACGAGCGCGTCATCGCGAAGGGCGGCCACCCGGCTGTCGCTGAGCCTTGGCTCCTCGGAATCACGAAGGCTTCGCTTTCGACGGACTCCTTCATCAGCGCTTCGTCCTTCCAGGAGACGACAAAGGTCCTCACCCAGGCTGCTATCAGCGGCAAGGTCGACTTCCTTCGTGGACTCAAGGAGAACGTCATCATGGGCCGCTTGCTTCCAGCAGGTACCGGTCTTGGCGCCTACGAAAACCTCGACATGGTCGTCGACGACGCAGCTGCGTACGCCGAGCCAGACGCGCTCAGCGCAGTGTCCGAGGACTAAAGCAGACGTCGGCCTTCTTGAAGGCCAGACGATGAGAAGGGCGGGTGCTGTCTTCGGACAGCGCCCGTTTTTCGTTGTGTCGAGGTCCGTCGCCAATGACGCGCTTGACGCTTGAGCTTCGCGAAAGTGCTGTGCGACGATGGATGATGAACATCCCTCCGCACCTGGAAACAGCCGCCGAGAACTTGAAAGAAGGGGAGCGTTTCGTTGCTGTCTCCGGGGTTCACGGCACGCACTGCTTTCGAGTGACGCTTCGAGGCGTGACGATGGGGTGGGAGAACTTTCCGGATGATTTTCATCAGGTGGGTCGCTGGGCCTTCGGTGACGTAGACCTACCGCCTGCTCACGCGACGGAGTTTGCGGGGCTCTTCGACTCAGCGATGGGCGAAGATGTATCCGCCGCCGGTATGGCGCGGCAGGAGCTCTCGCTCATGAAGCGCGAGAACGGATCTGTGTCCTATCGACGCTTTGAGACGTCAGGGAGAGTAGAGCCGTCCTCCCCAGCGAGTGAGCGTTTGGCATCCCAGTGTTCGAATCAGGTGCGTGCCTGGGCCGCCGCCGCGACGCTGGATAACTCCTACCTTTGTTTCGCAACAAACACGCTCGGGCCTCAATGGATTGCACCCGAGTCAGTGATGCTCATACGTTGCGAGGGAACAGCGCTCACCACTGTCCGCCGCAAGCTTGCAGAGCTTGGCGAGCACGCCGCGGCGGTCGAGTCTCTCGCTCAACATCAGGTCGCCGTCGAGAGCCGGATGACCTTCGAGCTTCTCTCTGCTCGTCCCGCCGGCCAGACAAAGGTCAACGCGTTTATGCTCGCGACCAGGCGGGGTGAGGCGACGAGGGTTGTTCAAAGTGAAACGTCGAACGCTGAGTTTACGCGCCTCTTTGATGCGTTGAGCGCGCCCGACGCCGAACCAGATGCACCTGAGGAGTCAGCGTTGGCGACGCCGGAGAGGGTCGAACTCGAACGGCGTCTTGGTGGCGTTTACAAATTGGATGGGAGCTTCGCGTCGCTCTGGGCCGTGGAAGAAATTCTCAAACCAATCCGGCGGGCGCCAGGGTTAGCCAAGAACTTAGACTGGGTCGCGGAGTACTTAGCGGACCTCTTTCAGCGCGCCTTCGAAGAGATGAAGATGAAGGTGGATCGTGAAACGGCGACGAAGCTCGTGGTGACGGCGCCGATTCGCTACCGCCTCGACACGGCCAAGGATCTCGAGCGCTTGATTCGGCCGCCGAAAGCCCTGCCTACGTTCCACGGGATTCGTTGGCTTGGAGGGTCCGGTCTCGGGAGCGCGATGGTGCCTTGGTATGGGTTGTCGACGATCTTTCAGAACAACAGCTGGGCGGAAACGAACCACGATATGATCGGACGGCAGCGCGACCGAATGGACCGCGCCGTGCCGTGGCTATGCGAGGAGCATGTGCGCGGCTTGGACTTGGCCGCGGAACATCACGAACTAGCGCGCAAAGTCGCTCGCTGGATGGTCTGGCCACCTCTCGGCTACTCCGCCAACGACCATGGCGAACACAACTTGCCGAAACTTCGCCAGATTGTGGAAGAGGAAGACGCCACTGCGAGCCGAACGGTTCTTGATGCATTTGTCGCCGGTCAAGACCGAGCCGCTCAGCTCTTGGCGGCGGCGACTTCAATCCATTTTGCCATCCCGCCAGACACGCGACATGAAGCGATGGTGTACCGAGATGCCGTGAAGGTCTTTCGTCTCGACGCGCCGCCGTTTATTCGCGGCGCAATCTCTGAACATGGCGCGTCCATGGAAACGCCTAACGTCGACGCGGACCACCCAAAGTACGCCGCCGTGTATTCGGCCGAGCCGAGGCAAGGCGTTCAGCTCGCGGACTTGGTTCTCAAAGATGAGCCGGACCTTCCGACGTTTCTTTGTAGCAAGGGGCGGCACCTTGAGGCGCTGCGGGACACGGCCGGCGCGCTGGCGTGTTACGACCGGGCGATCGCGCTGAAGCCCGACTATGTGCTGGCTCGAATTAATCGCGGCTCTATCCACTCGATGCAGAAGGACTTCGTGCGCGGCGACGCGGACTTCTTTGCGGCTCGCGAGGTGCGACCCGAAGACGCGGACTTACGCGGAAACCTCATCCTCAACCATCACTTCGCGAAAGGGGAGGCCAGCACGGAGAAGCCGAACGCTGGGAAACAGATTGCGCCGGCGCCGGCGCCATCCACACGAAATCCTCCGCCGAAGATCGGGGGCCGAGAGAGGGCTGGCTTGGCGCTGCGTGAGCTTTTGCGGCGGTTCGCTGCGAAGGAAGTAGACCAGAACGCCGCGCTCCGCGGGTTGATGAGCTACCAGCACTACCTTGTGCCGGGCCTGCTTCTGCCGCCCAGGCAGGTCGCGAAAAAGGGCCTTGTCCTGTCCGAGACACAGGCATTTCCACCGGGAGAACTGTGGGTCTTTACGGACGCGGTGGCAGCTACGCGTGCACAGGCGGTGCACGCGACTCTCGGGGTTTATGCAGGTGAGATAAATCCAGTGCAGCTGCTCGGGTATTTCGACCCGCGCAAGTACACACGTCTGTGGGTAAACCCAAAAGGCCCGCAGGAGGAGTGCTTTATCTTCACGCCGGGTGCGATCGGGCTCCTTCACGCGTGGGCTACGGGCTTGAGCGTCGAACGGGCGGCGAGTCGGGGTGAGTCGGAGTTGCTTCGCGCTTCCATGTCTCACCACCCTGGACTCCTGGTGGCCTCTTCGGCAGCCGGGAAACCCTTGCTGACTCGACTGGATTCAGGAGAGCTCGTGGCGCACGTGGCAGCCACCATCGACAAGTCTGGACCGATGAGCGCACGATTGGGGAGCAAGGCGATGCCCGCTCCTCCTGGGCCGCTTCGGTCCATTCTTGCGCGCGCCGGGGCGACTGGGTTTCAACTCGAAGGTGTAGACGGCGTCTTCTCGCTGGACGTTCTTGGGTGAGCCAAGGTGTCCGACTCAGAGGTGAAGCCTGGGAGGTTTGCCGCCGATTATTGCGCTATAGTTCGCCGGTGAGATGCCTGCTTATTGTCGTGTTACTGGGTGCGTGTGAAGGGGTCATCGGGAACGGTCCCCTCGACTGGACACCCCCGCCGGTTTCCGTCGACGACGGCGAAGCGGACTTTGCGTGTTCGACGGATACGCCACGTGATCCGCCACTCCGGCGACTCTCCCGGCTCCAACTGGAGAACACCGTTGGCGAAGTGATGATTCGACTCGTTGGCGAAGGGGCCGCCCTCGGGGTCTTGGGGGATCTTGAAAGCGCGCTCGCGGCGACGCCTCAAGACCAGCGACTTGCCCACAACACGCAGCCCGGACAGAAGCTCTTTACGCGCTCTGACACGTCCGTCGGTGCCGTGGGCGTCGACGCCAACTATCGGCTCGGTGTCGCCATCGGCGCGGCGCTGTCCACAGACGCGAGGCTCCAACAGATGGGTTTCGAATGTGCCGTCGACGCGGACGTGAGCAACGACGACGCCTGCATCGATCAGATCATCGAGCGTGTAGGGCGTCTGACCCATCGACGACCTCTAGACGCGGAGACGCGGGCGTTCTTTCGTGACGAGGTGTACGGGGAAGCAGCCCCCATCGAGCGCGCCGCGCTCACCGACCTCCTGACCGTTCTCTTCACACAACCGTACTTTCTCTTTCATGTCGAAGGGGAGGGGGAGCTGGACCCGTATGAGGCTGCGTCGAGGTTGAGCTACCAGTTCTGGAACTCGATGCCGGACGAGGCGCTGATGGACGCCGCGGAGACCGGGGCCTTGATGACGAGCGAAGGGTGGAGCAGCCAAGTGGAACGCGTCGTCGCTCATCCACGCACGAGAGACACGATGCGTTCGTTCTTGCTGGAGTGGTTTCGTTTCGACCAGATGAACCGAGCATCGACGGGAGCAGGCCCGGATTTTGATGTCATCGCGGGTGACCTGAACCTTGACTGGACCTTCGACCAGGCCGTTGAAAATGAAATCGTTGACCTCTTCATGCATACGCTGCGCTCCGGAGGGACCTTTGAAGACTTCTTCCTGAGCGAAGTGACCACGACGACGCATCCCGTGCTCGCGAGCATCTACGGCGTGCAGCCGAGCACCGGCGAGCCCGTGGCGCTTCCTGCGGAACGACACAGCATCTTGACTCGTGTGGGGCTTCTGTTGACCCGCGCGGAGGTCGCGCTTCCGAACATCAACTCGATTACCCATCCCATTCTCCGCGGTGTGTTCGTCCGTCGGCAAATCGTCTGTGACGACCTGCCCGAAGCGCCTGGTGGCGCGATGGACAACTTGCCGCCCATCGACCGAACGCGGATGGGATCACGCGAGGCAACGGATGTGCTAACGGGCTCACCCGCCTGCGGCGGATGTCACGGGCGAATTAACGGTGCTGGATATGCGCTGGAGCGTTTTGACCCGATCGGCCAGCTCCGTGACGAAGAGCCCCTCTTCGATAGCGACGGGAATCAGACCATGGTCCTGGCTGTAAATGACCGCGTCGACATACGCGAGGCACCCGAGGGGGGCCTCGCGGGCGGGGCTGCCTTGGCTGGAGCGCTGTACAACACCGGCAAGGTCGGCGCTTGCTTCGCACGTCACTACGTCCGCTTTAGTCTCGGGCGGAGCGAGAGTGTGACGGACGACGGGTGTTTGCTTCGAGCCGTCGATGAGGGAATCGACGGAAACATGCCGCTGCGGGAGTTGCTCTCCACAGTGGTGTTGGACCCCGGGTTTCGGGTGCGCGCGGAGAATGCAGAATGACCATCAGGAAGATTGGACGTCGCTTCTTTCTTGCCGGTGCGGGAGGCGCTTGGCTGGCGGTCCCTGCGCTCTCGAGTTTGATGCGGGGGCGGGCATCCGCTCAGGAGGAAGCGCCGAAGCGCATGGTTGCCATCCAGACGCCACACGGCGGCGTGTGGCAGAACGAGATGTTCCCCAGCGAAGACCAAGCGTCCATCGAGATGGAGCACCCGCTTCACACGGTTCATCGCGGTGAGCTTCGGTCGACGGAGCAAGGCGCGGACCGCGTAATCAGCGCCGCGCTTCGGGCGCCTGCGGCGGAGCTGAGCCCAGCCTTAGTTTCGAAGATGAATCTATTCCGGGGGCTCGATGTACCGTTTTACTACGGGCACGCACGACACGTGCTCGGCAACTACGGTCGTCTTTCAAACAATCACTCTGAGACGCCACCAGAGCAACTCACGGCGGACCAGATCATCGCGCACTCGCCTGGCTTCTATCCGGGGACTCCGCGTCGGCGCACGCTCTACTTTGGCTATCACGCCATGGCCATCGAATACAGAGACCGCTCCCAGGGAGCGGCGGGTGGATTTCGAAGCAGCGAGGAAGCATCACCGAGTTCGATCTTCGACGCTGTGTATGTCCCTCCCAGCGATGGAGGAGCGCGGCGTCCGCCCATCGATGCGGTGTACGCAAGTTACGAGCGTCTCCGTTCCGGGGCCTCGCCCGTTGGCGCTCGTCTGGGCTCGGCGGATCGTGAACGCCTCACCCAATACATGGACCACTTGAGCGACATTCAATCCTCTCTCAACGCCGGGGTGGGTAGCCTCTGCGGTGACGTGACTCGTCCGGGGGGAATCAACAGCGTCTCGGGAATCTACCAGCGCTCAAGCTGCTCGGTGATCAACGACATTATTGTTGCCGCCTTCATGTGTGACAGCAGTCGCGTGGCGGTGATTGGTACTACGCAGGAGTTTGTCGATGGCATGGACAGCGCCGGCGGCTTCCATGAGGTGGCGCACGCGGCCAACAGCCTTGACGGAGACACCAGCAGGCTAATGCGCCTCGGTGGCTTGATGCGCGATACAAACGTGGGCTTCTTTCGTCAGGGCTTCCTCGACCTGGTGTCCAAGCTCGATGCACTGAACGAAGGCAGCGGGACGATTCTCGACAACAGTCTTGTTTGGTGGGCTCATGAGGCCGGCGCATCCACGCACCAAGGTGACTCGATCCCTGTGTTGAGCGCCGGCAGTGCCGGTGGCGCCATGCATACGGGTCGCTACTTCGATCTTCGTAACCGCAACGCGATGGCGTTCCCAGATGCGCAGCGACGCTTCGCCAACGTAGGTCGCGGACCCGGCGCGTGTTTTTTCCAATGGACGACGAGCTACCTGGACGCCTTTGGCATTCCCCGCAGCGAGTGGCAGCAGGAAGGCCGGCGTGCCTTCAGCGCAATGGCCCCCAACCCGGCTTGGAGCGCGATGCAGTATGACCAAGACGCGATGGACGCCAGCTGTGACGCCCCGTTGCCCGGACTGCTCGTCTAGCACGTGATTCAGAGCGGAGGGATCTCGCTCGCCTTGGCGCAGCTGATATTCCTTCGTCGCGCCTTGCCGCGGTGGCTCTGAATGACGCACTCGCGAAGTCATTCGCTGACGAGTGACAGTAGATCCCGTCGCTTTGCAGGCGCCGTGGTAGGAACAAGCGATGAGCTTCTCCATCGATTCTTCGCGCCCTTTCTTCGCATTTCGCCGCAAGAACGAGCAAGGCGTTTGGCTCTGCACGGGCTCGTTGCGTTCGCTCAAAGAGGTCTCGGAGATCCCGCTTGATGCGCCCCTGCCGCCGAACTGCCCGTTTCATTCCGTGAGTCTGATCCCTTTCTCCCAGGCGCGTGAGCGCGGGTTTGAAGTCCATGACGATGGCGAGACCATCGAGTACCTAAAGATCGAGAAGGCCGAGTTCTTTCCGATCGAGGAGGTGCTCGAAGCGTTGCCCTCGATGCCCGTCGTCACGACGGACTTCGAGTTTGATTCGAGCGCCGAGGAGTACGAAGATACGATTCGGCGCATCGTTCGCGATGAGATTGGCTGCGGTGTGGGTGCGAATTTTGTCGTCGCTCGTCGCTGTGCCGCGAAGATCGAAGGGTTCACACCGGAAAGCGCCCTCGCCATCTTTCGCTCGCTTCTCGTGAACGAGTACGGCACCTACTGGACGTTCATCTTCGGCGGCGGCGGGCGAATGGTTCTTGGCGCGACGCCGGAACGGCACCTCAGCGTGACCGGCGAGACGACGATGATGAATCCCATCAGCGGCACCTTCCGAAAGACGCCAAGCGTCTCACCGGCCGAGCAGAAACGCTTCTTAGACTTCCTCGAAGACGAGAAGGAAGTCTTCGAACTCTTCATGGTGACGGACGAAGAGCTGAAGATCATGTGCGAGATCTGCGATCAGGGGGGCGCCATCGTTGGGCCGCTTCTCAAGGAGATGTCGAAGCTCATTCATACCGAGTACTTGTTGCTCGGGAAGACCCGCCGGGGGCTCCATGAGCTCCTGCGTGAGTCGATGTACGCACCGACGGTGACTGGCAGCCCGGTGCAGAGTGCGTTTCGTACGATTCGACGCTACGAGAAGGAGTCACGTTCCTACTACGGAGCTACCATCGCACTCCTCGGTCAGGACGAGAGTGGGGCTCGCACACTGGATGCGCCGATCACCATTCGAACGATGGAGATCGACGATGCTGGGCAACTCGAGATCCGTGTCGGCGCGACGCTGGTTCGGAATTCGGATCCCAAGTCCGAGGTGGAGGAAACCGAAGCGAAGATCGCAGCCGTTCTCGCGGCGCTCAAATCCGCTGGGCACCCAGCGCCGGAGTATCCAAAGCTACTCGACTACGTCGATCCCGAGGCCGTGCAGATCAGTCTGCAACACCGAAACCTCTACCTCTCGCGCTTCTGGTTTGAACCCCAGAGTGTCAGCTACAACGAAGTGCCGGAGCTTCGCGGAGTGCCAGTTACCATCGTCGATGCCGAGGACGGCTTCTCGCGAATGCTTGGGCGCTTGGTGCAACAGATGGGCGCGCAGGTCTCCGTTGTTTCCTACAAGGACTTTGCCGATACAGAAGACCTTGTGATCTTCGGGCCGGGGCCGGGCGACCCTTCGGACATGGATTCGCCGAAGATTGCGACACTGCGTGGGGCCATCCAGCGACGTCTGAAGTCTGGCCGTCCCTTCTTCGCAGAGTGTCTCTCCCACCAGATCCTTTCCCGCGAATTGGGCCTCCCCGTCATCAACAAGGACGTGCCCGTGCAAGGAACTCAGGCGGTCATCGACCTCTTTGGTCGAAAAGAACGGGTCGGATTTTACAACACGTTCTGCGCGATCCGGGCTGAGCTGGAGGGCGTCGAGTTTTCGGCGAACGAGGACAACGGAGAGGTTCACGCCCTGCGCGGGCCCGGGTTCTACAGCGTCCAGTTTCATCCGGAGTCGATTCTCTCACCGCGTGGCTATGAGATTGTTCAGGACGCGCTGGTTTCACTCCTGCGCTAGCGACAGAGCGGCGGCGAGAGCCTCGAGAATTACGCGCGCTTTGAGCTGGGTCTCCTCGAACTCTTCCTCTGGGTCCGAGAGTGCGACGATGGCCCCGCCGGTCCCGATGCGTACGTCGTCTTCCCGAACTAACGCGCATCGGATCGCGATGCTGAGGTCGATACTGCCGTCGATGCTGAGGTAGCCGATAGCGCCGGAGTAGACGCTTCTTGCTTCGGTCTCAAAGGTGTCGAGGAGGCGCATCGTGCGACGTTTCGGAGCGCCGGTCATCGAGCCGCCAGGGAAAGCACATTGCACGCAGTCGATGGCGTCGGCGTCAGTCCTGAGCTGCCCAACAACGGTGCTGACAAGCTGATGGACGGACGCATAGGTTTCGACGTCCATGAGCTTCGGAACATGAACGCTTCCTACCTCGCATACCTGGCCGAGGTCATTGCGGACGAGATCGACGATCATGAGATTCTCCGCGCGGTCTTTCTCGCTCGTGGCGAGATCACGGGCGAGAAGAGCGTCTTCGGCGACGGTCGCCCCGCGCGGCCGAGTGCCCTTGATAGGCTTCGACTCCACTCGGCCGTCCCGTGCGATTCGTAAGAAGCGTTCGGGAGAAGACGAGACCACATCAAGCCCCTCAAATCGCAGAAGGGCGGCGTAGGGCGCCGGGCTTCGTCGGCGGAGTTCACGGTGGAGCGCGAGGCTGTCCACATGCGCGTCTACGTGAAGCATATTCGTGAGGCAGAGCTCATAGCTTTCCCCCTGCCGAATGGCGTCAAGGCAGCCTTGAATGTCCTGGAGGTACCGTGGCTTCGCCCGTGACGCCCGCGCGGGGTGAGGCTGGATTCTGGGGAGCGTTTGTGTTGGATCTTTCTCCTGCAGAAGCGACAGCTTCGACGCTGTGTCCGACATCCACGCCGAAGAATGAACGGGCTCTCCTTTCGTGAGGGTGACGACATACGTCGCGCGCTCGTGGTGGTCGAAGGCCAGGAAGCGGTCACAGAAGTGCAGTAGCGCATCGGGCTCCGCGGCCGGGTGTGCATCGCTTCCGCCACAGTCGGCTTTGAGCCCGTACCCGAGGTACCCGACGAAGCCGCCTTGAAACCCGAAGGGAAGGCCCTGGGAGCTCGCCGCGCGTTCACGGAGTACATCGCGCATGACATCGAAGACGCTGCCGGGGCGTGTTTCTTCCCCATCTACGCTTCTTAGAACGCAGCTCGCTTCGCGATGTCGATAGTGGAGCGTCAGCGCCAACGGACCCGAGGCGTCGCCCATGAAGGAGTAGCGCGAACGTTCGGCGGAGCTGCTGTCGAGCCAGAACGCGCTTGGGCTCTGTGCGTAGAGCGCATCGAAGGCGGTTTCCGGGTCATGCCACGGGAGCTTCAAGAAGCGGAGGTCGTAGGCGGTGGTCCCGGGCGATTTCCGGCCCTCGGGGACAAGCGTTTTCGTGGGGCCACGCGACGAGGAGGCAGTGGGAGTTGGTGTCAGCGCGCGAAAATTCGACAGCAGCTGCTCTCCATACTCGGTGGAGATGGACTCCGGGTGAAACTGCACGCCGTAGAGAGGCCGCGTCTTGTGCGCGAGCCCCATGATGAGACCGTCAACCGTCCAGGCCGTGGCGAGGAGCGTTTCGGGCAGACTTGCGGCATCTACGAGGAGCGAGTGGTAGCGCACCACCTCGAAACTCTCTGGGATGCTCGTGAACAGAGCGCTTCCGTCGTGGCGGATGCGGCTGATGCGGCCGTGCATCTCTTGGGGCGCGAGGACCACACGGCCTCCTAGAGAGTTCGCGAGACCCTGGTGACCAAGGCAGACCCCGAGCACTGGTACCTTCGAGTGCCGAATCGCGTCGGCCGAGACTCCAAAGTCAGCCGGACGGTCGGGCCGCCCTGGGCCCGGCGAGATGACGATGTTGTCGACGCAGAGCGCTTCGATCTCCGCCCAGGTCACGCCATCGTTTCGCACGACGATGGGGGGAGTCCCGTTTACCTTGGCGATGAGCTGGTAGAGGTTGAACGTGAACGAGTCGTAGTTGTCGATGAGAAGCGTTCGCACGGATGCAGCTGGGTCTATAGGCTTCTCATGCGAACGCAAGGCACGCTGTGTTTGGTCCGAGGAACTCTCTAGAAGAGCCCAAGGACGGCGGTGATGTTGTCTTTGCCGCCAGCCTTGTTGGCTGCCTTGACCAGGCTCTCGACGGCGGGTGCCACGAGATCCGCGCTGGCGACATGGAGGAGGCGGTCATGAATCTGCTCATCCGTGAGTTCTCCGTAGAGCCCGTCGGTGCAGAGGAGCAACCGGTCTTCGCGGCGCAGTTCGACCTGGTGCAACTCGACACGAAGGTCGCTTCCGGACGTGCTGACCGAGTTGGTCAGGACACTCGAGAATCGTGAGCGTCGGGCTTCTTCGGCGGTGAGTACGTTCTGCGCCACCATCTCTTCGGCGAGGTTGTGGTCCTTCGTCAGACGAAAGAGTCGTCCTCCTCGATGCAAGTAGGCGCGGCTGTCGCCGACATGCACGAGGTAGAGCATTGGCCATGCGATGTAGCCCATCGTGAGCGTGCTTCCCATATCGCCGATGTAACCTTTTCGATCGGCGACCTCCTGCATTCGCTCCTGCGAACGATGCACCGCGCGGGTCAGACCCTCTGCGAGGACCTTCTCGTCGTCGGCACGGCCCGAGGCGCGAAGCCACGGCATGATCGAAAACGCGTATTGCATCATGGCGTCGACGACGACAACGCTCGCCACTTCGCCGTGAACTTGTCCGCCCATGCCATCGGCGACCATCATCAGGCGGCCCGTGGGCGTGTCTTTGTGTCGCGTGTTCTCGTTGTCTTCGAGCCCACACTCTTCGACTAGAATGGTGCGTTCGAGGGATGCGACCACGAACTGGTCTTCGTTGCCGCTTCGAACCATGCCCACGTCGGTTCGGCCCGCAATCGTCGCGCGTGCCCCTTCGTCCTCCGTCGGTGTCAGTTCGTCGCCTGGTCGTCTGAGAAACTCGAGGGTCTTCTTCGCGCTCATCGTAGGAAATGTACCAGAGGCGTGGGCCGCGTGAGGGACGAAAGCGGGGGCGAACAAATACGCCTGGCGAGCATGCTAGAGCACGCACATGGAAGAAACTCTCGCAGAGAAGGTCGGAGGATGGATCGCGATCGTCTCCGTCGCGATTCCCTCACTCCTCGCGTCGGGGTTCACCCCGGAGTGGAACTTCCTCCCCTTTGGTGCGTGGGTGCTTATCGCGAGCGCGGGCGCGGCACTGGGCGCCGCAATCGGTACTTCCCGGCGTCTCCGAGGAGCGGTGGCAGGTGCCATCGGTGGAGCCGGTTTCGTCCTTGGGACGTGGCTCTACGTGTTGGCCCGCGCCGCTATCACCGGAGACTCCAACTTCTTCACCATCGAGTTGCTTCTTGGGGGTGGACTCGGCGCGGCACCGGGCATTCTGATCTACATGTATTGGGCGATGCAGCAGCCCTTGGTGCAGGAAGACTGACTCAGAAAGGGTCTTCGTTGCCTGGTTCTGGCGGCTCGTCCTCCGCTGCGGAGTCATCGTCACCGCTGGTGTAGGTCTCGTCCGTTGGTGTTGTTTCTCCGTCGCTCGCACCGCCGCCACCGCAGGCAACGGAGGCGGAGAATGCGAGGAGGGCGAGGAGCTGCCAGATGCGCGTCATGACTCCGACTCTAGCGACTTGGTGCCTGGTGCAACACCCTCCCTTCGCAAAAGAGCTTGCTAGGCGCAAATCCATTGTTATGGTTGTTCTATAACAATGCTGATTGTTCTCGATTCTAAAAACTCCGAGCCCCTCTACAAGCAGATCGCGGACCAACTGCGGAATGGGATTCGCGATGGCCGGGCCGTCGACGGAGAGAAGCTGCCGGCGGCGAAGGCCCTCGCGGCATCGCTGGAGGTCAATCTCCACACCGTTCTTCGTGCCTATTCGATACTTCGCGATGAAGGCCTGATTCAGATGCGGCGAGGGCGGGGCACCACGGTGATCGCGCCCCAAAAGGCACCCACAGCGCTCTCCGTACTGGCTCAGAGGCTCGTGGACGAAGCGAGTCAGCAGGGGCTCTCCGCGGAGGAGCTCGTCAATCTCATCGCGGAGCTCACTCGTGATGGCGGCAAGGTTCCACAAAGTTAGAAAGGCTCCTCGATGCGTGTCGTTCAGTTGTTCATTGCTCTTCTGCCTATGTTGGCCCTCGCGTTTGGACTCGCCGCGGAGCTGCCCGAGGACATCGCGATCCACTGGGATCTCTGGGGCCACGCGAATGGCTCTGCGCCGCGCGGGATAGCTTTCGTCGTAGCGCTTCTCGCGATTGGCGGCACATCGCTCTACGCGCTGCTTCGTTCACGCAAAGAGGCCACCTCGAGCGGACCGACGGAGCTTGCGAGTCTCAGTTTCGTCGCCACGCTATTGACGGGCGTTTGGGCCGGAATCTGCGTGGCGAACCATCGGGTGCTCGCTTGGGAAGAAGCGTCGTTGAGTCTGTGGGCGAGCATGCTCTTCGTCGGAACGGCTTGTGCGCTTGCTTGGGTCGTAGGGAAGGTGGTTCGGAAGCCCGCCGCGGATACGAAAGAGAGAGCAAGCATTGGGCTTCGTGACGGACAACGCGGCGTGTTCTTCTCTCAGGTCGCCTCGCCGTTGATGTCGGGCCTAGCCCTCGTGCTCTTGGCCCTTGGCGTCGTGGTCTTGTTGAACGCTTCGTGGGTGACGGCGGCGGGCCTTTGTTGCCTGAGCCTCGTCCTTGTCATGTTCGCGCGCGTGACCGTGTCCATTGACGAAGCCGGCATGCACATCGCGTATGGACCACTCTCGTTTCCACGGCAGACGATTCCTCTTCGCGATGTCGTCTTGGCAGAGCCTGTCGATGTTCGACCGATGGCCTACGGAGGCTGGGGCTATCGAGGGTCGCTGCAGGTCGTTGGCAAAGCGGCGCTGGTGCTTCGCGCCGGGGTGGGAATCAAGCTCTCCCTCGCACACGCCAAGACCTTCGTCGTCACCGTGGACGACGCGGCCTCCGCGGCAGGCCTGATCAACGACTTGGTGCGGATTCGGGCCGCCGAGACCGCCGCCGCATAGCTCAGCGCGTCGGGCGGCTCCCCAGCACGATTCCGCGCTGAAGGTAGTCTGCGAGGAGGCCACCTAGACTGTCCATGAACTTGGTGCCCATCGTCGCGTTGACGTTGGCGGCGGCAGCACGGACCGCCGACGCAAGGCTCTCGTGTGGCTCCATCCAGGCACGTAGGAGCGCCTCTGCGACGGGGTTGATGCGAAGAGTCATCACTCGATGCTCGTCGTTTCGATACAGAAGAAGGCAAACCGGTCCGGGGTTGAAAGCGTCATCGCCCTTGAGGTGGGAGGAGTGAGTGAGATGGATAATCTCAAGTGCAGACTGAAGCGCGATGGGCGCTTCGAATGAGAGTTCTGTGACGGGGGGGCGCTCTTCGACCACCGCGCGCAGCGACCACACTGCCAGTTCGAAACGCAGCAGGTCGCTTTGCGGCGCCGGCAACGCTGGGAGCACGAAGCGAGCGAACTCCGAGGGCACTCGGTGAAAGATACGGGAAGCTGGAGGGTGCTCCGCGAACCAAGCTGCGACCTTCTTCGCAAATTCATCCCCGAGGAGCTCGCAGGTGCGCGGTAATGCTGTACGCACGACTCCCGTGAGGCGGGTGCGCACCATGCGTCGATAGGTCAGCCAGCGTTCTTTGTGCCCCAGAGTGTTCAGGTCTTCTTCACTGGGCACCGCGGCAAAGCAGACGCGGGTGACACGCTCTTGGTAGTTGGAGAGGTTCACGTACGCGCCTCGCTCTTGTTCGTCGTAGGCCCGTTGTGCACGGCCGTAGCCTTGTCGTAGATGGCTGTGAGCCGCCGTACTTCGGCCAGGAGCGTGTCGACGTCAGGGACGTTGTTGTCGCGCTCCAGAAGAACGGGTCTGGGACCGGTGTGGCGAAGTGCGAAGCCGAGGAGCTCGTAGACGTCGTCACAGACGGGTTCGCCATGAGTGTCGATGCGTAGGCCGTCTGGGCGAATGAGATGACCTGCCACATGCATCTGCACGACACGTTCGGGCGGGATCAGTTCGATGAACTCACGCGGGTCGAAACCAAAGTTCTGACTGTTGACGTAGACGTTGTTCACATCGAGCAAGATCTTTGCGTCGCTGAGGGCCAATACCTCGGCGCAGAAACGTGCTTCATCGAGGGCGTCTTCGCTCTGTGGCGCGTAGTAGCTCACGTTCTCGAAAGCGACCTCCACGTCGAGAGCGTCGCGAACTTCCCGAATACGTGCGGCGGCTGTGGCGGCGGCTTCGTCGGTGAACGGGATCGGCAGGAGATCGTGTGCGAAGGTGTCGCCGAAGCCTCCGAAGCAAAGGTGATCGCTATGCCATGGCGTCGCCAGGTCCGTTACAAGTCCACGTACCTTGGCGAGGAAATCCGGGTCGAAAGGCTTTGTGCTACCGAGCGAAAGCGTCAGACCGTGCGTGACGACGTCGTAATGCTCGCGCGCTTTCCGGAGGTTGGCTTCATAGAGACCACCTCGGTCGATGTAGTTCTCCGGGTGCACTTCGACCCAGCTCACCTCTTTGGGGAGTCGCCGAAGGAACTCGTCGGCCATGGTGACTCGAAGGCCAAGCCCGATTCCGGTTGGGGTGCTCATGTTCGCCGCGCAGGTTGAAGGGGAAGATTTACAAAGTGCTCGAAAAACGAAAGGGCCACAGCCAGTGGCTGTGACCCTTCAGTCGTAATACGTTGGCGCCTGTCATCAAGACCAAAGCCTTGGGACTGTGGCGCCACCCGACTCAGCCGCAGGAGCCTTCGCCGCAGGAAGCTTCGCCGCCTTCGGCTGCTGCTTCGCCTTCGGTGGCGCCTTCTGCACCGCCGCAAGAGGCTTCCGTGCCTTCTGCTGCGCCGCCGCAGGATGCTTCCGTGCCTTCTGCTGTGCCGCCGCAGGATGCTTCTGCTTCGCCGCCTTCGGTTCCGCCGCTTTCAGCGCTTTCTGCTTCCCCACCACCGCAAGCGGTTGCAAGGCCAAGGGATGCGGTCGCCATTGCGACCAGAGTCTGCTTCAGGGTGCTGTTCATGTTGTCTCCGAAATTCAAAAAAAAATCGCGCCGGCACTAACCGTTTGTTCGACTAGCGCGCCGCAAAACCAATCTCTGCTCCGGGTGGACCGTCCACCTGGTGCGAAGTTCATCCACAAGACCCCTCGCCACATGAAGCTTCTGCCTCGGTGGTCTCTTCGGTCTCGTTCGAGCTGTCCGCTTGGCTCTCGCTGGTGCCACTGCATGACGCCTCGCCGCCGCACGACGCCTCGGCTTCGCCGCCTCCCGTGCTCTCCGCTTCCGAACTCTCGACGGGCGCATCACCAGCGCAGCCGGCTACGCCAAGAGAGGCGGTGGCGAGCGCAACGAGCGTGTTCTTGAGGGATAAGGAAGTCATGAAAGCGGGACTCTCAGCGGATGGGCCAGACGGTACCTTTGCGGCTACAAACCTGCAACGGCCATATGCGCTCGCCTCTGCGCCGTTACGGGTCATTAGGGCGAAAGGTTCGCCCAGACGACTCAATCTGGGCAAGTATGCGTCCAAACTATGGCTTATTGCGCACATTCGCCTTCGATCGTCGTCCTTTTGTGCCTCATCTGCCATGGGTGCGGCGTAAGGGGTCCAAGGCCCGTCGACAGTCGCCGCTTCGATTCCGTCGCTCGCTATCAGGTCTCCTTTGATTCCACGAGTGAAAACGCGGAAGTAGAGGTGTGTTTTGAGGGGGTCGTGCCCCCGCGCCTGGTGAGGGTCGGAGCAGGGGCGGAGGCGATCTTGCGGAATCCCCGAAGCGAGCGCGGGCCGCTGCGCTTGGAACGGACGGCACTATCTTTGGACGGCGTTCTTGAGGGCGAGTGCATCGACTACTCCGTCGACCTCGTGGGTGGGGGGGCGCGGCAAGCGATGATTCGCTCAGGCGGCGAGGCGGTGGTCACGTTGGGGCTCCTGCTGTGGGCGCCGAGCAGGGACACAACGATGATCATGAGTTTCGCCGCGGACGGCCGTCACGTTTCCGTTCCTTGGGATGGAGACGAGGTACCGCGGAGCGCTGTGCGATTTGCGGGAAACGTCGCGATCACCCGGTCGCCACCAAGAGTGCTCACGCTCGATGGACTGACACTGAAGGTCGCGCAGCTCGATGGTCCGATGAGTGTAGATGCCGCAGCGGTGGACCGATGGCTACTCTCCGCCGTCGAAGCTGTGCGTCCGATGGGTGGCGCGTTTCCACGTGAAGCGATTCATCTGGTCGTGGTGCCCGCGGGGAGAGGCGAAAGCGCGATCATGTTTGGCCTGGTGCGCCGAGGTGGTGGTGCATCGATCCTGCTTTTCCCCACGGCGAACGCCAGTGAGGAAGAGCTCTCCCAAGCGTGGGTGTTGGTCCATGAACTCAGCCACCTCACGATGCCGCGACTGTCCGGGGACCGTTGGATCAGCGAAGGCTACGCGACATACATGCAGGAGTTTCTACGTCTGCGGTCTGGCCTGTTGACGCCCGAGGTCGTGTGGCGACGGATCGTTTCCAAGCTACGTAGCGAGCGTGTTGGTGCAGGTCTGCCGCTTGCGGCGGAGTCTGACATCATGAGCCGGACGCGAACGTACGCCCACGTGTATTGGGCAGGAGCTGCTCTCTTCTTGGAGATCGATATCGCTCTGAGGCGACGCGGCTTGTCGCTCTTTGAAGTCATCGGTTCTGCGCCGTGGAGCGAAGGTGAACGTTGGGATGGCTATCGTTGCCTCGCCGCCATTGATGCCATTGTCGGCGCGCCCATCGCGATGCCGCTGGCGGAGCGCTACGCCACTCTCACGGAGATCCCTGATCTAACGCCACTGCTCGAATCACTCGGAGTGGCCCTCGACGAGGGTGGAGTTCGCTTCGACGACGAAGCGCCGGAGGCGGCGCTTCGTCGCGGTATGAATCCGCCTATCGACGGAGCGTCGCGATAACGAGTGGCTCTTCTTTGGGCGCACGCGCCGAAAGTGAGAATGCGTTGCCGATTCGCTCGCGAACCGCGTTGCCGCTCTTGATATCGTGGACTTGAATCGTCGCGAGGGTGTCGCCCTTCTTCACGCGAGCGCCTGGCTTGGCGTCGATCATAATGCCCACGGCGTGGTCGACGGCCTGGTCTGTGCGTGTTCGACCTGCACCGAGGGCGACGGCGCTGAGGCCGAGTTCAAGTGCGTTGATGTCGCTAACGTAGCCGGTCTTCTTGGCTTTCACCTTCACGCGCTTTGAAGCGACGGTGAGCAAGGACGGGTCGCGAACGACGCGGGCGTCTCCCTTTTGCGCTTTGACGACCTTCTCCATCATGGCCACGGCGCTTCCATCGTCGATGGCAGCTTGAAGGCGCCGACGGCCCTGGGACTCACTCTTGACGATGCCGCCGAGGCGGAGCATCTCGGCGCCGAGTGCCAATGTACATTCGACGAGGTCTTCGGGCCCTTCGCCGTGGAGAACTTCGAAGGCCTCGCGGGTTTCGTTGGCGTTGCCGATAGCGCGGCCGAGAGGTGCGTCCATTCGTGTGAGCAGCACCGAGACCTTCTTCCCAGCCAGCTTGCCGACGCGCATGATGGACTTCGCCAAATCCCGTGCCTGCGCCTCCGTCTTCATGAACGCCCCGCGACCGACTTTGATATCCATCACGAGGGCGTCGATGCCTTCGGCGAGCTTCTTGCTCAGAATGCTGCCGGTGATGAGTGGAATCGACTCCACCGTCGCTGTGACATCACGGAGGGCGTAGAGCTGCTTGTCAGCGGGTGCGAGCTGTCCGGTCTGACCAAAAATGGCGGTACCGTTCTTGGCGATCAAAGAGATGAACTTCTTCGTCGTCAGGTCCGTGCGGAAGCCAGGGATCGCTTCCAGTTTGTCGACGGTTCCGCCCGTGTGTCCGAGTCCGCGTCCCGCGATCATCGGGACAGGAACTCCGCAGGCTGCGACGAGGGGGGCCAAGCAGAGGCTGACTTTGTCGCCCACTCCGCCGGTGGAGTGTTTGTCGACCTTGATTCCATGGACGCCGCTCAGGTCCAAGACCTCACCACTGTCGCGCATCGCTAACGTCAGGGCCGCTGTCTCCTTGGGCGTCATGCCTTGGAAGTAGATAGCCATCGCCATCGACGCCATTTGGTAGTCCGTGACCTCGCCACTCACGTAGCGCTGAATCCAGTCTTGAACCTCGAGCTCGCTGAGCGCGAGACCGTCGCGCTTTTTCGCGATGAGCTCCGGCGCCGAAAGAGGCGATACCTTGGGAGTACGTGTGCTGCGTTTTGTCGATTTGGTACGAGTAGCCATCGGCGCGGAGCATACAGGGTGCACTCCATATTGTGCAGCCCTTGCGCGTGTTTCGTTCTACGGGAAGGGCGATGTGACGGTAGTTCACATATCAAACGGACTGAAAACTGAAACGCGGTTCACCCCGCCGCCACGACGCCTCCCGCGATCAGCACACGTTTCGCTCTGAAGTTCTGGTGACGGGATCGCCGCCGCCTAGGTTCCGCGCATGACTACATCCGGAATTACATCTATTGGCATCAAGGTTCCTTCTCGCTTCGTTGATGTTCGCGAGGTCGCAGCACTGCGCGGCATCGACCCGAACAAGTACACGAAGGGCCTCGGCTGCCATCAGTTCGCCGTCTGCGGAGAAGGCGAAGATGCCGTCAGCCTCGGAGCGGGAGCGGCCACGCGCGCGCTGAGCGCTTGGGGCGGAGACATGTCGGACATCGGACTTCTGGTTGCCGGAACGGAAACGGCGAAGGATATGTCGCGGCCTCTCTCGGCGTTCATCGCGGAGCGCTTGAAGCTTCAAGGCGCGATGCGCAGCTACGAGGTCAAACACGCTTGCTACGGTGGAACCTTGGCCCTGCGACAGGCTTTGGAGTGGCACGCAAGCGGCGCTGCAAAGGGGCGCTCCGCCCTGGTCATCGCGACGGACGTTTCTCTCTACGCTCAGGCGGACCCAGGCGAAGCCACGCAAGGGGCTGGCGCCATCGCGATGGTGGTTGGCGCGCCGGACGTCGCTGAAGTCGACTTGGTGAGTGCCGCTTGGTCCGAGCCAGCGTTCGACTTCTGGCGACCCGTCGGCGAAGCCCATCCGCGCGTAGACGGCCCCTTGAGCCTCGACTGCTACAAGCGTGGAGCGTGGGAAACCATGCGTGCGTGCCTCGGCGACGACCTCGCGGGCGTGGACGCGCTCGAGTCTCTCTGCTTTCACACCCCGTTTCCGAAGATGGTCCAGAAAGCAGTCCGACACATCGCCGCGGAGGCGAACTGGGATGAAGCTAAGGCCGCCGCCCTTTACGAGTCGAAGGTCCTGCCTTCGATGCGATACAACCGACGTATCGGGAACAGCTACACGGCGAGTTTGTGGATTGCCGTGTCGGATGTTCTCCGTGACGCCTCCGTCGATGCACGTATCGGCGCCTACTCCTACGGGTCTGGTTTCGGCTCGGAGTTCCTGCAGCTCCGCGCGACGGGCGCCGAGGCGCACTGGCACGCGGGACTCGAGGCTGACTTTGCAGCACGCGAAGAGCTCAACGCCAGCGCCTACGACACCTGGCGAAAGAGCCTCGCGGCCTGAGCGAGCCATCCACCGAGTTCGTCCGCGGAGGCGCGCCGAACTCGGTGTGAAAACTAACGCTTCTTCTTCTTGCTCGCGCCAGCCTTCTTCGGCTTCCGCGTCCGCTTGGGTTTCCCGTCCTTCGAGCGTGGCGCGGCATGGGAGGTGTTTCCAGAGCGGGTGCGCTTGCTGCGCTCCTTGTCTTTCTTTTTGCCGCGTTTGTCATCGCGCTCGTCACGCTTGCTCCCGCGTTTGTCGTCACGCTTGCTCCCGCGTTTGTCGCTGCGCTTTGGCCGCTCACCGGACCGCTGACCGGTTCGCCCCACGGGTCGCTGGCGTGGCGGCCCAAAGGTCGTGGGGACCGCAAGCAGTTGGCGTCTGGAGATGTTGATGTCTTCGAGTCGCACGCGGATCTTGTCGCCCAACGCGAAGGTCGTGCCGGTTCGCGTTCCGATAAGGCGAATTCCAAGGTCGCCGAGCTCGTAGTAGTCGTCGTCGAGACGTTCGATGGGAATGAAAGCCTCGACGAAGGGCTCATCGAATCGAACGTAGATTCCGCCGGGGTCGACGGAAGAAACGGCCGCGTCGAACTCCTCGCCCATGCGGTCGCGCATGAGAATTGCGCGGTACAGGTCGATAACGTGACGCTCCACGGTGATCGCGCGCCGCTCGAGCCGGCTTGCGTCGGCGCTGAAGCGCGTCAGTCGAGGAACGAGCGTCGCCGCGTCGATGTGCTCCTTGCGTAGGACACTCTTTACGATGCGATGCACCGAGAGGTCTGGATAGCGCCGAATCGGCGAGGTGAAGTGCAGGTAGTCTTTCGCCGCGAGGCCAAAGTGCCCGGTTACTTCATCGATGTCGTAGGAGGCCTGCTGCATCGAACGAAGGAGCAAGTAGCGAAGCACAGGGGCTTGCTCTGTGCCGTCGATGGTTCCGAGGAACTTAGAGAGCTTCTTCGGGTCGCGGGCATCCTCGGCATTGATGTCGTAGCCGAGGGCTTGAGCGAGCTTGGCGAACTTCTCGATCTTCTTGTCGTCGGGGGAGCCGTGAATGCGATGGATGCACGGGACCTCCTTGGACTTTACGTCCGCGGCGACGGTCTCGTTGGCGAGGAGCATCATCTCTTCGACGATGCGGTAAGCCTCGCGAACCCCAGGGTCCTTGCGGCTCCGGCGTACATCGATGGGTTCAACGTTGTGGGCGTCGAGAACAATGCGAGGCTCAGGCAGATCGAAGTCGAGGGCGCCGCGGCGGAGGCGTCGTCGTCGAAGAACGCGGCTTAGCTCGTACAGGGCCGTGAGGCCGTCGACACGTTTGTCTGCTTCCGGCTCGACGGGGCCATCCTTTGTAAGGCCGAGGGCTTGCGCGACGCCTTCGTACGTCAGGCGCGCGCGTGAACGCATGACGCCTTCCATCAGGCGGTAACGACGAACCGCGCCGTTCGGACCGAGTTCGATTTCGACGGCCATACACAGGCGGTCCTCGTCGGGGACGAGGGACGCGAGGCCGGAGCTGATCTTCTCCGGGAGCATCGGAATCGCGCGGTCGGGCAAGTAGATGCTCGTCATTCGCGAGATCGCTTCTTGATCGATGGCCGTGCCCTCGCGGACATAGTGGCTGACGTCAGCGATGGCCACGTAGAGCCGGAAGCCCGAGTCGGTCTCTTCACACCAGAGCGCGTCATCGTGGTCACGCGCGTCGGATGGGTCGATGGTCGTGAGGTCGACATGTCGAAGATCTACGCGACCATCAAAGTCCGATTCCGGAATAACGTCGGGCATGAGGTTGGCCTCGGCGGTGGCGGCGACGCCAAACTCCTCAACCACACCTTCGCGGATTTTGATCTTCGCGACTTCGACGGCGGTCATGCCCTGGACGCCCAGAACATCCACAACCTTCGCAGAAGCGATGTCCGTGTCGGACTGGGGAAAACGCACGAACTCTGCGACGACGGCGAGGTCGGACTTTTCGCTGACCTCTCCGCTGACCTCGACTTCGTTCGGCAAGCGAACATCATCTGGCTCAAGCCAAACAGCGTTTCCTTCACGTCGAAGCGTCGCGCTGAATCGCTTCGAGCCGCGTTCGAGGACGGCGACCACGCGGCCCTCGCGGCCCTTCTTTGAAGGGCGGGCTAGAATCTCGACACGGTCGCCATGCATCGCGGCGCCCATCGAGTCTGGTGGAATGAAGATGTCTTCGGTGCGACTCTCGGGAGACACAAAGCCAAACCCGCGAGGGTTTCGCTGCAGGTGACCACGTTCGACGGTCGTCGCCGCGTACATGATGGGCTCGTCTCTACGGGGGTCCCTCGAGGGGCGCTCTCTGCGTGAGCTCCTGGCGGCCTGGCGTGTCTTAGCGGGTTTGATGCGGTAGCGACGCCCAGGCATCTCGGTCACGTCGCTGGAGCCAACGAGCTGGTCGAGGACCGCAGCTACTTCGTCCATGCGCTTTTTACTGATTTGGAGCCGAGTGCAAAGCTCGGCGAGGTGAAGGGCGCGAGGCGCCTTTTCACGGAGGGCCGCAAGAACGGCTCCACGTTTAATACTAGTCATTTTGTCTTTCGAGTGGACGCGAGATCGAGTCAGCGAAGTGCGTGCAGGCCGTGATCGTCGGCACCCACATAGAGGGTACCATCGGCGGCAAGCGCAACCGTTGAATCAACATCTTGTCCGATGTTGTGACGCCACAAAACCTCGCCTCCCGGCGAGATGGCGTAGAGAAAATCGTCCTGGGAACCGACGTAGATGCGGCCTTCGGTATCGATGCGAGCGGAAGCACGAATGCGACCGGAGGTGGCAACACGCCACCGGAGGGTTCCGTCGGAGGCGAGGGCATAGAGGTGTCGGTCGTAAGACCCCACCACGACGGTCCCGTCGGCTGCGATGGCTGGGGTGGCGCGAACGTCGTCCCCGGTTTCAAAACGCCAGCGGATGGTTCCGGCTGGGTCGAGTGCGAGAACGTGACCAAGGTCGGTTCCCACATAGATTGTCCCGTCTCCACCAACGCTGCAGGCGCCGTCGATGCTCGCGCCGGCGAGGGTGCGCCAGACGATTTGGCCCGCCGTGGACACAGCCATGACGTGACCATCGGGTGTGCCGACGATGACGTTGCCGTTCGGGTGAAGCGTCGGTGAGCTTCGGAGGTGGCCCGCCGCGGGAACGTGCCATCGCACTGAGCCTTGTGGGTCGATGGCGAAGAGGCCTCGGCCAGCTACGTAGATGGTTCCGTCTTCAGCTACGGTCGGGCTTGCGTCGACTTCGCCTTGGAGGTCGAGGTGCCATTCGACGGTGCCATCGGGGCGCAGGCTCGTTAGCCGACCGTCCATGCCCCCGATGTATATCTGCCCTTGTGGACCGAGAGCCGCGGACGCGTAAATCTTGTCCTCAGCGACGTAGCGCCAGCGTAGTGCGCCGCTCGGCGAGAGGGACACGAAGCTCTTGTCGAGGGAGCCGATGTAGATGTTTCCGTCCGCGTCGACGATGGGTGACGCGAAGACACGCGCGCGCGTTCGATGAACCCAAGCGGCGCTCGGTGCGGCGGAGGGGCCCGCGTGAACAGACTGACCATCGTGCGTTGGCCCACCCATGAACATAGGCAGGACCGCAGCGACTTCGGCCGTCACA
The DNA here is from genome assembly GCA_045106895.1 of Polyangiales bacterium. GTDB lineage: Bacteria > Myxococcota_A > Polyangia > Polyangiales > Houyiibacteriaceae > JBCCRV01. The sequence continues at coordinate 2,266 of JBGCFM010000075.1, read as the reverse complement.
GGCGTCTCGGTGTTTGTTGGTTCCGCTTCGTTCGTTTCCGCCGGCTCAACGCTTCGGGTCTGCGTGGCTGCGCGTTCGGCGGCCACGTCTTCGAAGAAGCGGCAGACGCCCTCGTGGCAGATGCGATCAGCACGGCACTCGCGATCCGACATACACGGATTCGAGGGGGGTGATTGTTGCGCCCCGCATGCGGCCAGTCCGATGACGCCAGCAAATAGGAGGACACCCGACATGGCGCGGCTAAGTAGCTTCGCGGCCATTAAGCGAGACGTAGCAGCCCGCTAAGGCACCTGCAAATCCCCGGCGGTTTCGGGGGGCGGCGCGGCAGCCGCCGGATTCGGGGCGCCAGCCGGCGCTTGAGGCATGCCCGTGGCGCTCGAACCGGCGTGACCGATGCCTGTGCCCATCAAGAAAATACCGTCTTCTCGCGCCACGGCGACACGGTGAGCCGAGGGACCCAGAGCCAAGGCGAGACACTCAATCTCGTCGTCCCAGCCCTCCGGACGCCACAATGTGACCTCGTCGCCACTGCCGAAAAGCACCCCATATGGTGTCTCGGCGACCCAGACATCGCCGGAGGCGTCACTTCGTGCCCCGGAGAAAGGTGCTGGGAGCAGGTCCCCGGGCCCGACGGCGCGAAGGGTGAGGGAATCGACACGACGCCCTGCGCTCGGGACCTCGCCACTCTCTGTCACCGTCGCGAGAAAACGCTCTACGCCGTCGAAGAGCAAGAGCCCTTGGGGGGCCCATCCCAGGACGAGCCACTCGGACGAAGGAGGCGTGGGAAGGCTGAGCACACGTTGGGTTGGCGAATGGAAAGGGTTGGTGCCGCCAATGTTGATCTCGTGCGTGGATCCCCGAGCGCTGACGGAGCGCACACCCGCCTCTTCGCTTCCTGGCGCTCGCACCGGGGCTGCGCCCATGAGCGGACTCGCAGGTACATCGACCAAAGGAATCGTCATGTTCGTGGTGTGATCGAGGAGTGTGCGGGCATCGACGAAGCTCAGCGCGGCGTGGCGCGTGGCCGCTGTTCGTGGGAGGACGTGTTCGAGGCGTCGCCACGAGATTTCGGGAAGCTCAAGTCGTTCAAAGAACTCGGCGCGGTCCTCGGCGCTGAAAGAGGCGAGCTCGTGGAGCGCCCGCGGCAAGTCTTCGCCGGCTCGCGCGAGGGCTGCATCGAGGCGAATCCCCTGGGTGGATGCATCGGGACATTCAAACCCCCAGCGGCCACCGACGGACACGCTGGCGTCTGGCCCGCACAGAGCCCGAGCGAGTTCGTGAGCGTTCGATTGTCCGCGAATCGCAGAGAGCGTCGCTTCAGGTTCGCCCTCAACGCGTGCAAGACCGCCGGCTCGGTCAAGCCACTCGAAGGTGGTGGAGCGGCCGAAGAGCGTGAGCTGTGCACGAAGGTCGAGGTGTTCGTCTTCGTCGATGTCAGGGAATGAAAGCGCGATCTGCCCACCACGGACGGCGAGCCGCTCACGCACACGCGGGGTCGATTCGACCTTCACGACAAAACGTACCTCGACGGCTTCTTCGCCGCATTGAACCGAGGCGGACGCGACTCGCTCAAGATCGTCCGCTTCGCGAAAAGACGCTTCAACGCCGCTGGCTTCACAGTTTGGAATGCGCTGCGTGGCGAGAACACGTGTCACGATGTGTGAGCCTTCGCGCCGGCCAAAAATCAAGAGCAGCTCTGTCGCCGGTTCGACAAATCGAGTGCCGAGTACCAAGGCGTCGCGGTCCCCATCGCCGTCCACGTCATCGGCGTAGAGCGTGTGAAGCTGCGCTCCCTCCGCGCTAAAGGTCGCTCCTTCGAGTTCGACGCTCGTCTCACCACCCAAGGCGTGGGTCAGGGCGGTGGCTTCTGCCTCGTCTGGGGGGTCCTCGCCCTCGGGCTCCTCATCGGGCGATTCTTGGCCAAAAGGAACGACGCGCCCTTCGTCGTCGCACGCCATGAGCGCAGCGAAAAAAAGGACTGAAAGGAGCAAGCGAGCCATAGAAGGGTGGATACCACCTTGCTACCCGTCAGCGCCATCGCTGAGCGTCGCAGGGGTCTGTCGGTGAGCTTGGGTGGAAGGGTGACGAAATTGGCGTGAAGGCGTATGGTCTCGCCCGATGCGCTCCTTGCTTTCACTCCTTCTGTTGTTGCTCGTGCCCGCGGTTTCACGAGCCCAGCCGCCCGCTCCAACGCCGGAAGCTCCCGCGACGCCGGAAGCTCCCGCGACGCCGGAAGCTCCCGCGACGCCGGAAGCTCCCGCGACGC
>JBGCFM010000074.1:0-80258 GCA_045106895.1 Polyangiales bacterium | reverse complement strand
CGACACCATCGCTGGCCTCAACGCGGCTACGGCGGTCACCATCACCGTCACGCCGCCGGATGTCTCACCCGGAGACATCACGACGGCCTTCATGGGCGCAGGCATCACGCCGGCGCGCTACTTCCGGCTCACCACCATCATTCGAGGCATCCCCGGCGAATCGCCGGTCGTCCGAAGCTACACCGTGGGATGGACCTGTCCATGAGCCGTTACAACATGACGGCGAGCTGCGCCGCTTCGCTTTGTGGAGCCTTGCTTCTGGTGAGCTCCTTCGCATCCTCCGCCGAGGCTCAGCCCTACACACACGCCCTGCGAATCGACGCTGCGGTAGGTCTCATCCTCAGCGATCCGCACCGTGAACTGTACGGAACCGGCGGAGGCGTAGGTCTCGGTTACGAGTACCGGCTTCACGACTACATCGGTATCGACGCGCACTTCTCATCGTTCTGGTTTGCCTCCGACAATCCGAACGTCACCTTTGGCTCGTACTACGCGCCATCGGCGGGTGTGCGTGTCCACCCGATTCCATCCTTGGGTGTTGCAGACATCTACTTAGGGGGTCGCGCCGCTTTGGCGATTACGGGCGGTGAGGTCCGGCTTGGTGTCGAAGCCGAACTCGGAGTCGACTTTCGTCTCAGCTCACGCGTGCGACTTGGTCCCTACGCTCGCTACACGCACATCTTTCAGCCTGATGAGAACGTGCTCGGCGCGCCGGACGGCAAGTACCTAGCCATCGGCTTCGAGGTTGGCTTTGTCTTCGGTGCTGATGACCCCGACGCGGATGACGACGGTGACGGCGTTCGAAACGGCGACGACGAGTGTCGCGGCGAACAAGAAGACCAGGACGGCTTCGAGGATCATGACGGCTGCCCTGAACTCGACAACGACGCCGACGGCTTCGAAGACCGAGTGGACGCATGTCCCCTCGCTCCAGAGGACGTCGACGAGTTCCAGGACACCGATGGGTGTCCCGAGGCCGACAACGACAACGACGGCATCCTCGACGGTGCGGACCGCTGTCCTAACCAGCCCGAAGACATGGACGGCGACGAAGACGAGGACGGCTGTCCCGAGAACGCCGCCGACCAAGATGGCGACGGCATTCCTGACGAAACCGATCAGTGCGTCACGGAGCCCGAAGACCTCGATGGTTTCGAAGACACGGACGGCTGCCCTGAGCTCGACAACGACGGCGACGGGATCCCCGACGCGACGGACGAGTGTCCAACGGCGCCGGGCACTGCAGAGAACAACGGTTGCCCAGTGTCTGTTCGAGTCGCTCCTGGCGGCATCCAGATTCTCATGCGCATCGAGTTCAGAACGGACCGGGCACGCATCATGCGTCGCTCAGAGCCGACACTCCGCGAGGTCGTCTCCGTCCTCGAAGCAAACCCGCAGATTCGGCACCTTCAGATCGCGGGCCACACGGACAACCGAGCGACACCGGAATCGAACCAGCAGCTCAGTGAGGCCCGCGCCGAGTCCGTGAAGACCTGGCTCGTGGAGCATGGCATCGACGCCGCGCGGCTTCGCGCCATAGGCTTCGGTGAGTCTCGACCCTTGCTGAGCGGCGATAGCGAGATCGCGCATCGTGCAAACCGGCGCGTCGAGTTCGTCATCATGCCTGAGTAGATCGCTCAACGACTGACGATGACGGCGGCACCCTCCTGGGGTGTCGCCGTTGTTGTTTGGCGGCTGTGACAAATCAGCACAGCACGGCACACCTTGCCCAGGCTGCTCCGGGCGGGTTCTCGCAATTCGGCCTGGTACACAACGTGCTCTCCTGGCTAGCCATGCTCTTACGTCTGCTTTTGACTCTGCCCTTTGCTGTGGCCTGCGCGAACTCCCACGGCACGGACGACGACGCGTCGATGCCAGACGCGTCCGCGGCTGACGCACAGAGTGACGCGGGCAGTCGCGACAGCGGTCAATGTCTTCACGACGGACCGCACCCCCAGTGCACGAGGGAGTGCGGCGACGGAGACGGCGTCATCCCGGCCATCTGCGTCGATGATGCGTGGCTTTGCCCTCCTGGCTCCGTCGACATCACCAGCTGCGACGGAGGCTGCCCCGACGGCATCAACCCCCGGGACCGCGACGCTCCGGGGTCGGCGTGCACAAACGAAGGCGCGACCTGCTCCGAAGGAACCCAGTGCGGCTCGGCGATGTTCTGCACCTGCGAGGAAGGCAGCTGGGACTGCGCCGTGGCGGAACCGGACCCGGTCTGCTGGTGTGGTCGCGAGCCCGAAGTGGGCGACGCCTGCACCGGCGAAGTGGAGCGCTGCGGCGAGTGCTGTCCCACCGCGGGCGGAAACGGCTGGTCACCGATGTCCTGCATCGACGGCGCCTGGCAGCCGGCGGAGTGCGAGGAAATCGTGTGTCCTGAGCTGCTTCTCGAGTGCCCGGTTGAGCTGGAGCCCTTGATCGGAACGGCGTGCAGGCACGAAGCGCAGAGCTGCGGCGACCCGTGCTGCGGTTCCGTCCAGTGCAACGGCGGCATCTGGGAACGGGGCCCTCAACTTGGGTGCGCATGCTTCACACCCCCAGCGTGCGGGAGCGGAAGCTGTACTCTGCAGCAGAGCTGCAACGCCCGCTGCGGACCCGACGACGGCCTGGAGTTTCGTTGCGTCGCGCTCCCAAGCGACTGCAACGACTGCGAGTGCATGCGCCTGCTGCCTGGTCAGAGCTGCGAGATGGTCGAGGGCGCCGTGCACGTCACGGAAAATGAGTTCTGCGGCTAGTACTAGGACTAGGTGCTTGGAGCCGAGACTATTGCGCGCTCGGTCGCCACGTCGCATCGAAGACGACGATCAGCGGCTCGCGTCTCCAGCGGACCGTCGTCGTTCCTCGCCCCGCGTACTCGAGGAGTGCTTCCATGGCGGCGGCCATGCCTGCGCAGTCGAACTCCGGCATGTCAGGCCAACCGCTCAGCACAAACTCTGCGTGTCGCTTTTCAAGCACGCGAAGTTCAAGCTTTCCGCGGTCAAAGGCCTTCGAGTAGAGAATTGGCGTTCGCTTCACGACGGCGCTGTCCCACAACTGCGAGAGAAGCGCGCGCCAGATGGTCGATATGGTGTTGCCGATGCTGGCGCGAACCAGCCGGCGATTGAATGCGACAGGGTCTTCGCCAAGCTCGGCGGCGATGGCGGACTTGAACCTGGTGACCGTCGGTACGCTCAGCCAGGAGATCGGCAGCGTTTCCTCGATGGTCCGTCGGTCGTCAGACGCCATCGTTTGTTTGGCACGGCGAACGACGGCAGGCCCATGTGTCTTCGTGATGTAGGCGATCTGGTCCAAGAGAACCGCGCCTCGAAGTCTTGGTTCGCTGGGCACGCTGGGAGCTTACGCAGGGACTTTGAAGCGAAGCAAGGAGTAGGTTCCGGCGTGCGATGATCGCGTAGGTGATGGTGCGTTTATGCAAGCTAAAATAGGCTTGTTTGGCACAACGGGACTCCCGACCGCTGTCAGCCCATCACCCACGAGTACGAGCACATGCCCTCCGAACAACCAAACAACCCGCTTCATGGTCTGACGCTCAAGGTCATCGTCGAGGATTTGGTGGAGCGTCGTGGTTTCGAAGAGCTGTCTTCGATCATCAATATTCGTTGTTTCACCTTTGACCCCAGCGTGAAGTCCACGTTGAAGTTTCTGCGCAAGACTGAGTGGGCTCGCAAGGAAGTCGAAGCGCTCTACCTGCGTGACCACGGGTACACGTAATGAGATGTGCCCTCGACGGACTCTGACTCTCGTGGCGAAGGTTGCTATGGTCAGCGTATGAAACTCGCGTCGAAGATTCTCAACGCGCGCCGACGCGCAGGCGGAGCCCTCGCGCACGGCTTCTTCGCGGGGGCCGCCCGTCTTGGGCAGCTGCACCCGATGGCAAAGCCTGAGCGCCACGGCGTCGTCGTGGAGCGCGACCTTGGCTATCACGCCGACAGCGCCCTCGCGCGACATCGCCTCGACATCTACCGTCCGAGCAACGCCGAGGGGCCACTGCCGACGGTGCTCTATATTCATGGTGGCGGCTTTCGTATCCTATCGAAAGAGACGCATTGGATCATGGGCCTCTCGTTTGCGCGACGTGGGTATCTCGTCTTCAACGTCGGCTACCGCCTCGCGCCGGAACACCCATTCCCCGCCGCCGCCGAAGACGTGGGCGGCGCCTTCGAGTGGCTCTGTGAGCACGGGCCCAAGCACGGCGCGGACCTCTCGCAGCTTGTCATCGCCGGCGAATCCGCTGGGGCGAACCTCGCCACGGGCCTCGCTTTGTCGACGGTGTACAGACGCGAAGAAGCCTTTGCCCAACGGGTCTTCGACACGGGCGTCGTCCCGCGCGCGGTCTTGCCGGCGTGCGGCATCTTTCAAGTGAGCGACGTCGATCGCTTCGCCCGCCGTAAGCCCGACTTTCCGCGTTTCGTCGCCGAACGAATGCAAGAGATCGAACGTGGCTACCTCCCGAACGACGTGGACACCTACGGCTCGACGCTAGATTTTGCGGACCCGGTGAACTGGGTCGAGCGGGGTGAAAAGCCCGAGCGTGATCTACCGCCCTTCTTTCTGCCCGTCGGAACAAGAGACCCACTCCTCGACGACACCCGGCGACTCGGTGCGGCACTTCGCGCCCTCGGAGGCGCCGCCGAAGACCGCTACTATCCAGGGCAGGTCCATGCGTTTCATGCATTCGCCTTCTTGGCCGAAGCACAGCGCTGCTGGCGCGATACCTTCGAGTTTCTCGAGCGACACACCTGAGCGTTGGAGTCTGCGCCGAACACTCGCTGGCCCTGGCTGACGCTCGTCATCTTCGGACTCACCCTCGCGGTGATCTTCTGGTCCGAGTCGATCCGTCCGCCCTCGCCATTCGACCTCGTCGCGGAAGTGCCGAGCGAAGGCACCCAGCGCGACTACGACATCTACTACGACTTCTTCGAGACCTACAGCCTCTCCAAGGCCAGACCCCTTGGTCTGCTCAGCGCGTGGCTCCTCCACGGAAGCTGGATGCACTGGGCTACCAACGCGTTTCAGCTGGTGGCCTACGGAGGTCTCTACGAGCGGGCACGTGGGCATGCAGTGTTCGCGGCCGTCTTCTTTCTGGCGCACCTAAGCGGCTCCATCATGCATCTTCTCTTCGGCAACGCCGGGCCGGCGCTCGGCATGTCCGCCGGTACCTGGGGCCTTATCGGAGCCCTCGCCGTCGACACCTGCCGCCGCGGACACTCCAGAGCTCAGCTCGCACTCCGCATCGCACTCGTCGCTTTCGCCGTCGCGATGTGGTTCGAAAGTGGCGCGCGCACCCAGGTAGACTGGGTGCACTTGAGCGGTCTCGCGGCGGGCGGCGTTCTTGCTTGGGCGGTATCTTGGAAGCGCATCTCGGAAGCCGAAACTTGCGCCGTCTCCGACGTGACTTAGCGACACTCGAAGTGGCGTAGCTCTACCACCGAACGTCCTTCCGCGCGCTGGTAGCCCGTCGCCGTCACCGCGTGGTCGCCGCGGAGAGCGACGTCATGTCCCAAGAGCGCTTGGCCGCGCCGGTCGACGTTTTCGTCGAAGACGACGCGTGCTTCGCCATCCGCCGGAAAGTCGACGAGGACCCCGCTCATGTTCGCGAGGCTTCCATTCGCGTGGGCCGCAAGATCAGCATCTCGCGGCGGGCCCGCATTTTCGAAGAGGGTCATCGAGACCTCGCGCTCCTCCAGGATGGCGCCAGAGTTCGGCTCGATGAGCAGGAGGCGAGGCGCCTCGTTCAGGTCAAAGGACATCGCCCGCCCTTCGAAAAGCGCGAGTCCGTGCAGCCACACAAAGCGTTCGTCGGTCTCGATGTCTACGCGTCTCGGCGCTTCGCCGTCGTAGGTCCAGAGGCTCTGGCGTCCAAGCGCTGCGCGAACTTCGCCGGTGAGCCACATGCCTCGCTCGCCTTCTGAATCCCACGCGGCACCTAAGATCTCTTCCGGAAAGACCCGCGGTACCGCACTTTGGGCCATAACGGTTTCATCGAAGGGTTCACTTGGGTCGAGACGCACGTCCCAAATCGCTGAGGTGTTTGCTCCGACGTCCACCCACGCAAAGGCGCGTTCGCCGCCATGTATAACAGAGCGACATCCGTTCATGAACGGGAATGAGAAGCCACGCCGGTTTTGTTCGAGGCGCAGCAGACGCTGTCCTTCGGAGAACACACTGGACCGCGACGTCGCCGCTAGCTTCGCTGCATTCCCCTGCTGCGCGTCGTATACGATGGTCTCTTCTTGGGACTCGTCGAAGCTTCCGAAGATCACACGGGCCTGTTCGCCGAAGCGTCCTTGGGCCACGAAGAAGTAGCCCTCGTCGTAGGCGACAACCTGAACGTCGCTCAAGCTGAAACCCTCTTCCAGTTCGATGCGCGCCGGCTCGGCGATGGTGTCACCCTCGCGCCGGGGTCCCCAGACACACTCGCTAGGAACCACGCTCGTATCCGCGCCTCTGGCATCGCTTCGTGCGTCCGGTGTATTCGTCGAAGCATCGGGAGCGCCCACGCCGGCGTCCCCGGCGTCATCACGCAGCTCCACGAGGAGTGCGCTGCGCGTACCGCAAGCACAGAGAGCCAGAAGCGCCGCCAAGAAAAGTGTGTTCGGGCCGCTCATCGCTACGCAGCATGTCATAGGCGCGATGCAGTCGTCAGACCTCTACGCCACAGAAGCGATTCCATTCGTCGATGTACGCCTTCGCGGCGGGACCGGCCGCGGCTACCACCCAGCCCGCGGCGGGGTCGCGGTCCACAGCGGATACGACACCCTCGAGGAAGCCCGTCGCGATGGCATCCTTTTCCGACGATGTGCCATCGCGGAGCACGTTCTCCACGCGCTCGAAGATACATGCGGCGAGCTGCGGTGTCGCGTCTACGACGAAAGTGCACCCCAACTCGCCCAGAAGCACCGTCGCCGGTACGGTCTCCGGCAGCCACTCCTCAGCCCGTCTCTCAACGACTCGCTGGAGTTCGGGGATTCCACGCACAAACTCGCGGATGACCTTGGAAACATTCTGCGTCGCCTTCGGCTAGTAGAAGCCAGCGAGGACATGTTCTTCGGCGTCTACGAAGAGAAGGTACCAGCTGCGCGCATCTTCCAGACTCAGCAGGGCGACAGAGGTCTCAGCGAAGTCTCGAAGGTTCGACGCTACCTCGCCGAGGATTTTGGACATCGCGGCGCTCGGGTGATGCCGTCCTCTCTGCCCGTAGATTCCAGCGAAGTGGCTCGCCGGCAGTGTCGATTCGCCAGGCTCCCCCTTGGCCGTCACGGCGTCACTCTCCCCCTTGGCCGTCACGGCGTCACCCGCGGCCGCGAGTGCTTGAAGCGTGCGGCGCGCTGAGTTTGAGAGCGCGACGGAAGGGATGTTCATGGCTCGTCCACTCTTATACCCCCTCGAAGGCAGTGCAACGTACGGGACAGCGCTCGCGCTTGTCATCCCGCGGTGCGCATCACCATCGAACGCTGAGTTGCTCTCGATCGCACCTTGCCGGCTGTGGTCCACGTGGGGGAGCGCCGGGGTCTTCGCAGAAGTCACACATCACTCGCTCCGACATTTCGTAGCGGGTTCCGTTCCAACGGTAGCGTGACTCCTCGAAATCCCAACCTGCGCATCCGTTCTGCGAGTGCGTCACCACGTCCGGTATGGAGTTCGCGCGCGGGAGGTACTGAAGGCTGTCGGCGCTCCACAGCTGACCTGCGTAGCGACACCCGGTTGAAAGGAAGATCATGTGGGGCCAGGACCAGTTCCAAGTGCAACCCGCGGTGAGGTCCATCTCTTCGCGCCCGTCGCCGTCCAGGTCCGGGATCATTACGCGCTGGACGCAGCGCCGCTCCCGCTCCGCCCTCGTACGAAGTGAGAGCCTCTCGCCCGCTGCCAACTCCTCAAAGTTGCGCAGCGTTTGCTCAAGGTCGCGCGCAACGACCTGCCACGCGTGCGCCTCGCAAGCCTGCGCGCTCATTGGTTCGGGTTCTTGGAGCTCTGCCTCCGCCGGCGCGGCCTCCATAGGTGCCGCCTCTGCGAGCGCCACCTCACGGGTCTCGGCGACTTCTGCCACCTCTGCCTCCGCTACCTCTGCTTCATCAGTCTGAGCAGCCACGGCCTCCTGGGTTTCGGCGTGGCCCAGTGAAGGGGCAGGGGGCGCCGCTTCGCGCGCTGGGCTCCCACACGCACACCAAAGGAGCGAGAGCGCGAGAATACGGGTCATGGTTTGTAGAACTCGTGGTGGTTCCTCGTGTATTCCCGCGTAGAGGCTTGGGAAGAAATGCGCGGCTACTCGCTTCAGCAGGAAGACGGGCCAAGTGGTTCGAGCTGCTGGAGTATCCGGCGATCACCTCGACGTCGTGGGTCACTTCAACGGGGAAGCGAACTCCGCGCATACGGACTGGCTCACCAGCGGCGCCGGTTTTCGCGAGGCGAAGTTCCAAGCCGCGATGTCCGCCATCGCGGGACACCTGCTCGCGGACGAAGAAGACGCACGCAGTACTGCCGTAGAGTCGTAGAATTTGGACGATTGCGGTCTTCGCAGGTCCTATTCGACCTTCACCTTCACTCGACTGATGGGCGCTCGCGCGTGCATGGGCTTCAGCGCACTCTCTACGAGGGAGCGAAACCACTTGTGAAGCTGCGCGTTCGAGTAGTACGCCTCTCCATCGTTGCGCGCGGGGAAATACGTCGCGAGGCCCGGGGTGCGGACCCACAAGGTGTCGTCTTTCCAGCCACGCTCTGCGACCTCGACGGCGCCGGCGCAGGCGTCCGCAAAAATCGCCCGCTCTTCGCGGGCAGGCGGGCGCTCAAAGCGGATGCGCACCGTCATCGTGCTCGTCGAACGCGGCTTGGATAGCGCCTCGAGATAGGCCGCCGACTGGAACGTAAAGGGCAGGCTTGCGACCCACTTCGTCCCCGCACGCACCGCCACGCTTTCGCTCATGCGCATGAGAATAAACCCGCCGATGATTCCGACGACAATGAGCGAGATGAACGCCGTCACCATTTGCTCGCTCTTCAAGAACACCGAGCACGCGCCGGCGGCGGAAACAACCACGAGGATGAAAGCGGGGACGAGCCAGCGCGTCGCGTGCGCTTGGGTGAACGTCTTGATGACAAGTCGCTCGCTCAGGTAGCGACGAAAATCGTCGTTCCGCTCTTCTCGACGGGTTTCCCTTTTGGCCGCCGATTTAGGGGACTCTCGGCCCTTCTTCGCCAGCTCCTCCAACGTGTCTGCCATCGATTGAGGCTACATGAGCCGTGTCGCTTGGCCAAGACGGCCCGCGCATAGCGCCAAAGTCGCACGGAAACGTGCGATGATGTCTGCGTGAGTGGCCCAGATACCTTGATTGGCACCGTGGTGCAGGGGCGCTACCGCGTCGACTCAGAGCTCGGCGAAGGCGGCATGGGCAGCGTCTACCGCGCCGAACACGTGGCGCTCGGCCGAAGCGTGGCGGTGAAAGTGCTGCGCGGCGAGCTCGCTGGCAGCGAGGACTTCCGCCTTCGCTTCGAACGCGAAGCCAATGTGCTCTCCGGCCTCTCGCACCCCAACGTCGTCAGCGTCCTCGACTACGGTTTCGAAGAAGGCCTGCCCTTCCTCGTCATGGAGTTCCTCGAGGGCCGAGAGCTCCGTGCGGTGCTCAAGGAGGCGGCGCTTGAAGATGCCTCGCACAAGAGCGGCCGACTCTCCGGAGTTCGTGCACGGAGCATCGGCAAGCAGCTGCTCCTCGCTGTTGGTCACGCGCACAAGCACGGCCTGGTCCACCGTGACTTGAAGCCACAGAATGTTGTCATCCGCGACCTCGCCGACGGGAACGAGCACGTCACGGTTCTCGACTTTGGACTCGCTCGCCAAGTGGAAGGCGGCGCGAAGGTCACGAAGACCGGCCTCCTCATGGGTACCCCCGCCTATATGTCGCCGGAGCAAGCGACGGGCGGAAAGACCGACGCGCGGAGCGATGTATATTCCCTGGGCGTGATGTTCTACGAGCTCTTTGGTGGCGAGCACCCCTTCGCCGGCGAAGACTCCCACGCGCTTCTCCGCGCCCACCTCGTGAAAGAGCCGCCTCCGCTGGTAGATCGCGGCGTCGACGCACAGGTCGCTGCCCTGGTGACGAAGGCGATGTCCAAGGACCCGGACTCTCGTTTTAGCGATGCGAACGAGATGCTCGCTGCCTGGGGCGCAGAGCGTATCGAAGAGCCCACAAGCGCTCGAGGCGCCATGGAGACGCGCGCTCAAAAGCGTTCCGCCACTCCGGCGCCCCACCAAACAAGCGCCGCATCATCCATGCCGGCATCCGCGCCGCAGGCGAGCGTGCCCGTGGCAAAAGTGGCCCTCGCCGCCGTGGGCCTTTTGGCGTCCCTCACCTTCGGCGCGGCCTTCGTTTTGAGCGGTGACGATGCCGACGTGGTCACGCCTATTCCCCCCGGCGCCACGGCGGTGGCGAACGCGGAACGGGTGACTCCCGTCGAAGCGCCTGAGCCCGTTCAGCCGCAGGCTCAGCATGTCTCCATTTGGGATGGCGACTCGAGTTACGCGGATATTCGAGGGCAGTTGCGCGGCGGAAGCGCACTGCGCCGCAGGCAGCAGCGTTCCCTCGCCGTGCGTGCGAGGCGCGCGCCCGACGACGCCCGCCCACTTCTCCTCCTGGCGCGTAGTTATGTTCAGAGTCGCAGCCTCACCGACGGGATGGAGCGCTACGAAGCGGCCCTCGCCATCAACCCGAGCGCAGCGAGGGAAGAGTGGACCGCCGAAGACCTCATCACCATCGCGGCGGCGGAGTCGCTGCACGCCCGGGCCACGCGCCTCATCCTGCAGCACTACGATGCCGGTTTTGCGCAACGCGTCGAAGAGCGGGCGGAGGCCGAACGAGGGCCTTGGCGAAGTCGACTCGAGGCGTTGGCGCAGCGGCTGAGAAACTAGAGTCCCAATGTCTCGCTCCAAGAAGGTCACGCCCTTCGACCAGTTTGATGGAGAGCCCACGTGGGCCGACGAAGAGTTCGATTTTCGGACCGCGCCGGGCAAGGTGTCGGACCAAACCAGGCCGTCTGATATCGCTGGCTTCGTGCTCTTCTTCGTCTTTCTCGCGCTCTTGAAAGTGGCGGGCTACGGCGAGCTTGGGCCACAGCTCATGGCCCTCTTGGTCTTCGGAGTGCTCTCCACTTTGTGGGCGCGCCTCCGCTATTGGGCCGTGCATCGCATCTCCGGAAACGCCCACGTTGTCTCTTTTGCGAAGAGCTACACCACCCACGAGTGGCGCCGGCGCTCTTTCCGCTGGGACGACGTCGTTGGCATCGAAGCCGTCATGACCAAGACCTTCGCCAGCCAAACCGAAGACTTCGCGGACATCGCCATCCTGACCAAGGGCAAACGAACGCTTCTAGGCATGCAGCTTCTGCCGACGGAAGCCGATGATCTCGTCGCTGTGCTCGTCGACATGTCACGACACGCGCGGATGAGTCGCGCGGGCCAAGGTGGGTATCGGGGAGTGCGCGTGAACGAAGTGCGAGTGAGCGAAGTGCGGGTGAACGAAGTGCGGGTAAACGAAGGGAAGCTCGAGTCGGAAGAGGCGGTGAGTGCGGTTGCGGTGAGCGCGAAGAGAAAAGAGCGAAAGCGTTGACTGCGAATACGGAAGCGACTGCGACGATTAGGCGACCTTCAACGCAGCTGCGACATCCTCTGCCGATGCCCCGTGTTGTCGTGCTGTTCATGTTCGCCGCGGGGCTCCTCCTCAACGCATGCGACGAGGACGTGCCGCAGCCGGCGCTGGCGGACCTCGCGGCAAAACCTACCTGGGGCGCGAGCGTTCCTCAGATCGAGGCCGGACCTCTTTTTGGAACGCTTGCCCCCACACCGGTTCCCTTTCACGGAACGCTAATTTGCCGCATCCGCGCGTCGGAACAAAGACAGTGGGACCCCGCGTTAGTGCCGCAACAAGAGCGCCATATTCCGCCTGAACTCATCGTCGCCGCCGAGCTGCCTGGAGGCCTCAACGTAAGCGTGAGCGGTCCGCCCAATCGACACGTGATGTTCTACTCCGTTCCGAACTTGCGACTCGATGCGGGTCAGGAAATCCGCCTCGCCGTGAACGACGAAGATATCGCAGTGAATGATCATGTGGGCTCCCTGGAGATGACGGCGAGGCAGTTTCCGATGAGGGGAGAAGACGGGGAGCTGTCCGCCGAGTGTCGCGGCGTGCCGGCAGCGGATGCACAAACGCGGGCAAGCGCATTTCTCGCCGCTGCGGATCGTGCCCTGGATGCGCTTGAGGGCCTCGACGCGCTCCAGAGTGTCGCTCCAGGGACCGCCGCCTCTCCCCTGCAGCCGCTGGACCTCGAAAGTGTGCAACGTGCGCTTTCCGGCGCCGCGGCGTGGGTAGGCTGGTCGCACTCAGAGATCGTCGCTCGCCAGCTTCGTCTCGCGACGGCGGCGACAGCGCGCGAGACCCGCGCGCAGCAAAGGTGGGTCGAGACCCTCGGCGCCCTCCCTGGAAACGAACCCGCGGCTCTGAACCCATGGACGAGAGTTCAACTCATCGACGTTCAATGCGCGCGCCAGTGCGTGGTGCACGTGCGTGTCGAGTATCAGGCCGGAAGCACCGGCAAGCCCATCGAACTCGAAGCCCTCGGCTCAAACCGCCAAGTCATCGCCGCTACGGAATACGCCGGCACTAACGAGGATGGCACCACATTTCCCGCGGGCTCATGGCACATGCCGCCGAAGACCGTGGTCCACGAGTTCAGCATCCTAGAGGTCACGCAAACCCCCGTCGCCTGGAGAGTGCGCGATCCAGACTCCGGGTCCTCGGTCGTACTCCGCCCCACGCCCTAGCGGTGGTGCATCAGCACATGAACGATGTGGGCGTAGTCCACCGGTCGGCCATCCCAGCCGATGGTCAAAGTAGGGTCCGCATCCGTCGGCAGCGTCCCAACGCTCGCCATCAAATCGCCCGTCGCCGCCCTCGTCGCCGCCCTCGTCGCCGCCCTCGTCGCCGGCAGCGCCGAGCGCACAGTCCCCGCCGCATCCGAGAACACGAAGTCGCCGTCCTCCGCGCGGACCTGCCAGCCGCCCTCGTGCAAGAGCTGATGGTGGAACGTGCAGAGCGTGACCAAGTTCGCCATCGTCGTCTCGCCACCGTGCGCCCAGTGCACGATGTGATGCGCGTCGAGGTAGCGCCGGCACGTGCACCCCGGAAAGCGGCAGCCGCTATCACGCCGACTCAGCGCGCGGCGAAGCGCTGGTGAAATGCTCCGCGTGCGCCGACCTACATCGATGCCGCCGCCGTCGATGCCGCCGCCGTCTGCGCCACTCGCTTCGTCCATCGTGCAGCGCAGCGCACAATCGCAAGCCACGCGCCGAAACGTCTCCGCGGGAACGCGGCTGCCATCGTCGAGGGTGGCAGCAAAGTCCCCGAGCATGTCGCGATCCAGGTGCACCACCACCTCCCGCGGCGCGGCGAAGGTGACGGCTTCGTCGTCGTTGGCCGCCGCGATTGACGTGTCCACGCCCTGCACCCGCCGAAGCTGCGCGGGCCCCGATTGGACCATTCGAACCAGCGCATCCGCCAAGTTCGGAAGAGGCGCGTTCGGAACCGAGTCATCGGCCGTATCGCCTACAGCGCCGACAGCATGCTCCTGTGCAAGCCCCTCGCGAACGCGATGCAGCACCTCCACCACCAGGGCTGCCTCATCCGCGTGCAGCCGCGCCCGCACCTCATGCGTTCCATCGGCCATCGCTCGTACCTGCACGCCCCGTCGAAGAGCCTGGCAATCAGCGTCCTTAGCCCCGCCCGCCTGCGCACATTTCAGTCCGCTGCAGATGCGCTCCAGCTGCGCCGCCGTCGACGCAAGCGCCACGTTCAGCAGGTCGCCTTCGTTCTCCGGTGTCGCTACGCGCGTCAAAGCCCGCGCCTTCGAGAAACTCACGCGTCCCTCGCTCATCGCCGCGTCGATGAGCGGCAACGCGCTCAGCGCACGCGCCACCCGAACCCGCTCACGCGCCGAGCCAGCCCCAAGACCAATGCGCCAGCCAAGCCAAGCCGCGCAACTTCGCGCACCCTGAGCAGCCCAGATCTCCGCCTCGTCGATGGCGCGAATCAGCGTGAGCTGCCGGTGCGTAGCCGCGTCAATGCGCGCCGAAAGCTGCGCAAGCTCCGCTTCGAGTTCCGCCGGTGAGGGCGTGGTGTGGAGTGAAAGAACGGCGGCTGTCATGCGCCGAGGATCGCACGCGGGTGTGACAGATAATGGACATGAAAACGTTCCCGCGGAGACGTTTCTACGCGCGGCCACCTACTCAGTACTCGGCCAGTACGTCCGCGTCAGCGGCACCAGGCGTCGTATCGCCTCATCGGCTTGCTCGTAGTGTTCAAGCAAGAGGTCCCGTAGGAGGGGCAAGTCAACCAGCGTCAACGGAACCGTGGCGCGTTCGGCTTCGTACTTAGCTTCGCGCGTGAAGCCGCCGGTGCTGATGAAGAGGCAGCGGTCGCCGGGCTTTCTTCCGCCCAGAAACGCGCGAATGGCCGGCGCGCCTATGCTGGTGTTCTTGCGGTGCTTTACTTCGGCGAAGATGCGAGGCTCTTCGAGGCCAAGACCGTCCGGCGACGCGATGACATCGATTCCGCGGTCGGGTCCTTTTGGGGGAGCGCCGGCTCTTGTAGCCCATGGCGACAACCTGGTGAGGTGGAACAGGAGCCGCCTCGAAGAGTAGGGCCCAGCTCAGCGCATGAACGATGTATCCGTAGTCCACCGGCCGCCCCAGCGGATCGTCGATAACGGACTTCCGCTTTCTCTGTGTTTTCGATCTCGATGCAGGCTTCAGTCGTTCTCTGCCTCTGGAAGCTGAATGAACGGTCCAGAAGGCAGTGAGCCCTTCACGGAGTCCATATGATCACGCTCCTTAGTCATCATCATCGCTTCCGAGCGGAACATTGCGGCACGTTCTTTCCGCGGAACCAGCATTGCGCTGGTTCTCAAACGAATGGTGCCGGCTACCAGTGTTACATCAAGCGAAGCGGGTGCTGACATACCAACGAGCTGTCCACTGCCGCGCGGACCTCGGTAACGCCTGAGCTCGGGAGCGGGTGGCTCTTTTGTTCGCGGAGTTAGAAATTTCGCGCTCGTTGAATCTCGAAAATACACGGCGTGGTCTGCATTCCCAAGCTGGAGGAAGTTGAGTGAGCGAACTTCTTCGACAGTCTTGACGGCTGCACTGTCTCCATTGTCCCAGCCAACCTGATAGATGTCTGGGTCATAGAAGATCGCCATGTGGACCGGTGAAACAGGAAAGAAGATCTGAAGCCCTTGCGACGTCGCCCCGGTCTTACCAGACCACTGGTTGTGAAAGACTACTGGTGCGTCGGACGTAACGAACTCCTCTTCGGTTTCGTTCACGAGTACCTTGAGGCGCAGGTCCTGTACCGCAAAAGCAAGCTCCCCCGCGATATCAAGTGAGAGCCCTATTGCGTCGACGGGCGCGGGAGCATCCAGCGGAATGATCGGATGGTCGCTTTCACGTACGATGTCGTCGGCCGCTCTCACTACGACACGCGAAAAAGCTTCGTATTGCGTCGCCACTGCTTTGGCGGCGCGTAGAGTTCGATTCTTCTGAAAACAGACGAACACAAGAAACAGTGCGTACTCTTCGGTGAGTGGCTCCGGCACTTCTCCCGTCGTGAGCGCTGCGACCACCTTCGATGCTGCACCCTTGAGCTCGCCGAACTTTTTCTCCAACTCGCCGCCGGTTCCGTAGAAGTAGTCAACTGAGCACTGGTGCCTTATTGAAGCGTTTTCGACGACCTTCCCGGCTTTCACCAAATAGAGTCGAATCGTTCGTTGCTTCTCATCCGTGGCGAAGTACCGAAGGAGAAACTGTGGGACATAGTGGTGATTCTTACGTGGCGGCACCAACAACGCTTAGCCCAGATCCCGCAGCCTTGGTCGCTCAAGTCGCGCGTCACTGAACAGCACTCGGAGGAGCGTGCTACCATTCCTCAGTGGATTCGAAGAGAGCAGACCGAGCGGCAGCGCGGCGCCGCAGCTGGACGGGGGGCGTGGCCACTTCGTTTGACGCATTGCCGCGCAACAGCAGCGAGGGCCTTGGCGCTGGTGAGCGCTTCGCTCTCATCTGGAGCCTGGTCGAAGACTCGATGGCGTTGAGAGGCGAAAATGGACCTGCACCCCGACTTCAAAGATCTGTTGGCGGAGTTCGCCCGCTTCGAGGTTAGCTACGTACTTCTTGGTGGCTATGCAGTGGGTTACTACGCCGAGCCTCGCGCCACGAAGGACCTTGATGTCTTGGTGTCCATCCGCGGCGACAACCGGCAGAGACTGACGCACGCTCTGGACACCTTCGGTGCGCCCCCAAACGTGACGAAAGCCGCCGCCCAGCTCGCGCCGAACGAAGTGGTCTATATGGGCGTGCCCCCACTGCGCATCGACATCCTCGTCAACGCGGACGGCATCGACACAGACGAAGTCATCGGACGAGCGAAGACCATCACCTTGGGCAAGCTCTCCGTTTCGTTGATTAGCCGCGCAGACCTGGTCACTAACAAGACCGCATCAGGTCGACCCCAGGACCTCGCAGACGTGGCGGCGCTGGCGTCGCAACCAGCAAGCTCCCCATGACGGTTGGAAATGCCGGGACAGCTGCAGCTCCTGAATCCTCAGTTCCTTACTGACGGCACCTAGCCTTTACGAATACGCTGCCGGCCATGCTCAGCAAGCGGGGGCTCCTGGCTCAACTCAACCACGATGAGCTCCTTGAGAACGTGGACTACTATGAGCTGGAAGCCGATGACCGGCGCAGGACGGGCGACCTCATCGATCTGGCGCGCTCTCGCAAAGCGCGCATTGATGCGATTCTTGGTGAGCTTTCCTGTAAGCGCGCGGCGTTTGGTCTGTCGGAGACGGGGTCCGAAAAAGGAGCATGTTCATCGAGCCGCCGGTTCCGACGCTCGACGAGGCAGGCAACGGAAAGGTTAACGGCGCTTACGATGACAACGGTGATGTCACATGCCGGTGCGAAAGTGGTCGGATGAACGATGAGAGCGACGGGGCGGACTTCTTGCTGTACACAGCGCCCAGCGGCGCCGTGCGCGTCCATGTGCTGCTTCGCGAAGAGACGGTGTGGCTGCCTCAGAAGGCGCTGGCGGAGCTGTTCGGCGTCGGCGTCCCCGCTGTGAGTAAGCATCTCGCAAACATCTTCAAGTCCTCGGAACTGCAGGAGAAAGCAGTTGTTTCCAATTTGGAAACAACTGCCGCCGACGGCAAAGTCTACTGGACCAAGCACTACAACCTCGATGCCATCATTGCTGTTGGCTACCGGGTCAACAGCTTTGAAGCGACGCAGTTTCGCATTTGGGCCACGGCCACGTTGCGGGAGTACATGGTCAAGGGTTTTGTCCTCCACGACGAACGTCTCAAGCAGGGCCGCACCGCCTTCGGCAAAGACTACTTCGAAGAGCTACTCGAGCGTATTCGCGAGATCCGCGCGAGTGAGCGGCGCTTCTACCAGAAGATCACCGATCTCTACGCACGGCGCCGGACTACGACGGGCGAGCGCCAACGACACGCGAGTTCTTTGCCTCCGTGCAAAACAAACTGCACTTCGCCATCAGCGGGCAGACCGCTGCCGAGATCATCAACGAGCGCGCCGATGCCGCCCAGCCGCACATGGGCTCACAAACTGGAAGCAGGCGCCGGACGGCAAAGTGCTCAAGTCCGACGTGTCCGTGGCCAAGAACTATTTGAGCCAAGACGCCATCGCCGAGCTCAACGGGCTAGTGTCCGCCTACCTCGACCTCGCGGAGAACCGCGCGCGCCGCGGGCTGGTCACAAAGATGGCCCAGTGGGCTACGTTCCTCGACGACTTCCTCAAGCTCAACAGTTACGAAGTGCTGACGGACAAAGGCACGCTCAGGTCAGCGGTGGCGAGGATCAAAGCTGAAGCGGAGTATGACTCGTTTCGCCAGGTGCAAGACGCGGAGTTCGAATCGGACTTCGACCGTTTCGTGAGCGATGCGAAGAAGATCACCGGGAGCGAGGAAGACGATGGCTGAATAGACCGCGGACGTAACGGCCCCGGAACGCAACCTGCGCCCGCACTCACCTTCCGCGTCAGACGCGGTTGAGCGAGGAAGCCTCCTTGGTTCATCTTGAGTGAGGCCTTCAACCTTGGATGCCAAGGTTGCAGATCGCGGAGACAAAACGAACAAAGTGAGCCTCTTGTGGCGCTTTGAAGGTGTGAGAGTGTCATTCGTTGATCGTTTCCGGATTGGCGAAAACGAAGCGAAAGCTCGAAGAGAAGCCGTTGTGCCGTGTGAGACACTGCCTTCAATGCCTCTGAAGACCGGCCTCTACGACCAACCTGTCACCGTCGAAGTCGACGACGAGCTTCGAGGCATCCAGTCCGAGCTCGTGCGCGTCGAAGACGTCGATGCGGGCGCCTCCGCACTCGCCTTCAGCCGCGTGCTGCAAGCGCGCTTGGTCCGTGTTTTGGAGTCGCTACCGGTAGAGGGCCGGGTGGATGCGCAGGTCAGCCTGGTGAACGAGCTCCTCGTGAAACTCACTGAAGCGTCGCCTGGAGTGGTGCTGGCCGGTGACCACCTTGCGTCGCCAGGTCGCGTTCTTCGTGCGGTCCTCACGCCCGTCGCTCCGCCGAAGAAGCCACATGTTCCGCGCTACCCAGGGTTGCCGCTTTCTCAGAGCGCGCTTTTGGTCAACGGACGACATGACCTCAGCATCGGTCCAGAGCTGAAGAAGGAGATTGCTTCCGCCGACCGCGTGGACTTGCTTTGCTCGTTTCTGAAGTGGAGCGGTCTGCGACTGGTGCTGCCGGAGCTGGAAGCGTTGTGCAAACGCGGCGCGCTTCGCGTTCTGACCACCGCCTATATGAGCGCGACGGAGCGTCGCGCGCTGGATGAGCTGGTACGCATGGGCGCCGAGCTGAAGGTCAGCTACGACACGCAGCGCACACGTTTGCACGCAAAGGCATGGCTCTTCTATCGCGCTTCTGGATTCTCGACGGCGGCCATCGGTTCTTCGAACCTGTCCCACGCGGCCATGCTCGACGGCGTGGAGTGGAATGTTCGGGTGTCACAGGTGGACAACGCGGCGATTCTGAAGAAGTTCGGGGCGACGTTTTCACAGTATTGGGATGACCCCGTCTTCCAGAGCTACGACCCTGAGCAGTTTCAAGAGGCGATACAGCGTGCCAAGCGCTCGCGTCTCTCGCTCTATCTAAAGCTGGATATTCAACCTCGGGCACACCAGCAGGAGATCCTCGACGCGCTCTACGCGGAGCGTAGTCGTGGGCACACGCGGAACCTCGTCGTGGCGGCGACGGGCACCGGCAAGACCATTGTTGCGGCCCTCGACTACAAGCGGATTCGTAACGAACTTCCTCGGGCTCGCCTCCTCTTTGTCGCGCACCGAAAAGAGATCCTCGACCAGAGCATGGCTACGTTTCAGACGGTGCTCCGCGACGGAGGGTTTGGCGAACGCCTCGCAGGCGGCGATACGCCCGCTGCCTACGAGCACGTCTTCGCCTCGGTTCAGTCGCTTCACGCAGACCGGCTCGAGGAAATTCCTGCGGACTACTTCGACGTTGTGATCGTCGACGAGTTCCACCACGCGCGCGCGCCCACCTACGAGCGCCTTCTAGAGCACCTGACACCGAAAGTGCTCGTTGGGCTCACCGCCACGCCGGAGCGCACAGACGGAAAGAGTGTCCTCGGATGGTTTGACGGCCGCATCGCCTCGGAGCTTCGGCTTTGGAAGGCTCTGGACCAGGACCTGCTCTCGCCCTTTCAGTATTTCGGCATCGGCAACGGCCCCGACCTGCGCGGAGTGAAGTGGTCCGGCGGCCGCTATCAGGTGCGGGAGCTCGGAGCGGTCTACACGGCGGATCACATGTTTGCCCGACGCGTCATCCAAGAAACCGTCGCCAAGATCACGGACGTGAGCCAGATGCGAGCCCTCGGGTTCTGCGTGGACATTCGGCACGCCGAGTTCATGACGAAGCAGTTTAGCGACGCAGGCATCGCCGCCGCTGTGGTGAGTGCGCGCTCCACGACTGTTGAAAGAGACTTGGTGCGGCGTCAGCTGGAGAGCGGTGAGGTGAACATCATCTTCAGCGTTGACCTCTACAACGAGGGCGTCGACATCCCGAAGGTCGACACCATCCTCTTCCTGAGGCCCACGGAGAGCGCGACGGTGTTTCTGCAGCAACTCGGTCGAGGTCTACGCCTCTCATCGGACAAGGAATGCTGCACCGTCCTCGACTTTATTGGCGATGCTCATCGAAAGTTTCGGTTCGACGCGCGCTATCGGGCGCTCCTTGGCGGCACTCGAAAGTCCATCGAGAAGCACATCGAAGACGGCTTCCCGTTGCTGCCGAGTGGCTGCGTGATCCAGCTCGATCGCCAAGCCCAGAAGTCTGTGCTCGAGAACATCCGCGCGGCGGTGGGCCGTGGGCGAAAGTCCCTCGTCGACGACCTGAAGGCGCTGGGTGATGTGAGCCTCGACGTGTTTCTGCGAGAGACGGGCTTTGAGCTGGAGGATGTGTACAGCAGCGGGTGTTGGACGGACCTTCGGCGTTGGGCCGGCTTTGAGACACGCCAGCCGGATAGCGTGGATGGCGCCATTGAGAAGGCATTTCGGCGCACCCTGCATATCGATGACTTCGCACGCCTCGACGCCTTTGAGTCTTTCCTCCGTGGCAAGCGACTGCGGGCGACTCCGGACAGTGCGATGCAGCGGATGTTCTTTGTTCTGCTTCGTGCCAGTGAGTCTTTCGATGAGATGCAAACCACGTGGGACCGCATCTGGCGGAACGACTGGCTTCGTCGTGAGCTGCGAGAGCTCATGGGCGTGCTCGCCAACCGATGTCGTCGTGTGAGCTTTCCCCGGGGCGGTGCGCCTCTCGCCGATCACGCCACCTATACGCGATTCGAGATATTGGCGGCCTTCGACGAGCGCACCAAGAAGGGCGGCGTCAAAAAGACTCAGACCGGTGTCTACTACCTGTCCAAGCAGCGAACGGACCTCTTCTTCGTGACGCTTCAGAAGAGCGAAAAGACGTTCACGGCGACGACGATGTACCAGGATTACCCCATGAGTCCGCGGCGCTTTCATTGGGAGAGCCAGAGCACGTGTCATGCAGGCACGCCGACGGGAAAGCGCTACTTAGATATCGGACATGGTGAGCAACGGGCGTTGCTCTTCGTTCGACAGCGGCAGAAAGACGAACGCGGAGCAGCCATGGCATACATGAACCTCGGCGCAGTCCGCTATCTTCGCCACGAAGGCGACCGACCCATGCGCATCGAGTGGGAAATGGAGCGGCCCATGCCTGCGGAGTTCTTCCAGGCCGCGAAGCTGGCCGCCGGGTAGACCCCCGCCTGGCCGTCAACGCGCCACTTCAACAAGGCCCGCGAGTCCCCTACCATCCGCCCATGCCGTCCGCCGTCGACTACGCCAAGCCCTTCCTCGAGTGGACCGACGAGCTCAAGAAACATGTCCTCCCACATCGCGGGATGGAGCCGCCGGCGCGCGCGAGGCCGAGGCTCAAGGCCTCGACGGTGTTCAAGAGTGGCGTCGCTGCTCTCGCCGAAGATCCGCCTCGATGGGCCGCCGGTGAGGCGCTGGCGAAGTCCGCGGACAAGGAGCTGTTGGCGCGGGTTCGTGGGCGTTTGGCCGGGGAGGAGCCTACGGGCTTCGACGCGGAGCTGGAGGCGGCGTGCCTTCATGTGAGCGTTGCTTACGTGACGATGCAGCGGCGAGAGAGCATCTCGGCGCGCGCGGTGCATTTGTGGGCGCAAAAGTACGGCTTGCTCGCGGCGTTCAAGGCGCTGGTTCGCAGCACAGAGTTTCGTTTCCTCATCTACGATTCCAAGCGCAAGCCCGCGGCGCGTTTCGACTTGTCGCCGCACAAGGACCCCCACGCTCATCGCTGGTCAGGCGATGCGTGGACGGCGTTACGTCACCTCATGGCCTTCGCGCCGCAGGGTGAGTACGAGGAAGCGCGGGCTTGGCTTCGCGAGTGGTCCTCGGGCTTCGACGCCGGTCATCAAGCTTATGTGTTCGCTGCGTTCGTCCTCAGCGAAGACGCGGACCTGCGGGCTGCGGTTTTTGCCAGCAAAGCGTACGGCTGGGGGCTCTTTGCGATGGCGACGAACGTCGATGAAGCGAAGGCGGCGCTTACCTGGCGGCGCTCTGGGACCCGGTACGACCAAGCCCTCACGCTGGTGTGGCGGGTGGGTCTCGATGTGCTCCCGCTGCTGCTCACGCATCGCCGTCCTTCGGCCGAGTGGGCCCGCACGATGAGCGTGTTCGTGGGGGTGGAGCCTGCCCGCGCGATGGCTTCGCTCATCCAGGACAAGAGCGTCCGGCCGATCCTCTCGTCGTATTTTGAGCGACACCCGGAGCTGGGCCGCATGGTTCTCCCGGAGGTCATCGCGGCCACCAAAAAGAAAGGCCCGCGGGAGGCCGCGAAGGTGATGCTCGCGAATCTTGAGGCTGAGACACCAATCGCGCAGGGCCTCGGGCCAATCGCCAGCGAGGAGGCGCTGCCGGCAGTCCTCCGGGCGCCGCCTTGGCGAAGCAAACGAAAGGCTGCCGTCCAGGCGAGCTTCGAGCTTCCGCTGCTGGACTTGCCGGCGGAGCTAGCGCTGGATGAGAGTGAGCAAAAGACGCTCGCGGCAGGCGCGAGAGCTGTCCGGCCGGGGACGCAGGCCCAGCTCGACAAGACCCTCGCGCGTCCGAAGCTAAACATCTGGGAGCTCTCGCATGTCTACGATGACGAGACGCTCATGCGCTGCATCGCCACGATCTCCGGAGAAGAGCGGTGGCGCTGGAACTATGCAGATCAAGTGCGGAGCTTCGTCGCGCGCCTTGGTCCGGACGTCGCGCCCTACGTCGCGAGCATGGTCACTCAACCGGAGACCATCACCGGCCTGCGCGACTTAGGCACGCCAAAGATTGCCGCGCTCATGGCGGCGGCGGCGTTCAAAGCGAAGACCAAACGCGTCGCGCGTGGCTGGCTCCTTCGTTTTCCAAGCCACGCCGCCGCTGGTCTGCTCCCGGACGCCTTCGGTGCCGACAAAAAACGCCGCAAGGTCGCCACGGCGGCGCTTCGTTTGCTCGTCGCCGCCGGGGAGGGCGAGGTCATCAAGTCCATCGGAGGTGACATCGCCGGCGCGAATGCCGCTGAGTTGGACGCTGCTGAACTGAACGCCGCTGAACTGAACGCCGCCGTCGCTGCCCTCGTCGACGCGGACCCTCTCCTCGACGCGCCCACTCGGCCGCCGAAGATTCCGTCCTGGGTCGACTTGGAGCGCCTCCCTCGGCCGCGGCTCACGAGCGGCGAGGCCCTCAGCGAAGAGAGCACGAAATACCTCCTGGAGATGCTCATCTTTTCGGAGGTGGATCCGCCCTACGCAGGCATCGAGCAGGTCGCCGAGCGCCTCGACGACGCGTCCGCCAACGCCTTTGCCAGCGGCCTTTGCTCGGCGTGTGCCAGCGCCGGCGCCAAGCCCGCTTGGAAGTGGGCGGCGCATTCCTTGGGCCACCTCGGCAACGACGAGAGCGCTCGCTGGCTCGTTAGCCAGATCAACGCGTGGGCCGCCGACGGAGGAAAAGCTGTGTCCCTTGCTGGCCTCGAGGCCCTCGGAATGATCGGAAGCGAAGTCGCCCTGATGCCCCTCGGTCGATGGTCTCGCCGCGGCCGCTCGTGGCTCAAGAAGGCGGCGCAACAAGTCCTCGGAGACATCGCCGCCGAGCGTGGCCTCTCTGCGGATGAGCTCGAAGACCAAACGGCGCCGAGCCTTGGCCTCGACGCCGGCGGCTCCCTCACCCTCGACTACGGCCCGCGACGCTTTACTGTCACCTTCGACGAACACCTTCATCCGCTCATCCACGACGAAGCGGGGGAGCGCGTCGCGAAGATCCCCGCTGTCCGCAAGAGCGACGACGGCGCCCTCGCGAAGGCCGCGAAGAAGACGTGGTCGACGCTGAAGAAGGACGCCGAAGCGCTCGCCAAAGACCAGGTGGAGCGCCTCCAGCGTGCGATGGCGTCGGAACGAAGCTGGAGCGCCCATGAGTTCGAGAAGCACCTCGTGGGGCACCCCTTCGTCGGACATCTCGCTCGGCGCTTGGTGTTTGCGCATGCGCGCAGTGGCGCGCCGCTCACGACCTTTCGCGTTCGCGACGACCTCGGCTACTCAAACGCCGCCGACGACGACGTGACGCTCGCTGCTGACGCGCGAATCAGCGTCGTCCACCCTGTTCACATCAGCGACGACGAGCTCAAGCAGTGGGGGAGTCTCTTCGCCGACTATGAGATCGGTCAGCCTTTCGCTCAGCTTGGCCGGCCGGTGCACCGGCCGAGCGCCGCCGACGTCGGCGAGTTTGAGCTTGTCCGCGCCCACGATATCAAGGCCTACACGGGGCGCATCTTCGCCCTCAAGACCCGCGGCTGGACCCTGGGTGGCGACCCCTACGCATTTGTGAGCGCGAGCAAGGAGCTCGCCCCCGGTGTCAGCGCCGCCATTCTTTGGAAAGAGCCCATTGAGATGGGCAACCCGGAGATGAGAGAGCACACGGTGACTGGGGTGCGCATTCATGGCGAGCTCACCTTGGACAAGCTCGACCCGCTTTTGTTCAGCGAGTTCGTCACCGACGTCGAGTCCCTGCGCAGCTAGTGAGCGCTTCGAACATCCCGGCGCCTGCTGCGGCGAAGACCTACGACCTAGCCGCCAGACTCTTCCTCCGCGCCCTTGGCGGCGTACTCCTCCTCGCCTTCGTCAGCGCGAATGCGCAACTCGACGGCCTTATTGGCGATGCCGGTCTCTTTCCCGCAGCGTTCTGGCTCGACGACCTTCGCGCACAAGGTGCGGGCTTTTGGAGCGCACCTAGCCTGGCTTGGCTGAGTGCGACGAACGGCGCGCTGCACAGCATCGCGTACCTGGGCGTCGCCGGGTCACTCTTGCTCATGGCCGGCCGCCTCTGCATTCCGGCGCTCGTCACCTGCTTCGTCTCGTACCTCTCCATCGTCAACATTGG
Organism: Polyangiales bacterium; assembly: GCA_045106895.1. Classification (GTDB taxonomy): domain Bacteria; phylum Myxococcota_A; class Polyangia; order Polyangiales; family Houyiibacteriaceae; genus JBCCRV01. The sequence continues at coordinate 55,214 of JBGCFM010000074.1, read as the reverse complement.
CGCGAGCTTCTTTGCGTACCAATGGGATGCGCTCTTGCTTGAGACGTGCGTGGTGGCGATTCCCCTCGCGACCTTGTCGGCGAAGAAAGGGCGCGATGTCCCTGCGCCGGCGCTGGCTCGCTACGCGCTCTACTTTTTGAACTTTCGTCTCGTGTTCTGTTCCGGCGTCGTCAAGCTCGGCGGCGCGACTTGGCGGGACCTGTCCGCGCTTCAGTTTCACTACTGGACGCAGCCGCTTCCAGGGCCGCTGTCTTGGTACGTCCACCAGCTGCCAGATTCATTCCACTCCGCTTGCGTGGCGTCGGCTCTCGCCGCCGAACTCGTGCTGCCGTGTTTGCTTTTCGTGCCGCGTGCGCGGCGTCATGCAGCTGTGGGGTTGGTTGCCCTTCAAGGTGCATTCTTGGTCACGGGGAACTTCGGCTTCTTCAACCTCCTCGCCATGTCCCTTTGTCTGCCGGCCATCGACGACGCTTTCTGGCGGCGCCGTTTGCCCACGCGTCTGCAACCGTCGGACGCAGATGAGCCTCCCTCGGCGAGTGTGTTGCATCAGCGCTGGCGCCAAGGGATGGCGGCTGCGCTTATGGTGTTCGCGCTCATCCCGACCTTCGGCACGCTCGTCGGATGGAGTCGCATGCCGGCCAGCGTCGGCAACTTCTACGTCGCGCTTCAGCCTCTTCGCCTCGTCAGCGGCTACGGTCTCTTTGCGCGAATGACCACGGAGCGCGTGGAGTTCATCTTCGAAGGGACGGCGGACGGCACACGCTGGCAGCGCTACGAGTTTTCGGCGAAGCCTGACTCCCCTGACGAGCTTCCATCGCAGAGCGCGCCGCACCTGCCCCGCCTCGACTGGGGGCTCTGGTTCGCCGCCCTTGGACACCCGGCCTACGCTCCCCTCGTCGACGAACTCCACGCCGCCTTGGAGCGCGCCGAGCCGGACGTGCTCGCGTTACTCGCTAGTGACCCCTTTGACGGTGAGCGTCCCCGAGCGGTCCGCGTGCGCCGAGTGCGGCAGCGCTTCTCCACGTGGAGCGCCCACGACGAGCGCGGGGTGTATTGGGAGCAAGAAGAGGTCGTTCGATCACCTCGCTAGCCGCATCCAATGCTCACCAATCGCGAAACCCGAACCACCGCGCGTAGGTGTCCGTGTCGGGCTCTTGCTCGGGCTCTCGCCGCTCGCCGAGGATCATGTCGGCGATTCCCATGATTAGATGGAATAGACCAAGGACGACGGCGACGGCGATAGCGATCTGGACTTTGAAGACGAAGATGAGAATCATGCAGAGCGCGACCGGAAGCGTCGTTGTGAGGGCCATTCGGATATGTCGCCGCCGCCTTCTCAAGCGCTCCTGACGTTTGTTCGGCACGCTGGGTGGTGGCGCGGCGAACGGGTCGAACCCCGCTGGTTTCACGTTCTCCTCTTCGTCACCGTCTGGTTTGTATGGTCTCATGCGTTTGGTTCTTGGGGGAGGTCACATGTTTGCGCAATGGCTCATCGCCGCCGCCCTCCGCCGACCTGATAAGCTACGCACTCCATGAACACCGACGCCGATCAGAGCGCCCAAAACGTCGAGGACTTCTATGAGAAGTTCCGCGCCATCTACGCGCTCTCCGTTGACTATGACGCATCGTCTGGCGACGCGCGCGCTTTCTTCGAGCGCGTGCACTCCAAGCTCTATTGCATGGCGGCTGGCACAGAGTGGAGCGACGCGTTCTCCGCCGAGACGAACAAGCTACGCGAAGAAGAAGCGGAGCACTTTCGCAGCCTGAGCCACCAGTTCTTGGACTTCGCCGATCGCGAAGCGCGCCGTCGACGCCCGCTCTTTCAGCACCAGTGGCCGGCGAAGCTCGACGACTTCCTGCGACGTCAGCTCTAGAGCCAAACGCGGCTTCCGCGCAGCACGTCGGTCCGCGAGTCCAAGGGCTCGGCGTCTTTCAACAGAGACGCTAGCGTCTCTAGGTTCTGACCGGAGTGAACCCAAGGCTGCGGGGGTCTCTCATCGAGTGATCGATGAGCGGCTCATCTAGCCACGGCGCAGGCGTATTCCGCCTCACTTCCGGCGGCCAGCCATCCACGGCTCCGCTGTTCATCACTATTCCTTTACGCGTACCCAAGTATCGCGGTCACCGGACGATCCTCAGACGGGAACAGTGACGACTCCCTACGGCGAGTCGAGCGGGGTTTCTGAGGTGCGCGGACGCGTCAGGATGCAATGTGACCGGGTCGTTCGTGACCCAGGTTCCTCGTGACCCAGGTTCCTCGTTGAACGTGCGCGCGGGGCCGAGGCGCGGGGCGCGTGTCGTGGGGGCAATCCCCGACGGCACGACGGTTGTGCTTGGGGAGCGGCGAGGCCGGCGGCGTCAGGTTCTACAGCCTGTGGCGGGGTGGGCGTGGGCAGACAACTTCGAGAGCCGCTGCCGCGTTCGCTAGGCCGGCTGAGGCGCTTCGCCATGTCCTAGTCACCTGCTATGAAACGGCGATGCCGCCCGTTATCTCCATTCAAGGTTTGCAGAAAACCAACGGCGACTTCCAAGCGCTCAAGAACATCGACCTGAGCATCGAGCGCGGGGAGATCTTTGCGCTCCTCGGTCCCAACGGCGCTGGCAAGAGTACGCTCATCAACATCATCTGTGGCATCGTGAACCCCACGGCGGGAACGGTGTTGGCCTCGGGTCACGACATCGTCAAAGACTATCGCGCCGCGCGTCGCGAGATTGGCCTCGTGCCACAGGAGCTGTCGACGGACTCCTTTGAGACGGTGTGGGCGACGGTGAACTTTAGCCGCCTGCTCTTCGGCAAGCCGCCGAACGCGAAGTACATCGAGAAGGTGCTGCGGGACCTCTCGCTCTGGGACAAACGCGACAGCAAGATCATGACGCTCTCCGGCGGCATGAAGCGCCGTGTTCTCATCGCCAAGGCGCTCAGCCACGAGCCGACGATTCTCTTCCTTGACGAGCCCACCGCCGGTGTCGACGTCGAACTGCGTCACGATATGTGGAAGATGGTCCACGGCCTTCGCGAGCAAGGGGTCACCATCATCTTGACGACGCACTACATCGAAGAGGCCGAGATGATGGCGGACCGAATCGGCGTCATCCGTGATGGCGAGCTGCTCCTGGTTGAAGACAAGACAGCGCTCATGCAAAAGCTGGGCAAAAAGCAGCTTCGCCTCGCGCTGCGATTGCCTCTCACCAAGGTTCCCGCGGCCCTCGCAGACCTTCCCCTGGCCTTGAGCGAGGATTCTATGTCGCTCGTTTACACCTTCGAGCGCCAGGCAGAAAATGCCGATATCGCAGGTGTTTTGAGGCGCCTTGGCGAGGAGGGCATCGACTTTGACGACATCGACTCCCACCAGAGCTCACTGGAAGAGATCTTCGTCGACCTCATCAACGACCCCGGCTCCAGCAGCTCCGCGAAAGGAGAGCCCTCGTGAACTGGTACGGAGTCCGCGCGATCTACCAGTTCGAGATGGCGCGCACGCGGCGCACGCTCATGCAGAGCCTGGTGTCACCGGTGCTGTCCACGGCGCTCTATTTCGTCGTCTTTGGCGGCGCTATCGGATCGCGCGTCGGTGACATCGGCGAGGTGAGTTACGGCGCGTTTATCATCCCCGGACTCATCATGCTCTCGCTTCTCAACCAGAGCATCTCCAATGCGTCCTTCGGCATCTACATGCCCAAGTGGTCTGGCACCATCTACGAGATCCTCTCAGCGCCGGTGTCCTACCTGGAAGTCGTCTTCGGCTATGTCGGCGCTGCCGCCACCAAGTCCGTGATGATCGGTTTGCTCATCCTCGTCACCGCGCGGCTCTTTGTCCCCTATGAGATCCTCCACCCAGTGTGGATGTTCTGTTTTCTCATCCTTACGTCGCTCACTTTTAGTCTCTTTGGTTTCATCATCGGTCTCTGGGCCGACGACTTTCAGAAGCTCCAGCTCATCCCGCTCCTCGTCGTTACCCCACTGACCTTCCTCGGCGGCGCGTTCTACTCCATCGATATGCTCCCGCCGTTTTGGCAGAAGGTCACCCTCGCTAACCCCGTCGTTTACCTCATCAGCGGGTTCCGCTGGAGCTTCTACGGCACCGCAGACGTCAACGTGCTCGTGAGCACACTGGTCATCCTAGGCTTCCTCTTTGGGTGCCTCGGGGTCGTCTGGTGGATCTTCCGCACCGGCTGGAAGCTCAAGGCCTAGTCCGCAGGTGTGCGCAGGTGTGTCAGAGGGCCGCCGGCTCCTGGGTTTTAAAGATTCGGTAATTCTAGAAATACGGTTGTGATTGTTTGAGCCCGTGTTTATAGAGTTTGTGTGAAGACGATCGCAGACCGAATGGCCGCTCTCGGCAACGAGACCCGCCTGTCCATTTACCGCCTCTTGGTGCGCGCTGGGCAGAGTGGCCGGAGCGTTTCGGACGTTCGAGAGCACCTTGAGATGCCAGCGTCCACGTTGAGCCATCACCTCCACAAGCTCATCCGCGTCGGCCTTGTGCAGCAAGAGCGGCAGGGCACGACGCTGATCTGCCGCGCCGACTACAGCGTGATGGCCGCGACCTTCGATGTCTTCGCCCAAGAGTGCTGCGTGGACGAGGGCGCCGACTCCGCGCCTTGCTGCCCGCCCCCCACAGAGTCCTAGAACGAACCAATGAAAGAGAAGAACATGAGCGACACCAACATCAGCGATGCAGTGAGAAAAGGGTACGGCGCCGTCGCGACGGCGGGCCTCAGCTCGGACCACGACAACATCAAAGGCATCGCCAAAGCCTTCGGCTACTCCGAGGAGGAGCTCGCCAGCATTCCGGCGGAGTCGAACATGGGCCTGTCCTGCGGCAACCCCGTCGCCATGGCGTCCATTCGTGCGGGTGAGACCGTCGTGGACCTCGGCGCCGGCGGCGGCCTCGATGTGTTCCTCGCGTCCAAAGCCGTCGGTCCCACGGGCCGCGCCATCGGCATCGACATAACCGGGGACATGGTCTCCCTCGCGCGCAAGAACGCAGCCCGCGGCGGCTACGAAAACGTCAAGTTCTACCTCGCGGAGATCGAGGCGATGCCCATCCCGGATAACTCCGTCGACTGCGTCATCTCAAACTGTGTGCTCAACCTCTGCGCAGACAAGGACGTCGCCCTCAAAGAGATCTTCCGCATCCTCAAGCCAGGTGGCCGACTCGCCATCTCCGACATCGCGCTTCGGAAGACGCTGCCTGCGGAGATCGAAAAGGAAGTCGCCGCATGGACCGGGTGCATCGCCGGCGCGATGACCATCGAGGTCAATCGTGAGAAGCTGAGCGCGGCGGGCTTCTCGGAGATCGACATCGTCGACTCGAATTCGGACCTCAACGCCTACCGAGATGGTGGCCACGCCGCCTGCTGCGGACCTGAAACCGCCGGGGATATGAGCGCCGACGCCGACGCCGGATGCTGCGCGCCGGAAGCGAAGGCCGCCGAGTCCGAGAGCGGCTGCTGCCCGCCCACCACGGAGGACTCTGCGAAGTCAGCACCGAAAAGCGACGTCGACGTCGCCTCGGAGTACCACCAGACCATGGGCGCACTACTCGACACCTTCGACGTGAATGAGTTCGCCGCGAGCGTGAAGATCTTCGCTCTCAAACCCTGAGGCCTCCACGATTCAGCGGAGTCGCCCGGACATACGTTCGGGCAACTTCCGCTGAACGACGAGGTGTCGAACATCCGCGACGCTCAGATAACGCCCGCTCCTACCGTCCTTGCCCATCACCTTAAGCAGCACTGGCCACTCAGCATTCATCATGCGTCGGTGAACGCGTCGTCGCTGGCCTTTGGCGCGCTCAAAGTTCGCGTCCATCATGGTCGTGAGCTCGTCGGCGCTCAGTCCGCGCTCGGTCTGGCCATCGGCGCTGACCTTGTCGCTCGCGAAACTATCCAGTCGATCCAGCTCCGCCTCGTTGACCGATGCGTCCTTCGACAAAATCCGCGAGCCGGAACCGTTCTTGTCGAGTGGGCCGTCGCGGAGCGCGTCGAGGCGAACGCCTCCAAGGATGTTACGAGCGATCTGAAGCGGGCTCAGCCCGTTCGCGATGGCGGCCACGCCACGAATCGGTGCGCCCGGCAACACGGGACTGCTATCCCCGGCGCCAGCGACCTCCACGATGGTGTCAGCTACCAGCGCCAGGGGTGCGACATCATTCGGGAGTCGTCCCCCGCCAACGAGCGCTCGCAAGAACGGGCAGGGGTTGTTTGGAGAAACGTCGATGGACTCTTCGGATGACTTCATGGCGTTCGACATTAGGCGCTATCGGCGCACGAAGCGAGGTGTCACCACGTCCACGTCACGCCGGATCAGAAGAGTCCGCCGTCACGTGTCGCTACGTGTGTTTTGTCGCGTCCCGAGCGATCGCTGGTGAAGACGATCACGCGCTCATCGCGTCGATGGCCGCGTCGACGACCTCGAGCCGCGTCTGTCCACAGCCGAGGAGCACGCACAGCAATGTCACGGCTCGCATGAGCCAAGCGTATCGAGCACGCGCCTTTCCTTCAATGTGCAGCTACGCGGCTTTTTTTTGCGGCCGCCAACGCCACGCGAGCACCCCCATGATCACGCCATTCGTCGCGATCACCCACCACAGAACGTAGGCGGGAAAGAACGCTGAGGCGAAGGCGCCGGCGCCGAGCATGGCGGCGGGGAGTACCAGGGCGCGGTCGACATAGATGGCGAGTACGCCGACCATGAAGCCGCGAACCACGAGGTCGTGGACGAGTGACTGGGCAGCGCTCGTGCCTGTGACATAGAGCGAGACATCGAGACCGAACTCCGCGAAAAAACCCAAAGAGGTCAGCGCCAAGAGGCGGCGGTCGTAGCGATTCCAGCCCTTGCCCAACTTTAGAAGCGCAAGGAGCAGCGCGGAGTTGACGAGGGGCGAGACCATTCCGCTCATGTAGGTGAGGCCCTCGGGGCCACCACTTAGCTGCAGGTAGAGACCATGGACCACCCAAAAGGTGCCGAGCGCGCAGGCGAGATAGAAGCGTCGGCGTCGGCTCTTATTCCGGTCCAAGTTGGATCGAAAGGCTTCGAGGGTGTTGAGCCTGTCCGTGACCGACGCGTCTTTGGCGCGCCGCGCTTCGATGGCGCGAAGGAGCTCCGGGGGCGCCTCTTCCACCCGCGCAAGATACGCCTCGGCGCTCGCCGTCTCGCCAAGGGCCAGGGCGTGGCGCGCCATCGCGATGTGAAGCTGTCGTTCGCCTTCCGCCGCCTCTTCCCAGCTACCGAAACGATCGAGCACGGTGCGGAACGCGAAGCGCGCTTGGCCGTAGAGCTCGTGGACCGTCGCCGTGACAACGTCCTCCGCGTCGGAGTCTTCGAGAAGGGACTCAAGTTCGCCAAGCTTGAGGGTGGCTTCGGCGCACATCAGTTCGGCGTCGCGTCGCTCCAGGGCGTTGACCACGGCGCTTTGAAGAGACTCCACCGTCTGAAAGCGCTCCGCCGGAAGGAGCTGCATCGCGCGGCGAATCACTTCGGCAAATCCGGGCGCCGTACCGTCCGAGATAGAAGGGCGGCTCGTGAGCGACGACCACATGACCATCGCGAAGGAGTCCCCGCGATGGGGTGGCCGCTGATGAAAGAGCTCATAGAGCACAGCACCCAAGAGGTAGACGTCCGTGCGCTCGTCCAAGGTCTCTCCGGAAGCCATCTCCGGCGCCATGTACGCCGGCGTGCCAGCGAGCTGTCCGCTCGCCGGCTCCCCTTGACGGACGGCGATTCCCCAGTCGAGCACGTAGACCTCACCGAAGGCGCCGATCATGACGTTGTCGGGCTTGAGGTCGCGGTGGATCACGCCCCGCGCGTGCGCAAAACGAATCGCATTGCAGACCTGCAGGAACACCTGGAGGTGCCATCGTTCGATGTCCGTGGAGCCCGGCTGCTCCTTTTCGATGAGCTCTGGGTCCTGGATGTAGTCCGTCCAAGGGCGACCTTCGATTCGCTTCAAGATGAGCTGCGGATGACCGTCCTCACCCACGCAGAGATCGTAGAGTGGCAAAACGTTTGGGTGCTCGAGGCGCCCGGTGATCTGAGCTTCGCGCAGCAGCACGTCCGAGACCTGCGTCGACGGACTCGCCGGGCTCTCTCCCGGCGCGCCGATGGTCTTGATGGCGACGTTGCGTCCAAGAGAGTGCTGCCGACCTAATAGGACGACGCTCATACCTCCGCGGCCGAGAACTTCATCGCTGACGGTGATGCCCGTCGCCGTAGAGCCGTCGACGGTGGGCACCTCGTCGGGGCGAAGAGTGTGCAGCGTGGATGCGCTGTCCTCCTGAAGCCGATCCAGCGCCGGCAGGAGCGTCTTCATACGCGCCGCCGCCGCCGCCTCACTTGGAGACTGGGTCTTGAGCCACGGGTTCTCTCCCCACTCCTCCGTGTTTTCCACGCACCGACCCTAAAGCACATCGCCAGAAGACGCACGGATGCGCCTGGCCCATGGACCCGGCGCCAGCATCGAGTACGCTCACGCCATGCGCATTTGCTTCGCCATCGCCGCACTCTTCCTGGCTCTGCCAAACGCCGCTGAGGCGCAGAGGAGCATCGACATTGAGCGATTTCGCCCCGCCGTGGACGGCGACGGTTTCATCGGTATCAACGGGACCTCGATGCCTGGGCCCTGGCAATGGAACGTGGGCCTCTGGCTCAACTATTCGAACCAGCCATTGCGGGCCACCATCGCTGGCGAGGCAACGGACCTGATCCGCCACCGCCTGGGCGGCGACCTGATGATGCAAGTTGGCATCGGCGGACGCTTCGCGTTGGCGTTGAACCTCCCCGTCGTCTTGCATCAGAACGGTTTCGGACAGGTCCCTGACGGAGGCCCGGCCATCGCGACGCAGGCCTTCGGCGACCCGCGACTCACCGCTCGCGTTCGTGTCTTGGGGCGCCCCTCGGCGGAACGTCGCGAACGCCGCGACGGTCCGGGGCTCGCGCTTCAGGGCAGCGTGACGCTCCCCCTCGGAGACGAGAGCGCATACGCCGGAGAAGGCGCGGCGACGTTTGACGTCCAAGCCATCGGCGACTTCCGGGTCTTCGGCATCGCCGCCGGTCTGATGGTGGGTTTCCGTCACCGCTTTGAAACCGAGACCATCGGCCCGCTCACGTTTCGAGATGAGCTTCTCTTCGGAATTGGAATCAACGTGCCCGTTCCGATCCTGGAAGGGCTCGGCGTTCGCCTCGAGCTGCGCGGCGCTCTCGACGCCGGCTTCGGTGGAGGGGCGATCGGTCGCGCTCTCGAAAACGACTACGCAATCACCTACGAGCGAGCGGGCGTGACGTACTTCGTAGGAACGGGCTTCAGCATGTTCTCGGGACCGGGTACCCCGAGCGTTCGCGGGATGGCTGGGCTTTCATGGGCACCCCGCGCCCACGACGATGACGCGGACCTCGACGGCATCCCCGATCGCATCGACGAGTGCCCCCATCTTCCTGAAGACTTCGACGACTTTGAAGACGAAGACGGCTGCAGTGACCCCGACAACGACAATGATTTTGTGCCCGACGTCGATGACCGCTGCCCCCTTGAGGCCTCCGATGAAGACAACGACGCCGACGAAGACGGCTGCAACGACAGCTAAAAGACCCTGGGCGGAAGAAAGTTCCATCGCCCTCCAGTCCTCGCCCAAAAAAGAATCTGAATCCTCGGACCCGAGCTTCGTCCTAGAAAAGCAGATGGTTCTCACCTGAGTGCGGGAATACTTTGCGCTGAAAACGGGGCAGGCTGTTCCAATACGAGGGTTGTTGCACGCAGGTTGTGCGACAGAGGTAGTTGATGCCCTACATGGCACATCGCTTATCCTTCCGTACCGATTTGAGGTCTAGGGCGCGTGAGATCGAAGCGAAAATATTTGGGCATAGGCAGTGCGATCCTCGCATGTGCGTTCGCGCTATCGGCGGTTTTGCCGAGCAGCGCTCAAGATACGTCCGTCATTATTCGGACGCTTCGAAGCGGCGCTGATTTTCGTGTCCGTGTCCAAGCGGCGTTTGCCCTGGGCAACACGCGTGACGCAAGCATGCGGCGCCACCTGGAGCGCGCACTTCGCGAACCCAACCCAGCTGTTCGTGCCGCCGCCGCGACGGCCCTTGGTCGCCTCGGCGATGCGCGGGCCAGGCGGGCTTTGAGACGCGCTCGACGCGACGACTCCGCCGCCGTCCGTATGCAGGTCACCCGCTCGCTGGAGATGCTCTCTTCCACCGCGACGGTCGCTCCCACAGCCGCTCGACGTGTTCCGAGCGGAAGCGGCGGCATCTATCCCGCCACTGTGACGATCCCGCGCGCCAATGAAATCTCTTGGCCGCGCATCCGCTACGTCGTGGTCCTTGGCGACGTCGAGAACCAGAGCAACTACCGAAACGCAGAACCTCTCCTCGGCGACTTTCGTTCCCACGTTCGCCGCAACCTCAACCTGCTTCGAGGAGTCGCCGTGTTCGAATCGGCGCGCGCCATTCCAGCGCAGGCGCGCCGTCAGATCCAGCGCCGCAGTCTCCCGACGCTTCGCCTCGACGGCAACCTCGTCAACGTCAACCGGAGCCGCAGAGCGCGGGAGGTTTTGGTCCGATGCGAGGTCAACCTCGTCGTCCTCACGGAGCCGGGTCGCGACCTTCGCGGCATGATGAGCGGCGCCGCCACGGGCTCCGAGGTGCTTCGCCGCGCCGGACGCCGTGAGCAAGAGACCCGCCTCGCAGGTCAGGCCCTCAGCGCCGCGGTGCGCTCCGCTATGTCCTCGGCGTCCAGTGCGCTCCACCGCGCCGCTCACCCCTAAGCGCCGCGAAGCACAGGTTTCGTACTAGGAGGAACGTTTAGGGGATCTGCGATGGGGTCCGTTTCTGCTATGCTCCGCCCCGTGAGAGCGAGCTTATTCTTGATCCTTGGCCTCTTCGCCTGCACCCCGCAGGGAGACCCCGGTATTCCCGCCGATGGCTTTCGCGATGACTTCGACCGCGACCAGCTTGGGGACGTTTGGCACAACACCGGCGGCCCATACGAGCTCCGAGACGGCTGGCTTCATGTCCGGGGAGCGCGAAACAAGCCTCTTTGGCTGCGACGCGTGCTCCCGCGCAACGTTCGCATCGAAGTCGACGTGAAGAGCATGTCCCCAGAAGGAGACATCAAGCTCGAGGTGTTCGGAGATGGCACGAGCCGCGCTGAGAGCGAGGCCTACACGGCGACGAGCTACGTCATCATCTTTGGTGGCTGGGACAACTCCACCAACCTCATCGCCCGCATGGACGAGCACGCCGACGATCGTGCCGTCGGGCCCGCGCGCCGCGTCGAGATGGACCAGGTGTATCACCTGAAGATCGAGCGAAACGGCGACACCATCACCGCCTGGGTGGATGGCGAGGAGCTCGCTACGATGGATGACTCCGACCCCCTCGAAGGCCGTGGTCATGACCATTTCGCTTTCAACAACTGGCAGTCGGATCTCTACTTCGACAACTTGGTGATCACGCCGTTATAAAAACGAACGATGAATAAGGCGGAGTTCGAAGCGATGATCAAGGACTTGGAAGGCGAACTCGGCCTTCTCAAGTCGCGCTATGAGCAATGGATCCAGGGCATCGAGCGCGTTCCGCCAATGCGCCAAAAGGAGCGCCTCGAGCGACGCCTGCGGCAGCTGAGGCGCGAGCAGCCCAACAACACGGCGATGCGTTACCGTTTTCAAGCGGTGTTCTCGCGTTGGACGACGATGAACACATACTGGCAGCGCATCACGCGCCAGATTGAAGAAGGAACGTTCCGTCGCGACGTGAAGAAGGCGAAGCAGCGCCGGAAGAAGATCGAGGCGCAGGAAGCGCGTGCGAGTCAGCCCGAAGCGGCGGCGGCTCAGCCCCGGCATGAGGCGCCGCTTGAACTGGACCTCGACGCCGACTTTGATTCGGAGATCGGCGCCGCTCTGGCGGCTCTTGAGGCCCCTAAGCCGATCGCGCCAAGCGCTCCAACGCGCAGCGCTCCCATGCCGCCAACGCCGCGTGCTCCCACCCCCGGCGCTCCTGCGCCGGCGGAAGCGCCGCCGCTCGTCAGCAAGCGTTTTGGTCGTCCCGTCGCTCGCTCACGAATCTCGCAACCCCCGGCCATCACGGGTACCCCTGCACCACCGGAGCCTCCAGCCGCACCACAGCCGGGGAGACACCGACCCGTGCCGCCTCCACCGCCTTCTCATGGGCGAGCTGCGCCGCCACCGCCACCGCCACCGCCTTCGCCAGGGCGCCGCGCGGCGCCACCGCCGCCGCCGCGTAGCTCACCAACACGCAGCTCACCAACAACGCCCACTCTCTCGCCTCGTGCCGTGACTCCCCGCGCTACGCCGCGTACTCCAGCTGCGCTCCGCTCCGCACCCAAGCCTGCGGCGGGTCGCTCCAGCCTCTCCGACGGCGACCTTCAGCGCGTCTACGACAAGTACGTGTCCGCGAAGAAGCAGAACAACGAACGCGTCGACAACCTCTCCCGCGAAAAGCTCGCCAAAAAGATCCGCGCGATGGAACCGAAGCTTCGCCAGAAGTACGGCTCGGCGAACGTCGACTTCGAGGTGGTGGTCAAGGGTGGCCGCGTCGGGCTCAAGCCCAAGAAGAAGACGTAGCGCCCCTTGCACGAGCGTGACTCGGCGCAGGAGCTGCGGGCCGGCGGCGGCTGCTTGATCGCTGTCGGCGTACTCTTTGCCCTCAGTTTTGGTGCGACATGGCGCTCTCTGTCGATGGGCGCCGAGAGCGTTCACCCGCTCTTATGGCCGGTCTGGAAGCTCGGCGGGAAAGCAGGCGTCCTCGGCCTCGGCGTCGCTCTAGTGAGCCTCTGCGTTGGCGTCGGTCTCTTCGCTCTTCGTCGCGCCCGCCGCTGAAGCACGTTCTGCACGGAAAAGAATGCGGTCGAGGCGCCGCACGAGGGGCTGGAGGCTCTGGCGTTCCAGCGCGCTGATGGCGACGCCGTCGTGCGCGTGGGCCATCATCGCCGCACGGCGCGCGTCGAGCTGGTCGGTTTTGTTGTAGACGACAAGACGAGGCATGGCCTCAAGCCCGAGCTGCAGGAGAAGCTCTTCCGTCGTCCGGATATGCTCCTCGTGCTGGGGGTCGGAGCCGTCGACGATGTGCAAGAGCACGTCCGCATCTGCGGCTTCCTCGAAGGTTGCGCGGAACGCCGCGAAGAGGTCTTTGGGCAGGTCGCGGATAAAGCCGACGGTGTCCGTGATGACGATTTCGTTGCCGCTCGGAAGGTATGCGCGGCGCGCACGTGTATCGAGCGTCGCGAAGAGCTTGTTCTCGGCAAGGACCTCGGCCCCGGTGAGCGTGTTGAGGAGCGTGCTTTTCCCGGCGTTGGTGTAGCCAACGATGGCGGCTACCTTCACATCCCCGCGGCGTCTCCGTGAGCGCCGCTGCTTCCGCTGCTTCTCGAGCTGCTTGAGCTGCTTCTTGAGCCGGTCGATACGCTCGCGCGCTTTGCGTCGCCCGATCTCGAGTTTCGTTTCACCGGGACCTCGCCCGCCAATGCCGCCGGTGAGGCGACTCAGCGCGTCGTCTTTCTGGCCGAGGCGCGGCAGCAGGTACTTCATCTGCGCCAGCTCAACTTGCAGTTTGCCGTCGCGGCTCTGAGCGCGCTGGGCGAAGATGTCCAAGATGAGCTGCGTCCGGTCGATGACCTTGAGGTCCGTCATGCCCGCGATGGCGGCGGCTTGGTTTGCACGCAGCTCTCGGTCGAAGATGAGCACCTCGGCGTCTTTTTGCATGGCGAGGATGACCACGTCTTCAAGCTTGCCGCGTCCGAGGACAAACTTCGGGTCCACCTTGGCGCGCACCTGAAGCACTTGGTCGACCACGTTGACGCCGGCGGTGCGCGCGAGCTCCGAGAGTTCGAGCATCGACTCTTCGGATTTGCCCGCGTTCTTTTTGTCCGTGACGTGGACGAGGATCGCGCGGCCGTCACGTGCTTCGGTGGCGTGGGAACGTGCGACCCGGGCGAACTCTTGTTCGAGTCCTGCCACGAGCTCGCCGACGTTGACCTTGGTGCGCTGATGCGAGAGCGGGCCAAAAGTTCGGTAGGGCGGCTGTGTGGTGCCTTCTTTGCTCGTCCCCGGAACACAGTGGCCGTAGTAGATCCACGTCGGCGTTCCGTCCGCCGGGTTGATGCAGATGGCGGCGACGAGGTCCAAACGAAGCCGCGTCAGATCGACGAGGTCATCGCGCGAAAGCGGCTCGTTGCCGAGGTGGGTGTGAATCAGCCGGAGCCCACGAAGACGCCCCGCGCCCGCTCGCAGTCGTCCCATATCCGGCAGCATGAGTTTTGCCGCGTCGCCGATGACGACGTGTTCGATTTTCCCGGAGCGGGACACGAGCACGCCGATCTGGCGGCCCGTCGAATGCGACACCTCCGCGATGGAACGTGAGAGTTCCTGCGTGGTGAGCTGGTCCATAGGCACCTTGCGCCGGTACAGACGCTGAAGGGCCTTGGTTTCCGATGGGCTTAGGCCCGAGGTGTTGCCGTGGATTTGCTCCAAGAGCCCTACTTAGTGCAAGTCGCCGGAAACGTCGATGGCTACTCGGATGCGGCGGAAGCGCACTGGAGCACACGGGCGGCGGAGCTCGCGTCGCTCGTCTCGCCACTTTCCGTGACCAATGAGCATCCATGGCGCTGGATGCGTGCCGCGAAAGCCAGATCCGTCGCCACCGCGGGAGGGACTCACGCCGCAGGTGCCTCGTCTCGGAGCAAGCGCTCCACCAAGCTCACGAGAAACGCGCGGGTCTTGGTTTCTGCGGCGTCGAGGTCCTCTTCCTGCGTAAGGAGAAGAAGCTCCACAGGCGACAAGATCGCGAAGCGAGAGACGACAAAGATGAGCGCGTTGACCATCATGCGCGCCTCAGCGGTGTTCAGCTTCGTGGTCGCCTCCAGCTGGGCCGCACCCAGCTCCACCGCCGGCGCAAGAACACGGTTGCGTTGGCGCTCGGGCAGTCCGTCGTCCTTAAGGATGCCGAGCATTCGCACACGGATCCATTCACGCTCGTCGAGCAAGCGAGGGAACAGACTGTCGACGAGGGCGCTGGCCATCTCCGCAAAGCTCCGGCCCTCCGAGAGGCCGCGCGACACCAGCTCGATGGCTTCGCGGTGCAGCGTGTGAAGCGACTCAAGGCACGCTTCGACGAGGGCTGAACGGTTCGGGTAGTAGTAGGTGACGGTGCCGAGGCTGACGCCGGCCTTGGCAGCCACAGCTCGAAGGGAAAAAGAGTCCACGCCTTTTTCTTCGATGACCACGCGGGCGGCGGCGAGGATCTTCTCTGAGGGGCCCATGGATTCCGTCACGAGTCGCTCTCTAATCTTCCGGATCGACGACGCTTGGGTCGAGATCCACGCTGATCGGACAATGGTCCGAGCCCATGACCTTTGGATGAATGGCCGCCTTGAGCACGTGGGGCGTCAGCCCGGGGGACGTCAGCATATAGTCGATGCGCCAGCCGATGTTCTTCTCGCGAACACCAACACGGTTGCTCCACCAAGAGTAGTGATCTGGGCCGGCTTCGAACTGCCTGAAGCTGTCGCTCCAACCGTTTTGAATCCAGCGGTCTAGCTCCTGTCGTTCCTCGGCCAAGAACCCGCTCGTCTTCTTGTTCTGTTTTGGCCGCGCCAAGTCGATGTCTTCGTGAGCGGTGTTGAAGTCGCCCATCACCACGATCTTGTCGCCACGCTTTTTTCCTTCTTCGAGGAGCGCGTAGAGCTTGCGGTAGAAGTCGAGCTTATAAGGCACACGGGAGTGGTCGCGGTTCTTCCCGGACCCGTTTGGAAAGTAACCGTTTACGATGGTCAGCTCGCCGAAGCGCGCAAGCTGGAGCCGACCTTCATCATCGAAACGCTCCTCGCCGAGGGAGAGCGCTTCGATGTGGTCGGGCTCTCGCCGAGAGTACATCCCCACCCCGCTGTAGCCTTTTCGCACGGCGGATACGAAGTGACTGCGCCAGCGTTTGGGTTTGAGCACTTCAGGATCGAGCTGTTCAGGCAGCGCGCGAGTCTCCTGCATGCCGATGACATCGGCGCGCGCTGTTTTCATCCAGTCCGCCATGCCCTTCTTCGCGGCGGCACGAATTCCGTTCACATTCCACGAATACACTCGGAAAAGCTTGGCTCTCGGCTTGGACATGTCGCCGTCTACCACGTCTTCGCCGCGTCGGTCACCAACTGCAGATTCACCAGGAGCTTCCAGCATTTGTTGGCCGTGGACCCCAGGGCTGGGGGTGGTATCCTGCGCCCGTGCCACCCAAGGCCAAACGCCGTGACCCTTTTGTCGGACTGACCCTCGCGGGAAAGTACGAGGTCATGGATCCCCTCGCCCGCGGCGGCATGGGAAGGGTGTATCGCGCGATTCAAAAACCGCTCGGTCGCGAGGTTGCGCTTAAGGTCCTCGACCTCGACCAGCTCGAGGGCCAGGCCGCCATCGAGGACTTTCAGCAGCGCTTCTTTTTGGAAGCTGCGTCGTGCGCTCAGCTCCAGCACCCGAACACCGTCGTCGTGTATGACTACGGAAAAACCGAAGACGACGATGTCTTCATCGCCATGGAGCTCCTCAACGGGGAGACGCTTCAAGACCTCATCGTGCGGGACGGCACCGTCGATCCTTCTCGTGCGATTCACATTGCGCTGCAGATATGCGGCTCCATCGGCGGCGCCCACGATCAAGGCATGGTCCACCGCGACCTCAAGCCCAGCAATGTGATGCTGACGGCACGCGGCAACGATCCCAACTTCGTCAAAGTCCTCGACTTTGGTCTCGTCAAACAAGAGGACAACGGCCTCACTCAAAGCGGCGCGCTCCTCGGCACTCCGCGTTACATGGCGCCGGAGCAGATCAGCAACACGAAGATCGGGCCCGGCGCGGACATCTACGCTCTCGGCGCCATCCTCTATCACATGATCACGGGGCGCCCGCCCTTCGACTCGGAGTCGAAGTTCGTGCTTCTCGCGAGTCACATGAACGAAGCGGCTCCATCCATTCGCGAAGTCGACCCCGACACGCCGGCGAGCCGGGAGCTGGAACAAGTCGTCATGCGCTGCCTCCGGAAGAACCCCGAGGAGCGCTACGACTCGATGGAAGCCCTGGCTCGCGCGCTGGCGTTCTGTCCCGAAGACACCGACACCGCAAACTCAAGTCTGCCGCGCGCGTCGGCGGTCCCTGTGCCCGTCCAAGCACCCCTCGGCGTGACGAATGTGGCTCGCCCGCTCTCTTCGGCGGAGCGAAAACTCGTCGCCTCCGCGGACACGCAGCATGCCTCCGTCAGCGGCGTCGTCGCGGAGGATACGGCGGCGGGCGAGGCGGCCGCTGCGGGGCCCAATCTCCGTCAGGTGCTCTTCGGCGCCATCGCCCTCGGCGCCCTCTTGGCGGTAGGACTCTGGCTTGCTTTGCGGCCGGGGGAGGACCCAGCGCCCGACACCGTCGTCGCAACAGAGACGACGGATCCGGAGACACCCGAAGCTCCCGCCGACCCGAGCCCTGCGCTCGGTGCCGGTGAAGCCGCGCCTGCGAGCGTGGATGTCCAGGTTCTCAGCGATCCACCCGGGGCGCGTGTTGAAGCTGATGGCGTGGACCTTGGCGACTCGCCGACAACGATCGTGGTCCGAAGCGGAGAGTCACGCCGCATTACGTTGACGCTCACGGGCTACGAGACTCGCACCGTGGAGGTGAATGACCGTCAGGGAGAGGTCAGCGTGAGCCTCCGTCGCCGACGAGGAAGAGGCATGCGGACGACGGTGATGGAGACCGCTCCAACGGTCGAGATGGTGGAGGTCCCCGTGGTCGAGACTCCCATGACGACGCCCATGACCTCGATGACCGGAATGACCGATAACCGCGATCCATGGGGGCGTTAGCCATTTGGAGCCCGTCCGGGGAGGAAACCTAACGTCCTGACCAAGATCGGGTATGATCCGCTCATGGCTCGTCTTATTGCCCTGCTTTTGGCCGTCGCGTTCTTCGTGGCCCCCAACAGCGTTGTCCTCGCTCAATCCGAGGAAGTCTCCGAAGAAAACGAAGAACGTGCTCGCGAGCTTTTTCAAGCCGGCGATGAGCACTACGCCAACGGTCGCTACGAGGACGCCCTGGCGGCCTTCGAAGAGGCTTACGCCCTGCGCCGCCGGCCGCTTCTGCTCTTCAATATGGCCAATGCCCAAGAGCGCACTGGGATGTACGAAGACGCCATCGAGAGCCTCGAGCGCTACCTTCCCGACGCTGAAGAGGGCGAGACCTCGCGCATCGAGACGCGCCTTGAGAGCCTGCGTTCGCGCGCCGCCCGCGTCCGCGACATGACGGCGACGCCGGATCCCGTGGAGGCTCCTCCAGAAGAGCCCGGCATGAGCCCCGTTGGCCCGATTCTCCTTGGTGTCGGTGGCGCTGCCCTTGTCGGCGGGCTCGTGCTCGCGCTTCGCGCCAACAGCGCGCGCTCGGACCTGGATGGGCTCTGCATGGAACAGGGCGACCAGCGCTTTTGTCAGGCCGCGGCGGAAGACGCACAGACACGTGATCGCCGCTCCTCCATTGGCGCGGACGTTCTCTTCGTCGCCGGTGCCGCGGCGGTGGGTGTTGGCCTCTATTTCTTACTCCGCAAGACCGATGACAATGAAGAAGAGCCCGCGAACAGCATGGACGCCGTCGCGTCTCCAGAGGGTGCGTACGCAAGGTGGTCCCATGCTTTCTAGGTTGAGCTTACTCCTCGCTTGTCTCCTCGCTTCCTGCAGCTTCACGCAAGGAAGCGTCGACTCATGTTCCGTGGATGATGACTGCCGTGACGCCTTCGGTGTCGGTTTTGTCTGTCTTGAAAGTGGCTTCTGCGAGGCTGCCAACAGCGAGCCACGCTGCGAGACTGTTTGGCCCGTCGACCTCGACGAAAACCCTGAAGAGTACCCCGGCATCATCCTTATCGGCACCATCATCGATGACTCCCAGGTCACCCACGTCGCGCGCGCGCAGAGCGTCGAGCTTGCCGTTCGTGACGCAAATGAGTCCGGCGGTGTCGATGGCCGCGATTTCGGCCTCGTCGTCTGCACCAATAAGGTCGACCCGACTCTCGACTCGCAGAACCAAAACGAAGCCTCCGTCGCCGTCACCGACTTTATGTCGCGACTTGGCGTCGTCGCCATCGTCGGCCCTCCTTCTTCGGATGCATCTCAAGCGGTTTTCGAAGGCGCCAGTAGTGATGTGATCTTGGTCTCGCCCTCCGCATCGAGCGACGAGCTCGGGAGCCTTTCGGGTCCATCGACGGACGAATCTCCTGGGCGCTTCTGGCGCACCACGGCGCCGGATGCGGAACAAGCGAGGCGAATCGCCGCCGACATTCAGGATCGAGGCTTGAGCTCCATCGCCATCGTTCACGCCGAAAACTCCTACGGTACGGGTATCGCCACGGAGGTGGAAGCCAACCTCGGCGGCGGAATTGAAGTCACGCTCTACCCCTACGCGACTCAAGGTCGGCTCTCAGAGCTCAGCGCCGAGGTCGGCCGAGGCAACGCCGAAGAGATCGTCATCGTCTCCTCCGTCACGAGCGAAGTCACAGCGTTCCTCCAGGCCGCCGACGATGCCTCGCGCTTTGAAGGAACGTTTTTCCTCACCGACGCGGCGGCGAACCGTGACCTCGTCGATGGTATCCCAGATGAAGAGGCTTTCCTCGCGCGAATCCGTGGGACGCGGCCTCAGCTTCCCGACGCCGTCACCCTCGACGCGTTCTACGCGCGATACAACCTCACCTTCAGTGAAGACGTGCGCGACCTGAGCTTTACCTCCAACGCCTACGACGCCGCTTGGATCAGCCTCTACTCCATCGCCTGGGCGCTCCTTCAAGAAGGCGGAGAGATCAACCCCGTCAACGTGGGACGTGGCCTCCGGCGACTCTCCAGCGGAGACGAAGTGTCCATTCGAATGTCCGCTTGGACGACCGTCATCGACGCCTTCACCGCCGGCGAGAGCATCGACATTCTCGGTACCTCGGGAAGCCTCGATTTCGACACGAGCACCCGAGAGATCAGCGGTGACTTTGTGTTTTGGGGTGTGGACAGCTCCGGCATCGTTCCCCTTTAGCGTTTCGGGGCAGCACAAGTCTGGCTTGCGGGCTTGTGCTTCATGGACGGACGAGCAGAGCTACCAGAGCGACTCGTGATCCTCGACCACGCCAAACACATCGAGGACATCGACGCCGCCAACTCGCCCGTTGAACACGCCATAGGGCTGCACGAAGCGGGAGCGGACGAGTTTGTAGTCCGCGTCTTTCGAGCGAGCGCCTCGCGGCGTAAAATGGAGATCAACTTCGTCTCCGTGTGTGCTTCGAATCACCCAATCACCGACGCCTGGGTCCGCGGGCATCTCGATGCGAACATCGCCGAGTATCGACATCTTCCCGTCGATCCAGAGCGCGTTCTCGCATCCATGACCGGCGGCGTTCTCGTAGACATCCGTCGACAAGTTGAGTCCAAGGTGTCTGCCCGCGGAGTGGCCTGCGAAGCTTGCCCATTTCCACACGGTACGCCGGCTCGCCACGCTTCTTGTCCAATCCAGGACCGCGCTGCCATCGACGACGATGGCTTCGTCGCCGAGTCGAACACTTCCGCGCGCGCGCAAGCCTGCGGCTTTGTGCGTGTACGCGGGGCGCTGCTTTCCGAGGTCGTGGAGTAGTCCAAGGCTGTCCCCGGCTTCCACCACAAGATCTGCGCGAAGCCGCTCTCCTCGAGCGACAACGTCGGCGTGAATGCGCATCAAGCGGGGCTCGTAAGTGATGCGAAGCTCGGCGCCGCCTTTCCGCCAGGACGTCTCGCCGCGCGTGGAGCTCTCGGAAAAAGACACGCCGCGCGAGCCCGTGGACATCGCGTCGATGACGAAGGCGTCGCCTTCGCGTTCATGGTCCACCCAATAGAGGAAGACGTTGGTGGCGTAGCCAAGACGAACGACGCCGAACGCCAAGAACATGCGCGGTGCGGATACGGAAGTGTAGTGCCACTCCTTAAGGCGTCCGCGCCATCGAAGTCCGAGCTCAAAATCAGGCGTGTCGATGGGACCGCGGTAGCGACCGAAGCGAAAGCCTTTGGGGCCGAGTGCCGTGCTCGGGGGATCGTCAAGCATGGCGCTGTCCAAGGTGGGTTTCGAGTTCGCGCTCAAACAGGGTGCTGGCGTCGAAGACTCCACTCAAGTTCGGTGCTGGCGTCGGAGGCGCGCTCCGTCGCAGGCGAAGTGAGCGCTCCGCGGCGTCATCGAGTCGCGTGCGAAAAGCAACGTCCCGCCTCGCCCTCGCCGCCAGCTCTTCGCGGGCGTCAAAGAGCGCGTCGGTGTCGGAGCACACGAGGAGAACGTCGCACCCGGCTTCGATGGCGAGGATCGCGGACTCAGCGATGCTGTACATTTTGGCGACAGCTTTCATCTCCAGGTCGTCACTGATGATGACTCCTTCGTACCCCATGTCGTGCCGAAGGAGGTCGCCGACAACGTGTGGCGAAAGCGTCGCTGGTCGGTGCGCGTCCAGCTCCGGGAAAACCACGTGTGCGGTCATGAACGCGGGAAAATCGAGGGCCTGTCGAAAGGGTAGTAGCTCTACGGCTTCCAAGCGCGCCAGCGTGTGCTTCACCGTTGGAAGCGCGAGGTGACTGTCCAGGAGCGTGTCGCCATGTCCGGGGAAGTGCTTTCCGCAGCTCAGCACGCCAGCGTCGGCGAGACCTGCCGCGAACGCCCGCGCGTGGAGGATCACTTCCTTCGGCCTCGCTCCAAACGAGCGATCGCCGATAACGGGGTTGTCCGGATTGGTGTCCACATCGAGCACCGGGGCAAAATTCATGGTCAGCCCGATCGCTCTCAGCTGGCTTCCAAGGAGCGCCGCGGCGCGCTCGGTGAGCGACGGATCGCCGATCTGGGCCAACTCACGCATTGGGGGGAGCTTCACGACCGGGCTTTTTAGCCGTGCGACGCGTCCGCCTTCTTGGTCGATGGCGAGGAGGGGAGGGCGCTCCTGAGGCCATTCTATTTCCTTGATAAGTGCATGTAATTGCTTAGGAGTATCGATGTTCCGGGAGAAGAAGGTCACCCCTCCGATAGACCCCTCGGCGAAGGCCTCCATGAGCTTCGGCGGGACCTTTAGACCAGAAAAGCCCCCCACCAGTACCTGTCCAGCGGCTAAGATCGAGGTGTCCACGGCGCCGAGTGTATCAGCGTTCGAGGCAAACGTTGCCGGTGAGGCGTCAAAGCGCTACTCCGCCGGGCGAGCCTCGCTCCTTCTTCTTCGAATTTTCTCATGTCATCCGACAAAACCGACAAAAGCGCTCCGAAAGAAGCCCGCCCACGCCGAGCCCGTAGGCGCCGGCGTCGTTTTGAAGAAGAAGACGATTCGATGCCGGAGCTCGATCCGTCCGCGGATGAGGGCCCTCGTTTTGAGGGGCCGAGCCCAGCGATCTTCCCTGTGGAGCTTCCCAGCGAGCACCTCGATCATGATGCCGTCAAAGTCATCTCGCGTCTGACGCGTTACGGCCACGAAGCGTACCTCGTGGGCGGCGGCGTTCGTGACCTGCTTCTCGGCCGACATCCCAAGGACTTCGACGTCGCCACGAGCGCCAAGCCGACGGAGGTGCGGCGGCTCTTCCGTAACTGCCGCGTCATCGGCCGTCGTTTCCGCCTCGCTCATATTCTCTTTGCGGGTGGCAAGATCATCGAGGTCGCTACTTTCCGCAAAGACCCGACTCAGCACATCAACATCACTCCTTATAAGGAGCTGCCGGAAGGTGCGCGCTCGGACATGCCGGCGCCCGTCGTCCTCGCGCCCATCCGAACCGATGATGAGCAAGACCTCCTCATCAAGAACGACAACGTCTTCGGTCTGCCTTACGAAGATGCGATCCGGCGCGACTTCACCATCAACGGTCTCTTCTACGACATGCAACGACGCGAGGTCATCGACTTCGTTGGCGGCATGGCGGACTTGAGCACGAAGACTCTGCGCACCATCGGTGACCCCGATCAGCGTTTCCGCGAGGACCCGGTGCGGATACTCCGCGCCATCAAGTTCAGCGCACGCATCGACATGGGCATCGATGTCGAGATGTACGACGCGATGTCGGACTTTCGCACGGAGCTCTCGCGGGCTGCGCGCCCGCGCCTCTTTGAAGAGATCCTTCGCCTCCTGCGGGGTGGCGCCGGACACCGCTCTGTCTACCTCATGTGGGACCTTGGCATTCTCGCCGAGCTCTTGCCCGAAGTGGCCAGCTTCCTGGATGACGACGCGGAAGACTGCGACTTGGTCTGGCACCGCTTGGCCGTCATCGACCGTCTGACGGCGAGCGACGAAAAGCTCACCGACACGCTGCTCTACGCAACGCTGCTCCTCGGGCCCATCGAAGAATATCTCGAAGGCGCCAACGACCTCGGCGAGGCCTTCGACGAATTCTTCGACGAGCTCGCCTACCGTTTGGCGATTCCGCGCCGCATCAAAGACCGGATTCGTCTCATCGTTGTCGCCCAGCGTCGCCTGCGCGCAGGGAAGGTGGGTGGGCTCGCCCGGCGTGACTTCTTCTACGAAGCGGCTCGTCTTTACGCCATCGACCGAGAAGCACGCGGCGAGGAGGTTCCCGAGTGGGCCGCCTCACCGGAGGCGACCATTGAAGAGACGCCACGGCGCGCTCGGCGCCGCCGTCGCCGTCGTAGCTGACGTCTGCCGCTAGCTTTGGTTGCGCTGCCACAGCAAGCGCAGGCCATCGAGGGTGAGGTACTCGTCGATGGATTCGATGGTCTCGCTGTCCGGTTCGATGAGCGACGCGAGGCCCCCCGTCGCCAGCACGCTGACTTCTCCCTGCATCTCTTTCTTGAGACGCGCCACCATGCCATCGACGAGCCCAACATAGCCGTAGACGATGCCGGACTGCATGGAGTGAACGGTGTTTCGGCCGATGGCTTTGGGCGGCCTGGCGATCTCCGCGAAGGGCAGACGCGCCGCGCGAGAGAAGAGCGCCGACGCGCTGATGACCATGCCAGGAGCGATGGCGCCACCTAAGTAGTCACCGGTCGCGGAGATACAATCAAAGGTCGTCGCGGTCCCAAAGTCCACCACGATGACGGCGCCTTTGACGCGCTCGAAGGCGGCGACGGCGTTGACGATGCGGTCTGCTCCAACCTCTTTGGGGTTGTCGTAGTGAAGCCGGATGCCGGTTTTGATCCCCGGCGCGACGACAAGGGTCTCAAGATCGAAGGCGCGGTCGATGGCCTCGACGACGACGTCCGTAACCGCCGGGACCACCGACGCGAGGATGCTGGCGCGAACACCGCTGCGCTCGATGCCGACGATCTGAAGCAAGCTCGCGAGGAGAACATGAAACTCGTCCGTGGTTCGGTCGCGCGAGGTCTCAATGCGGAAGTCGTGGGCGAGCCGCTCTCCATCATAGAGACCGACGACGGTATGAGTGTTTCCAACATCGACGACGAGAAGCATGAGTAAGTCTTTCGGGTGGGAGCAGCGACGGCCAAGAGAGCTGGCGCAGTTCGTGGTCCGCGTTCGGCGCCACTATGAATGATTCGATGCGGCAACCATACCTAATAGTCACAGGCGGATGTCCATGAGCCTTCGTGAATCGTGGTACAGGTCTAACACCTGGCCTCCTGTGGCCGCTAGCCGACGATGAACGCGCGCACCCTCCGACAGCTCGCTCTCGACCCGCAGTGGGTGCCGTCCGGCGCCGAGAGGGTGGCCATCGCTCGACTCTTCGCAGCTGGCGAGTCCCTGGTAAATTTAGAAGGAGTCATCGCGGCGATGCCGCAAGCGGTCTGGCGAGGGCACGTCCTCGACATACTGAAGAGCCTCGACAGCGAGGTGCGTTACTGGCGCGTGGCGGCCTTCTTTGAGCATCTGAGCGCGGCGGAACGCTGCGCGGCGCTCCTCGCGAGTAAGCCCAAAGCGAAGTTCATCGCTGAGGAGGCCAAAGAGCTCGTGGAGCTCGAAGCGGAGCAGGTCATGGAGATCGCGGCACGCCAACCCGAGGTCGCGGCGCGCCACTACGCCCCTTTTCTAACCTTGGCCCGCGCAGAGACACCCGCTTGGGTCGACGGCGTGTGGGTCGATGCGTTGAGCGCGCCGTGGCCTGGCACCGGATACGTGGACCCGGATTCTCTTGGATTGAGCGAGGCGTGCCTCAACCGTCTTGGAAGCTCGCGCAGCGAACACATCGTCGACGAAGCCGTCTTGGCGGCGGACGGCACGTTCATCCGCGCCCACTCCCTTCTACAATTCGCGAGCGCCGACGCCGTCGCCAGCGCGTGGGACGTGTTCATGGCGGCGAACCTCCACAGCGAGCTCACGAAGCGCCTGTGGCGGGACGCGTGGCAGAACGTGGGCCGTCGGTATGCCGCCGAGTTGATCGCGCTCATGCCGACGTTGAAGGGAGCTGCTCACACGCTCCTCATCGCCGAAGCCCTCGGTCGATTGAACCGGCCTATCTTCGCAGAGGCGAACGTGGCGTTGCTCGGCGACACGCGCAAGACGGTGCGAGAGGTCGCAAAGCTCAACCTCCTCAACCTAGGCGTCGCGGCAAAGCCGGCGCTCCAGGTCGCGACGAAAGCACGTAAGAAGGCGATACGCGTCACGGCGCAAGAGCTCCTCGAGCACGTCGACTCGGCCGAACAAGTCGCCGAAGTGAATTTGGACGAGGTGACCTCCAAGCATGACGTCAAGACTCTGGAATACTGGGTCGATGCATACGAGCAGCTCGGCAGCCCCGTCTGGCAAGTCGCCGCGGCTCGCTTCGCGAACGAGCCGCAGCGCTTCTTTCGAGCTCCGGGCGCGATCGCGCGTGCACGCCCGGGCGATACAGAACTCAGGTCCGCTTTGTTCAGCACCTTCTGCGTGATCCCTCGCGCGCGGAACGCGTACTACATCATCGAAGCGCTGGTCGCTCTCGACGTCGCTCGCGCGCCGAGCTTCGTGGAGCGCTTGGCCTCTGCGCCCCATCGGCTGGAGTTGGTACGGGCGGTTCATGAGAAGAAGGTGGGTACCCAAGAGGTGTGGCGGGCGCTCTTGCTTAGTCCGGACAAGTCGATCCGTTCCATCGCCACGGAAAATGTGGAGCATACGGCGGAGCTGGTGGCTACGTGCGCGGAGCTCTTAGGAACACCGGACTCAGCGCGGCGGGTCTTGGGAGCAACGCTCGCGAGTTCCATCCAGTGTGAGGCTGCGCGGAAACTGCTTGCGAAGTTCGTGTCCGACGCGGACCGCTCGGTTCGCGACATCGCCGCCCTCGACGCGGGCCAAAGTGCGCCCGAAGTCAGCGCCGCGGAGTTGCTCGCGCCTTTCGCAAGCGACGAGTCCGGGGCGGAATGGGGAACGATTCGCGACGTCGAGGGCGCGGAGCTTCGCGCCAGCGCCGTGGTCGCCGCGCTCAGAACCGAAGATGGCTCATTCACTTCCGCCACGTTGATGCGCTTGGTGCCTCTGCTCGACGCCGATGACGCTGCGGCTTTGTCCGAGAGACTCCTCGACTCCTATCTGGAGAATATCGGGGATATCAGCCGGCGCGCGGACCTCTTCCAGGTCGGCTGGGTCGGCCGAGTGAGCACCTTGCTTCGTTTTGGCCGAACGCCGGAGGAGCTCCAGCCTTATGGCTTTCAAATCGGCAAATGGCTTATGGCCACGCTCTGGCAGCTGAACACGGCGGAAGCCGACGCGTGGCTACATTACTGGACGCGTCACGCCACGGCGCCCTCGATTCAACGCGAGGCGTGGCGGCGGCTGGCGACTCGGGCGGAAGCACACAAGGTCGCGCCGCTTGCCTACATGAGCCGGCTTGATCCTTTCGTCGCCGCCGTCATGCCCACACAACCCAGCGATGTCTCCATCGACACGAAGGCGGGTGAAGTGAAGCTCTCCCTCGTCGGTGGTGAGGTATCCATCGAAGTGGACGGCGTCCGTCGGCGGAGCTTGCCGAAGGACGCAACAAGTGCACGAAAGCTCCTGAAGGAGTTTCGGAGCGCTGCACGTTCGGCCAAGAAGGAGAGCGCTGTCCAGCTTGAAGAAGCGATGGTGCTTGGGCGCCGATGGACCGGCACGCGCTTCGCCGCCGAACGCGGCGGCTGCGACCTTTTTCGTCAAGCAACGGAGAGATTGCTCTGTTGGTTTGGCGACGAACTCGGTGTCGCGGAGGATGATCGTTACGTCCTGGCGGATCTCGAAACACGAAAGCTGGCGGAGGAGACATCGGTTCGCATCGCCCACGTGGCGGAGCTCGACGCGTCAACCCTTCAGGTCTGGGCCGATTACTTCGCGGACCACGAGCTCTCGCAGCCCTTCGAACAGCTCGCGCGCCAGTCGCCCCGGCTCGACGCTTCGGCCACTACGCCCTTCGACAAGCTACGACGTCGCGCGGCGAAGCTCGCTTGGCGGAACTTCGGAGCGAAGGAGTCCATCGGCGCTCTGGACCGATGCTACTGGGGCTATGGCGTCCGTGCTGTCATCAGCGTGGGCAAGGCCAGCCAGAAAAGCTGCGAGTTGTCCTACACCGACCTCAGCGGGTCGCCCCTCCCCCTCGAAGAAGTGCATCCGGTGGCCGTGCACGAGTCGCATCGCGATGCCGCCTTGCTCTTCGAGTAGCTCCCTTCGGCTCAAGACCGTGGGCAAGAGCCGACGACCGTAGGCTCTTCTCTACATATCCCCTGCCTGTGGGATCCTACATCAAGGACGTTTTGCATGGCATGCCCTGTGCAGCCTACGGCGGCTCCGCCTTCAACTTTAGAAGGCCGATTTCGCGGTCTTCAGCAACCTTCTGCAACCCCTTGTGAGTCACAAATGACGTCCTCTCTTCCTCGCTTATTCAGTCTCGCCGCGCTTGTCGCGTTCACGAGCGTCTTTGGAGCGGCGAATGCGTCGGCTCAGTGTGTCGGAGGAGCGCCCGATGGCGTCGTCGACACCACCGAAGGGTGCGACGACGACAACGCGATAGACGGCGACGGTTGCGATACCTCGTGCGCCATCGAGAGCGGTTGGAGCTGTGACCGGCCGGTGAGTTTCACGGGCGTCGGCGAAAGGAACTACGCCGGCGCGAACGCGAATTGGGTCGTGAGCAACGGTGGGCGTCAGGGACAGCAGAGCGCAAACACGGGCAGCGGCACCGTGGGCTTGATCCTCGCAGAAGGCTTCGCCTCGACGTACTCCTTTCGTTTTCGCGTAGCGACCGCATCCGACGATGACTTTGTTGGTTTCGTCTTGGGGTTCGAGGCTGGAGACGAGACGGACGCGATGGCGGACTACCTGCTCCTCGATTGGAAACAAGCCGATCAAACAGCCTTTAGCGCACTAGGGCTTGCAGGTATGGCGCTCTCGCGCGTGCAGGGTATCCCCACCGCCACCAACTTTTGGGGCCACACCGGCCCAGTGACGGAAGTCGCCCGCGCCGCCACACTTGGAACAACTGGCTGGGCCGACAACACCGACTACACGGTTGTCATTTCATACACGCCGACGTTGCTGACGGTTCGCATCGCTCCGCTCACAGATCCGGCCACACCACTCGTCACGGAGTTCCTCGTTACGCCGGAACAGGCTGGCTATGTCGGAACATTTCCAGAGGGCGAGCTTGGCTTCTACGGCTTCTCGCAGCCCGGCGCGCAGTATGAGCTTACCGGTCCCTTCGGTCTGAGCACATGCAACCAGGCGCCAACCGTCGCCAACCACGAACAGACCCGAGCGCGCGGAACCGGCGACGCAAACGTCGTTGTCACCAGTGGCTTCTCGGATCCCAACGGAAACGGCTTCGACGCGGACAGCATCACCATCGTCGCGCCACCCGCCATGGGTTCTGCTGCAGCCCCAAGCGGCGGCGCACCCGCGGGCTCCATTGATGTGACGCCGCCGGCTCCCGATGTGGTCGGCGTTCAAGTCTTGACCTACCGAATGTGCGACGACCATCCGACGATTCCGCTCTGCGACGAAGGAACCGTCACGGTTACAACCGTCGAGTGCCTCTCGAATACGCACTGCAGCGGCGCGAGCCCGTTGTGTGATGTGGCGACGAATACGTGCGTCGAATGTCTCGGCGCATCGGACTGCGACGACAGCAACGAGTGCACCGAAGACACCTGCGCCGCGAACGCGTGCGTGAACACCGCCGACGCCGTGGGTACGGCCTGCGCGGGCGGCGTCTGCGACGGATCGGCGCCGCCAATGTGTGTTGAGTGTGTCGCAGACGCGCAGTGCTCCGGTTCAACGCCTTTGTGCGACACGGCCTCAAGCATGTGTGTGGCTTGTCTGGGCGCGAGCGATTGCGCCGACGGCAACGAGTGCACCCAGGACGTCTGCGCCGCTGGCATCTGCTCGAACCCCGTCGAAGCTCCTGGCGTGGCGTGCACCGGCGGGTTCTGTGACGCCGCCGCCATGTGTGAGCCAACTTGCGGCGACGGCATGCAAGTGGGCGCGGAGATGTGCGACGACGGAAACACGATCTCCGGCGATGGCTGTAGCGCGATCTGCCAGCCCGAAGGTGGTTTCATGTGCACCGGCATGCCTTCGGTCTGTGAGGCTGTGTGCGGAGACGGCACCCTCGCGGGTTCCGAAGCGTGCGACGACGGTGGCACGATGGACAACGATGGCTGCAGCGCGATGTGCACCATCGAGCCGGGCTACGTCTGCAACGGAATGCCGGCCGTCTGTGACGAAGTCTGCGGCGACGGCATCCAGACCATCAACGAGATGTGCGACGACGGCAACACCGCCACCGGGGACGGCTGCGACGACAGCTGCACTCCAGAGCGCGGCTTCGTCTGCACCATGGGCACTAGCGCCATCACGCCGTCCCTCTGTTCGACGGACTGCGGAGATGGAGTCATCGCCGGCGACGAAATGTGCGATGACGGCAACCGACTTCCTCTCGATGGATGCAGCGCTAGCTGCAACCCAGAGTTCGGGTGGAACTGCATGGATGAGCCGAGCGCCTGCGCCGCGGTGTGTGGTGACGGCTACGCTGTCCCAGGCCAAGAAGCATGTGACGACGGGAACCTCGCGAGCGGCGATGGCTGCACGGACATGTGCGTCGTCGAATCCGGCTACGGGTGCACCGGGCGGCCTTCGGTTTGCGACCCGCTCTGCGGAGACGGTCTCATCACCGGCGGCGAAGACTGCGACGATGGCAACATGATGAGCGGTGATGGCTGCAATGACGTTTGCCAAACCGAGACCGGGTACACCTGCGACGAGATTCCTTCGACCTGCGCCCTCAACTGCGGCAACGGAATGCTCGACGTGGGCGAGCTTTGCGACGACGGAAACACGGACGCCGGCGACGGCTGTGACAACGTGTGTGTCACCGAGCCCGGATATATGTGTGGCGGTGAGCCGTCCACGTGCGCGACGGTTTGTGGTGACGGTCTGTTGAGCGGCGCGGAAACCTGCGACGACACAAACGCCGAAGATGGCGACGGCTGCAGCGCGACATGCGAGATCGAGCCTGGCTTCGGCTGCACGAGCGTGCCTTCGTTCTGTCTGCCGGAGTGTGGCGACGGTCTCCAGACAGGAGCCGAGACCTGCGACGACGGCAACCTCACACCCCGCGATGGCTGTGATGCCTTCTGTGTTCTCGAAGCCGGCTGGATGTGTTCCGCGGGCACCGGCACGGAAGACCCGTCGACCTGTGACCCAACGTGTGGTGATGGACTTGTCCGCGGCGCCGAGCAGTGCGACGACTCCAACCTTGAGTCGGCTGACGGCTGCGACGCCATGTGCATGGAAGAGACCGGCTGGGCTTGCACCGGCGAGGCCTCTGTTTGTGTCGACCTCTGCGGCAACGGAATGCTCGACGCGGGCGAGGAATGCGACGACGGCGGGCAGTTCCCCGGCGACGGCTGCGACGACACTTGCGAAATCGAGTCAGGGTTCGCCTGCGACGGCGCACCGAGCACCTGTGGCCCAACGTGTGGTGACGGCACCATCGTGGGCGGCGAGCAATGCGACGACGGCAACCTTGTGGCGAACGACGGCTGCTCCGACACCTGCGCCATCGAGGAAGGCTATATCTGCGACGGCGCGCTCTCCTCTTGCGCCGCGGTTTGTGGCGACAGCTTCCAGGTCCCAGGTGTTGAAACTTGCGACGATGGAAATACCGAGTCCGGCGACGGCTGCTCCGAGCTCTGCATGCAGGAGTCCGGCTACGCATGTAGCTACGGCTCGGGTGAGGGCATGGCCTCCGTGTGCACAACCGTTTGCGGCGATGGGCTCACCATCATGCCTGCAGAGCAGTGCGACGATGCCAACCGCTTCAACGGCGACGGCTGCGACTCCACTTGCCAAGGCGAAGATGGCTTCGAGTGCCTAGACAATATGCCGATGTCTGCTTGCTTCGCGGTGTGCGGAGACGGCGCGATCGTCGGAATGGAAGCGTGCGACGACGGCAACCTCATCAACGGCGACGGTTGCACCGCGGGTTGCATGATCGAACCAGGCTTCACATGCACCGACGACCCTTCGACCTGCGCCGCTGTCTGCGGCAACGGCGAAGTTCAGGCCGGCGAAGCTTGCGATGATGGCAACCTCACCGATGGCGACGGCTGCTCCGTGACCTGCATGCTGGAGAGCGGCTGGATGTGTACCGACGACTCCCCATCCGTTTGCACACAAAGCTGCGGAGATGGCGTCGTTATGGGCACTGAGGGGTGCGACGACGGCAACATGACAGCCGGTGACGGCTGTAGCCCTGGGTGCACCATCGAGGTCGGCTTCGAATGCTCGGGCATGCCTTCGGACTGTGTGAGCACCGTGGAATGCATGAACGATGATGCATGCGACGACGGCTTCATGTGTGGTGAGACCGGTGTTTGTGAGCCGATCTCCATGTCGGGCGGGCTGGCCGGTGGTGCTCCTTGCAGCATCAGCAACACGAGCGGCGGAAATGAGCTGCCGTGGCTCTTGGTGATGACGATGGGCGTTGCCGTTACGCTGCGCCGGCGACGTCGCTGATGGCTGGATGAACGCGGCTTTGGCCGCGTTCACCTTCCCTCCTTCGTATTCCTAGACGAGCCCTAAGCGGCTGACCAAAACAAAAGCCCCACCTGAGTCTTCAGGTGAGGCTTTTTGTTTAGGGACGTAGAACGGTCTTAGTCTTAGGGTCGCAGTTCAAGCGCTCTCAGAATGAGCGCACCGAAGGTCTTGGCCGCTGGCTTCTCGCCGCGGGTCTCCGTAATAGGAGCGCTTGGCACCACGGCGGCGGCGACAGCGATGGGCTCGGCTTTGGGCGCCGCGATCGGAGCGGGCTTCACCGAGGCGGGCTTCAGCGCAGAGAAGGACGGCTTCTTCGGCGCCGGCGTGATGGACTTTGGTTTTGGCGCGGGCGCTACGGACTTGGCCTTGGCGTTCTGCCGTGCGTACTGCGCCGCCGGTGAGTCGAACGATGGTTCCGACTTCTTTCGCGGAAGTGTTGGGCTCGTCGCCGTGGGTGCGAAGCCTGAGGCGCGGCTGACCGCTTGTTCGAGCGGCGTGGCCGATCGTTGCCGGGATGCGCGCTGGGGAGGCGCGGGCGCGGGCGCCGCAGCGGCGGCAGCCGCGGGGGCTTGGGCCGCAGGAGCTCTCCGAACACGAGGCTCGTCGCGGCGCTCCTGAACCTGACGCAGAAGTGACTCGAGTCGTTCTTTGCTCATCGTGAGCCTCCTTGCAGTGACGCTGCGATCGACGCCACGCTTCCACCGGACCGCGCGAGCTTCCACACCGAGTCCGCTGCCTCTGGATGCACGACAAGGAACTGTTCGCCGACGGGAACGCACGCCGCTTCTTCGCCGGACAAGCTTGAGAGGAGTCCTCCAAGAAGCGCAGCCGCCGCCAATCGTCGTTCGTCGAGGGCCGGAAGGCTCTCGACGCGAAGGGCAAGGGCGTCTCCCCAGCGCTCCACTTCGAGGCGTCCCCAACCGAAGACGCTCATCACAGCGCTTGCGGCGCTGAAGACAGCCTCCGGCGTTCCGCCCGCGGCATCTCCGCCCAAGGACTCTTTCGCGTGCTCGCCGAGACCGTTACCGAGGGTGCGGAGGGGGGTCAGATCTCCACTCGAGGCCGCCGCAGCCACCAAGGGCGCGAGCAGCGCATCGGAGAGCACCAGCACGCGCTGTCCGCCGCGGGCCTTGATGGCTCCGCTCGCTGCATCGAATTCGTAGAACCCACTTGGGTCAAACTGGGAACTTTCCACGCTAACTCCGTGTCCTGCACAACATGCGCCCCATAGTAGAGGCTTCTCGCCTAAAAGTGTCAAATCCCCTGCATTTTGATGCAGGGCTTCACGGCAGGTATTCCCGCGTTTCAGCGAAAATGCTAAGCCAAGGCGTGCGTCTACTCCCCGTCTCAGGCCTGGTCGTTGTCCTGAGCGTTGTCTTTGGTGCCCAGTTTATCCCGGCGAGAGCCCTGGCTCAGGGGACTTTTCCCGGTGCCGAGGAGATGGGAAACGCGATCGCCGACATGACTCGGCGCGGCTGGTTTGGGCCGCGCGTTGAAAAGCCCGAGGGCGCGAGCCGGCCGCCGGAAGCTCCACTGGCTTGTTCGTTGGACGGGGAAATCAATGTTCATGGCGGCGATGAGTTTGCGGCCGTGGCGCAGGATCTCCTGCCTGAGCTAGAGGCGTTTGCGCGTTACCTCCGCGCCGGCGGCTTCTACGAGCCCCTGAACGATGGCGGCCGCGGCGGTTCCGATGGCTTTGACCTTTACCTCCAGGCGACACCCGACATTCGCTCCGCTCAGACCGATGGAATGAGCGAGTGGTCGTTCTTCGACCGCGCCACGGCCTTCGCGACCCTCGATCCGGTCACCGCTGGCGAAGATATACGCACTTGCGCCGTCGAAGCGTACGCGCGGGCGTCGATGCTCTCGCTCCTTCCCGAGGAAGGTCCTCGGTGGCACAATGCCTTTGCGTCCTGGCTCACGTGGCGATGGACCGGGCGTTTTGGCTGCGCGTCCGCCATGTCGGAGCTTCAGGAGTTTCCGGAGCGGGCTTGGTTCGATGCCGACGATGGCGCAGGTGGGGGCGTGCTCCTTGCGATTCTCTCCGAGCGCCATGGTGCAGGGCAGGGCGCCTTCGTTCGCGATTGGCTCGAGGTTGCACGGCAGCGAACCTGGGACGGCGAAGGCCTCCGCGGCTCACCGGACCTATGGCAGGCATTTTCAGTCATCCTCGACGCCGCCGGCGAGTTGATGTCCACCGTCGCGGAGAAAGCCGCGTGGGACCGCTATTTCATCGGTCATGGACACGACCCGTCTCTTCTCTCCGGCCTTGCCGCCCCGGAGGATGTGCGCATCGATGACGCCATTGTCGCGGAGATCTCCTCGCTCCCTTTTCACTCGCCCGGCGGCATCGAGGTCAACCCTTATGGCAGCGCCTACGCACGCGTGGATGTCCGTGGCGCTCCCCCACAGGCGCGACTGCGGGTTTGGTTGCGCGGGGAATATGGCGTCGAATGGGCCCTCAGCGCGACGCGTCTCAATGGCGAGGGGAACGAGCAGGGGCGCCTCTCAGCGCCGCCGCGTCGTGCGGATGGTCGGAGTTATCTTCCCGTTGAACTCTCGCCCGACACGGAGTTCGTCGTCGTGGCCGTGACCAACCTCTCCCATCGATTGCCCGACGAAGACGAGGATCACCCCGAAGATCCGAACGCGCGATCGTTTCGTCTGATCTTTGATATCGCCACGGACTAACATTTTGCGGTTTTTGTTCGTATATCAGGTGATATAAATGACAGAATTTCGCGTCTCACCTGGGTTGTCGGACTCTTCGGGCGTTCGCACTCTCCGGAGCGGAGGCATTGCGTCTGCGCGATGCGTTTCTCGCTACGGCGTTCAGGATCTTGTAGGCAATGTCTGGGAGTGGACCTCGGATCAATGCGAGAGCCGCGCTGGAACATGCACCGGGGTCACGAGCGCGTTGGTGTCTTCCGAGAATCCGCACATCAACGATATTCCCCTTGCAGAGCTGTTTGGGGGCGGAGGCGATAATTTTTGCCTTCGATGTCGCGCGCTGGCTGCCGGTCGTCGGACTTCCGGCCCCCGATGACGCTCCCGCTTGGCAAGCGGCACTCCTCGTCGATGTTCCCCAACTTCATGGCGATGGCATTTTCCTCTTCGCCAACTCCAGTCCACTTCGCGGCATGTACATCGCGGGTCCAGCACGTCGGGAGCCCGGGCCGGGCGCTATGCTTTTAATGTGAGCGAACCACCCCAGCACCCACCCGCGCATCGGGTTTCGATGCATGCAGCTCGTTCCTTAGTCTCTTTGGGAACTCACCCCCGACCCGGAGGTGAATTCGGCGACGGCATGGTGTTGTTGCTCAAGCCGTGAGATCCTCGTCCGCCGGGGGCATCCTCGCCGCCGAAGGAGCATCGAAACAATGGGCGACAAATCACCGAAATCCAAGTCCAAGAACGCTGGCCAGAAAGACGCGAAGAACAAATCTTCGACGGACAAGGCAGCGAAGAAACAAGCGTCTCAATCGAAGGGTGCTGACGCCGCCAAGGGCAAGAAGTAGCGTTCGGCATCAAGAGAAGGGCGTACGTTACGCGCTTCGGACACGCAAAAAGACCCACGGGCTGAAAGGCGCGTGGGTTTTTCTTGGGGCGCTTAAGCCAATAGCTCAGAGTCGATGTCGCCGTTCGCCTGACCAAAAGAACCGCCTGCGCCAAAAGCACGCATCATGGTGGTGTGCATATTTGCGGTGTGTCCCCCAGACACGTCGATGTCGGAACCATGTCTAAACCGGTCGCCGCCGCCGATGAGAACCTGGTACAGGTTTTGGGAACTGTGGTCCGTTCCCTGGCTCATGGAACTGCCCCAGGCAACGAGGGTGTCGTCGAGAAGGTTGCCGCCCTCCGCGGAAGGCGTCTCTTCGAGTCGGCGAAGAAAATCCGCGACACGGTCGTAGTGCCACTGGTTGATTCGCGTGAAGTCGCGAAGGTTGAGCTCCGAATCCTGCGAGAGATTTCCATAAGGTGTCGCCCAATGGGAAAGTGCATGCCAGCTGTCGCTGGACCCCTCGAATCCGTTGAGGAAGGAGTGGTTGAAACCACGTCCCCCGCCGGCCACGGACGCATGGCAGAAGTTGATGACGCGCGTAGCGTCGCACTGAAACGCACGAATAGAGAGTTCCTGCATGACGGCCAAGTATTCGGGGTAGTTGCGTTCCGTCGCATCCATTCCAACGGGCTCGGAAGCATCACAGGCCGGTAGGCGTGGCTCTTCTTCAAGAAGTGCAGTTCGCCGGTCGAGTTCTTCGATTCCGGTCAGGTATTCGTCCAGCCGAAGTCGGTCGTCGGCGCTGACGCGGCGTCTGGCTGTTCCAATCTCTTCCACCAGGGCGTCGAGGACGAGACCACGTCGGCGGCGCGCAAGGGAAGGACCGCCCGTTGGCGGCGCGCCGCCGTCTGGAAACAGAGTGTTGAAGAGTCTTCGTGGTTCTGCGTAAGGAACGACGGGTTGGCTCGGTCCTCGCCAGCCAAGACTCGTGAAGTGCGAAGGTGGCA
This sequence comes from Polyangiales bacterium, assembly GCA_045106895.1. GTDB lineage: Bacteria > Myxococcota_A > Polyangia > Polyangiales > Houyiibacteriaceae > JBCCRV01. The sequence continues at coordinate 18,763 of JBGCFM010000074.1, read as the reverse complement.
CTCCTTCGTGGGACTCGAACTTTGGAAAGAGGTTGATCGCGATGGACCGATGTGGCGTCTCGTTGCCGATCTGGTTCGCGATGACCTGATCGATGGTGATGGTCTCGCCGCCGGTTCCCGCGAAGATGTCGCCACTGTACAAGACGATGCGGCAGTTCATGTGGTGATGGTTCGAGTAGGGATGCATGCCCCAGCGAATCTGGTTGTTGTCCATGTTGTAGACAACGCTCATCTTGGAACGGAACTCGCTCAGCCGAGAGATCAGCTCCGGTGGAGGAGTCGCCACACCCAGCCTCTGCGTCGTCCCGTTCGGGTGGTAGATTTGCAGGTAGCGCTTGGGCATGACCTGAGCCCGCGCGTGCTTCGGCAGTAGACTCACGAGCGTCGGCAGGGCGAGTGTCGCGCCTGCGCCCCGAAGGAACTGTCGGCGTCTGAGGTTGTTTCGAGTCATTGCATCTCTCCTGCCTGAGCGAACTGTCGGGAAAGCACGATTCGCACCACCAGATCTCTAAACGTGACCTCGTTGCTGGTGAGCCCGCGCTCGTCGCTGAAGCGGGCCAGGTCCGATGCGGCATTCTCCTTGTCTGCATCGGTGAGGTCGCGACCGATGGCGTAGCCCGTTAGGTACTGGTTGATGCAGCGCGGCAGGTCTCCGCGAGAAACGATGACCTCTCCTAGTTCGTTTGCGTCAGCGAAAGTCTCCCCGCTGGGCAGCACGCCGGACGGGTCCACGTCGCGACCGTTCGCGTAGGTGGTGCGTAGTCGTCCGATGTGGTCGAAGACTTCGAGGGCAAGTCCATACGGATCCGTGTACTCATGGCAGGACGCGCAGGCTGGGATACGTCGGTGATCGGCTAGGATTTCTCGTACCGTCTCGCCACCATCGGTGTTGCGAAGTGGAGCGACATTTGGGATCGAACCCCGAGGCGGCGGGTTACAGACGAGGCGTCCGGCGGTCCAAAACCCACGTCGAATCGGGTCGCTTACGCCGGATGGCGAATGTGCGAAGAGCACAGATGCGTGTGTCATGAGACCACGTCGCTGCGGAAGAGCGGGTGTGCGCTCAAACTCTTCGCCAAAGTCAGCTGCGTCGACTCCGTAATGGTCTGCCAGGCGCTGGTTTAGGAAAGTCCAATCGGCGCTGAAGAGCGTGTCGAGCGTCTCTTCCACAAAGACCGTCTCAACGAAGAGCAGCGTCTCCTGTCGAATATCACGGTAAAGCACGTCTTCTGCATCGTTGCTTCCTCGTCGAAGCAGGCTGTCGAGCTGAACCCACATTCGGGAAAAGTCCTGGTACATGCGCGACGCGCGCTCGTCCTCCAACAGGCGGCGTGTCTGCGCTTCGAGCACCTCGGGCGTAAGAAGCGAAGAGTCGGCGGCTGCTGCCAGAAGAACGTCATCGGGCCCCGAGGACCACACAAAGTACGACAAGCGGTCTGCAAGCTCGTAGGGGTCCACGGCGTCGTCCGTGGAATCGCGTACGTAGTGAAACAAGAAGTTGGGAGACGTGAGAGCGTAGGTAACGAGCGTTTCGATCGCCGCTCCGTAGCTGTCGTCAAGCGACTGCCCAAGCGTGACCAAGCGCGCGATGGTCTCTTCGCTTACCGGTCGGCGATGAAGCCAGCCGAGCCACCAACCAAGCTCCGGTTCGAAGCACGACCAGATTTCGCTGACCGGCAACTCTGCACAATGGGCGAAGGGGGAGAGGCCGCCGCCCTCGCGCATCTGAGTGCCAAAGTTCGCGGCGGTGTTGTAGTAACCTTCCGCCGCGCCCGAGAGCGACAGAATCGAGCCGTCCGTGTCAAAGCCGGAGCCGTTCAGATTGACAGTGTCGTCCGGAAGCTCGAGGTCGGCTGGCAACTCCCGACCGAAGAAGTCCTCAATGGTGTTTCGGTACTCGCGGGCGTTGAGTCGCCGAAGCTTGGAGCGTCCTGGGCCGACCGGGGCCTCCGGTTCAATTTCCTCTGGGGGTTCCAACTCAACGCCCGGGGGGAGATCCACGGTGTCGCCGATGCGCCCATCGCAAGCGCCAATGAGCAATACGCCAAGGATGGAGAACAATGACCGAATCCGCATACCTATCAGTCTACATGGCCGAAGCAGAGCGGACGTAAGACAGTCTGCGCGCATTGCGATACTTGCCCAGAAGCGCGGATGCGCACACTATTGGCGAGTGATCCTCGAAGGGCCGCAGCCGCGTCGTCGCCTTCCCCGCTGCGCGCTCTTAGTCGCGCTAAGTGCGTGGGCTTTGGGATGCGTCCCCGCCAACGAGGCCGTCCCTGGGCCGATGACAGAGCTCATCTTTGATGTCGATGCGGATCTTGTCGTACCGATGGACACCATGCTCCATGTCACGTTCTGGCCGGACGGGCGCCGCCAACACCAAGACGGACAAGTGCTCACGCCGGTTCTTTTCGAGGAAGGAACAAGGCTACGTATCGCCACGGAAACGGACGCTCTTGACCGGCGTTACACGGTCTTTGCGGAGCTCATTCATGAAGGCGAGCGCTTAAGTTGGGTACGAGTTCGAGGTGACTTCTTGCAAGGCGACGAGGCGGGGAACGGAGAGATACGCGTGCGTTTTGGGCGCGCTTGCCCGGAACCTGCAGACCGACCCAACGGCGACTTTGACTCTGCGGACACTTGCGGCAGCCACGATACGTGTGTTTCCGGAGGCTGTAGTAGCGCTTGCTATGCGGCGATGCCCCGCGATGTCGAAGGCACCACCTCGTCGCCGTCCGTTTGTCCCGATAGCGATTGTTTGACCATCGACTCGTTGTCCGTCGGACGAAATATGAGCTGCGCACTTTCCAGCGGCGAAGCGTTCTGCTGGGGCAGAGTAGCCGACATGTTCGAGTCTTGGGATAACCATCCTCGCCGTCCCACGCGCGTCGTCGATTCGTCGGGAGTCGCGCGCTTCGCCTCGGACATCGAGTCCATCGAGGTCGACTCCGAGCACGTATGTCTGATCGCGAATGGTGCGCTTCGCTGCGGAGGCCGGAACAACGGCGACTTTGAGATCATTGGACCATCGCAGCCTAATGTTCGTCCATGCTGTGAGCGCTCCCTTGAAGAAGAAAGTAGTTTTGCCGCAGTCTCCCTAGGTCCGAGCTTCACATGCACCATTGACGATCTCGGCAGGGTGGCGTGTCTGGGCCGCGATCCAAACACGTTGGAGACGACTCCCGGGCTGGCGTATGCCTTCGATGAGCGTAGCGGGCACGACCGGATCCTGACTTTCTGGAGCAACGTGTGCGCGTTTCGTTCGGGCAACTTTGCGTGCACACAATCTTCATTTCCGTTCCTCGGTCCAGACATCGATGTCGTGAGCGCCGAAGTATCCACCGTATGTCTTGTTCGCGACTCGGCCCAGCTCGAGTGTTACGGACGTGACGCGACACGTCAGATGTTCGCCGACGTCCCGCACATCGTGCCGGGAAACTGGTCTCACGTTTCGGTCTCTACCCAGTATATCGGTGACGACAACGCTTTCTGCGCCGTGACAGTGGAGGGAGAGCTGCGGTGCTGGGGCGATGCGGAAGGGGGACGGACCGGATCCATCGACTTTGTCGGCGAAGGCGACGCGATCATGGTGGGCAGCGATGAGACCTGGGCGACGGTCGGAGTAGGGCAACGTCACTCGTGTGGGCTCACGAGAGACGGACGGGTCTTCTGTTGGGGCGAAAATGAACTTGGCCAGCTCGGTCGAGATGGTCCCTCCACCATCGAGGTTCAGCACGTTTGCGTTCCCGCTTACTAATATGGACCGCTGGACGAACAAAGCGATGACCGAAGAGGCGGCGCAACGCGAGTATCGGACCGTCGGTATCCTCGCCAAAGGCGGAATGGGTCAGGTGGAGCTCGCCGTTCGTGTGCGGGCGAACTTTCAGCGCCTCTACGCCGTCAAACGACTTCGGCCTGAGTTCCGGTCGAACAACGAGTTCCGGTTGATGTTTCTTGATGAAGGGCGCATCGCTGGACTGCTCCGTCACCCGAACATTGTGAGTGTCCTTGACGTTGGCGAAGACGACGCAGGACCATATTTGGTCATGGAGCTCGTGGACGGGCTTAACTGCTCCGCGTTTATTGCCGGCCACCGGTCACGCGAACAGGCGATTCCTGAACAGATCGTCCTCCGCATCGTGCAGGGCGTCGCCTTAGGGCTCGCTGCAGCCCACCGACAAGTCGGTCTCGATGGCACTTCCTTGGTCCTTATTCACCGCGATGTCTCGCCACAGAATATCCTCGTCGATTTTGATGGCGCGGTGAAGGTGACGGACTTCGGGATCGCCAAAGCGTTTGGTCGCCTTGCAGAGACCACAACCGGCCTCCTGAAAGGAAAGGCAGGTTATATGTCTCCAGAACAGCTTCGCTTTGAAGATCTCGACCTACGTTCCGACCTATTCTCTTTAGGGGTGGTCTTCTTTGAACTCCTCGCCGGGACGCGTCTGTACCGGCGTGACACTGCGACAGAGGTGGCGCGCGCGATTCTCGCGGAGCCTCCTCCTGACATCATGTCTATACGCCCGGACACACACACCGTCGTGTGCGAGCTACTCTTCGAACTCCTCGCGAAGAAACCCGAGTACAGACCAGCGGGCGCTGACGAGGTAGCCGAACGTATCGGTTTGCTTCTCGAGGAGCTCGTGGCGGACGAAGGAGAAATGAACCTCCGCGAGTACATGACCACGGTTTTCGGCGACGAACATACCGCGAGCGTCGCGCGGCAGAGGTCGTTGCTCCTCGATGCCGATGTCAGTTCGTCGGCGACGCCGCGGAGCCCTGTTTCAAAGCACCCGCGCTTTTCACGAAGCGCAGTGATCGCTTTCGTGCTGATTTTGTGCGCCGCGGCTCTCATCTCGTGGAACGCTTTTCGCGTGCCGGGAAGCGAAGGTGTCGTCGAAGAAGTTGCTGACGCGAGTGCCGATAGCGTTCTTTCCCCTGCCCAACCGTCGCCGATTGCTCCTGAGCCCTCTGCAGAACCAGTACAGATCGCCGGCGAGCGAGCCATCGCCGAAGACGTCCTGGAGCCACCGACGGAGACCGCGACGAAGCGTCGCCGTCGCTCGAGAAGAAGAACGCCCATGAATCGTGTCGTGACCAATAGTGACTCCATGAACGCGAGCGACGGTGTTGCTGACGAGAACACAGGCCCGCCGCCGCGCACCATGGTCGCTCCAAGCAGAGAACCCGGAGAGCGTGCGCGCAGTCACGCGGTGGCGTTTTGAGCCCGCTGAGCATGCGAGCCGTTTCGTCACGAATCGTTGCCGCTTTTCTCGTTTGGTCGAGCCTCGGAAACTTGGGCTACGCGCAGAGTGAAGCGCGGAGCGAGCCCGTCGAAGAACTGAGCGCCGAAACACTGGTGGAGGCGAGAGAGCATCACCAGGGCGCCCTCGATGCCCTCGAGTCTGGCAACCTGCAGGCCGCCGAACGGGGGTTTCGTTCGGCGCTCGGACTTGCTCCTCGGGCCTCATCAGCCTTCAACTTGGCGCTCGTCCTCATCGACCGACTTCAGTATGTAGAGGCCATTGTATTGCTGCGTGGGCTGGAACGAGGTCGTTACGGTGATGCACCGGTCTCGTCCGAAGAGTTGATCGCTCATCGGCGACTCGCGGAGCGAGGTGTTGCCACGCTCGAGCTTGTCACGTCGCATCCCGACCCTTTGGAATTGCTCGTCAACGGACGTGAATCCGGCTCGGTCTCTATGGGTCGGGATCTCCGCCTACGTCTGGACCCAGGCACCTACCTGGTTCGTGGAGCGAGCGTTCAGCTGCAAGAGCTTCGCGTTCAACTGGAGGCCGGTGAACACGCCCAGCGACGTTTGCTCTTGTCGCAAGAAGTGTCCGCGCCTCGCCGTGGACTGATCATTGGACTCACCGTCGCCGCGCTCGTTGTCGTGGCGGCCGTGACGGGTCTAACTGTGGCGCTCCTTCGACGCGGCGACGACAGTTCTGGTGGACTTCCCGTTGTCCAAGCTCTCGGCACTGCGCTCTGAGTGCTCCGCGTCTTTCAGGTGAGCGTTATCTCCTGAAACGTGGTGTCCTCAACGACGTATTCAACACGCCGACCTATTCGTTGCACCTCGCAGGCCCCATCGTTGACGAGCTCCTTGAGCGCGGCCTGAACCGTTCGGAGAGGAATGCCGAGGGTCTCAGCAAGGCTCTTGGCGTTGGACTGGCCCATCTGCCCAAGGCGACCAAGGATTGCGTTTCCTGTGGGTTGTTTGCTGCCAGGATCGAGGACGGCGATATCTTTGTGCACGTGCAGAACATATCCGTCGACGGAGCCGAGAGTGGCCCAACCGGCGATAAAGCTCTTCGCCTGGCTGCGTAGTACTTTGAACGCGTCTTCGTGGATCTCGGGTCGGTACTTGAAACCGTAGGTTCGCTCGAAAAGCGTCCGGCGACTGAGGGGCCCGTCGGCGAAGGCGAGGACAGCCACCAGCGCCTCGACCCGCGTAGCTTCCACGCCGCTGGGCGGCAGGGGCGTGACGCCTTTCGGAACTGTGTGCAGCATGCGCCGAGCTTTGGCGTTGGAGCGTACGATGATCCGGACGGGGCCGTGCTGCGACGCGTGCGCTGAGATACCGGAGATGATGCCTGGTACATCTTGCGCGTTTCCGTAGATCCACTTTGACGTGGCAGCTTCGCTTGTCTCCTCGCTCGCACCCGCGGCGAAGAGCGCCGCTGCGATATCGCCTTCGTGTGGTACGGAGCCGAGCGCAGTCCGACGTGGCACCTGACCATCTCCAAGAAGCCACTCCGCGAGCTCCGCACGAACACGAACAATGGGCAGCTCGCGATGTGCGTGGGAAGTATCTCCCCCAGCGAAGAAGAGCTCCCACTCAAGCAAAGGAGCCCATTCACTGCCCGTGACGGCGAGGCAAGCTACAGCGACTCGGGCGGCGAGGTACGTTTGGCCGTTCATTCGTCGTGCTCGCGAGAGCAAGATTCCGGCGAGGAAGTTCGATGTCCACAGACGCTCCGACTGGGCCATGCGTGCGGCTCTTCGTACTTGCTTGAGCGCAGCGGACGGGTCACCACCCAGAAGAATGCCGGCGGCATTCAGAACCGCTCCTTCCACCACGCCTGTACTCTTACCTCGTGCTCGCGAATCGGATTCGAGTTGTTCACCAAGCTTTTGAGCGATCTCGCCTTGGCCACGAAGGAACGCGAGCCAGCCCGATAAATGGTTGTACGCCGCCGCGCCGTGCACGCCAAAGCCGAGGAGCGCGTGGATGGTGCTCTCGAGGGCGACCCGGTCGAGGGCAAGCAGGGCCCGGACACCGAGGAGTTCGAGGGCACGAGCGCCACCGACGCCTTCTAGCCCCGCGCAGAGATCTTCGGCGCGAGGGCGTTCCACAGCATCACGCGATGCAAGACAGCGAAGCGCGTCGGCGACTGCCGCCCATGCAGGGCTTAGATCGCCTTCGGTGAGTGCTGCGAGGTTGCCGCGCTGCGCGGCCTCTATGGGTTCGGGTATCATGTGACCCTTTCGGACCCCGTGCTCGATCCCGCGCGTGAGCGGGTTTTTGCGGAACATGATCCTAAGTCGAACGCCGTGTTTCGAAAGAAAGACGCGAAAAAGCTCGCGAGCCGAGGGCGCGCGAGCTTCTTAGGTGAACCGATCGCTTGAACGCTAGAGTGCAGCGACCTGGGACGACAGGCGCGAGATGTATCGGCTGCCGGTCTTTCGGTGGTAGAGGCCGCGGGAAACTGCCATGTCGATGCGGCGGATGGCCTTGGCCAATGCTTCCGTGGCGACTGCCTTGTCTCCGCCGTCGATGGCCACGCGGACGTTCTTGACGAGGGAGCGGACCGTTGTGCGCTGGTGCTTGTTTCGAGCGGTGCGCTTGATGGTCTGTCGGATTCGCTTTTTAGCAGAGGCGTGATTGGCCATGGTGTTCTCTTCGGTCTCTCGAAACGTACAAATAAGCAAAAATCAGCGTTTTTGCCCAAAAATCAACGGTGCTCGGGAGGTCGCTCCTTCGTACCAGGGACGCCGATCTAGCTGGCGTGTTTTCCCATGTCAAGCGGCCTTCGGATCAGGGTGATGACCCCCATGGCGCGCGTTGCAAGGCCCCGACAGGCCGGCTAAGTCCTCTGCCGCCCAAGATCCGTCTGGATCACTGGGCCAAGGATGTCCCCTTTGATTCGCTGGATTGCACGGATAACAACCACACGACGCCTGCCCGTGCTTCTCGCACTGGGCGTCGTGGCGGTTGGGCTCGCAACGCAGATCCCCAAGATCAACGTCGACCCATCCATCGACAGTCTCATCGCGTCGCATGAAGGCGTGGAAGATGTCGGCCCAGCCTTCGAGGCTGATTTCGGTGACTCGTCCAAAACGCTGGTCCTCCTCGTCGAGGGCGAAGACATCCTTACGACGGAGTCGCTTCAGTACCTCCACGACCTCAGCGGCGCCGTCGCTCGTCACGACTGGGTCGAGTCGTCGGTGTCGCTCACGCGCACCCCTCTGCCTCGCCGCGTCGAAGCGGACCTGAGCGCAGCTGGAGGACTCGATGATCTCGATGATCTCGATGACGAAGACTACGACCCGGACGCACCACTCGAAGAGGAGGAAGACGGTTTCGAGCCCGCCGTTGTCGATGCCCTCGTCGCCCTCGTGGAAGCGGACCCCACACGTTTTCCGGGCGGCTTCGCGGCGCTTGGTTCTCAGCTCTCACTCGAGCTTGACGCCTCCCCGCTCGTCGAAGGCGACACCGTCACCCCCGAGGATGTCGAGGAGATGCGTCTCGCGCTCTCGCAGACGGACCTCATCGAAGGTCGCCTCATCTCGCGCGACCACACGCTGACGGTGAGCGCGCTGCGTCTGCGTGATGGGGATAGCCGCGAAACGGCGAGTCGCCTCGCAGCCCTCGAAGAAGATCTTGCGGCCCACCCGGCGCCCGAAGGCATGAGCGTACGCCTCGGCGGCTTACCGCATCTTCGTGGCGTCATCGTTCACAACATCCGCCAAGACCAGGTTGTTTTGGTGCCGATGACGCTTGTCGTCTGCATGCTGCTTCTGGCGTTCTTTCTGCGTTGGTTCGCGGCAGTCATTCTCCCCATCGCCGCCGTCGCGATCACGGCTGTGGTGGTGGTCGGCGGAATGGCCGTGGGCGGCGAGCCGTTCAATATCCTCAACAATATTATCCCGACGCTGCTCATCATCATCGGCATCAGTGACTCGATTCACCTGATCGGTCGATACCGTGAGGAGCTAGCGCGCGGCGATGGCGCGCAGCCCGCGGGCGAGCGAACCGTCATTCATATGGGCATCGCGTGCCTGCTGACCTCTGTCACGACGGCCGTCGGCCTCGCGTCGCTGCTTGTGTCCAAGACGGTGATGCTGCGTCACTTCGGTCTCACGGCTGGCATCGGCGTGATGGTCGCGTACCTCGTGACCATCACCTTCTTGCCCGCTGTGCTGACTTGGATCAGGCCCCCAAAGCGCCCGGCAGCGACGGCGAAGCGCAACAACGGAAGTCTCGAGTCATTCATCGAGAACATGACGCGAGCGATTCTCAAGCAGCCCTGGGCCGTTCTTGCACTCACGGCACTTCTGCTCGGCGGTACAGGATACGCTTCGACACTGCTCGTCGTTGACCACGCGCTCCTCGACCAGTTCGACGAGGACGACCCGGTCTATCAAACGACACGTCTCCTCGAGGACAAGCTCGATGGCGTTCGCCCTCTCGAGGTGAGCCTCCGTTTTGACGACGCGGCAGCGGCCACCTCGCCGGAGACTCTTGCCGCCCTCGACGAGGTCCTCGCTTGGGCCGATGCCCAAGACTCGGTGCTCAGCACGATGTCGCCGATGCGCCTCTTGCGTCAGACGCTGGTGCTTCTCTCGCGTGATGAAGAAGCGCGAACAGCGCCGTTCGTATCCGCCGGCCAAGTGCAAGCGCTTCGTGACCTGCTCGCAGCCCGTGGCGACAGCCCCCTCGAGATGTGGCTCACGGAAGACGCTCGCCATATGCGCCTTCAGCTGAAGGTGAGAGACGTGGGCGCTCAAGAGACGATGCGGCTCACGGCGGAACTCGAAGGCAAGCTCGCGGAGGCGCTCCCGAGCAGCACAGGCATCGGCTTCACCGGCGAAGCTTTCGACGGGTCCGCAGGCATGGACGCCGTCGTGGACGACCTCATCAGCAGCCTGGCGCTGGCGCTTGTCATCATCGTCGTCATCCTCACGTTGCTCTTCCGCAGCATCCGTTTGGGGCTCCTCAGCATCCCGCCAAACCTCATCCCCTTGGTCTTCACCGGCGCGTACATGGTGTGGCGCGACATCCCTCTCAACGCGGCGACGGTGATCATCTTCTCGATCAGCTTAGGGCTCGCCGTCGACGGGACGATCCACGTGTTGGCGCGCTTCCGGGAGGAGACGCGTCTCAACGGACTGAGCACCGAGTCCGCGCTCATCCTCGCCGCGCGTGGCACCGGCCGCGCCATCGTCGTCTCCTGCATCACTCTGATGGCCGGCTTCAGCGTTTTGCTCTTCAGCAACTTCGTCCCGGTTCAGCGCTTCGGCGAACTCATCGCCGTCACCGTGGGTTGCACGCTCTTCGCGACACTCATCGTCCAGCCGGTGCTTCTCAAAGTCGCCGGAGGCAAGGCGACGGAGAAGACACCCACGGGCTGACACGGGCCCTCTGGCGCGTGCTATCCTGGCAGCGTGCGCCTCGTAACTCTCCTCTTGGTGTCAGCCGCCACATGGTCGTGCGCGAGTGAACATCCCGTGCGCGTTCAGTTCGAGCAGTCACTAAGAGACCAGGCCACACGGGTTGGCGTGTACCTCGTGCAAAACTGCCCGCAAGGAACACTCGAAGGAGACCTTCAAGGAGTCATCGCCGAAGTGGAGTTCGGGGTCGACGAAACGGCACCCAGCATCGGAGAAGTGGAGCCCGGTGAGTACGGACTGCTCGCGCGCGCCTGGAACGACGACTGTGAGCTCGTCGCCGCCGCTTGCCGGAGTGTTCGCGTCGAGGCCGGCGGAAGCACGCCGCTCTCCGTCCTGCTTATCGAAGCGACGGGTCGCCGCTGCGCTCCCGCCGAGAGCTGTACCGCTGGCGAGTGCATTGCCGGCGATGTCGTCTCCTTCGACGGCGGCGGCGACGCGCCAAGTGACGCGACGCTCGACACGAGCGTCGATGCGGACGTTCTTCGCGACGCGAGCTCCGACGTGCTGGATGCCAACACGCCGGACGTCGGCGAGGACGGCGGCGTCGATGCAGGCATGGAAGGAACTTTCTGCTCCCGCCACGGAGACGGTGCCTACGCGTGCCTCGACTTTGAGTCGCCCCTTGAGTCCGGCGGGTGGCTTGTGGAGGACCCTCCGACGGGAAGTGGTGGGTTGCAGCCCGGCGCGGGGGTGACCGGGGCGGCGGCACGCGTTGGAGGCGATGATGGCGAGTCCTTCGCGCTGATTCGACGTGACCTTGGGCCCCACACTGGCGGCGTCATGTGGGCACGCATGAAGGTCCGAGTAGACAGCGGCGACGCGGCGCGAATTTTCTACATGAACCTCTTCGCGCTGAACGACTCGAGCCCGCCGAACGCTTATATGACGGCAAATCTGCTTTCCGGGCGCACCATTCAGGGAGCTATCGCGGCGGACGGTCCGCCCGAAGAAGAGGACTCGGCGGAGCGCTACCCAACCGATGAGTGGTTCTGCCTAGAACTCGAGTTCGCGGAACAGGAGGGACAGCAAGTCATGCGTGTGTACGTGAACGAGGTTGATTTCCTGGCGCAAGAAGTGCCAGAGCGCGCTCAATGGGACACGGTCTTCTTCGGGCCTCGTTCCATCGCATCCGACGGCCGAGTGAGCATCTTGGTGGACGACTTCCTGTGGGCGCCGGAGCGCCTTCCTTGTTCCGCCGAGTAGAAATCCTCGGCGCTATTGCGTGACGACGAAGGCGTCGTAGCGACCTGACGAGCCGGCTGCCCAACTCGATAGAACAAGGTCGATGGACTGTCCGGCACGAACCGTGATGTCCTGGACCCGGCTTCGCGCCGTCCCCTCGAAGTCGTCGTTGGAGCCGAGGCAGCCCACGTTGACGCGTGCAGGGTCGAATGGACTCTCGTAGACGTGAAGGAACCCGTCGAAGCCCTCCCAGTCGACCAAGACTTCTACGCGAAGATCCGCGCGCGTCGGGTTGTCGAAGGTGACCACGCTGTAGGGGTACCCATCGCCTCCGGTGTCGCCGCAAGAGAAAGGGCGACCCCAAGAGGTTCCATCCGCGGCGGTGTCTCCGCTGAAGAGAGCCACCGTCAGTCCAGGGCCCACCGGCCCAATGTCGGCGGCCGGCGCGTCTGGGGTGGGTCCTGCGTCCGAGCCAAGTGGATCAAGCTCAGTGCGAGCGCCACATGCCATGAGCATGACGACGCTCGCCAGGAGCAGACGCGTCACAAGCGCTCCACCACCGCCTGCACGAACTTCTCGGTGTTCAAGTCGCCGCCCAAGTCGCCGGTCTTCTTGCCGTCGAGGAGTGCCTGGTTGTAAGCGTGGTCGACCTTGTCTGCGATCTTGCCGCAGCGTGCGTCGCCGTTCTGTTTCTCGAGGTGGCGAAGCATCATGATGCTGCTCATCAGGAGCGAGAGCGGGTTGGCGATGCCCTTGCCAGCGATGTCCGGCGCAGAGCCGTGGACCGCTTCGAAGATAGCGCAGTCATCGCCGATGTTCGCACCCGGCGCGACGCCGAGGCCTCCGATGAAACCAGCGCAGAGGTCGGAGAGCACATCGCCGTTCAGGTTCTGGAGGAGGAGCACGTCGAAGTTGCTCGGCTCCTGGACGAGGCGCATGCAGCCTGCGTCGATGATGAGCTCGTCGTAGGTCACATCGTCGAAGGCAAGCTTGTCCCGTACGTCTCGCGCCGAGCGCACGAAGAGGCCGTCGCCAAGCTTCATGATGTTGGCCTTGTGCATCGCCGTCAGGCGCTTGCGACCGTTCTCGTGGCAGTAGTTGAAACCCCAGTTGGCGAAGCGCGTGCAGGCGCGCTCCGTGACGACCTTGAGGCTCGTCACGACGCCCGGCGTCACTTCATTCTCGATGCCGCTGTAGAGGCCCTCGGTGTTCTCTCGGAGGACGACGATGTCGACGTTCTCGAAGCGGGTCTTGATGCCGGGGATCGATTTGACGGGTCGCACGGCGACGTAGAGGTCCAGGACGCGGCGCAGCGTCACGTTGACGGAGCGAAAGCCCTTTCCGACGGGCGTGGTGCAGGGGCCCTTAAGGGCGACCTTGTGCTCCTTGCACGCTTCGACGGTCGCGTCGGGAAGGACCTCGCCGTCCGTTGACATCGCGGCGACGCCCGCTTGGTGCGTGTGCCACTCGATGGGGGCGTCAGCGGCCTTCAAGATCGTCTGGACGGCGTTGGCCACCTCGGGTCCGATGCCATCTCCAGGAATGAGAACGATTTGATGCGTAGTCACAGTCGGCCTTTCGTTGCGGCGGGGATAGTTTTTCGCCCGCGCGGGCGGACTATATAGAAAAAGTGTCGCGCTCGCTTGCTCTTCCGCTTGCTCTTCGCCCGCGCCTGCGCTTCAAAGGGGTATGAGCGACCGGATATTGCGGGCCATGACTGATGACGGAGCACTGCGCGTTATGACGTTGCGGTCGACGGACACCGTAAAAGGAGCCCTTGGAGCGCAGGCAGCGCCCGCCAGCGTGCGTGGCGCCCTCAGCGAGTTGCTGTCAGCGGCTATTCTCTATCGAGAGACAATGGCGCCAACTTTGCGCGTGCAGTGCTTCATCAAGGGCAACAATGAGACGGGGACGCTCATCGCGGACTCAAGCCCAGAAGGCTGGTCCCGTGTTCTCGCGCAGCTCCCGAAGGGCGAAGACGCCCTTGACCTGGGTCCCGGAGCTCTCCTGCAGATGACCCGTGCGCTGCCCGGCGGAAAGCTCCACCAGGGCGTCGTCGAGCTTCCCAGCGGCGACATCAACGAAGGCGTCATGCGCTACATGCAGCTTTCTGAGCAGATTGTGACGATGGTTCGAGTCGCCACGGTCTTCGATGACGCGGGCGAAGTGGTGAGCGCGGGGGGTTACCTCGTTCAGTTGCTTCCCGAAGCTCCGGACCGAGTCGGGCCCGTACGTTTGATGGCTCAGCGCCTCGAAGATGACTTCAAAGACCTTGGCCCGCGCCTCCTCAAGACCGACGCCGACCCCCAGGACCTGATGAATGAGCTTCTCTGGGGCATGAAGCACACGCCTCTTGGTGACTCTCCCCTGCGGCCGGGGTGCGAGTGCTCGCGCCCGCGAATCATGGCGACGCTCTCGACGATGAGCCGCGACGATATCCGTGGTCTCATCGCTGACGGCATCCCCCTCGATATGAATTGCGACTGGTGCAACACCGAGTACCGAGTGGAGTTGGCGGTGTTGCGGGGTCTCGCGAGTCCTTCCTGAGCCCTTCCTGAGCCCTTCCTCAGTCCAGCGCTTTAACGAGAAAAGGCGCGCCGGGTGGGCACGCCTTTGAACTCGCAAAGCGGAGCCGACTAGAAGTCGACGCGCTCACAGACCATCGTCGACTGGACGTCGTCGTTCTCGTAGCTCGAGAAGACGATGTAGTCCTCGATGACCCAGATCTCGGCGGCGCCATACGTGATTTCGCCGGCGATGACGCGGGCGCCACCTCCCCAGTACTCAACCTCAAGGCTGATGGTGTCGAGCTCGTCGTGGCGGCCGAGAACCGTGAAGGCAAAGTACTCAGCGGCGGCGGTGACGAGCTCAGGAAGGTCGTTCGTGCCGTCTACCTCGTAGGTGTAGCTCGCCGCCATGGTGTCGTCGGTGGCTTCGCTCTCGCCGTAGAAGAGCAGGGCTGAGACGCACTCGGCGTCGGGCTCAGGAGCGCTTGTACCGTCTTCGTTGCAGTAGAACTCAACGATGGGCGACTGGTTCGACCAGTAGTGCACGAGGAGCTGGCCGCGGTCGTCGAAGACGTAGTAGATGGTGGCTTCGTCAGCGCCGGGGATCTCCACGGAGACGATCTCGCCGGAGTCGGCACGCTGAACGCTGACATCGAGGCTCTCGACATCGTAGTCGTCGAACTCATCGCCGAAGTCGTTCTCGTAGAGGCCTACGGCAACTCGAAGGTTGGCGTCGAGGGTGTCGACATCGCCAAGGTTGACGCTGAAGCCGCTCGTGTCGAAGCTCTCGGCGCGGAAGACGTCCTGAATCTGGTAGGCGCAGTCTTCGCCGAAGCCGGTGATCGCAGGGAACTCGATGTCTACTGGACCGTCGCCGCAAAGGCCGCTGCAGTCGGCTCGCACCGAGAAGGGGCCGACGTGCGCGGCCTTGAAGCCCTTGACGATGAGCCGGTACTGGCCAGCGTCTCGATCTCCGTTGATGCGGGACGTCAACACGCTGTCGCTCGCGTCGTCGTTACGCTCGATGTAGCGGCCCCAGTTCTCGTCCTCGTTTTCACGGTGGTAGAGGTAGGCGACGGTGTCCAGGTTTGGATTCTCCGACGCCACCACGATGTCCACGCTGGATTCACCGGACAGAGAGAACTCCCAGGCATGAAAGCGCGAGTCGGAGCCGAGCTCCGCGTTTGCGCGAATGCCAAAGGGAAGGTTGCCGTGCTCCGTCGGGCTTCGGAAACTGTCTGCCGCGCCATCGACGGGAAGCGCATCCTCTTCGCCTTTGCCGGCGGCGGTGTCGGCACAGCCGGCGAATGCCAGGGAGAGAAGAATAGAAATAGACAGACGTTTCAGCATGCGGACCTCCAAAAGCTCATTCTGAGCCAACAGGCCGCCACCGTAGTCCAACACTCGCGTTTGCGCCTGCTCAAATACAGGCCGCCTCTGTGCCAATCTCGTGTCTGGCGCTATAATAAGAGGGTGAACGAAGGCAAAACGATGCGACTCGTACAGCTGTTTTTCGGCATCATCGGCGCCGCGGCTGGAATCGTCTTCGTGCAGTACTTCTTCGAGTTCAGTTTTTACACGCCGGAGCGTGTGTCGGCGCCGATGTGGGTCGGCGTGGCCTCCACCATCATCACCGCCGCTTTTTGCTCCGCGTGGGTCGCGCCACGGCTTTGGGGCATCGAGTGGATGCTCTCGCTCCTACTCGCATTCTCGGGACTCGGGGCGCTCTTCGTATTCTTCGGCGCGGCCCTCATCGGCGGCGGCGTCGGTGGTCCCTTGATGCTCGCCATCGCGTTGGGTCTCTTCGCCGCCTCGACGCTTCCCTGGTTTACGCTCCGCCGAGTCATCAAGGGGCGCGCGGGGCGTAGCGATGGACACGGCCACATCGAGTTCCTCGATGGGGGCCACGGACGCACGGAGCTTCGAGTCCAGGGAGACGTCGTGGCCTGGCTTGAACGCAGCGCCGCCACCAGCGGATACCGAGTGGACGGTGACGCCACTCGTTTTCGCGCCGTGGCGGGCACACGCGAAGAGCTCGTCGCCGCATCCCGCCGGCGCGCCGCGCTCTTTGTCCTTGGCGGCCTGTCCGCCGCCGCATGTCTCATTGCCGTTCAGTCCGTGACGTTCTTCTTCTTTCGCTGGAGTTACGTCTACCCCGGCTCCTAGGTTCTTCCGCGAAGAACACGATGTACGGGGCGCCTCGGCTCATTGGCCAATAGCTCGCCTTCCGCGCGCCCATGTGCGATCACTCCGCCCATGGCAGCTGGCGGCGGAGAAGGAAATTCCTGGATCAAGCTACTCGTAGGCGGGGCATTGCTTCTCGCCGTCGCGTTTGGTCTTGAGGCGGCGGGCGTACACATCCTCTGGTTGCGGGCGTCATTGCTTGCCGTCGGCGGGCTCGCGACGGTCTTTGGTTCCTGCGAGTCGATGATCAAGTCCGTCGAGCGCATTGGAAAGCGTCTCGGCTGGAACCAGTTCGTCGCCGGTACCATGGCGGGGCTCGCGAGCAACGTCCCGGAAGTCGTCATGCTGGGCTTCGTCCTCGCGAAGGCGCCCCGCGTTGGCTTCATCGTCGTCATGCTCACTCTTCACGTGGGCGCCCTCGCTTTCGGAATCTACTCGGGACTTCTCCCTCGCGACGACAGCGGACAAGCGCGCTTGCCCGAAGCGCTCGTGAAGATCAGCACGGACCTCTACGCAGCCGCCGCGGGCATCTTCTTGAGCACCGGTTTGCTGATGTTGCTCATGAACGTCTTCGACGCCGGCGACCATCGCGGCGACGGCCTCGGCGTTGTTGACCTCTACGTCCTGGGCGGCCTTCTTCTCTTCGTTGAGATCATCGCCGTCCAGCAGCTCGTCAAACGATTCAGTGGCGAGAAAGAGCCCGACGAGTCCGCGGTGCCGGACAAGGAGCCGCCGCCGAGCATCAGCTCCATCGTGGGCTTCGGCCTCCTCGGCATTCTGGCCTCGGTTCTCGGTGGACACGCCGTCGGCGACTTCGCGGACATTCTCGTCGAAGCCCTCAACGACGCGGGCTACTCCGAGATGGTCGGCGCGCTCATCCTCAGCGTCTTCGCCGCCGCCGGCGCCCTCGCCATGATCGTCACGGCGCACCGAAAAGGCATGGTCGACATCGCCCTCGCCGGCGCTTCGGGGCAGATCAATCAGGTGCCCTTCGTGGTGCTTCCCATCGCGCTTATTCAGATCGCTGTCTTCGCTCAGTTGGGAATCGTGCCGCCCCTCGAGTACGGCGGCGTTCTTCCCATCGACCTCGAGACCGCGTCCGTCGTTCTCATGTCTTTCCCGACGATGCTCATCCTCTGGAAGGCCGTGCAGGACGACGGCAAGGTGAACTGGCTCGAGACCGCCAGCATGGTGAGCGTTTTCGCTCTCATCATCTACTTCCTCGCTCGCCATGGATAACGGGCCAAGCGCTCCTACGCAGCTCGCTTTGGGCGTTGACGGATTCATCGACGGAGCGCTCATCATCGGCGCCCCTTCGGCAGACATGCCGCCTCTTGGCGGCGCCGCGCGTTTCTTCTCGTTCCTCGAACAGTCCGGCGCGGAGTGTGGCGTCGCGCCCTCGCCGGGCGACGAAGAGCGCATTCTTCTGTACCTGCCCAAGGGCAAGCGTCGCCGGGACTACGCGTTTGCGCTCGCCGCGGAGCGACTTGGGGAGAGTGGAACGCTGGCCGTCGTGGGTGAGCGAAGCGCCGGCATCAAAGCGGCGCGCAAAGCGCTCCGGCGCTACTTCAAGAACGTGCATGTTCGGAGCGTAGGCAACCACTGCCAACTGCTGACAGCTCAAGGCGCGACGAGCGGCGCCGTGGAGATGGCAGACTGGAAGACCCAGAGCCGGCTTGAGCTCGGCTTCGATATCTACGGCTTCCCCGGTACGTTCTCCGAAGGACGCCTCGACGAAGGAACGCAGCGACTCCTCGAAGTTCTTGAAGTGCCCGAGGAGGGCGCGCTCTTGGATCTCGCTTGCGGCTGCGGCGTCATCGGGGTTTGGGCCAAACGCAAAGAGCCTGCGCTGTCCGTGACCCTCAGCGACATTGACCACCTCTCCCTCGCCGCGTCGAAGGAGACCGCCCGTGGCGCCGAAGCGGAGGTGGAGTGCATCGCCGCCGACGGCGTTGTCGCCGGACGGACCTACGACATCATCGTCACGAACCCGCCGTTTCACCAAGGCGTCCAGACGGAGTACGACACGACGGAGCGCTTCCTCCGTGACGTGCCGAAAGCCCTCAACCCCGGCGGCCGCTTCTGGCTCGTCGCCAACCACTTCCTGCCTTACGAAGGCTGGCTCAAAGAGAACTTCGGTGACCAGGTCGCCAAGCGTTTCGAAGACAAGCGCTTCAAGGTCTACGAAGCCTGGCGCTAGACCGCCGTCG
>JBGCFM010000073.1:0-42565 GCA_045106895.1 Polyangiales bacterium | reverse complement strand
CCTTCGGTCACGCCGGGCTCGTCCTTGAGGTTCACGGTCCACGTGCCGCCGTCATCACCGGTCACGGTGAAGAGGAAGATCGCGTCGAGCTCCTTCGCCTTGGCGGGGTCCGCGGTGATCTTGGCTGGGATATCCTGAGTGCACGAGGTCTTCGCGTCTGGCATGAAAGAAGCTCCTTAGTGCCGAAAGGCAGGGATTTGCGGGCTGGTAGAGACCATTGAATGGCCATTCAGTTTCGACGATCTAAGATCAGGCCGGGCGAGTGTCAAGGTTCACCGCGCCTGGTGCCACACGGGTTTGGCGTAGCCACGCGCCTAGCGCGCGCCTCGAGCGCGCCTCGAGCTATGGGGAGATGCGATAAGAGTAGGCGGCACCGGACGAAGGCGCTGAGTTGTCTAAGCGATCCCCGTCCACGCCCGTCGCCGCGCTGTCTTCTCCCGTAGCGCCCACCACGAGCATGTTCCCGCTCAACGCGACGCGCACGCCGAAGCCGTCACCAACGGCGCTGCTCGGCGGTTTGATGTAAGCCTGCTGAGTCCAGCGACTTCGCGTGCGCCGGAACAGATAGACCGCGCCGCTGCCCTCGGACGAGTTGTTCCGAGCGTCGCCGTTGACGCCATTCGCCGAGCTGTCCTCACTGCTCCCACCTACAGCCAGCGTGTCTCCTTGAAGGGCGAGAGCGATCCCAAACACATCTCCGCCGTCAATGACGAGTGGCTTGAGGTACTGCTGCTGGCGCCAGAGACCTCCCGCGCGCTCGAATATGTAGACCGCTCCACTTTCTAGGGCGGTGTTGTCTCCTTGGTCGGTGGCGCTCCCACTATCCTCTCCGCTTGCGCCGACGGCCAGTGTGTCGCCGCTTAGCGCTAATGACCTGCCGAACCTGTCGTTCATGTCGACGGTTGAAGCCTTGAGGTAGGCCTGACGTACCCACGCACCCGCTTGCAGCTGAAAGATATATACGGCCCCACTCCCCTCAACTGTGTTGTCCGCGGTGTCGCCGTCGACGCCCGTCGCCGCGCTGTCCTCCCCGGCGGCACCGATTGCAAGAGTGTTGCCATCAAGTTGAACAGCTGAGCCGAAGACGTCTCCCGCATTCGCGTTTGGTGCCTTGATGTACGCTTGTTGAATCCAAGTCTCGCCCTCACGGGCGAACACATACACGGCGCCGGCGCTGCTGGCGCTGTTGTCCGTCTCGTCACCGTTGATCGTTGTCGCTGCACTGCTTTCCGAGGGAGCACCAACAGCGATCAAGTCGCCGCTCAAGCTCACGGACTGGCCAAAGTAGTCTTCGGGGTCTGCGTTCGATGCCTCCAGGCGAGCTTGTTCAACCCAGGTCGTTCCCGTGCGCAGGAACACGTGCGCAGAACCGGGCGCGCCGTTCTGGTTCCCAGTGCCGACGACAAGCGTGTTCCCCTCCAGACTCAGGCTGGTCCCGAAATAGCCTGCCTCTAAGTTCCCCGACCCCTTGAGGTAAGCTTCCTGGGCCCAGACTCCGTCCACGCGACGAAACACGTAGACCGCGCCCACATCGCATCCATTGTTGTCTTCCTGGTCGCCCATCACTTCCGTCGCTCGACTGTCCTCGGCCTCAGCCCCGACGGCGATGGTGTCACCACTGACGCTCACGGAAGCCCCGAATAAATCAAACGTGTTCGGGTTGGAGGCCTTGAAATACGACCCGTAGACCTCGTCGCACGGAACCCCCAACGCGTCCGTGCACACATCTTGACGGCACGCTCCGTCGAAACAAACGTCCGAACCATCACAGACCACGTCGCAGTCTCCGCAGTGCATCACGTTGACCGTCGGGTTTACGCATGTGTCGCCACACATCAGGCCCGGCGCCTCGCAGCCCGGACCACCGTCAAACCCGCCGTCAAACACATCTGTGGCCACGTCCATGCCGACATCCGCTATGGCATCCGTTCCTGCGTCCGACATGAACGCATCCACCGACGCATCACTCCCGCCACAAGCGCCCGGGCACAAAGAGGGCGCGCAGGACGCATCGTCCACGTTGGCCAACACGACCGAGAGCTCGCCTGTCTCTCCCGCGCTCACGCTGATCGGCGCGCACCCCGCCGCGATCACCGTGCAAGAGTCGTCGATGGCGCGAGCTCGCAGCCCGTAGTTGCCCGGAGCAAGTTCGCCCAACGCGTCCGCGCTCTCGCCGACGCCAAAGACCGTAGAACGAAAGGCTCCCTGCGGTGGCCCGCTCAGGTCGGCGCCCTGACACCCTTCCACCACAGAGACCTCGATCTGAGTGGCCGCACTGCGTGTGCCCGGATCTTCAAATCGAACGGACACGCGGTACGCGTCACTGCACCCCACCACAAAGCATAGGCAAGCGACAAATCGAAGCATGGCCCAACATTACCATTGATTTCTGCGCTCAGTAACACCTGGAGATGCAGCGGCAGGACTCGTTCCGGGCCTCGATGGGGCACACAACATCAGGCCGGCAAACACGGGCCTTGGGAAACTGAGCCCTGGGAAACTAAGCGCCGTCTTCGTCGAGGTCTTCGGCCAAGTAGGAGAGGATCACCTCGTCGAGGGATTTCTCGCTCAGGAGGTTCTCTCCGAAGATCGAATCGGGGCTCTTCGTCGCCGGTGGCGGTTCCGCGGCCGCCCGGGCGGGGCGCGTCGGTTGGTATCGCCCCGCCGATTGCGCCGGCGCAGCGGGTGCGGCTGGCGCGGGTGCCGGCGAGTTCGCCGCCAGACGAGCGGCCGCAGCCTCCAGAGCGTCGACCTCAAGGGGCGGTGGCGTCAGCGTTGGCGCCTTCAGGAGCTTGCCCGCGTTCGCGTGCTCTTCGGGCTCTGGCTCGTCAAACTCCCCATCACGCAGCCCGATAAACATGGCCTTGTGCTGGTCACGCATCATCTGTTTGACGCGATCTTGAAGATCGCCGACCTCGAGGATGTCCGCGTAGCCCGTCTTCTTGGACGCCACGACGCGCCCTCCATCCGCAAAGAGGTGTGTGATTATATGAGGGTGCTGAACCCCCGAATCCTCTGTTTGGATATGGTAGAGCTTGCCCTTATGCCGAACGTTGGTGTTGTAACCAAGTAGAGGTGATGGACCCGCCATGCGAACTGGCATGGTATCCCAACGCCGCTGCGATACACCACCCTTCATTCCCCTCTGATGAACAGAAGCCCAAGCGCACCATGAAGTCCACGAAGGTTCGACCCCTCCTCGCCCGCCCCGGCGCCCGTTATACGTGCTTCGGCGATGGCCTCTGCTGCACCGATATCCACGGGCTCGGACCCCTGACAAAGTCCGAATATGTGCAAATTCGTCTACTAGATGAGGCTGGAGCGGACTTTGATGACGGTTTTGACGACCGAATGCTCAACACTGCCCCTGATGGGGGATGTCACTTTCTCCTCCCGGACCTTCGCTGTGGCGTTCACGCCGAATATGGCCCGGAGGCGAAACCCGACGGCTGCCGACGCTTTCCCTTAGGCCTCGTAGCGACGCCAGAAGGAGGTCGAATTACGACGCGACACCGCTGTCCTTGCCGCACTTTGGGCGATCGTCCGGAGGTCACGGCGGAGGCAACGCTGCCATCCATCGCGAATAAGAAGGGGGAGCCGCGTCCCGATGAGTCCATCAACAAGGTGCGCATCGGCAAAGGAAAGATCGCCTTCTCCGAGTGGGTACAGATTGAACGGGAGCTCCTCGGCCGCCTCCAATCGGGCGAGAGAGCCGAAGAGGTGCTGGACGCCGAGCCGTTTCCGCCGCTCAAGAAGCGCAAAAACTGGGACCACTATGCCGCGGAGTTCGTCGGGGCCCTCGATGGCTCGTCCTTCGGCAACGCCATCGGGAGCATGGGAGAAGCGATCCGGGCTCTGCGCGACTCGTCCCACGTTCCGCGTTTTCCCCGACGCACCTGGGCGAGCGCCTTCGACCGCGCCGAGCAGCGCGCCGGCATGGAGCGCAGCGAAGACGCCCTCTTCAACGACTGGATCGCGGACGAAATCTGGAGCCTTGAGTGGGTTGGGGAGCGAGGCTGGGACATCGCTCGCATCGAACTGGCCACGCGTCTCGCCATCGGGCGTTTCATCGCCGCTTGGCTGCAAGACGAGTGCGGCTGTCGCCCTGACCGCGCCGCCGCCGAAGCGATCATGGTGATCGAGCTGGTCGGCGAATCCGAGTTTTGGTCAGAAGTGGTGAGTCGTATCAAGCGTCCCTAGCGGAGCGCTTGTCCTTGTAGAAAAATGTCGCGCGTGGACGAGGTTCGTTCCCCAGTTCAGAGACCTGATAGGCGTGTGCCCTCGGCGAGCGCGAACGCACCCGTGCATTCCGCGGACATGAGCGGCCTGCCTCCGATTACGCCGATGCAAGAAGCGATGCGGCTGCACGCGCTTTCGCACGCGGGAATGGAGCTGCAGCAAATCGTCGTGGAGAGCGACGCGCGCTTCGACTGGGACCGGCTCGTCGCGGCGTGGCGCTGGGTCTTGCAGCGTCATGATGGACTCCGAGCCGTCTTCGACACGTCTGACCCCTCGTGTACCCGGCTGCGCATCCTTGATTTGGCGGACGACGATGTTCCTGCCCGCGACTTCATCGAGGGTCATGACGAACTAAATAGTTTTCTTGAGCACGACCGAAGCAAGCCGAGGCCCGAAGATCGTCGCTTTGGTGGACTGACGTTGCTTAGCGGATCGGACCACGACTTTCTCATTTGGACGCACCACCACGCGCACTGCGACGGGCGATCGATCGTGGTGGTTCTGAGTGACCTGCTCCACCGCTATGATCAGGGCGAGTCGTATGGGCCGCCGGAGCCCAGCGACATTCAGGAGATCCTCCACGCCCGCGCCGCGCTCAACACCGAAAGCGCCGTTGAGTACTTCGCCGAGCGGCTTGATGGAATCGACGAAGCCACGCCAACGCCGGGTGCCCTCGCACACTCGGGTGACGGTTCGAGCAACACCATCGTCGAGTCGCACGCCAGCCTCGACATGGCGACGGTCAGCGCCCTTCGTTCGCTCGGCAAAGAGCACGGATTCACCATCGCCAACGCTGTCCAGCTCGCGTGGGGAATGGTCGTTTCGCGCTACACCTTCCGTGACGATGTCGTCGTCGGAGTGACGCGCTCCGGTCGATTCGCGGTTCCAGGCGCAAAGGACGTCGTCGGCTGCCTCATCAACACCATCCCCCTCCGCGTGCAGTTGAATCCGGAGATGGACTGCTTGAGCGCGCTCCGTGGACTGCGGAAAGAGTCGCTGGATGGCCGGCCACACGAAGCTGTTCCTCTCGCAGAAGTCCGCACGCGACTCGGCCTCGAAGCCGGTCTACTCGACACGGTGATCGTCCACGAGCGCCACACCGTTCAGGCCAGGATGACTCAGCTGATGGGCGAGGCCGTCGCCGGTCGCACCTTCACGATTCACTCGCGAAGCGCCCCGGCCTTGGTGCTCGCCATCAAGGAGAGCGAAGACCTTCCGATGGTCGCGAAGGTCGAATACCGGGAAGACAAAGTCGCGAAATACGTCGCCGATTCGCTTCCGGGTCGCCTGACCCATGTGCTGCGTCAGTTCGCGCAGAACCCGACGCAGCTTCTCTCGGACGTGTGCGTCGTGGACGACCATGAACGGGCTCCGCTCCGTAGCCGGGTCCCATCTGGAACGCAGCCGTCCTCCGTCGCAGACATCCTGCGCTCGGTCGTGAGCGCAAGACCGCAGGCGACGGCTCTCGTCGAACTAAGTACGGGCCTGAGACTCAGCTACTCGGAACTCCTTCATGCAGCGAGTGCGTTCTCGCGTCGTCTGCGCTCGTGCGACATTCAACCGGGAGACGTTGTCGCCGTATCCGCGCGCGCATCCGCCGAGACCGTCATCGCGTTTTGGGGCTGCGCCTTCATCGGTGCCGTCTACCTCCCCATCGACCCTACCTACCCCAGCGACCGACGCGCACACATGCTCTCGGATTCGGGCGCACGAATCGTCGCGCTCTCTCCGGAAGAAGAACCATGGGCCGGCGACGCCGACTATGTACTCATCCCAACGAAGGGCGACGGCGAGCCGCCCTTCGACCCAGTGTCCCTCGACCTGGATCAGCCGCTCTACCTTATCTACACGTCGGGCTCCTCCGGCACGCCCAAAGGCGTGCTGGTCGCAGCGCGCGCGCTTCTCCACCATGCCGCGGCGGCGAGCACCAAATACGGATTGGCGCACTACGACTCGGTGCTCCAGTTTGCTTCGCCGAGTTTTGATGTCTGGTTCGAGGAGGTCGTGCCGACAGCCCTCGTCGGGGCAGCCCTCGTCATACGTGACGAGATGTGCGCTCGTTCCATCGACTACTTGATGAAGCGAGTAGACGAGCAGCGTATCTCTGTATTGCAGCTCCCAACGGCATTCTTCAACGAGGTCGTCACCGAGCTATCGCGTACCCGTACCAAGCTCCCAGCGGTCGTGCGCCTCGTCATCATCGGCGGCGAGCGTGCCAACGCAGCAGCGTGCGCACGCTTCAGCAAAGCCCACCGTGAGGTGCGGCTGGTGAACGCGTACGGTCCGACGGAGACGACGATTACGGCCGTTGCGTTCGCAATGCAGGGCGAGCATGTCGGCGATGAAGTACCCATCGGTCGCCCGCTCGGTGACACGCTGGCGTGGGTCGCCGACAGCTGCAATCACCCCTGCCCTCCCGGCGGCATCGGGGAACTGGTTCTTGGAGGACCTCAGCTCGCCATTGGGTACCTCGCTCGTCCGGAACGGACAGCGGCGTCTTTCCCCAAAGACCTTCTTGGCGCCCCTCGTGTATACCGAACCGGCGACCTTGTCCTCGCGAACGAGGGCGCGGAACTTGTGTACGTCGGGCGTGCGGACGAGCAGGTGAAGGTCCGTGGTTATCGCATCGAACTCGGTGAAATCGAGAGCGTACTCTGCGGCCTTGATGGCGTGACGGAGGGCGTCGTCGTCTTTCACGGCGGCGCGGAGGCGGAGGCGCGGCTTGTTGCTTGGGTCGTCTCCAATGGGGGCATCGACGCGAGCGCCATCAAGACGCAGATCGGAGCTCGTCTTCCTCACTATATGGTTCCCTCCGACGTCTGCTTCTTGGAAAACCTCCCGGTCACACCTGGCGGCAAAGTCGATCGTCGCGCGCTCTTGAGCCTCACTCCAACCCGTGACGAGTCGCCGGCCGAAGAAACGCGCGAGGCGTCTCCCCTTGCGGCTCAACTCGCCCAGCTCTTCGGAGCCGTCGTCGGGCGCCCCGTCGGAGCCGACGATGACTTCTTTGACATGGGCGGGCATTCGCTTCGTGTCATTCGTTTGGTCAGCGATATTCGTGATGCCATGGGGATCGAAGTGGGCGCCGGCGCGGTCTTCGCGGCGCGCACGCCGAGACGTCTCGCCGAACGAGTGCAGGCGCAGAGCGAGCTGGGTTCCGAGGCGTCCGCAGCCGAATTCGTGACGTTGAACCCGGGGCGGCCCGACGTCGCTCCTATGTACTGCATCTTGGGCATCGATGTGTATCGCCCCATCGCCGAGCGCATGGGCCCGCGCCCCGTCGTCGGTGTCTACGTCCCCGAAGAAGAGCTGAGAGAAGACGGGAAGATTCCTCCCACGGAGGAGCTCGCGGCGGCCTACCTTCAGGCCATCACCTCGCCCGAAGCCGGGAGCGCACGCAGCGTCTGCGGCGTGTCCTATGGCGCCATTGTTGCGCTGGAGCTGGCGCGGCAACGCGCCGAGGCGGGAGACCCGCTCGATCTCCTCGTCCTCCTCGACCCTGTTCTTCCGGAGAAGGAAGCCCCGGCGCGATGGGAAGCCGTTCACAACCTCGTCCATCGGATGCGATACCAAGGAGAAGAGATCGGCGAGCGCGCGCTTCAGCGACTTGGACTCGTTCAGCGAACGGAAGCCCACCGCCCCGGAGCGCCCGAAAGCGAGGCCGACAAGCGCGCCTGGGATGAGCGTAGACACAAGTACACCGTCGCCCTGCAGGACTATGTCCAGCGATTGCGCCCGTACTCGGGGCGCTCGGTCGTGTTCATCGCCCGCGACCGTCGACCGCTCACGCTGAGGGACACCGTCAAACAGTGGCGCCAGCTGCTTGGTCCTTTTGCGCAAGTCGAGGTCATGCCGGGCGACCACGGCACCTTTATTTCGCCGCCGCATGTCGACGATCTCGCGAAACGCCTCACGCACCTTCTCGACCATTCGGTCGAACGCTGACGCGGCGGCCCTCACTCACCTAGCCCGTCTTCCGCGATGTCTGGCGGACGCCGGCGTGTGCTGGCGCCCGCCGCGCACGCGGCCCCTGTTTGTTCAGCGTTTGTCGCTCAAAACCGGCGGAACAGCGCCTGCAGAAGAGTCCGGCATGCTCTACCAACGTAGCCTCTTCGCCTTCGTCCTCGTCGCCCTCTCGGCACCGCCGGTAGCTGCGGATGTTTGCTCGCCTGGCGAGGTCCTCTTCGTCGTGGATCGCTCGTCGTCCATGCGTGAACGCCTGGCGAGCGGCGAGACCAAGTGGGACGCCGCAACCAGGGCAGTTCTCCGCGCAGCCGAATCCGCGCCTCATCTTCGAGTCGGCACGATGGTCTTTCCATTTCCAGACGCTTGCGCTCCGGGGGTGATGCTCTTGCCTCCAGGCCCGCACTCGCCGGAAGAGGTCGCCGGCGTCCTCGAAGAAGCGCCAGCGGTGGTCGGCGACTACACGCCCATCGCTCAGACACTCAGCGCCCTCGAGGGAGCACTCACCACGCAAAGCCACATCGTACTCATCACGGACGGCTGGCAGTGGTGCGCGCCCTACGACCCATCCATGCGCGGCGCACCGGTGGCGGCGGTCCAGCGACTTCGCGCGGAGGGCCACACCATTCACGTGGTGGGCTTCGGGAACGCCGTCGACGCGCGAACGCTCAACGAGTGCGCTCTCGCCGGCGGCGCGCCGGTGGCGGGATGCGACGGGAGCGCCGTGGACGCTCGCGGGAGCGACCATTGTTACCACGCCGCCCACGCCGCCGACTCGTTGGCTGGAGCGCTTATGCACGTCGCCAGCGCCGCCGGCGAAGAACTCTGCGACGGACTCGACAACGACTGCGACGGCGTCATCGATGAAGGCGACGCGGACGGAGACGGCGTTCATCACTGCGCTGGCGACTGCGACGATGAGGACCCAGAGGCTTTTCCCGGCGCCCACGAGGACTGTGATGGGGTCGACCGGGACTGCGACGGAAGGGTGCTGCGCTGTGATTGCGAAGGCAGCGGAACTCGGCCGTGCACCCAGTCGAACGGGGTCTGCTCCGGCGGCGTTCAGACCTGCCGGCAAGGACGCTGGAGCGCGTGTGAGGGTGTGCCCGTTCCACGCCCCGAGGAATGTGATGGCGCCGACGATGACTGCGACGGCGTCATCGACGAAGATGCAACCTGTCCTCTGGGTCAGCGCTGCGCGGCGGGCGTGTGTGGCATCGACGTTCCGCAGCCTCCGCCGGTGCTTTTCCCCATCGACGGCGGCGTCGACGCCTCGACTGCGGCGTGGGCTCCCAGCGCTCCTTCCTGCTTTTGCTCCCTCGCCCGCTCGGGCCCGACGCCCCGGTTCGGGCTGCTCCTCTTCGCCCTCGTTGTCGGCTGTCGACTGAGAAGTTGGCGTCATCGATAGGAGCGCCTAGTTTCGGGGCATGAGATCTCGCTCATGGCTAATGGCGCTTGTGCTCGTCGGCACGATGGTGGCCGGCGTCGCCTTCGCCGATGGAGTTCCTTGGTACCGCCGCAGGCGCCCCGGCATTCGGCCAAGTCTCCGCTCGATGCAGCTGGTGACGCCGGAGGACTGGCCTACGGAGCCCGCCTCTCCCGAAGAGATCGACCCCGAGCGCTTTGCGACGGCACTTCGGAGACTCTGCGGCTGGATGCCGCGAACGCGCCCCGCGCGATGGACCGGGTACATCCTCGAGCACGCCGCGACCTTCGACATCGACCCGTTCCTCTTGGCCGCCCTCGCCCATCGCATGGGACGCTGCAATCCGACGGACGAACACATGGGAGGGCTGGGGCTCACGGCCATTCCGCGACGGATGTACGCAGACTTCCTCCGGCGCGGCGCTTATACCTACCAGGTCCTCGAAGGCGAAGAATGGGTGGAGCGCACGCTCAGCGTGGATCGTTTCCCCTTCTCCGAGCACCAGCTGCGCAGACCCGAACCGAACCTCTATTTCGCCGCCGCGATTCTCAATGTGTGGCGCGCTCAGCACGACTCGCTCGCCGGGGCCTACGAGCAGGTCGAGCATCGCCACTGGGTCAGTCACTTTGTGTGGGGTGACCGTATCCGTAACAACCGCGCCGAGGACCGTATCCTCACCGACCGCCGGCGCATCCTTGAATACTACGGTGCCATAGAAACCCCGGAGCCGATCGTTCGCAGTGGTATGGCCTGGGGGCCTCCCCTCGACGGAAGTCCCCGTGTCATCTCAAGCTGGATCGGTGCCGCCCGCGACGACGGACAGCGACGCCACCGCGGCGTGGACGTCGAGTCTGTTCTTGGGGAACCCGTACGCGCCATCGCCGACGGCCGCGTAAACTTCTGCGGCGTCGACTTGCCGGGCCATCGCAGCAACGCGGCCATGACTCCCTCGGAGATCGAAGACGTTCCGCGGGACGATCTCGGCGCCGGCGGACGCTATATCTGCATTCTTCATCACCCGACGCCCGAGGACGGCGAAGAGGGCTCGTGGCTGCGTTCTTGCTACATGCACCTTGAGGATGTGGAAGTGAGCCACGGAACGGAAGTCCGCCGCGGCGACCTCATCGGCACGGTGGGACGGACTGGAATGAGGCGCTCGGCACCTCATCTCCACCTGGAGCTGCACGGCCCCGAGGGCCTGATGGACGCGTCGGAGATGCTCCGCGGGTTCATTATCGGGCACCGTCCAACGGACTGAGCTCCGAGGCTCGTCGTTGACGATTCGGCCTCGTCGCACCATATCCGCGGCATGGCTAGCGTTAGCGAACTCGAAAAAGCCCTCGGCGGCGTAGTGGACCCAACATTTGAGAAGAGCCTCGGCGAACTCAAGTCGATCTTCGAGGTCGGCGTCGACGGGGACAAAGGCACCTGCAGTATTGCGTTGAGCTCCCCTTCGGAGACCCTTCGTGAGCGTGTTCGGAGCGCAGCGGAAGAAGCCGCAAAGGGCGCCGGCGTCACATTCCTGGAGATCACCTGGAAGGTTCGCATTCCGACGCGCGAGACCAGCTCCACGGATCCAATTCCAGACGTCAAGAACGTCATCCTCGTGATGAGCGGTAAGGGCGGCGTTGGAAAGAGCACCGTCGCCACAAACCTCGCTCTCGCCCTTCGGCGGAGCGGAACACGCGTGGGCCTTCTCGACGCGGACCTCTACGGGCCGAGCATCCCCACCATGCTCGGTATCGAAGGTCGCCCCGGCAGCCGCGATGGGAAGCGCATCGAACCCATGCAGCGTTTCGGGCTGAAGCTGATGAGCATTGGCTTCCTCCTCGAGGACGCGAAGCAAGCCGTGATCTGGCGTGGGCCAATGCTCCACGGCGCGCTCCAACAGTTCGTCGGCGATGTGAACTGGGGCGAGCTCGACTACCTGATTCTGGACTGCCCTCCGGGCACCGGCGATATCGCGCTGACGCTCGCGCAGAAGCTCCGTATCACGGGCGTTGTGATGGTGACGACGCCACAGGACGTAGCGCTGGCAGACGTCTACAAGGGCGTCTCCATGTGCAAGAAGACGAACCTGCCCGTCCTCGGTGTCGTCGAGAATATGAGCTACTTCGTTGATCCCGCAGGCATCAAGCATGAGCTCTTCGGAAGCGGAGGCGGCGCGAAGGTCGCGGAGTTCTCCGAAGCGCCGCTCCTTGGCCAGGTCCCCCTCGACCCCACCGTTCGCGAGTGGGGCGACAAAGGAACGCCCGTGGTGCAAGCCGCACCGGATTCCGCCGCGGCGAGAGAGTTTGCGCGCATCGCCGAAGGTCTCGCGGAGCAGGTCGCGGTCCAGCACTACAGCAAGGGCGAGGGCGAAGCGCCGAAGGAGAGCGGCCCCAAACGACTTCGCATTCTTCGCTAGCGCGGCATCACGGGCACACTAGCCTCTCGATATGCGAACCATTGTTGGCCTCTTCTGTGTCTTTGTCTTTGCTTGCAGCTCGCCCGCAGAACCCGCGCCCGCGGTGACGGGAGGGGACGAGAGCACTCAGACGGAGCGGGATGAAAACACACTCCCTCCCGAGTTTCCGCCGCTCGGTGCGGAGCGTCCAGAGATGAGTGCTGAGCAGTGTGTCGACTATGGCGCCGAGGTCGTCGGCGACATCGGTGACGGCAGTACCCACCGTAGCGACTACGTGTGCCCAAGCGGCGAGGAGCCCATCGGGACTGTCCCCGTGGGCATCGAAGGCGCCGTCTGCTGCCCGCTCTAGCAGCGACGCTGCCCACCACGTCACTAGTGGCGGATGTGCTGCGTTTCTTCCCACGGGCCTAAACCCAAACGACGAGGTCCCTCACACGAAAAAGACCGACGAACCCAAAGGCTCGTCGGTCGCTTTCAGAGGTCAGGTCTCGCGGAGCTAGAGACCGATGGTCGGCGGAACGAGGAAGTACACGTCGCGACTGTCGAGGGGCGTGAACCCGTCACCAAGGACCTCGATGGTCGCTCGGAAGAGCTGAGGCTCACCCGTTTGTTCGACGGTGTTGTTGGTGCCGACAACCAGGTCGAAGCAGACGCGCTCGCCCGGAGGAACCGCGCGGAACACATCCGGGAAGCCATCCGCGTCGGTGTCTTCGCCCATGCGAGGTGCACACATACGAGCCACGTCGCCGGCTTCGTTCGCCTCGACGCGCTCGAGGAACGCAGCCTCCGTATCGACGGCATCCGAGGGGTCGTCGATGAACCGCGTTGAGACGTCGATGGGCGTCGCGATGAGCGTTCGAATCTGGTCGATGACCGTCGAAGTGAGCGCGGCTGGGCTTCCCGAGTAAGTCGAGACGAAGGGTATGCCGAGGTCATCCACGGAGCCGACGTCCGTTCCGAACTGGGTCATGTGAGCGACACCGCCGGACCCCTGGCCAATGCCGATGAAACGAATATTGTTGGCGGTGACGGCGCTGACGACGTCCGCGTACTCCGGCTCGCCGACGATGGATGTGTATGGGTTCACATTGCCAGGACCATTGTGCCAAGTGATGTCTGTGAACATCACGACGATAGGGACGGCTGTGTTGCGGAAACATGGGTAACCGAACGTGTCCGCGGGGCACCCTGCGCGAGGGCCGACGCTGGAGCTCGGGAGTCCGTTGCCCGTCGCCATGGACCATAGCGCTTGGCCGTGAGACTCGGGGCCATCAGAGCCGCCCCTCGCCGTGTATCGGTTCGTCGCTGCTTGGGCGAGCGCGTCATCATCAGTCATGTCCTGAAAATGAGCGTAGGGTTGGTCCGTGCCACCCCCGTAGGGGGAAACCGGGTAGTCGCGGAACTCGCCGACGCCGAAGAATGTGTCAGGGATTTCAGCTCGGATTCCGGGAATCAGCGTGTCACGCAGAGCCGACTGAAGGGCCGAAATCGATCCACTCATCGAACCCGTCGTGTCCATCAAGAAGTACACGTCACTCACTTGAATGTCCGTCGCAAAGTCGAGGATATCTCGGCCCGGTTCCGGGTCCTGACCAAAGTACATGACGAACACGAAGTCGCCGCTCGCGCGCGGGTTGTCGGCGTCATCCGTGGGGTCTGTGCCTGCCGCAACCTCGACGAGGTCGCTGGCTCCATCCATGTCGGTGTCGCCGAGGGTGGGGTTGGTGCCACCGGCGACTTCTTCCTCGTCCGAGAGACCATCCCCATCGCTATCGAGATCCTGGAAGTCCGGGATAAGGTCGAAGTCAGAGTCCACGGGCACGGTGGACTCATCCGCGTCCCCGGCTTCATCCGCGTCGCTGATTCCGTCGCCGTCACTGTCGATCTCGAAGCGGTCCGGCGTCGTGTCCATGTCGCTGTCGGCGTCACCTTCATGAACGTCTGCGATGGTGTCGTTGTCGCTGTCCGTGTCGAGGTAGTCCGGCGTTCCGTCGGTGTCGAAGTCCGGCGGCGTGTCGGGCGAGCCGGCGAGCTCCGTCAGGTCGCTCAGTCCGTCGCCGTCGTTGTCGTCGTCCCTGAAGTTGGGCTCGCCATCCATGTCACCGTCTTCGCTGCCTTCGGTCTCATCAGGAACGCCATTGTCGTCCGAGTCCGTATCGCGGAAGTCCGGCGTGCCATCCTCGTCTGAGTCGATGGGTGCCATGCAGGTCATGCCGCCAAACTCATCTGCATCGGTGATTCCATCGCCATCGCTGTCGTCGTCTTCGGCGTCCGGCGTGCCGTCCATATCCGTGTCCGCGTCGCCTTCAAAGACATCCGTGATGCCGTCTCCGTCCATGTCCAGACAAGGGGCATCGAGGGGAATATCCGGGGGCACGTCCATGGGAACGTCGGTGGGCACATCGAACCCAGCGTCGAGCGGCGCGGGCGCATCTGCTCCTCCATCGGGTGATCCACCATCCGCGCTCTGTGCGTCGACGCCGCCACCGCCGCCGTCGGTCGTCATGCCGTCGTCATCGCCACAGCCAAACGCCAATGCGCAAAGAACTCCCAAATACGCCAGTTTCCTCATCGTACCTCCAAGGTGAGGGAACTCACCACAGTTCCCCATCAGCATAATAGTACGCTGTGACTGAACGCACTGTCACGAGTTTTGATGAGGTTCTGTTGTGAGGGGCGGTGCGACGACGCTAGTTGGCGGCGTCCACACGCACCGCGAGGCCACGCTCCACCATCATGGCGCGCGCCGCGTCACTCGCGGGTCCCAGCGGGCGAACGGCACGGATGAGAGCGTCGGGCCCGGCGAGGTCGAGGACCTTGTCCAGTTCATGTTGGCAAGCGCGCTCGTTCCCGTCGCACGCGTGAGCGTGAGCGCGGACGATGGCGTAGCTCGCGCCGAGGGCGCCCTCACCGTCGTCGTGCTCGCGCGCCAACGAGAGCGCCCTTTCCGAGCCACCCTGAACCGCAGCGAGCAACGCCTCGAGAGCCACGAGCCAGCGCTCGATCTCACTCGCGGCGGGACGCTCAAGCTCTTCGATGACCTCCGCGGCCTCTTCCAGGTGACCCTGCTCCATCAAGCACGTCGCGAGCGCTTGGCCGTGGCGCGCCGCATCGAGGTTCCCCAGCTGACTCCGGTCGACGCCTCGAAGAATCGCGAGGGCGTCATCCCAGCTTCCGAGGCCACTCAAAGGCAAAACGGCCACCGGAGCGAGCCGCGCATGTTCCGTCGCACTCAAGCTGCCGCGCGCGTAGCGCTCGAAACGTGTCCGCAGCACCTTCCGCGCTTCTTCGCGGGTTGGCTCTTGCGTGAGACGGTAGGCCAAGAGCGCCGTTCCGCGGGTGTGGCGCAGGCGGCGCGCGGAGAGCAAGGTCAACACCGCACCTACTCCGAGTCCGATCGCAGACGCCACCTGTGGCTCGAAGGCGATGAGGGAAATCAGCCCCGCCAAGAGCGTCACGAGACCTGCGCCGACGGTGACACGGAGCGCCATCCCCCACGAGAGATGCGTAAAAGGCACCCGCCAGACAAGAGCACGAACGAAGGGAGCGAAAGCACCGACGATGGCGGCGCTGATGAATGGAGTCAGTTGCACGGGGCTATTCGGCGGTGTTTATTCGGCGGCGTTCTCGCGTGCCCGGGCTTCCCGCCGAAGGCGAACTTCCGCGGCGGCGGCGTCCCGCTCGACGATGAGGTCGATGGCCTGGACACGAGAGCGTGGCAAGACGGGCGCGATCACCGACGTGTTTCCTTGCGCGAAGGCGAGCAACTCAATGGCGACGGCCCGCGCTTCGTCGATGCGATCGGGGAGCGCGAGGAGCGCCATGATCTTTCCTTGAAGAGCACGGGCCACGAAGAATGGCGTGGACGCCTGCTGGGCCAAACGCTGACAGGTCCCGAAGGTCTCGAGCGCTTGATCGGCGTGCCCTTGGAGCATCTGAAGCGACCCACGCGTGCAATGAGCTTCCGGCGCATCGGGCAGGCGCGTGAGCGCGCTACTTAGAATGGTCTCTGCCCCCGTCGTCTGGCCTGCGGCGAGTCGCTCGTTCGCCTGGTGAACCTCACGAAGATAGGTGGCACGCGTGGCATCGGGTGGATCCGCCATGGCCGCCGCCGGTAGAACGAACGTAAGTGCGAGGGCACAACAAAGACTCATCCGGCTCATGGAACGAACTTAGTGCGCCATCCGAAAATATTGAAGGGGAAAGCGTGCGCGGAGTGTGGACAATGCCTCGCCGGAGTCGCTAACGTCGGCGGGTGCACGGGCCGCCCTCCGAACTGAACATCGTTCTCCGCCAAGGGAACAACATCGTGGCGACGTGCCAGAACTTGGTCCTGGCTGTTTGGGGAGAAGCATCGACGGCTCGGCCCATGCGCGCCATTCATCAATCGCACCTTGAGCTGCTGCGCCTCTACCCCCGCGTGGGTCACCTCGCCGTGATCAACGACACGCCGAAGATGCCCACGGCGGAAGCTCGAGAAGTGGCTTCTACGTATAACCGTCAGTCCCAAATGACGTCCATCGCGGTTGTGCTTCATGGGGATGGCTTCTGGTTGAGCGCCGCGCGGGGGTTCCTCACCGCCGTGCTCTTCGCCCAGCGAGGCCAGAGCAAAGCCAAGACCCAGGTCTTCAAAGACGTCTCCGAGGCCCTTGAGTGGCACAAGGAGTGGCTCGACGTCGACGCGCCGGACTCCGACGTCGCGCGCATCTCGATGAACTACCTTCGCTCGATGGTGGATGAGCCGCGACTCCGCTAACCCATCGAACACTGGGTTCGTGGGTGCTCTTTAGCGCGGCCCGGTGATCGCTCCGCCGGAACGAAGGCGGTAGTAGTGACCCAAGACGCGCCGGACGTAGCGCTGCGTCTCCGCGTAAGGCGGTACGCCGCGGTGTCGCTCAACGGCCCCAGGTCCGGCGTTGTACGCAGCGACGGTAAGAACCAAGTCACCGCCAAAACGGTTCGCGAGGAGCCGAAGAAAACGCGCACCACCAAAGATGTTCTGACGGGGGTCGAAGGGGTCGCGGACGCCCATGGACGCCGCCGTTCGAGGCATGAGCTGCATCAGACCCATGGCGCCGGCGCCGCTGACGACGCGGTGATTGAAGTTGGACTCGGTCTTGACCACCGCACGCAAGAAATGAAGCGGCAGTTGATAGAGGGCAGCAGCCTCGGCGATGTAACCGTCGTAGCGGCGAAATCGTGTCGCGTCGTTCGGAGCATGGGGCGCTGTGGAGCGTGCGCGAGCAGCGCGTGCAGCCGCGACACTTCGTGGCCGAGCGCGCGACCCCGTGTTGGTCCGAGCTCGCGAGGAGGAAGAAGACGCGCCATCCACGATTCGGCGGCAACGACGACCGGGCCGCGATACGTTCGTATAGTCCGTGGTTCCGTCGGGGTTCTGGCACGCGTAAATATCCGCGCGCGCAGAGCTCGCCTCGAGCCCGATGAGAAGCGCGATGAGAGGAAAGAGGCGCATGAACATGGAACGAATGTAAGTGCAGCCCCTACATGAGGCAAAAAAAGCGTTCTTTCCCTGAAAACGGGGGCGTTCCACTAGCGAAGCGAGACTTCTACGGTGCCCCGCCCCACGCCTTGTTGCTCAAAACAGTGCCAGAAGTCGATGCCATATCCGTGAACTTGGTCTTGAACGTGGTCTTTCACTTGGTGTGAACGCAGCTCGAGGCGCATCGATTCCGAGCCATGGGGGCAGAAGGTCATAACGTCGAAAGAGCGAGGCCGAAACACCTCCACGACGCCGGCGACGATCTCGTTGAAACGCGGCCGGAAATCCAGGTTGGTCTCAAAGCTCACGTAGGAGCCAAGCTCCTCCGGCGTGACGTGAATCGTGTAGTAGTCATCGCCGCGGAGCGCGTTCATCGAGTAACCCGCTGGCGTGAACGCGTGTTCGTCGATGGCGAAGCCCGGCAAGAGCGAAGCGAACCCGTGCTCCTCGATGAGGGTGCCTTCTTTTGGCGGCATCATCCCCACGAAGCGCTGAGCCACCTCCGCCGGGAGACCGTGCATGAGGATCTCCAGCGTCGTGTCTTTATCGTGCACCACATATTCCGCAGCGGAATGAAAGAGGTGCACGTGATGATCGTGCTCGTCGCCGAATCGAATCGCGCGACCCGGAATGATCGCGTTCAGTGCGCGAGCATCGTCGTAGAACGTGGAGTGCTGCCGGTCCGGGAAGTGCTCGTTCTTTCGCTCGTAGGTCAAGAGCGCGACGTTCGCCGCGCCGACGCGGGCGACGATGCGCTCCACGGCTCGAACGAGACGCGTACGACCACAGGTGATCATCGTCAGGAATCCGTCATGCACGAAGAGCGACGACTCGCTCAGAAGGTACGCATCGCAGCTCTCGCTCCGCAACGTGGAGAGCACCTGCGCGTCCGCCGCTTGGACGACTTCATGCCAAAACCCGTCGCCCAGCGAGCGCAGGGA
Source organism: Polyangiales bacterium (assembly GCA_045106895.1). Lineage (GTDB taxonomy): Bacteria > Myxococcota_A > Polyangia > Polyangiales > Houyiibacteriaceae > JBCCRV01. Next base: position 24,089 of record JBGCFM010000073.1, on the reverse strand, counting down.
GTCGCTGGAATCGCGAAGGGCTAGTTCGACCTTTTTCTCAGGTCCTTCGAAGAAGCTCGGGGCCGACATGGGACCCCAAAGATGGCGCGGTGAACATACAAACGCCAGCCAAGATCGACTTCGATGCGCCCTCATGGTCCCTTCCGTTTTGAGGAATCAGGCCCTAAGATCCGCCGATGCGAGTCGAGTGTGATTTTCTAGTTATCGGGAGCGGCGTAGCCGGCCTTACTTTTGCGCTTCAAGCGAGCGAGCACGGCGAAGTCACGATTGTGACCAAGCGCTCTCGCACGGACTCCGCAACGAACTGGGCGCAGGGCGGTATCGCGGCGGTGCTCGACCCCGAAGACACCTTCGAAGCGCACATCGAGGACACGCTCGGCACCGGCGGCGGCCTCTCCCACAAAGACGTCGTCGAGATGGTGGTCCGAGACGGCCCCGAGCGTATCCGCGAGCTGATGGAGATCGGCGCGAAGTTCAGTGCGAAGGAGGGCGGCGACGGCGAAGAACTCGATCTGACGCGTGAAGGCGGCCACAGCGCTCGTCGCGTCGTCCACGCAGGAGACATCACCGGTCGCGAAGTGCAGCGCGCTCTCGTCGCCGCCGTGGCTGAAAACGAACGGATTACGATCCTCGAGGACCACATGGCGGTGGACCTCATCGAGCAATCGCGCTTCGGCGCGCCGCGGCGTCAGGTGGTGGGCGCGTACGTTCTTCACGAGAAGACCGGCGACGTTCACACGTTCTTGGCACGGGCCACGATCCTCGCCGCCGGCGGCGCAGGCAAAGTCTACGTCTACACATCGAACCCGGATGTCGCGACGGGCGACGGCGTTGCGATGGCGTATCGCGCGGGCGCACAGGTCGCGAACATGGAGTTCTTCCAGTTCCATCCCACGAGCCTCTTTCACCCCGAGGCGAAGAGCTTCCTCATCAGCGAAGCGCTTCGCGGTGAAGGAGGAATCCTGCGGCGTGGCGACGGAAGCGCGTTCATGGAAGAGCACCACCCCATGAAAGACCTGGCGCCGCGCGATGTCGTCGCTCGCGCCATCGACTACGAGATGAAACGCAGCGGCGCCGACTCGGTGTTTCTCGACATGACCCATGAAGACGGCGACTTCCTTCGCGAGCGCTTCCCGAACATTCACGCGCGCTGCATGCACTTTGGCTTCGACATGACGAAGGAGCCGATCCCCGTCGTCCCCGCAGCCCACTATATGTGCGGCGGAGTCATCGTCGACGAAGATGGGCGCACCAGCCTGCCCGGATTGTGGGCCATCGGCGAGGTCACCTGCTCGGGGCTTCACGGCGCCAACCGACTCGCCTCCAACTCGCTCCTCGAAGGACTCGTTTACGGAAACCGCGTCGCCAACGCGCTTGGTGAGCGAAGCGAAGGAGTCACCGCAAGCGAGATCCCCGACTGGAACGTTGGCGACTCCGTCCCCGAAGACGAAGCCGTTGTCGTCTCGCAGAACTGGGAAGAGATCCGCCGCTTCATGTGGAACTACGTCGGCATCGTCCGAAGCGACAAACGCCTGCGCCGTGCCGCACGTCGCATCGCGCTCCTGAAAGAAGAGATCGCTGAGTACTATTGGAAGTACCGCCTGAGCCGGGACATGCTGGAGCTTCGAAACATCGCCGACGTCGCCGAGCTCATCGTGCACTGCGCCATGTCGCGTCACGAAAGTCGCGGGCTACACTTCACCATCGACCATCCAGAGGTGAGCGACGAATTCGCGGACGACACCGTCATTGAGCGCGGCGTGCCGCCGAGGATTCGCGGCGGCGGACGACGCTCCTGAGCACGCTGTGTTTCGCCTCAGTGAACAGGAGATTCGGCTCTGTCGCCGCCTGCTCCGCACGCTGGTTTTTCAGCCCGCGGCGACGCTCCTTGGGCAGAGCTTCGTCGTGGAGCGCCTCGTAGATTTCCCGAGAGCCGCAGGGCACTTGATGAGGGGACGAAAGGACGCGCAGCTCGCGACCTCCATCGAGAATGTCGAACGCACACTTATCAAGTACGAGCTCGCTGACCTGCGTTTCTCTCTGGGCCAAGCTTCGCAAGACCTAGCACCCGCAGGCGCGAAGGTGCTCGCTTCGCTCATCGGCGAAGACGAGCCTGACCCCTTCCGCCACGAAGAGAGCGAAACCCAAGCGCGCATCGAGTTCCTCGAGGACCTTGTGTCGGAGACTCAGCAGGGCGACTTTGAGCTTAGGGTCTTCTGCACAAGTAGCTTCCTTGGGCTCAAAGCCCGGGCGAAAGCGACGCGCGGGTGGACGCAGCTTCCGCCGGGGTTCTTTCCTCGGAAGTTCGAAGTGACAGACGCGTACGTCACGAACGCGCCCAGCATCGGTATGTTGAGAAACTTCTACCTCTAAGGGAATCGGCGGAGAGCTTCGACAGCTGGCGCAGGGGAAAGCGTCGCACTAGGCTCGCCGCGATGGACCGACCTCGACGCGTCATGGGCGCCCTCAACGTGGGCACTGCGCTCCTCCTCCTGGGATGCATTTGGAAGGCCCTCCCCGTCCGCTGGGCTCCCGTCGACATCCTGGGCACGCTCCTCGCCGTGCTCTTCCTCGCGAGCGGCGTCATGCTCTGGCGCGGTCAAAAAGGCAGCCGCAAAGTCGGCCTGTGGAGCGCTGGAATCATCCTCCTCAGCGGCGCTGTTCTCGGGACGGCGTTGATGGTCACGGCGGGCACACTGGCTGGCCTCTACGGCCCCGTCGGCGGCGGCGGCGCTCTCATCCTCGGCGCCGCGCTCTTCATGATGGTGCCCTACTTCGTTGTCTTCCCTGCTTCCCAGCTCTACTTCTTGCTCGACGGCCCAGAACGCCTGGGGTCGGCTTCGTCGGCATCGTCCTCTGCGTCCGCCGCGAGTGAGTCCGAGGAGTGAATCGCCGGCACCTAGTTCAAGGCGTCGTCGCCTGGCTCGCGCTCTCGCTCCTCGCCGGATTCGCGAGCTGTGCGCGAATGCGCATCAATGGCATCGACGGCCCAGGTGAGGAGCTCTCGGCCTGGGGTCTGAGCGCGCTCCAAGGCGGGGCAGATGAAGCTCCTGGCGCGTGGAATGGACCTGGTCCCAACGTCATTACGGCGTGGGAAGACGGAGTCCCTCTTCAGCGCTTCATCGGCGAGGGTGACTTTGTGGCCGACGTTCGAGCGGCCCTCGGGGAGTTCGAGCGACGCCCCGGCCAGCGTTTCACCATCGAGGTCAGCGTGGGTGACGCCCCGGTGGTGTTGGGTATCCCTTATCTTCGAGCCCTCAGCCTCGTCCCGCTCAACGAAGGACTCGTCGCGACCCTCGAGGGCGAACAGCGCGTCATCAGTCCCGAAGAGCTTCGTGCCTCCGGCGCCTACGACCGCGGAATCGTCACACCTATCCCCGACCTCACCGTAGGCTCCGATGTCCTCGGACTCGTCGGGCGCCTCGCACGCGACATGGGTCACGAACAAGAAGAGCTCCTCGAGCGCGGCGAAGTGCGTCGCTTTCGTTCTCTGACCATCGCCGAGGACGAATACCCCCGCAGCGTCGAGGTCAACGCGGAGACACTTCGCAGCGCCGCCATCGAAGGCGCCGAGTTCTTGCTCCGCCATCAGAACAGCGAAGGCATGTACGCGTACATCTACGACGGGCGCAGCGGACGCCCGATGATGGATGGCTACAACATCCCGCGGCACTCCGGCGCGACGTATTTTCTCGCGCAGGTCGACCGCGTCACAGGCCACCCCGAAGCACGCGCCGGGGCGATGCGCGCGCTGCGTTTCCTGGAGCGAACGCGCCTTGAAGAGTGCGACGAGAACCTCTGCATCGTGGACTTTGGGCGCGCCGACGTGGGCTCCGCGGCCCTGACCATCGTCGCCGCTTCGGAAGTTCTGCTGCAAGGTGAAGACCCCTTGGCGCGGCGCCTCGTCGAAGGCCTCTCGGCGTTCTTGCGCGCGCAGCAGCGTGAAGACGGCGAACTCATGCACGAGTTCAACATCGAGACCGGCGAGCCCATCGACGTGCAGTATCTGTACTACAGCGGCGAAGCGGCGTTTGCCTTGCTCCGCGCTTACCGCGCCACCGGCGACGAAAGAAACGCAGAAGCCGCCAGGCGTCTGATGATGCACCTCACCGGCGCGAGCTGGGACTTCCTCGGGAGCCGTTATTACTACGGCGAGGAGCACTGGACGTGCATCGCCGCCGGCGAAGGGCGTGAGAGCGCGCCGAGCGACGAAGCCATCGACTTTTGCCGACGCTGGTGGGAGTGGAACGACGTCCTGCAGTTTCGCGACGGAGATACGCCGTGGCCCGTCGGCGGCGCCTACGGCGTTGGCCCCGTCGTCATGCCGAGGCTAACGCCCGTCGGCTCACGCACCGAGGCCTTCATCGGCACGTACTTGATGCTGCGCGACGCTGGCATGGAGACCGAGGGCGTGCGCGCGCTTGTGGAGCGCGGCCTGGGCCAGCTCCTTCGTTATCGATGGGCGCCGGGCCCCACCCATCTCTTCGCCGATCCCGACGCCGCGCAGGGCGGCGTTCCTGGGAGCCCCATCGATCTCACCGCGCGCAACGACTTCGTCCAGCACGCCGGCAGCTCCTGGGTACGCTGGCTCGAGGTGCTCCAGGAGGAGCAATCGAGCGAATAGCCTTCATAGGAAGCGCTTTGTGCCTTACGTAGCCACGCCTAGCGGGATTGACACCACCTCCGGTGCCCACTAAACGGGCTTCTCAGACTTCGGCGGCGACACCAGTCTCCGCCTAGCATCGCGTTCCGCGGGAGCGGCGCGACTTACCGAAAGCACAACATGGCCGGACATCTTTTTACCTCCGAATCCGTCACCGAGGGACATCCCGACAAAATCTGCGACAACGTCAGCGACGCTGTCCTCGACGCATGCCTGAAGGCCGACCCAAAGTCCCGCGTGGCGTGCGAGACCATGGTGAAGACAGGCTACGCCATCGTCGCCGGTGAGATTACGACCAAGGCCGTCCTCGACATCCCCACCATCGTCCGCAAGACGATCCGCGAGATCGGCTACACCTCCAGCGAGATGGGCTTCGACGCAGACACCTGCGCAGTCCTCTCCGCCGTTGAACAGCAGAGCCCCGACATCGCCCAAGGCGTCAACAAGGGTCAGGGCATCGACAAAGACCAGGGTGCTGGCGACCAGGGACTCATGTTCGGCTACGCCGTCAATGAAACCAAGTCCCTCATGCCTCTTCCCATCGACCTGAGCCACAAGCTCGCCCGTCGTCTGGCCGCCGTTCGCAAAGACGCAACGCTTCCTTGGTTGCGCCCCGACGGAAAGACCCAGGTCACCATCCAGTACGATGGCGAGGGCAAGCCTTCCCACATCAGCGACGTTGTCGTCTCCACGCAGCACGCCGAGGAGATCTCCCATCGCAAGCTCAAGGCTGCGATCATGGAAGAGGTCATCCGGCCCACGCTTCCCGCGGACATGCTCAAGCGCAGCACGAAGTACCACGTGAACCCCACGGGTCGTTTCGTCATCGGCGGCCCCTGCGGCGACGCGGGCCTCACGGGACGCAAGATCATCGTCGACACCTACGGCGGGATGGGTCGTCACGGCGGCGGCGCGTTCAGCGGCAAAGACCCGTCCAAGGTCGACCGAAGCGCAGCTTACTTCACGCGCTACGTCGCCAAGAACATCGTCAAGGCGAAGCTCGCGCATCGCTGCGAGGTCCAGGTCGCGTACGCCATCGGCGTGGCGAAACCTATGGGCGTCTACGTGACGACTTTCGGAACCGGCGTCGTGCCCGACGAGAAGATTGCCCAGGTGGTCAGCGAGCTCTTCGACTTCCGACCTGCCGCGCTCATCCAGGAGCTCAATCTCCTTCGACCCATTTACCGACCAACGGCCGCGTACGGACACTTTGGCCGTAGCGAGCGTTCCTTCACCTGGGAGCGCACGGACCGTGCGGCGGAGCTGGCCGAGGCACTTCACCCCAAGAAGATCGCCGCTGCGTCGAAGAAGAAAGCAACGAAGAAGAAGCCCGCGACCAAGGCCAAGCGCCGCGCCCGCAAGTAGCTTCTCGAACACAACCTGGGCCTCCCAGGCTTCACGGACAAAGCCCGCCTCAGAAAAGAGTTGCGGGCTTTGTCGTGTGTGCGCGACCTTACGTGAGCGGGGAACGTGTTGGAGCGCATAGTCGCTCGGGGGAGGCAATATGGAGCAGCATAAGAACTCGAATGGCGAGGTCATCGAATACCGCAAGGTCGGAGACGGTGATCGAGTCATCCTCTTCCTCCACGGCTGGATGGTCTCTGGAAAAGTCTGGGACTGGGTGCATGAGACGCTCGCCGTCGGGAACACCACCTTCATCGTTCCTGACCAGCGCGGCACCGGGAATAGTCACAAGCCCGAAACCGGCTACGCGCTCAGCGACTACGCGGCAGACGCGCTCTCCTTGATGGATGGGCTCGGCGTCGAACGCTTCACCATCGTCGGACACTCCATGGGCGGTCAGACCGCGCAGCACATCGCTGCGCACTACCCCGCCCGCGTTCGAGCCCTCGCGCTCATCAACCCAGTGCCCGCAGGAGGTGTTCCTCTGCCGGATGAAGTCAGCACGATGTTCCGTGGGTCCGGTGTCAGCCGCGCCGCCCAAGCTGGAATCCTCGACGCCGCGACGAAGCAACTCGACGCGAGCGTCAAAGAAGTCCTCGTCGCGGACGCCGCCAACGTCTCCACCGCCTGCATCGAACAGGCCTTCGACGCGTGGGTTGCCGGTGGCTTCTCAGACGCTCTTTCGAACATTACGGCGCCGACCCTCGTTTTGGCGACGGACGACCCATTCCTGAGTCCCGAGATCTTGCGTGAGCACGTGACATCACCGATCAAGTCTGCGCGCCAAGCCTACTTGACGGGACCGGGTCACTATCCCCTCGCGGAGCGCCCGTCGGAGACCACCGCAATCCTCGAGGCGTTTCTCACGGGAATCCCCGACTAGTGCTGACGGCCTTCACGCATGTCTGACGAGACCTGGACCTTCGACTTTGTTCGGGTTCCCGGACTCGACGACGTCGTGGAGGCTCGTTTTGGCGACGTCCACATCACCAATCGCGCCGACGTTGAGACGTGGGAGAGCAAAGTCCGAGCGAAGCTCAACGCCTTCGGCACCAACCTCATTTTGCTTATCAACCTCGAAGAGCTCCACGTGCACCCGCGCGCTGCCTCCGCGTTTGGCGCCGTCCGCTCGCGTGTGCTGTCGGACCACGCCCACATCTCGTTCCGCTACGGAGGAGATGCGTGGACCCGCACCTCCATCAATACGAGCTACGCGCTCCACGGCGCCGACAGCAACCTCTTCGCAACACGTGAAGAAGCTCTCGAAGCGGTTCGGGACTACCTTGCCCAATCCCCCACCGATTTCTGAGCGCCCGTTTTTGCCTAAAAGCGCTTGGTTTCTCGTCGTGACGAAAAAAAGATGCGTGGGTGGGAACTTCTGAAGCCTGATGGCGTCAGGCAGAATCATGGAGCTAGGAATCAACTTGGTTGTGATCGTGGGGCTCGGCCTCACGTGGATGGCGCTGACCCCCGATGAAATCCAAACGGACTTCTCGCACTCCAATGCTCAGCGCCTAGGCTCGCTGGAACGTCAGCTTCATGAAGACCCCAGCGACATTCCTGCGCTTCGCGAACTGAGCACGGCCTACCTGGCTGCTCACCGGCCCGCCGCGGCCATCGCGGCACTTCGCTCCGTCGAACCCACCACTCTCGAGCACCCTGCGCTCGGCCGCGCGCTCGCCGATGGTTACCAAGCGATGGGTCGCTTCGACGACGCTCTGGCGAGTGCTCAGCTGACGCTCGATCGCTGCGCCCGCTCCCTGGGCGCCTCCGACGGACCGAGCGGCACCGCCGTCCCACGGTTCCGTTGTAGCGCTAGAGAGTACGCCCGGCTCTCTGTGCAAGAAGAGGCCCTACGTCGCGTCGTCGCGTGGGACGTCGTCCAGGCGAACGACCGACGTGTCGCACATGCCTACGACCTCGCGCTTCGGCGCGCGCGAGTAGCCAGCGCGAACTAGAGCCCATCTCATAACTGCGGCCACATTTTGGTCAGAGTGCTTCGATTTTGCTGTCCGCGAAGCGATGAACTGTGGTGCATTTTTGAGCTGAGGGGATGAGCGAAGGCGGCGTGCTCCGGCCGCAATTTGGCCGTGCGTAGTTATGAGATGGGCTCTAGCTCTTTGGTGCGAACACCCAGTGCCACGCCGGAAAACTAAAGCCGACAAAAACGACGAAGGTCGTTAGGAGACGCAGCGCCGCGTACGGAACGGGTAACAACCTGACCAGCGCGACGAAGAGGAACGCGTTGAGCAAGAGCGTACCCACCTCGACAATCGCGAAAGGCAGGAGTGTCGAGCGCACGCTTCGCTTGCCCTTTCTGAAGACCAGCTGTCGACACCCAACGAACTGCACGACGGCGCCTCCCAAAAGCGCCGGAACGTTCGCGGCTTCTGGTGAGAGCCCAAGAATTTCCACGAGGACCAAAAGCAGCCCTAGGTCCACGAGGGTCGCCAGGCCGCCGATGCCAAGAGCGCCCATCAGTCGTGTGAACAGATCTGTGAGACGTGATGCTGGTTTGGTCATGACGCTATGCATCGCAAGCCCCATGCCTGCGCCATCCGACACAAAAACACCGACAAATAGCGGGCGATCCAATTCCGGCCGTGTAGCCGCTTTTACACTCGTCGTGAATTACGCGCCCAGGCGCGAAGCTGGGGTGGCACCCTCTCCCCTATGCCCGCCCCCGACCCAGAGAAGCTCTTTTGGAGACTCGCCGAGGAACTCTACGAAGAGGACTCGCGCGTCATGGAAGGCACCATCATGGGTGGCCCTTGTCTTCGCGTCGGCAAGGGGTCTGGCTTGGTGGTGAAGCTCCCGAAGAGCCGTGTCGCGGAACTCATCGAGGCGGGAAAGGGTCAGCCCTTCGGACCGGCCGGGAAGATTTTTCGCGAGTGGCTCTCCGTACCGAAAGCCAACCGGAAGACGTGGATGGGATTGCTGCGAGAAGGCGTCCAGTTCGTCGGCTGACGAACGTGCCACCTATGGGCGCGGAGGAACCCGAAGAAGATCTTCGCACAGCTGCATGGCGTGGGAGGAAGCTTCAAGCTTCTCGGCGTCCGACAGCTGAGCTGCGTGTGACGCCATATAGCGGTCAAGACCCATCATCAGACCCGTGGTGGCGTGGGCCAGTATCTCCATCGACATGTCGACACGGACGGCGTCGCACTCTTGCCCGACGGCCAAGAGCGAACAGATCCAGCGGGACACGCGTGTGGTGATGTGCTGCACACCAACGCCGCTGGAGTACAAACGATGACCGATGGCGGCGAGCTCGCTGTCCGCCTCTACAGCCACAGCCAGCTCGAGAGCGCGCCCGCGAAGCGACGCCCAAAACTCGTCCGGGCTCGTGGTCGGCAGCGGTCCTGCTTCCAAAGCGACGGCTTCGATGCCGTCGAGGACGTCCTCGAGAACCGCGGTGTAAAGATCGGCCTTGTCCGCGAAGTAGTAGTACATCGCCCCTTTGCTGATTCCCGTGGCGGCGATGATTCGGTTGTAGCTGGCGTCGGCAAAGCCCTCGGCGGCAAACTCAACGCGGGCTGCATCGAGGATCGAACGGCGGCGATCTTCAGGGAGCTTCGCGAATCGAGGAAGGGGCACGACGTACCCAACGTGGGGGCTAGTTGGACCCTTCGCAAGACCGTAGACCCTAGTCGTAGGAGAAACCTTGCACCCAGGCCGGATCTAACGCGATGATGGCGGCAGAGTGAGCGATCCCAACCGTGAACCCTCGGACCTCTTTTCGGTCGCCCAGGTTGATTCCACCACGAGCATCGCGCCCGTGGGCGAAATCGTCTTGCCTCCGGACGAGCAGCGAAAGCAACGAACGCGGCGTATCGCCGTTACCGTCGTCGTCGCGATCTTGGCCCTGCTTTCGGCCTGGGCCGTCCGCTTCTTCTGGCATGCGCATTCCGTCGAAGAGAGCGCACTCGCCGCGGGAGCATCCGGTCGGCCGGCGGACATCGACAATGCACTGGACACCTTGGACGATGGCGAGTCCCCAGGACTTCGGGCGCGGCTCATCGCCATGTCTGTCCTTGCTGGCGCCCGACCCATCGAAGAAGCCCGCGCCGCCATTGAAGCCGTTGAAGCGAGCGACTCCGACTCCGCGGCTGAACGACTGAAGGCAAGTATTTACCTCGCCCTCGCTGAAGGCAGAACCGCCGACGCACTCGAATCCGCCGGCGCCATTCTCTCGGCGGCGGGAACCTACGGTCCCGAGACGGCTCACGCCAAAGGCCTCGCGGCTCTCGCCAACGGAAACGCGACGGTGGGAGTGCAACAGGCCGCCGCCGCCGTCGGCACCCTGTCCGTGGCGCGCTACGAAGCGGCCCTCGCTCTCGCCCAGGCTCACCTTGGGCAAATCGATGACGCGCTCACGCACTGCGCCGGCGACACTCCGAACGAAAGTTCGGCGAAAGCGCGAATCTTAGCCATCGCACATCGGCCCGCCATCGAAGCGGCCAACGGATGTCTCAGTCGAGATGATCTCACGCAGGCGGAGCGCGGCTGGTGCACCTTGGCCAAGGCCATGGACGAAGCCCATCGAGGACTGTCCTCCGCCGCCATCGAGAGCGTGGGCGCAGCGCTGACTTCGCCGCCACCCGGGGACGCGCTCTTTCGTTGGCACGCCGCGGAGACTCTTCTCATCGCCGGAGATGTGAGCGCAGCGCGCGCGGCCGTCGCTGACGTCGACGCCGCCGCCCCCGTCGCTGACGTCGGCGTGCGAGCGCGTGTCCAAGCACGCATCGCTCTGTCCGAAGGCAACGCAAACGGCGTCATCGAGGTGCTCTCCACGGTTCCTGGCACCCCCGACGCTCACCTCCTCGTGGCTCACGCACAGCTACTCCGAGAAGACCTCGACGGCGCGCGTACGTCCGCCGCTTCCGCAAGCGAGGGCGTGTTCATCAGCGAAGCTCAAGCGCTCATCGCGCGCATTGAGGTCGCGGCGGACAATGCAGAGGCCGCCGCCGCCGCGGCGCGTATCTCCCTCGAAGCATCCCCCGCCCACCCGGCGTTCGCACGGGACAATGTCGCTGCTCTCCTCTTCGCGGACGCACAAGACGAAGCCAGCGCCGCCGCTTCCGCCGCCCTTGACGCCACACCGAATGACATTCGTACGCTGTTGCCCATGGCGGACGTACGGCTCGGCGCCGAGGACTGGCCGGGGGCTCTCACGGTCCTCAACCAAGCCGCCGAGATCGACGGCGACAATGTGAGCGTGCAGAGTCGACGCGGTGACGCCGCTCGCTTTGCGAACAACTCCGACATCGCGCGCGCGGCATACACGGCGACGCTCGCTCAAGAAGAAGCCCATCCCGGCGCCCTCGTCGGAATGCTCGACATTCTCATCGAAGCCGGTGACGTCGAAGAGGCCGTCGCTATGCTGGCGCGCGTCGACGCCGCGGACCTTCGTGAGACTCATGAGCTCGCGCTGTTGCGAGTTCGAACATTGGTTGACTCCGGCGCTGGTTACGGAGCCCTGAGGGCCGTTGAACGCGTCAAGCGACGCCGGGACACACGCGGCGACTCTTCGCTGCGCAGGGCCATCGCAGAGCTACTCCTGCAGGCCGAACTCTATCCTCGCTCAGTTGGCATGTTCGACCAATCACGCGTGCTCGGACACGACCGCGTCGAAGCCTTTTTGGGTCGTGCGCTCGCCTGGGCGATGGACGGTCGTACGAACAAAGCAAACGAGGCGATGCGCTCAGCCCTCGACGCCGCCCGACCCGCAGACGCGGAAGAGGGCGCACCCTCCCCTGCGGTGAATCATCCACGCCTCCTCGTGGTTCGTGGCCGTATCGAAGCGAACCTCGGCCGCTACCCATCGGCACGGTCCTACGCGCAGCGTGCCATCGAAGCGGCACCGACCATGGCCGAGGCACACATGCTCCTGGCTGATGTTGCGGCCCGGACTCGACAAGACCCAGAAGAGCATCTTCGTGCGGCGGCGACGCTCCCGAGGCCTGTCCCGAGAGCCTGGTGGCTGCTCGCACGGAGCGCCGGTGCGAACGAAGAAGGCTGCGGACTCGCACGACGTTACCTCCTGGCGGCTCCTCGAAGTGAAAACGCAGACGACGTCCGAGACTTCATCGAGCGCTGCGACTGAGCGTCTAGACCGATGCCCGCGCGAACAACAAGGGGAGTCCCAACGCTTGGAGGCGGGCAGTGGTGGACGGACCGCCGCTACTCCCAGGGCTTTCGAGTTCAGCGCTTTGTCGGCGCGCGCCGAGGACATCACCGAACTCTCGACGCTGACGACCGACGCGTCGCCGCGGGCTCTTTTGAGCACTGTGTGGAAGCCTTGCCGCCGATCGGCGATTCCGCGGCGGATTATGTCGTACTCCTCCATGGGCTCGGTCGCCGACGATCAAGCCTTGCCGGCATGGACGCAGCCTTGCGCGGCGAAGGACACCAGACCATTCGCCTCGACTACGCGTCGACACGAGAAGGCATTGAGTCCCACGCCGCCTCGGTACAAGAGGTCCTCAGTCAGCTCCCTGCAAAGAGCCGCATCTCCTTCGTCACACACAGCCTCGGAGGCATCATCGCGCGTACCGTGCTCGCCGCCGGCTGGCCCTCCCACCTCAACGCTCATCGTCTGGTGATGCTTGCGCCGCCGTCCACGAGCGCGCGCCTCGCCCAGCGCCTCGACTCCGCGCCGTTTCATCTGCTCATGGGTCCATCCGCGCGACAGCTCGCACGCGGCGTCGATGTTCCAGAGCCCTCGATCCCCTTCGCGATCATCGCCGGCAGTCTCCGCGATGGGCGCGGCATCAACCCACTACTGAGCGGCGACGACGACGGTATCGTTCGCGTCGAAGAGACCCGCTTGGTGGGCTGCGCGGAGCACCGCGTCGTGCCCGCCCTGCACACGACGATCATGAATCACCCTGAGGCGCGCGCCATCACCGTGCGCTTCCTTGCCAGCTGAGCTCCTCGCCTACAGCGCTTGCCACTCCCGCGTGTGTATGCGGGCAGTGTATCCGAACCATCCGTTCTCGAGAGTGGCGTGTTCCGGAGGACGCGCGCTCACCGGCGCACCGTCATCGAGGCCGCCTTCATACGACACTCGAATCTGACCTCGCTCTTCTTCGCCGACCCGCTCGAAGGTCCGGCCCATCACGTGTCCATCCACTCGCTCTTCTTCAATGCGCTCCCCCTCGGCGGCGGCTTGATCCACCCGGGCGAACCATGCCCGATGGATATCGTGGAGGATGTACTGCGGTGGAAACGGAAACTCGATGGAGATAAAGCTCTCGTACTCCACCTCGGTCCCGCGCTGAACCAACATAAATGCGCGACCGCCATGAGGACCAAGCGCCATCATTGTCAGCGTGTCTCCCTGTTTCTGGAGCACGGCGCTGAACGTATTCTCGCCCTCGGGGTGCACCATCGTTACCTCCTGCTGCATGGCAAAGTCGCCACCAAGCTCGCTCACGGGCGTGAGCACGGTGGGGTATGCATCTTCGCCTGGAGGGATCGGCTGGACAGCCTGACGCGAACCGCACGCGTGGAGCGTAGAGAGGGCGATGAGAGCCAGCGTGATTCGAAGCATGCACTCTTCGTAGCTGCGGCCCGCGCGAAGTGCTAGAAGCTCGCCGATGATTTCTCGAACTTCAGTCCCCACGCGGGTCCCGCGGGAGCACCCCCAATGAGCGAGTTTGAGTTTCGTGGCGGCAGCTTCGAGACGGACACTGTCGTCTGGCAAGAAGAGGTCGTGATCCCCGAGGACCTGCGTTACCTCGAAGGTCATTTTCCCGGTGCCCCCATCGTTCCTGGCGTCGCCCAGGTTGTTTCTCTCGCGGAAGAGCGAGCACGCCACGCGTGGCCCGAGCTTGGTGCGTGCGTCGGTATTCGCCGCCTGAAGTTCACCGCGGCGCTCCGCCCGAAGGACGTGCTGCGGCTGCATCTTGAACGAAAAGCGCAGAAAGTGGTGTTCCGACTCTGGCGGGGCGATGTGGATTGCTCCCGCGGTTCGCTGGTGTTCGCGGACTAGCAGCGGCATTTCGACGACGGCAGGGCTCGCGAGGCCTGACGAAAAAGTGTGCCGCGCTCATTGAATCCCGCTCTAGGTTCTTCAACTCCCGCGCTTGACGACATACGCGTCGTCTCGCATTTGAAGAGAGTGGGGACAGCGGACAAAAGCAACGTGGACCGAGACCGGGCCAAGCTCTTTCTCGTCGTGAGCGTGCTGGCGACGTTTGGGCTCTACATGGTCCCTCACGGACGATACGTGGCCTATCCCTTGATGCTCCTCTCTACCCTCGCTCACGAGATGGGACACGGCATCGCAGCGCTGCTGACCGGCAACGACTTCGACAAGTTCGAGATGTGGTCGGACGGGTCCGGTCTCGCCTATTGGCGTGGAAACCCGGGGCGCTTTGCGAGAGCGTTCATCTCGGCGGGCGGACTCGTCGGCCCTGCCTTCGCATCGGCGTTCTGCTTCGGCTTGGCGCGCCGAGCCAAGGTCGCAAGAGTCACCATGGGTCTGGTCGCACTAGCCCTCGTTGTGTCGATGGTGCTCGTCGTTCGGAACCTATTTGGGTTCATGTTCGTTGGCTGCCTCGCGACCCTCTTCCTCGCCCTCGCCGCGAAAGCCAAGCCTTGGGCCGCGCAGCTCTCGCTCCTCTTCCTGGGCACGCAGCTCGCGCTCAGCGTCTTCTCTCGCTCCGACTACCTCTTCACTGACGTCGCTCAGATGGCCACTGGCCCCATGCCCTCGGACGTCGCCACCATGGCCGAGCAGCTCTTCCTGCCCTACTGGTTTTGGGGTGGCGTCTGCGCCTTGGTCTCGCTGCTGATCATGGCCCTGGGTTTGTGGTCGTTCTTTCGCGAGCCAAAGAGGGCTCCCAAACCCGTCTAGAACGGTGCAAAGTCGCCCTGCGATAGTGCGGACGATCGAATCACGGCGGCATCAAGCCCCCGGTCTGCGAAACGAAAGTAGAGCTGGTCGAACTTGCGGAGCGGCGTATCCGCGTCGAAGGCGTCGCTCGCGCCATCGAGACATTCCTTCACCTCCTGGACGTCGAAGTAATCAAGAGCCGCCACAAACGCTTCGTAGGACGCGTCTTCCATTTCGAAGAGGTGGAAGAAGCCGCCGTTCATGAGATAGCCGTGACCGATGAAGAGCGCGTGGAGGTGTAAGTCGCCGGGCCGCCACTCTGGCGTGGGCTGCGTAAGGGCTCGCTCGCGTAGACGCGCGTAACGAAGCGGAGGCACCGCTAGTGGACTTCCGCCGCCTCGGCTGCGCCCGTCGTCTCCGAGACCTCGGGGGCGGTCGACGCAGGCAACTTCTTCGTCTCCACTTCGCGCCCCACGGACTCGGCCCACTCTGCGAAACGCTCGCGGAAGCTCGCCTCGACTTGGGTGCGCAACGCTTTTGCGTCGCTCTCTTTGGTGACCTCAACGATGGGCATCATCTCGAAGAACCAGCGGCCAGTCTCGTGGGTATCGAGAGGCGCGCCCTTCTTGAGCGTTGGTGGGTCTACGCCGATGAAGACCGGAAGGATAGGCACCTCAGTGCGCACGGCGACCTCGAACGCGCCGCGTTTGAAGCGGTGAAGCTTGTTCGTTAGCGAGCGGGTGCCTTCGGGAAAAATGATGAGTGGATGACCCGCTTCCACGTGGTTCACCATCCGCGTCAGGGCCCCGGTAAAAGCTTCGTCGCCGGGCTCCGCGTTGCTCACATAGTGAACGCTTCGCAAGATGGGCCCGAAGAAGATGTTGTTGCGCCACGCGGACTTTACGACGGACGTAGAACCCGGCAGCCAATGCAGGAGAAAGAGGACGTCGATGAGCGTCGGGTGATTGGCGACGAGCACATAGGGTCGACCCTCGAGTTCCACCGGAAGGTGAAGGCGCTCGCCCCAGGTGATAAGGCCCCACATCCTCAGACAGAAAAGAAACGTCCCATAGCCGCGGCCCACGAAACGTGTGCAGCGCCCCTGAAACTTCTCGAAGTTGCCGAGGGAGAGGAGGAAGATGAAGGGAAAGAGGACGACCCCGATCATCAAGCTGCCGACGAAGAAAATCGTGAAGGCGACGGCGCCGAGGAAGATGCGAATGGGGTGCGGCATCTGCCTGATTCAGGAGTCGCGTCGCTCGAAGATCAGCGACGTGTTGATGCCGCCAAACGCAAAGTTGTTGTTCATGATCCGCTTCGGCGACGCGATGCGTGTTTCCCGCACATAGTCGAGCTTTCCGCAACGTGGGTCGACGTCGACAAGGTTTCGGCCCGCCGCCATGAAACCGTCCTGCAGCATCGACAAGCACCACGCGGACTCGATGGCCCCGCAGGCGCCGAGCGTGTGGCCCACGTAACCCTTCAGTGACGCGAAGGGTGTCTCCGCTGGGAAGACGTTGGCCGAGGCTGTGCTCTCGGCGATATCCCCGATCTCCGTCCCGGTTCCGTGCGCGCAGACGTAGTCGATGTCTGCCGGAGTTAGCCCGGCTTGCTCCAGGCTCAGCCGCATCACCGCCTGCATGCCTTCCGAACGCGGCGCCGTGAGATGGGCGCCGTCGCAGTTGCTCGAGTAGGCGAGCAACTCTGCGAGAATCGTCGCGCCACGCGCTTCGGCGTGTTCGAGGCTCTCGAGGACCAGCGCGCCAGCGCCTTCGCCGACGACGAGTCCGTCGCGTGCGCTATCGAAGGGCCTTGGGCTTTGCTCCGGTGAGTCGTTGTACTTGTGGCTCGTGGCCATCAGAAGGTCGAAGGTGACCGCGCTCGTGTAGTGAAGCTCTTCGGCGCCGCCCGCGATCATGACGTCTTGAAGACCCGCCTGAATCAACTCGAAGGCGCGGCCGATGCCTTGGGAGCCGCTGGTGCACGCCGTGCACGTGGACTCGATGCGCCCCTTAACGCCAAAGAACTGGCCGACGTTGACGGCGCAGGTGTGAGTCATGAGCCGGAAGTACGCGTTGGACTCGAGGCCTTTCATGGACTTCGAGAGGGCGAGCGGTTTGCTGAACGCTTCCGTCTCGCTGCCGCTGCCGCTCGTCGAACCAAAAGAGACGCCGGTACGCGCGCCCTTCAGCACGTCTTCGCCGAGACCGCTCTGGAGGACGGCTTCTTCAGCGGCGTGGACGGCGAAGAGCGCGACCTTGCCCATCGTGCGTCGCTTCTTGCGCGGGTAGTGTTTCTTGAGGTCGAGGCCTTCGACGGTGGAGCCGAGGCGACCGTGCATGTCTTCAATTTCATCCCACTCGGGCATGTAACGAATGCCGTGGCGGCCCTCTCGAAGGGACTCGACGGACGACGCGATATCGTGACCGATCGGAGTCGTCACACCGGCGCCGGTGACGACGACGCGCTTCTTCCCCAGGTGGTTCAGTGCGCTCATCGAAGTGTCGCCCATGGATCAAAAGACTGATTTGTCCCTTCGCGAAGTCCACGAAACGCGCTCTCGTCACCATCCAGGCAGGAGAGCAACATAGCGCGGGTCTTCTCGAAGATCTCTTCGCTCCGTGCGTTCACATCGCGACGAGAGCGTGGGCCGCCAACCTCTTCCATCACGCCGAACGCAGAGCGACCTTCGAGTTCGTGGTGACCCGTGTTCTGTCGATGGTAGGTCCCGCGCTTTTTCATCTCTTCGCCCATGGCGCGGAAGAGCGAACCGAAGCTGCCCATCACGCTCATGACGCTCTCGCGGCGACGAAGCGCTGTGCGAAGCCAACGGGGGTCGAGATGCTCATCGCGAGCGTACGAATCGAAGAGCAGGTTGTAGTACGAGGCCGTGTCGAAGAAGACCTTCGCGCGGTAGAGCTCGAAGCTGCCAAACGTCGGGTAGAGCCCTTCGTAGATGACCATCGTTGAGTCGAAGCGAAAGTGCAGGTAGCGGTCAAAGAGGTCCACGGTCTCTTCAAACGCATCGCCAGCGAGGTCACGGCGAATCAAGTCGCAGACGAGGTCGTTCTCCACAGCGATGAAATCGCTGCCGGGGCTGTAGAAGGGGTCGGGAAACGCCGACGCGTTGCCGATGACAGCCCAGCGCTCCGGGCTAAAGAACTGTTTCGTTCGAAACGCGAGCTGGGTGTAGGCGTCGATATCGACGAGTTCCGCATCTTCGACGAGCGAGCGAACCGCGCTGTGCTTGCGAAGGAACTCGAGGAAGCCCGGCTTCTTGTGACAAGCCACGTCCCACGACGACGACTCCTGGACGATGCCCAGCGAGGTCAAGCCTTGGCGAAGCGGGATGAACCAGATCCAGTACCCGTCGTACATGAAGTGATTCGTCGAGAGGGTTCGCGAGGTGTAACGAGCGCGCTCGTGGAATGCAGGCGCGTCGATGCTGTCCATGTCGGCGACGCCGTAGGCACGTCCCCATGCGGAAGCGATGCGGTGATTCTTCTCGGGCACGCGAAGGGAACGTGCGCGCGCGATGAGACCATCTTTGCCCGTCGCGTCCACGACCCAGCGTGCCTGCACGTTGAACTCGCTCTCGTCCGTGACGACTGTGAAGCGATGCTTCCCGTCGTCACGAAGGTCGAGATCTTTGACACGTGCGCCGATGTGCACGTCCACGCCGTCTTTGGCGTTCATCTCGAGAAGGTCCGCTTCGAAGCGTGCACGGTCGAGCTGGAAGGACGGGTACGGCGGGAGACCGTCGATGCCGATCTCACTGAGCTCCGGCAAGGCGCCGTCTTTGTTCGGTCCATCGAAGAAGTAGCGAAGGCCATTCTTCGGTAGGTGCTCTTTGTAGATGTACGTCGAGAGTCCGAGCCGCTTCGTGAGGTAGAGGGTAGCGATCTCGACCGTTGACTCGCCCACCTTGTACGTGCGCTCTGTGTTCTTTTCGAACACCGCGACGCTCAGCTCAGGCTGCTGGCGACGGAGCTGACGAGCCAGCAGGTTGGCCGCGAGCCCCCCGCCCAGAATGGCCACATCTATCGTTTTATCCGACATTCTCTGCGTTTCCTTGGACTTCGACGCAGCTGCGCCTTCCGTGTTCATACCCCTAGTGGATTAGGGCGTCCACGGACTTTTCCTGCACCCATTGTGGACCTAGGTGCCTCCTGTGAGGCAGACAAGGCGTGGCCACGCAACGGCACGCCGTCGTCGCTTTTCCCCTCAAACGCGCTAGCCTGACAAGTCCCATGGAGAGCCCTTCCCCCACAACCGAGAACTACGACGTCGTCATCTGCGGCGGAGGCAAGGCAGGCCTCTGCATCGCGCGGCAGCTGAGGCAGACGCTTCCCAGCGCGAGCATCGCCGTGGTGGAGCGCTCGACGCGCCCTCTTCCCTTGGCTTGCCACAAGGTGGGCGAATCGAGCGTCGAGTTAGCGACGCACTATTTCCGCGAAGTGCTTGGTCTGGCGGACTACCTGGAGGAGACGCATCTCCACAAAAACGGCCTTCGCTTCTTCACCGACGGAGGGAGCGTCCCCCTCAAGGAGCGACCTGAGATCGGGCCCGCGGAGTTCCCGATCGTCCCGAGTTTTCAGATCGATCGTGGCCGCTTTGAAACCGATATGCGCGGCTTCATCGAAGACGCCGGCGTCGTTCTGCTGGAAGGCGTTTCCGTTCGCGACCTTGCAATCGGTGAGGAGAACGAAACTCATCGCGTCGCTCTCAGTGACGGGCGCACGCTCAATGCGCGTTGGCTCGTCGACGCGAGCGGGCGCGGTCGACTTATTTCCAAGCGACTCGACCTGCGGCGTCCAAGCCCGAACGCGGCGAGCGCGGCATGGTTCCGCATCGAAGGCCAGCTGCGCGTGGCGGACCTCGTGCATGAAGACGAGCGGGCGTGGCACGCGCGTGATGTCGATGGGAACCGCTGGCAATCCACGATTCACCTGATGGGCGAAGGCTACTGGGTTTGGATCATCGTCCTCGCCACGGGCCACACGAGCATCGGAATCGTCGCCGACCACGAGCATCACCCCTTCGCGACGTACAATCGCGAAGAGCGAGCCAACGAATGGCTGAAAAAGCACGAACCACAGCTCGCGGCGTTTCTTGATGGCAAGCCGCGAGAGGACTTTCGCGTGGTGCACAACTACAGCTACCTGAGCGAACGTGTCTTCGACTCGAAGCGGCGCTGGGCTTGCGTTGGAGAGGCCGCGCTCTTCGTCGATCCTCTGTACTCACTTGGCGGCGACTTTCTCGGGATGGCCAACACCTACGCGACGCGAATCATCCGCGAGGACCTCGAAGGCGTCAGCGACGGCGAGCGACATCCCGTCGCTGAAGCGCTCAACGAGACGATGCTGCTCCTGGCCCGGGACGCCGCCCGCACCCTGAGCACCAACGGAAAAGTCTTTCCGCACTCCGATGTGCTCGGCGCCAAGCTCTGGTGGGACTTCTTCAACTACTGGTCGTTCATGTGCGGCCACTTCTTTCAGCGCATCTACGACACCGACGTCGACACGCTTGTGGCGTTCGTCGAGATGGGCCAGCAGTACTACGAGCTGAACACCAGCGCGCAGACCATCCTCGAGACCTGGGGAGCTCTCAAGTCCGAGCGCGGCGCGAAGAAGTCCTTCGTGCCGCTCCCCATGTTTCCGTCCGTGTTGGCCAAACAGCACGTCGCCCTGCTGGAGAAACTCGACGCAGCGGCCACCCTCGAGAAAATGAAAGCGGACCTCGAGACCGGGCGAGAGCTGGTCACGGAGGTCCTGGCGCACGCGCTTCGCGACCTTGGCGAGGACAAGGCTGGCCTCCTCCGGGAGAAGCTCGGAGGCAGCGCTCCCCTCGGCGCTCGAACCGCTCTTCGCTTCGACAGCGATGCTCTCCCGCGGCGCGAACGCGTCGGCCGGCTGCCGGAGATTGGCCGAGATCTCGAGCGCGCTCTTGGTCGAAAGAACGCCGCAGTTCCGCTTTCAACCCTCTGGGACCCGTCGCGAAGGCCCTAGATCGGCGCATTTACGCCAAATGGAGGCCAAAACCACCTTGCCGACGCTTACCCACAAGGCTAGAAGCCTCGCGATTCTATGACCCGTGAAGAGATCCACCAGAAAGTCGTCGAGATCCTGGCCGACTCCTTTGAGCTCGAAGCCAGCGAAATCAAGCCGGAGTCCACGCTCTACGAAGAGCTCGACCTCGACAGCATCGACGCCGTCGATATCTTCGTGCAGATGCGGGACATCACCGGTCGCCGCCCCGACCCGGAGAAAGCAAAACTCATTCGCACCGTCGAAGAGCTTGTGAACTTCGCCGTCGAAGAGCGCGCCGCCGCCGAGCGCGGTGACCCGGAACCCGAAACGGCGATGCCCGTCTAGTTTCGAGGACCCCTTCGGAAAAGACAGCAGTGCTCGTGGAAGACTTCAGCGCAACGCTTCAGCGGCTCCCTCACGCGGGACCCATGCTCTTTGTCGATCGCATCGTGTCGGTGAAAGACCCGATGATCGAAACGGAGACCACGTTTCGTCCGGACTTCATCATGGCGCGTGGCGAGCACATCTCGCCTCTCGTCGCCATCGAGCTCTTTGCACAAAGCGCCGCCGCTTTGATGGCACACCGAAGCGCCGCGGCGAACGCACCCAAGGTGTCCGGCGCGCTCCTCGGGACACGCAAACTCGACGTGCACGTCACGGAGTTTCGGGTGGGTGAGACGGTGCG
This sequence comes from Polyangiales bacterium, assembly GCA_045106895.1. GTDB lineage: Bacteria > Myxococcota_A > Polyangia > Polyangiales > Houyiibacteriaceae > JBCCRV01. The sequence goes on along the minus strand of JBGCFM010000073.1, from coordinate 2,466 downwards.
CACGCAGGCGCGCGAAATTTTCGGAGCCGGCGCCTTGGCGCAGTTCGACTGCAAGCTCTTCGTCGGCGAGACCCTCGCCGCGGAAGGCAGCATCAACGTCGCCGCCGGCGCCATCGGCTAGAGATGAGCGGGTCGGAGAGCTGAGTGGACTTCCTGTCCAACGCCGCGTTTCAGCTCGTTGCCGTTTCGATTCTGGTGAGCTTCTTCTGGGGCGTGCACGTCCTCGTCGCCCGCGCTCGAAAACGCTCCCGCGAGCGCTGGACCCGCTGGCTGGGCGTTCACCTCGCGCCGCGCTGGAAGCGGAGACTCTGGGTCTTTCCCCTCGCCGCCCTCGTCGCCTCGGGCCTCGTTTTTCTCCAAGGCCTCGTCATCGATGACTTTCGCGTTTTTTTGGAGAAGACCTCCGCCGGAGAGGTGATCGGCGCCGGCGGAGTGAACAGAGCCATCGGGCTCTTCGTCTACCCATTCATCACTTCGGCGCTCTGTGAGGAGCTCCTCTTTCGCGGCTTCGTCGCCAAGAGGTCCATTGGGTGGCTTGGCTTCGCTTGGGGCAACGTGGTCCAAACCGTCATCTTCGTCGCGCCGCATCTTGCTCGTGCACTTCTTCGCCGAGTCGTCCCACGCGGTCCTCTACGCGACGGCGATCCTCAGCGTGACGCCCTTCGCTTGGCTCGCCGGGTGGAGCATGCACCCCTTCGACAAAGGCTCGATTTTCACTCCGTGGCTGATGCACGCAGGACTGAACTTCGGGAATATGCTCGCGGTGTGGGTTTACCTTTCGTAGCGAACCACGTGATTGCTTAGCGCGGGTCTGTCCTCACCCTTGCCTCGCATTGCGCGACGCTCTATTTTGCTCGCCGGTGAAGCTAGACCGCTACCGTCCCGATCCTCCGTTTTGGTTTCCACACGATCTGGAGGAGCTCGTCGTCTACAAAGACGGCGGCGGCGGCCTGACCACACTGATGCAGAGCTCGAATATCCACAGCATGTTTCGGCTGAATGAAGGAAGCGCGCTGGGTTGTGACGGTGGCTGCGTTCACGGAAGTGAGTCCGCTCAGGCTCGCCGGATGGCCATCTGGGATCTTCGCACCGGTGAGCGGCTCAAAGAGATCCAGGGCTTTCATCTGGGTCCTGTGCTCGGAGCGAGCGTTCTCGACGACGGACGCCTTCTAACATGGGGAAGAGACTACCTTGTCCGTTCGTGGGACCTAAATACCGGCGCACCCTTGGATGCGCAGCCTCTCCCCCTAGTTCCTCCCCACGATGAGCGGGGCCTCACACGGCTCTCGGCTTCCTCCTTTGGGGAGCTTTCGCCGAGTGAACAGCATCGCTACGTGGACGAGCGGCACCTAGCCGCCCCGGACATAGAACTTTACTCGATGTGGGAACCCGGCGACCCCCAGATAAAGAGGGGCGCCTACAAAGGCAATCACCTCGAGACGCATCGCTTCAATCCCTTCGACTGGTCCCGGCTGAGCAAACCACGAGATCAGGCAGAGATGGTCAATCTCGTCGAAGACATGCGGGGCGCGGAGGCCGGATACTCCAGCGTTCATCGAATGCGAGACGAGCGCGCGCTCCTCGGCGGGACGACGTACGGGACCAGTGGCATCGTCTACGTTTGGGATGGCTGTTTCGATCTCACCCTGCTCTTCTTGGGCCGGGCGAGTATCAATTTCACCATCGAAGGAGAGCACAGCCCGGGCCACTTGCGTATGTCGGAATACGGACACTGCTACGAGTTCGATGTGTCGCGTTCGTGAGGCGCGCCGACAGCAGCCGGACTTTCCTTCGACGAACGCAGGAGCAGCCAGGCCGACGGCGCCAACACCAGGCTCACGAAGACGCCGATGGCGGCGGTCATGCCCATGGCGCGAAGGGCGGGGTTTGCGCTGAGCGCTAGGACACCAAACGACGCGAAGGTACTCGCACAAGCGACGACCAAGGACACGAGCGTTGGCGCTTCGTGGCGCTCGTCCGCGCTGGCCATGCCGGCTTCGACCATGAAGACGCCGTAGTCCACGCCCATGCTGAGGACGAGGAGCAGACAGACGACGTGAAGTAGATTCGCGGGCATGCCGAGCAACCCGAAGACGCCCAGCGCCGTCGCTGCGGCAAGGGTCGCCGGCAAGAACGCGGCGAGGCTTGGACGAAGGGCTCGGTAGCGGAGAAATACGAGCATGAAGACAAAGAGCAGACCGAGGCCCACGAGCTCGACGGTGCTCGCGCGAAACTCGCGGTAGGCCGACGCCATGTACTCGCCTTGATCGAAGTAGTGTGCGCCTTCGAGGCCTTCGAGGCGCGCCTGAATCTGCGCGGACTCGGTAACGCCGCGAACAAACGTCAGCAGGATGACGCCGTCGCTTGTGTCGATGCGGTGGGAGCTCGTCAGCAGAGCGAGAGGCGTCGACGCGAAGGCGTCGAAGGTCAGCGGCTCGAAGTCACTCTGGAGGTGCTCGTCGAAGG
>JBGCFM010000072.1:0-12704 GCA_045106895.1 Polyangiales bacterium | reverse complement strand
CCAACGCCGGAAGCTCCCGCGACGCCGGAAGCTCCCGCGACGCCGGAAGCTCCCGCGACGCCGGAAGCTCCCGCGACGCCGGAAGCTCCCGCGACGCCGGAAGCTCCCGCGACGCCGGCGGCTCCCGCGACGCCGGCGGCTCCCGCGACGCCGGCGGCTCCCGCGACACCGGAAGTTCCCGGAACACGCGAAGCCCCCGCGACGCCGGAAGCTCCAGCCACGCCGGAAGTTCCCGCGACACCTGATGCGCCCATCGCGGCGCCAGTGGCGACGGAGTCCGACAATGACGTCCCCGAGCCCCCGCTTGTCGAGGAAGTCGAGGCGCTCGAAGAGGATGTCGCGGAGCCGCCTGCAGACGGCGAGGACGAAGAAGAGGAGCGCCCCTGGTGGATGCCGGTACCTTCGATCCACGGCGAGTTTCGTTTTCGTTTCAGCGTGATGGGAGATGTTCCGCTCCACACGGAAGAGCGGACGGGCCTCGACTCCGAGCTTGGGCAAAACTGGTGGGCTTCGAGTTGGTTGCGTCTCACCGCCGAACTCAACTGGCACGATCGACTTCGCCTCGTCGGCCAGATGGACGTCGCCGACGGGATGCTCTTCGGAGAGACCACCAACGGTGTGGAGGCGGCGGACCGTTCCCGTCTTGAGGGCGAAGCGTTCTCAAGCGTCGGCGTCGAACCGCGCTGGCTCTACCTTGAATCGCTCAACCCTTGGGGCGTTATCCGCGCGGGCCTTCAGCCTTCTCACTGGGGCCTTGGTCTCCTCGCAAACGATGGCGCGCATGAGTCGCCCTTCGGTGACTACAAGTATGGAAACACGAGCATTCGTCTCGCCTTCGGTACGCGTCCGGCAGGGCGTGACGTCCCCTTCACCATCGCAGTCGCGGGCGACCTGGTCTTTCGAGATCCACTCGCGCGTCTAACGGACGGTGAGAAGGCGTACCAGGGAATCCTCGCGCTCTCCTACGGCGACGCATCCGACGATATCGTCGGCGCGTATGTCGTTCGTCGCTCCGGGCGACGTTCCATTGAAGACGGCGCTCCCGAGGACCGCCTCGACGTCTGGGCGATGGACCTCTTTGCCCAGACTCGTTTCGACGACCCGACGGGTAAGGGCGTGATTACTCTCGCATTCGAGGGCGTTCACATTCGTGGTGACACGACGTACTCACGCACTGCGGACCGAGCGGTCTTCGATGTGAATCAGTCGATGTTCGCCTTCCAGGCTGGCCGGACGAGCGAGAACTTCGATGTATTCCTGGAAGCCGGCTACACGTCCGGCGACTCCAACACCGAAGACGCCGTCCAGCGGCGCGCCACGATGCACCCCGATCACAGGATCGGATTGATTCTCTTCCCCGAGCTGATGGCGTGGCATTCGGCGCGCTCTTCCACCCTTGCAACGGACGCGCAGCTCGTGGGGCGCGGCGCGCCGGGAGCCGACCTTCTTCCGACAAACGGCGGAGTTGCCGGTGCGGGTTATCTTTTCAACTGGTGGAACGTCCGTCCAACAGACTTCATGGATATTCGGCTCGGCTGGGTATGGGGCCGCGCCACGTCTGACGTTGTCGATGTTTATCGCCAGCGAAGTCAGAGTCGCACCGTGGGACCTTTGGGCGGAGACTCCTCGAATCGCGGCCTCGGATTCGAGCTCGACGCCAGCGTCATGTTTCACACGGACCTAAAGTTTGGCTTCCGCCTGCAGGGTGGCGTCGAGGGTGGCGTTCTGTTCCCGGGCAATGCTTTTGACGATGCGAACGGTGAGGGCCTGGGGACCCTCGGATTGGTTCGCGCGCGGGTCGGGTTCTTGTTCTAGTTCAAGGCGCGGGCGTGACGGAATGAAAAAACCGGAACCCGCGAGGGCTCCGGTTTTTCTTTTTGGTGTTGCTCAGCGAGGAACGCAGATGAGGTAGTCGAAGCCCGTCAGAGACTCGACTTCGCAGTTGAAGCCTGTCGGGCAATCGAAGTTGTCACGGCAACTCTCGACGCAAGCATCGTACGTCCCGTAGGGAAGACATACACCCTCGAAGCCCGCGTTCGTTGTGGGGCAGTCACGGTTGTTGAAGCACGCCTGGGTACAGATAGCCGTGTCGACGGTGCTGCTGGACAGATTCTCGCAGTAGTCACTGGAGAAGCAGTCGCTATCGAATGAGCACTCTTCGTAGGTGTCCGCGCGCACCGGAACGGGTCCGATGGGGTCTGTCTCAATGATACAGCCGGTGCTCGAGAGAACGGCCATCATGGCGAAGGATTTCAGTAGTGTGTTCATTAGCGTGGCACGCAGACTAGGTAGTTAAACCCGGTGAGAGATTCAGGTTCGCACGCAAAACCGGAGGAGCAATCAAAGTCGTCGCGGCAGCTCTCGACGCAGGCGTCGAAGACGGAGAAGGGCAAACAAACGCCTTCGAATCCTGAGAGGGTCGTCGGACAGTCGGCGTTGCTGAAGCACTGCTGCGTGCAGATCGCCGTGTCGACCGTTCCGCTTGAGAAGGGCTGGCAGTAGTCGTTCGAGAAGCAGTCGGTGTCAGTGATGCATTCTTCGTACGTGTCGGCGGTGACAATGCAGCCGCCGGCCATCATGGCAAAAGCAACAGCAAAGCATTTTCCAAGGTGGTTCATCATCAGCGTATCTCTCCTTCAGTTCCTTGAGTGTGCACCACGGTTCACAATAACGGCGATTCGCGGCTCCTTCGCGCTAGGTAGAGCAAGTGGCGTGCCGAACCTTATCAGTTGAGCCATTGAGGGGGGTCGTCCTTGCCGCCTTGGACGACGTGTAGACCCGCCTTGTTCTCCACTTTCTTCTTGTTTCGTGTCTTCGGTCCCTTGCTCAGCTGTTCGGTGAACCATAGCCCACCGCCGATGGCTCCGACATTGGCAAGCACGATGGTGACGTTCGTCGTCGCGAGGAACTGGAGGCCCGTGTAGGCGACGAGGAGCAGGAGTGCCTGCTTTGCCGAGAGGGAGAGAACGCCGAAAAAGTTCATGTTTCCGCGGAAACGCATTGACCACACGTACGCCGCGATGACGCCCAGGGTGTGGGCGTGAATCGAGAAGAGCGAGGTCGCCGTCAGCGGTCCCAGGGCGACCGTGGTGTAGGAACCCGCATCACTAAAGAATGCGCCGAAAAGCAGGACCGGAACGGCGCTGGTGACGCCGCAGACAGCCAGCACGCCCATGGTGAGCCTCTTCCCAAAGGCCAGCTCGTAGGGAGCGACGCACCACCAGAAGAAGATGAACGAGAGGAGAAAGCCCCAAACCTCGCCGGACTGGTAGATCGGGAAGCTGAAGATCTGCCAAAGCGTGTGGAGGCCTGGCTCTGGAAAAAGGGCGAGCCACTGCACCCAGTCTTGACCCATCCACACCTCAAGGGTGAGCTGCGTGACGAAACACCCCGTAATGACGAAGAGAATCGTCTTCACGAGCGGCGTGAGGGGCGGGAAACGCATCCTATTCTCTTACGGGTCTGGGCTCCCCGTGGCAACAGATCGGGGGATTTGCAGGAGATACTCCCACTTTCTCGCCGGTTTTACCCACGCCGTTGACCCGGCTGGTGCCCTTTGCCATTCTGCCGCGCAGTGAATCTTCGCGGCGGCCCAGCGTCGACGTGAACGTGAATGGGGAGCTTTGCTCTCTTTTGGAAGAGCTTGATTTTTTTAGGGGGCAAGTCGCCCCGATCCTTGGAGGATACATGAACTTTTCAAAGAAACTGACCTACCTGGCGTCGGTATTGGCATTGGTAGCCCTTGGCACCGGTTGTGAGATCACCGTCACGACGGACTTTGATGGCGACGGCATTGAAGATGGGGTCGATGACTGCCCGGGGACTTCGCTCGCGGATGCAGTGGACGCCTTTGGCTGTTCCCTCGAAGACGATGACGGCGACGGCGTGCGCAATCAGATGGACGAGTGCCCCGCCGAGGCGGGCACCTTGGCGAACGGCTGCAACGAGGTTGTTGCCGACATCGGAACCCTTGATGGGATGTGGCTCATCAACGGCGTCGCAGCGAGCGCTCAGACCTGCGCGGAGGCTGGCATCGCCAACGTTCGTTTCAACGTCAACACGGCAGACACCCTTGGTGACGCAAGCTGGACGATTCCATGTGCCAACCAGCTCTTTGACTCCCGCACCGACGCGACCGAGCCCACCATTGAGTTCAACGTGGCCTACACGTCCTTCTGGGAAGCTCTCGACGCGAGCGGCGCGGTCATCGCGATGACCGACCCCCTCGACCTCGTTCTCAACAACCCGCCACAGCACGCGACGGTTGCGACGCCTGACTTCCTCATCAGCCTTGCGAATGAGATGACGGTTCCTCTCTTCTGGCAAGAGGCCATCGACAGCACGGTCTACGGCACTTGCGCGGACGCGATGCTGACGGCACCAGGCGACAACATCACCATCATGCTTTACATCGCCGGCGAGGGCTCTCCCCTCTACAGCGACGTCGAGGTTGCTTGCACCGACACCCTCGTCTTCCACGAGGACGACTTCCCAACGCTCGCCGCAGGCTCTTACGAGCTTGATATCGCGGCGACGCGCGCATCCGATGGCCTCAAGTGGGGCACCGGCGCCGAGAGCTGTGGCATCGAGTACGACGGTGGCGTTCAGCTCACCGACGGCTGCGACATCGACATCGAAATCGACTGATTCCAGTCGAACCTGAAATCAGGCAGGCGCTTCGGCGTCTGCCTTTTTTCGTTAACGAGCGGTGTTCTTCGAGGCGCTCGCGAGACAAAAAAGAAGCGCGCCAACAACGGCGCGCTTCTGTTCTAAACTCTCGTTTTCGGGCTCGCCGAGGCTATTCCAAGGCGCGCGCGAGGAGTTCCGCGTGTTCCATCACGTGCGCGGCCTTCGAACCTGTGGCTGGGCTGGCGCTCTCGCGTCGCGCGATGCAGGTGATGTCTCGGCCTGTCATCTCCTTGAAGCGTGATTGGATGAAGTACCACCCGCCCATGTTCCATGGTTCTTCTTGGACCCAGACTACCTGGGCCTTCTTTGGGTAGCCCTTGAGCGCGTTCTTGAGCGTGTCTTCGGCCAAGGGATAGAGCTGTTCGAGGCGAACGATGGCGACATCTTCGATCTCGTTCTTTTCCCGCAACTCGAGGAGGTCGTAGTAGACCTTGCCGGAGCAGAAGAGGACCTTGCGAACACCACGCTTTTTGATCTTCGTGGTGTCAGGAAGTGTTCTCTGGAACGTGCCTTGAGTCAGGTCGGCCATCGTGGAGACGGCGCGACGGTGACGAAGCAAACTCTTCGGCGTCATGATGATGAGCGGCTTGCGGTACTGACGAACGACCTGACGTCGGAGCAGGTGGTAGATCTGCGCGGGTGTCGTTGGGTTACAGACCTGCATGTTGTCTTCCGCGCACATCTGCAAGAAGCGCTCAAGACGCGCGCTGGAGTGCTCCGGGCCCATGCCTTCGAATCCGTGAGGAAGAAGAAGCGCCAAGCCGCTGAGTCGATGCCATTTGTCTTCGGACGAGGACAAGAACTGGTCGATGATGACCTGCGCGCCATTGGCGAAGTCGCCGAACTGAGCTTCCCAGAGGCAGAGAGCATCGGGAGAGTCGAGGCTGTAGCCCCACTCAAAGCCCAAGACGCCCGCCTCAGACAGAGGGCTGTCGTAGATCTCGAGGCTCGCCTGGTCCGGCGTGAGGTGACCAAGGCGAGTGTGTCGCCGTCCCGTTTTCGAGTCGTAAATGACCGCGTGGCGGTGCGAGAACGTGCCACGTCGAACGTCTTGGCCGGTGAAGCGCACGCGCGTTCCGTCGGCAAGGATGGAGGCCATGGCGAGGTTCTCCGCCGTACCCCAGTCCACGTTCTTGCCCGTCTCACGAATCTTGCGCTGCTTCTCTAGGAGGAAGCGCTCGAGACGCGGGTGGGCCGTGAAGCCCTCGGGAAGGGTGGTGAGTCGGTCGAGGAGCTCGTTGAGGCGCTCGATGGGCACGCCCGTGTCCGGCTCTTCGCAGTTCGCGTCGAGGCCGCCGGTGTATCCGGTCCAGAGCCCCTCCATTGAACTCGGGATCAGTCCAAAGTCGCCTTCGCGCGCTTCGGTGAGGGCGCGGTCGAGGTCATCGCGACGACGCTCCTGAATCTCGTTGGCGGAGGTCTGCGTGATGTTGCCGTTTTCCGTCAGGCGGTCGACGTAGACCTCGCGAACGGTCTTCTTTTGGTCGACGGCGGCGTACATCACGGGCTGCGTGAAGCGTGGCTCGTCGCCTTCGTTGTGGCCGTACTTGCGGTAGCAGTAGAGGTCGATGACGACGTCGCGACGGAATCGCTGGCGGTACTCGGCGGCGAGGCGCACGACGTTGGCGACGGCCTCGGGGTCTTCGCCATTTACGTGAAACACCGGGCAGCGCAGCATGCGCGTGATGTCGGTGCAGTAGCGTGTCGAACGGCTGTCTTCGGGAATCGTGGTGAACCCGATTTGGTTGTTGATCACGACATGAATCGTGCCGCCGGTATTGTAGGCCTGCAGCTCCATCAGGTTGAGCGTCTCGGGCACAATGCCCTGACCGATGAAGGCCGCGTCGCCGTGAATAAGCAGCGGCAAGACCTCGGAGCGCTCTAGATCCTCGCGGCGATCTTGTTTCGCGCGAACACGTCCTTCGACCACCGGATTGACGAACTCGAGGTGGCTCGGGTTGAAGGTCAACGTCATGTGGACCTTCCCGCTCTTCGTCTCGCGATCGACGGAGAAGCCATGGTGGTACTTGACGTCGCCGCCGCCGAGGTAGCGCTTGGGATCGTTGTCGTCGAAGCCAGCGAAGATCTGGCGAACGTTCATCTCCATGATGTTCACCATCACGTTGAGACGGCCACGGTGTGCCATCCCGAGAACGATCTCCTGAACGCCGAGCGCCGCGGTGCGTTCCACCAGAAGGTCCAGCATTGGAATTACGCTCTCGCCACCTTCGAGGGAGAATCGTTTCGCGCCGATGAACTTCGTGTGCAGGAATTGCTCGAAGATCTCCGCGTCCGTCAGCTTTGTGAGGATACGGAGCTTCTCCTCCTTGGTCAGGCTGTAGCTGTTGGCCGTGGACTCAAGCTGATGCTGAAGCCAGGTCCGCGCTTCGCGGTCTTCGAGGAAGGTGAACTCGGCGCCAACGGAGCGCGTGTAGGTGTCGTCGAGGCGCTTGACGATGTCCTCGAGGGACGCCGTCTCGGGCCCGGCGAGGTCACCGGTGGAGAACATCGTCGACGGGTCGACGTCGTCGAGACCGTAGCGTTCGAGGTCTAGGTCGCCAGTGTCGGGCATCTTTCGAATGCCGAGAGGGTCCAGGTTGGCGTAGAGGTGACCGCGAACGCGGTACGCGTTGGTCAACGCCGACACGCGGCCCTGCAGCACGTTCGCGTTGAGAACCTCCGCCGTCGGCGGGAAGCTCGCGCGGCCCGGGATGAACGAAGGAAGGTTCTCTGCCGTGGGCGGGAGCCTGAACACCCCCGAAGGGCCGCCGATGTCGACGAGGCCTTCGCGGCGCGCTTGCCCGTTGCCGGAGTGGACATCGCCGTCCGAGGGCGCGGCGATACTGCCGGCCGACGTGAGCTGTGGCCACTCGACTTGGTCGAGGTTGTCGAAGTAGCGCTGCCACGCTTCATCAACGGAGGTGGGATTGGAAACCCAGCGGAGGAACATTTCCTCCACGAGGCCTTGATTGACGCCGAAGTCTCTTGCCATCTCGTCCTTAAGCGAAGCGCTTTGTTGGTGGCCCAACGCTACTTCGTTTGCCCTGGTTGGGCCAGGCGCAGTCTCAAAATCTGCCTTCGTCAGGTTCGAGGGGCCAAATGGAAAAACGACAGATTTTTCAGGTGTTCGGGCAACAGAGCTACGACCTGGGCCCGACGACCGTATTTCTGGGCATTCTGCGACTTACTGGGCCAGCAGCTGCGTGTCTTCGGCGTTGAAGTCCTGGATCTGGTCGATGGCCGATTTCGCGAAACGAAGCGCCGCCGCGCGAGGTCGCGCCTTCCCCTGGCTCAGTGCCCAGCCGGCGTGGTCCACCAAGAGCGCAAGCTCCGTCGCGCGACCGATAGTGAGGGCAAAACGCCGGGCGCCGGCCTCGAGACAGGCTTGGTCGCTCTGATTGGCGGATAGCCACGCCAAGGCGTGCTCGAAGGCGTGTAACGCGACGTCACCGGCTGCTCGCAGGGAGTCATCCTCGGCGATGACCCACTTTTTGAGTTCCGCGTGAAGCGGCGTCAGCCCGGCTCCTCGGTGAATGGCGCGGAGCAGGTCGAGAGCGAGGACGTTTGTTGTTCCCTCCCAAATGGAGAGCACCTGGGCATCCCGTAAGAGCCGCGGCAGCCCGGTGTCCTCTACGTATCCGGCGCCGCCGAAGGCTTCGAGGACCTCGGACGTCGTTTGCACAACCTGGCGACCCGTCGTGAGCTTCGCGATGGGCGTGAGCACCCGGAGCAGGTCGCTGGAGGCGGTGTCGCCGCTTTCGTGTCGACCGAGTAGTTCGGCGACGCGGAATGCGAGGAGAAACGCGCCTTCGTATTCAGCGCTAAGTCCGGCCAAGGTGTCCACGTGAAGCGGCTTCTCACTCAGCGTCGCGCCGAAGGCATGGCGCCGCCGGGCGTAGTCCTTGGCGAGGGCCAAACCTCGGCGCATCAGCGCGGCGCTCGTGATGGCATTCCAGGTTCGTGTGACGTTGAGCATCGGCGTGATGCCTTTCACACCGCCGCTGCTGCCGAGCACTAGCGTCGCCTCCGCATCGTCGAGGGTGAGCTCCGCCGTCGGGACTTTCCGCGTGCCTAGCTTGTCCTTGAGTCGATTGGTGAGGATGGTCTTTCCACGCTGAGTCTCGCACTCGACGTAGAAGAGCGCGAGACCATGTCCGCCAGCCGGGTTGCCTTCGGGGCGCGCGAGGGTGAGCGCCATTTGGGACGTCGCCGCCGAGGTGAACCACTTCCGTCCCGAGAGCAGCCAGCCCGTCTCCGCTTCCCGGGCGATGGTCTCTGAGAGGCCCACGTCGGACCCGCCCGTGGACTCTGTCATCCACTGGCCGCTCGTCCAAAACTCGTCCGGGTCGCGGGAAGTGAGGTGAGGCACCGCGCGTTCGATGAGCGCCTGATTGTCGCTGGCGAGCAGTGTGCGCGCGGCACCGTCCGTCATCGCGAGAGGGCATCCATAAAAATCGGACGCCGGCGCGAAGAGGTAGGCGAGGGAGAACTGGTGAACCCGAGCGAGGACACCAAAACGTTTCTCGTACGCTGCGGCCACGACTCCATGCGTGGCGGCGATCTCCCGGGCGCGCTTCCACGTGTCGGTGAGCTCGATATGGTCGATGCGCTGTCCCCATGCGTCCCACTGGGTGAGGACGGGGTCGATAAGCCGGTCCTTGATTACAAGCGCATCGAGCTGCAAACACGCGGCCCCTAACGAGCGCAGGTCTGCAAATAGCTCGCCCTGCTGTTCGGCGGGAAACATGCGCTCGAGGTAGTCTTGAAGCACCACGTCGTCGTCGAACTGATTGTCGAGCTCCGGCGGAGTCTGGTTGAACGGCTTGGTCTTCATGGTGCCCTCATCTGGAGTTCGTCTTCGAGGAATGTGAACATCCGTGCGTAGCGAGTCACCTGGTCGCTCCTGCGTGTTCCCGCGCCGTGTCCCTGCTCCCGTTCCATATGAAAGTAGATGGGACGTGAACCGGATGTCGCTTCCTGAAGCGCCGCGGCGAACTTCGTGGAGTGCGCCCAGTGCACACGTCCATCGTGGTCTGCCGTCTCGATGAGCGTGGCGGGATAGACGCGCCCATCTTCGACCTGATGATAGGGTGAGTAGCCGTGGAGCACCGGGAAGATCTCGGCGTCCTCGGCGCTGCCGTACTCACTCACCCATAGCTCGGCGGGGGGGAAGCGGTGGTAGCGAACCATGTCGTAGAGGCCCACGTAGCTTGCTGCGGCGGCGAAGCGCTCTGGGACCCGTGTGAGCATGGCGCCCATGAGAAGCCCGCCGTTGCTGCCGCCGTTGATGGCGATGCGCTCGGGGCGGGAGAGTCCACTGGTCGTCAGCCATGAGAGAATCGCCTCGAAGTCTTCAAAGACTCGAGGTTTGTTTTCGAGGGCACCCGCGAGGTGCCACTCCTCGCCAAACTCGCTACCGCCACGGAGGTTTGCCACGGCGTACACGCCGCCACGCTCGAGCCAGTAGAGCGCGTTGCGGCTGAAGCGAGGCATGAGTGAGACGTTAAATCCGCCGTACCCATAGAGGAGAACTGGCGTGTTTCCGTCCATCTCCAGATCGCGTGCGTGAATCAGGGTGACAGGGATTTCCGTTCCGTCCGCTGACGCGATCCGTTCTTGGCGCGTGATGAAGCCGGATGCGTCGAATGCGCTGTCGACGCGTGAAAGCACCGAGACTTCCTCTCCATTCGACGCCAAGAGTGACGGTGCATCGAGGTAGCTCTCGAAGCCAAACACGATCTGAGGACCCGAAGCATCCGCGCTCAATCCACGGACGGCCCCGCGGGCAGGGAGCGCGACCTCACGCAACACCGCGCCGCTTCCATCGTGCACGTAGATGCGCGAACGGATGTCGTCGAGGTAGTGCGTCACGATGCCCTCTGAGTTCAACGCCCAGCCGTCGAGAGGTGCCTCGTTTTCGGCGATGATGTCTGTCCAGTCGGAGGGCTCGCCCGGACTCGCAGGGTCGACGCCGACGATTCGAAAGCGGGGCGCGTCTCGGTTCGTTCGCATCAGCAATCGTCCGTCGTGGACCATGCCTTGACTCATGAAGTGCTCGCCTTGAACGATGGGGCGAAGAGGATGCCGCGCGCTCGGAATGCCGCGTTCGCCGCGTCGACCTCGGTCCAGGACGTAGACATCACTCTCGCTCCATCCACGGAAGACATTCAGCGTTAGCCAACGACCGTCGCTGGATACGTGTGGGGATGGGAAATCTGTGCCGTTCTCCCCGCCAAATACGAGGGGGTCCTCGGACGCATCTTCTCCGAGCTCATGGAAAAAGACGCGCGGAAAGTAGTTGTCGGGTCGCTCTGCGTCGAAGCCGTCTTCGCCCTCCACCGGGTAGCGTGTGTAGTAGAAAGCGTCGCTGCCCGGGAGCCAAGCGACGCTCGTCCACTTCGTCCGCTCAATGCGTTCACTCGTGTGCTCGCCGGTGGCCACGTCCAACACACGGAGAGTGCTTCGTTCGTCACCGTTGTGGGAGACGCCGTACGCGAGCTTTGAGCCATCCGGTGAAGGAAAGTACCAATCGATGGCGGCGCGTTCGCCCATCGTGCTGGGGTTCAGAAGTGCGCGTTCTTCCCCGCCGACACGAGCATAGAGGGTCGGTTGCTCGTCGTCTCCTTGGCGTCTCGAATAGAAGACGACGTCGCCGCCCATCGTGACGCCGGAGATGCTCCCGATCGAGAGCAACGTGTCGAGGCGCGCGAGCGCTGCCTCCGTCGGCTGGATGCGGTCCGCCGTGCGTTGGTTTTGCACTTCGATCCAGCGTTCCGTGAACTCACTCTCACGCTCCAGAGTGCGGTACGGGTCCAGGACCGCAACACCGTGAATCGTGTCTTGGGTACCGGCGGTGCGGGCGGCTTCGTTGAGCGCGTGGATCTCTGCATCCGGATCCGGCGCGGGCGGCTCCGGCATGCGCGCCACCGGTGGCGCGCTCGTCCCGCAAGAGGCGCTCGATGCAAGCAGCGCGGCGAGGACGGATCGCGCGAAGAAACGAGTGCGTATCATCATAGGAGTGACGTCGCATTCACCAGCGGTTTTTGCAAGGGTGGGGGGCGCTCGCTTGATGGTGGTGGGTGCCGCGCAGGGAAGAGGACTTGAGCCTCGGGGAAAATCACGCAGGCTCTCGCGGTGCTCTCTGCCATCAGCGTTCGCGTTATTCTCATCGCCGCCGCCCTCCATGGCTTTGCCGCCGTCGGACTAGGCGCGTTTGGCGCCCACGCCCTTCGGGCGCGCTTTGAAGACGGTGCCGAGGGGCTCAAGGCCCAAGGCTGGTGGCATACCGCCACCCAGTATCAACTCACCCACGCCGTGGCCCTCTTCGCGCTTGCTGCGCTGAGCGCTCGGGCCGCAAGTGGTGTGGCGTCCGCCGCGGCGCTTTGCTTCGCCGTCGGTTCTCTTGTCTTCAGCGGCACACTCTACGCGATGGCCCTGGGGGCTCCACGCTGGTTTGGAGCCATCACGCCGATAGGCGGTCTGCTACTTCTCGGCGGGTGGGCGTGCGTGCTTGGATTGGCCTTCAAACACTAGAGCTTTCTATCGAATCATCGGGAGCCGCACTACGATCGATGCGCTCCCGTCCGAGCCATCGAAACGAACATCGCCGCCGGCCTCTTCGACGACGTGCCGAACGGTGATGAAAGATGGGGGCTCACGCGCGGGAATCCCGGAGTTTGGGAGCGTCTCCTCGGTGCTCGTGTAGCCAACGGATATGCGAGCGCGGTCGCCCTTTTGGTCAAGTGTCAGTCGTATCGACCCATCGCCCTCGTCCTCTTCGATGGAGTCGACAACGGCCGCCAATAGATGCACCACCACGTGGCTTAGCGTCGCGTCCTCCAGGGGTACGAGAGGGTCGTCTTTGATCTGTACGTCCAAGGGAGCGACGCGTTCGACAGCGCCGCGTAGAGCTCGTGCCGTCGCTTCCATAACGGATCCCAAACGCCCTCGACCGGACTGCATGTCCGGCGCGCCCATACAAAGACGCACGCCGTACGCGTAGAGTGCATCGGTCG
>JBGCFM010000071.1:0-25719 GCA_045106895.1 Polyangiales bacterium | reverse complement strand
GTTCGCCGGCTCGGTGTTCGGCTGCGGATCTCCGAACCACTCGGGCCGTAGCGTCGAGGCTGCGAAGTATCCACCGATCACCAGCACGCCTACCAGGAGCCCAATCGGGATCCCCCAGGAGCGCTTCGGCAGACCACCCGGGGGCAGGGTGTCCAAGCTTGAACTCGGCGGCGCGTCTTCCTCTTCGTATGCCGGCTCGACGTCTTTGTTCGGCTCTGCCTCTAGCCCAAGCTCGAGGTCGGCGACGTCTGCGTCTGCGTCTGCGTCTGCGTCTGCGTCTGCGTCTGCGTCTGCGTCTGCGTCTGCGTCTGCGTCTGCGTCTGCGTCTGCGTCTGCGTCTACGGCTGCGTCTGCGTCTGCGTCTGCGTTTGCGTCGACGCCTGATTCTGGGTCATCACCCTCGTCGGACTTCGTTCGAGCATCGGGGAGGGCGCTGTCCGCTCCAGGAACACCGGCGGGTCCGAGAAGAGCTCGTACGCGGCCGATCGCTTTGTCACCAAAAGAGCTCGGTGCGTTTTCGGCATCTTCGGCGTCGGCGTCTTCGGCGTCTCCACGAACTTCGCCAATCTCGCGGGCCAGCTCGTCCAGCAGGTCGTCGCCGTCTTTGTCGTTTGCTTCAAGGGTCGCCTCCATCGGCTTGATGTGATTCAGCGTCGGCGCGTCGTCCGCGGCTTCCACCTCATCCACCTCGGCCACGTCGGCTTCGGAAACACGCGGAGCAGGGAGGGTCTCCGACGTGTGCTTCTCCGCGAGCGCTTGGGACGAAGTCTTCTCTTCGACAAGGCCCACGCGCGGGATGCTGCCAGGCTTTGGAATCTTGAAGCCGCCGAGGTCGCTCTGGCTGATGGACTTCACGGCGGACGACGAGCTTGGCTTGGGTGGCACCTTGGTGGCGGCCATCGACTCCGTGTTGTTCTTTGGCATCCCGGGCGTCCGAAGACCCATCATCGTGGGGCCCTTGTCCGGATGACTGCCAGGCGGTTCGGAGTGCACGAGGGGCGGCGGCGGCGCGCTCGCGGCTTCGCTCGGAAGGAGCGCAGCGTCGAGGGCCTCGTCGACCGGGAGCATGACGTTCGCGGCGGCGGGGTGCGTGCGTCTCTCCACGCGAACTCGCCCCGACCCAAGGGTCAGGAGCGAAGTAAGCGCTTCTGTGCCCGTGATGACCTGACCGTCGACGCGGCCCTGTGCCGAGACGATCAATCCGTCCGTGAGGTCCACATCAACGGCGACGCGCGCAGACCGCGTGGCGACGACGCGGGTCCCTTCGGCGCGGGAGATCGCGCGGATCATTCGGCTCGGGCCGGTGAGCTCCAGGCGCGTGTCGAATGGCTCGTCGCCCTTCGAGCGTTCACTCAACTCGTGGTCTTGGGAGATCAAGGGCATCAAGCGCGAAGAGACCCGATCGAGATCGGGGGCCGCGGTGCCTGCGGGCCACAGCTCATCCCATTTGGCGACGAGCAAGCTCGCCCAGCGCAATCTTGGGTCGCGCCGAATGCTCCGGACCATCTCGAAGCCTTCGCCTTCGATGGCGCTCGCGTCGAGGACGATCACGGCAGGGTCGAGCTGCCGAGCGCGTTGAATACCAGCCTTGCTCACCGCGGTGATGGCGACGAGGGCGCCCTGTTCACGAAGCGCCAACGCGAACTCGTCGGCTCGCCCTGGGTCATCGTCCATGACGACGATGCGGAGATCCTCATAGATGGCGCTGCTCTTGTTTTCGTCGGCTTCATCCCAGAGCTTGATGCGTCCGCCGACGGTCTCGAAGAGCTCGTATCGCAACGGTTTGGCGTCGGCGATGAGGGGCCGAAGCTCAGCGATGAACTGATCGAGGGCGGCCACGACACCTCCGCCGGAGCCCAACATGAGCCGAACGGGGGGAGCGTCCTCGTCCACGTGTTCAACGCTGAGAATGCCGGAGCGCAGTTTCCGCGCGACGAGGTCGGCGAGCTCTTCCAGCGTCGCTTCTCCGAGGGCACCCGCTGCTTCGCCGGGTCGGTCCGGGAGCTCTTTGCAGAGCTCGGAGACGCGTTTGGCGATGGCGTCAGCGCTCGCGCCACGCGCGATGACGGCGACGGCGCCGCTTCGAAAGGCCCGGAGGCGCTCATCGAGGGAAGCGTCGTCGAGGAGCAGCGCGATGGGCGCCATCGACGCGACGGCGTCCGATGCGAGGGTTTCGAGGGCGTCTTTCCCCCCATCGCGGACCACATCGCCGCAGAGCACCACCAAATCAGGGGCCGCGACGGTGACCGCTTGAACCAATTCGTCGCGGTTCGCCCGCTCGACGGCGATGGAATAGCGCCCAAGGGCGTAGACGATAGCGTCGGTGAGCGGTTCACCGTGCCCCACGAGGAGAACGGTGGCCTGAGTCGTGGAGGTGGAGTTTGAGAGTTCTGGCACGATCGAAGGGGCCATGGTCGCCGATCTTCAGCGACCTTGGCAAAATATGACCAAAGGAGAATCCATTTGCTTGGCTCGGATCTGCTGATCATTCGAGCACACCAGGGCCGGATCTATCCACTTACATTGATTTTGGGTCCCAGGTTTGTGATTCTGTCGACGTGACTCGACATTGCTTACTTGGTGCTCTAAGCGCCGTTTTCGTTCTCGCAGCCAGCCAAAGCGCTTCGGCTCAGATCAAACCCCGCATTGTCATCGCGTTCGATACGTCGGGATCGATGGCGATCGATCTCAACGACATCCTCACTTTCGGGGATGGTGTGTTGACCGGGTGCACCCAGAACGGCACGGGCGAGTTTTGCGGATCGAACTGCACCGCCGGCGTGGACACGAACTGCGATGGCCTACCGAACGACAGCCGTATCGCCGTCGCGAAGCAAGCTCTTCGGAACATGATTCTGGCGTACGGAGACGTAGAGTTCTCCCTCGCACGTTTTCCCCAGACGCCGGCGCTCAACTCGAACTGCGCCAACATCAACGACCTTGAGTGCAACCCAGGTGGGGCATTCGTCTCGTCGTTTGGTAACCCCCAGTGTAACTCGGGCGCCACAGTTACCGGCGCAAACTGCAACTTCGACTGGGCCTCCGCGGTTCCCGCAGCGTGTCGGCCTGGCACCGGAGGTCGCCCCGCGTACGAGACGTTCGGAGGCGGCAGCCCATCGGTGTGCATCAACTACGGCGGCGCCTGCTCGATCGGTAGCCGCACCGGAGACTTCCTCGTCGACTTCTCCGACACCGGGGCCTTCTCGGGTCTCGACAACACGGGCGCGATGCTGCGTTGGATCGACAACCAAGAAACAAACTTTAACGCCAGCACCACGACGGGTAACTTCTGCAACCACTTGGGCGGCGGCGACTGCGAGCTTCGAGCCTCAGGCGGCACCCCTCTCGCGGGCCTGATGAACCAGATCGGCTCTCGCCTCACAACCACAACGATCCCATCCGACGCGGCGGGCGGGTGCCGTCCTTACTCGGTCATTCTGATCACCGACGGAAACCAGAGCGCTGGTTGTAGCCCCAACGACCCAAACGCCGCCGCCGCCGCGCTTGAGGACGCTGGCATCGACGTATACGTCATCGGTCTCGCGGTTTCCGCTGCGAGCGAAGCCCAGCTGAACGGAATTGCCGCGGCAGGCGGCACCACGGAGGCGTTCTTCGCCAATGACCCCGACACGCTCTCCGCGGGTCTCGCCGCGATTATCGCGGACTCCCTGCTCATCGAATACTGCGGCGAAGGAGACAATGACTGCGACGGAATCGTGGATGAAGGATTTACCAAATGGTGCTCCGACCCATCCGCGCCAGCGGTCCTCGACCTCTGCTCAGAGCCTGAAGACACCTGTGATGGCGTGGACTCCGACTGCGACGGCACCATCGACGAAGGCTACGCGAACGACTGCGGCGGCTGCGGGCCTGTTCCCGACGAGGTCTGTGATGGCGTGGACAACAACTGCAACGGCGTCATCGACGAAGGCGGCGTCTGCGCGGGCTGTGTTCCTTCGGGCGAGATTTGCGACAACATCGACAACGACTGCGACACGCGCATCGACGAAGGGGTCTCCCGTGCATGTGGCAACAGCGTCGGCATCTGCACCATCGGCACGCAGATTTGCACAGCGGGCATCTTTGGCGCGTGTTCGGGTACGACGCCCGAAGCCGAAACCTGTGATGGCCTCGACAACGACTGTGACGGCACCATCGACGGCAACACCGAAGCGTGTGGCTCTTCCGTTGGCGCTTGCCGACCAGGCACTCGGGTTTGCGTGGACGGAACCTTCGGAGCGTGTGTTGGCGGTATCGATCCGAGCCCAGAGATCTGCGACAACATCGACAATAACTGCAACAGCAGCACCGATGAAGGCAACCCCGGTGGTGGCGCAGCCTGCGGAACGGCCGTCGGCGTGTGCACCGAAGGCACCACGCGATGCGTAGCAGGCAGCTTGATCTGCGATGGCGGAACCGGCGGTAGCCCTGAGCTCTGCAACGGCCTTGACGATGACTGTGATGGTCTCTTCGATGAAGGCAACCCCGGTGGCGGAGGCAGCTGCGGTGCCTCAAACACCGGCGAGTGCGACTTTGGCGCTTTCGTCTGCGAGATGGGCGCATTGGTCTGTCGCGGCGAAACGGGTCCCACGGACGAGATCTGCGATGGTCGTGACAACGACTGCGATGCCTCAACGGACGAGGGTGACCCCGAAGGCGGCGAAGCCTGCGGTGACGGAACCGGCGAATGCGAGCCCGGTGTCACGGCATGTACCGGCGGTATGCTCGTTTGCGAAGGCGCCGTGGGCCCAACTCCAGAAATCTGCGATGGCCTCGACAACAACTGCAACGGCGTTGAAGACGAGGGCATCGGTGTGGGCGCCCCATGTGGCACCGACGCAGGTGAGTGTTCGCCAGGTGTGAACATCTGCCGAGACGGCATGTTGGTTTGCGACGGCGCGACGATGACGCGCGAAGAGGTCTGCAACAACCTCGATGACGACTGTGATGGAACCATCGACGAGGCGCTTCCCCTAGGCGGCGCTTGCGGCAGCGACGAAGGCATCTGCATGCCGGGCGCCCTTCAGTGCATCGAAGGCGACGAGCTCTGCGTCGGCGAGGTCCCAGCGGGCGTCGAGACCTGTGACTGCAGCGACAACGACTGCGACGGCAGCGTCGACGAAGAGACCGGCGAAGGCCTCTGCCCAGGCGATTCTGCTTGCGTGGAATGCGCCTGCTCGTCCCCTTGCCGCGTTTCCGAATTTGGCTTCACGTGTCCTCCCGGACGAACGGCGTTCTTGCCGGACGGCGCGGGCACCGACACTTGCTTCTGCGTGACCCCGCGCTGTGAGGAAGACGCCTGTGGGATGGAGACTGTCGAACGCGACGGAGACACGCTCTGCGCGCCGGGAGCTGACCCAGCGACATGTACCTGCAAGAACAACGCGTGCACCTTCCCGTGCGACGGCGTGATCTGCGAGGGCGGTACGGTTTGCCGTCCGGACTCAGGCCGCTGTGTGGAAGACAGCTGTCGTGGTCTCGGCTGTGACGAGGGTGAGCTTTGCGATATCGCCACCGGCGCTTGCGAAGCGGACCCATGTGCGACGGTGATGTGCGCCGAAGGCGAAGCCTGCCGCGACGGCATGTGCGAAGGCACCTGCGTCGGCGTGGAGTGCCCGGGTGGTCAGGAATGCCGCGCTGGTGAATGCGTCACAGACCTCTGTGATGACGTGACCTGCTCCTCCGGCGAGGCGTGTGACCCGGCCAGCGGCGACTGCGTCGACGACATGTGCGTCAGCATTCGTTGTCCTCTTGGCCTCGTCTGTGACCCCATCACCGGCGACTGCGAAGGCGATCCCTGTGAAGGACTCACCTGCCCAGACGAACTCGTCTGCAGCATGGGCGAGTGCGTCGACCCGGCCGTCGTCAACCCCGACGGCGGAGTTGGCGTGGATGCGGGCACCGAAGATGCCGGCACCGGCGGAACTCAGGTTCTGGCCAGCGGTGGTGGCGGATGTGCGTGTGATGCGGCCGGCGCCACGAGCACGCGAAGCCCAGTCGCTCCCGCGACGTTGATCCTGCTCTTCTTGGGCTTCATGGGATGGCGTCGGTCTCGCCGGTCTTTTACTGAAGCCGTGCGAACCCAGGCCGTTCGCACGGCCAAGATTGGAAGCGGAGTGGCTGCTGGCCTCGCCCTTCTTCTGAGCGGCGGCTGCGATGTCGACCCCTTCTGTTTGGATTGTGAAGATGGCTCCGTCGCGGACGTCGGTCCCTTGCCCGACACCTCCGTTGACGTCGGCCTCGACGTCCCTCTCATCGACGCTGGAACTCCAGATGTCTTCGATGGCGGTCCTGACACCGGCGGAGACGCCTGCTTGGGCGCGGAGCTCTGCAACGAGATCGACGACGACTGTGATGGCAACATCGACGAAGAGATCGACGAGATGACGGACATCAACAACTGCGGTGGCTGCGGCATTCTGTGTGCCCCACCCGGCGCTTTTGGCGAGTGCCGCGGCGGCGAGTGCTTCATCTCGGAGTGTGATGTCAACGCGCGGGACCTCAACATGGACCCCGCCGATGGCTGCGAGTACACTTGTTTGCCCACCGGCGAAGACGACACGCTCTGCGACCTCCGCGACAACGACTGCGATGGCGAGGTCGATGAGGACATCAACTTCCCTGAAGACCCGGTCAACTGCGGAAGCTGTGCTCGTGTCTGCCGCTTCGCTCACGTGACCTCCCCTTCGTGTACCGCGGGCGAGTGCACCTTCGAGGCCGGCGGCTGCGAACCCAACTTCTTCGACGTTAACGGCGTGCCCGACGATGGCTGCGAGTACTCGTGCACCCCCGCGGACCCGTCCGTCGAGATCTGCAACGGTCGCGACGATGACTGCGACGGAACCGTCGACGAAGGTGACCCAGGCGGCGGCGCAGCGTGTGGCGCATCCGACGGCGCTTGTGTACAGGGCGTTGACCAGTGCGTCGGTGGCGCAGTCGTCTGCGTGGGCGGCATCCGCGAGGCGACGGAAACCTGCAACGGCGTCGACGACGACTGCGACGGGACTACGGATGAGAACAACCCTGACGGCGGTCGTCTCTGCGGCGAGAGCATCGGCGCCTGCCAGCTTGGTCGCGAGGTCTGCACCGACGGAGCGCTGGCTTGCGAGGGCGACGTCGGACCTGTGGCGGAGACCTGTGATGGCCTCGACAACGACTGCGATGGAGACATCGACAACGGCAACCCGGGTGGCGGCGCCTCCTGCGGCGAGACGCGCGGCGTTTGCATGGCAGGCTCGCTCAGCTGTTCCGGCGGCACCCTCACGTGCGTCGGCGCAACCGGCGGCACCATCGAGTCCTGCGATAGTCTGGACAACGACTGTGATGGCGACACGGACGAGACTTTCTCGCTCCAGACCGACCTGAACAACTGTGGCTCTTGCGGACGAGTTTGCTCCTTCACGAACGGTTTCCCCACGTGCACCGCGGGCGCATGTGTCTTGGCGGGTTGTGACACTGGCTTTGTCGACCGCGACGGAAACCCAGCCAACGGCTGTGAGTACGCCTGCAACTTCACGGGCAACGAGATCTGCAACGGCCTCGACGACGACTGTGATGGCCTCATCGATGAGCCGCTCACGCCACCCGCCAACTTCTGTAACCCGAATGGCCTCTGCGCCGGAACCGCAGCTACGTGTGGCGGCGCTGCGGGTTGGGAGTGCAACTACCCGGCTGGCTACGAAGAAACAGAGACACGCTGTGACGGCGCGGACAACGACTGTGACGGCGGCGTCGACGAGAACTACGCCACCCTTGGGGACCTCTGCTCCAACGGCGTCGGCGGGTGTCAGCGCTTCGGTCAGGTCGTATGTGACGGCCTGGCAGGCGTTCGCTGCAATGCTGCTGCGGCCGGCGTCGCTTCTGCGGAAATCTGCAACAGCATCGACGACGACTGCGACGGGGACACGGACGAATCGATCACGTCCACCATCCCCATGGTGAACATCGGCGGCGGTGTTGAGATGATGCAGTACGAGGCGTCCCGGCCGGATGCGACGCTCACGGAGACCGGCTCGAGCAACGAGTTTGCCTGCTCGCGCGCAGGCGTCCAGCCTTGGGTCAACGTCACTTGGGCCGAGGCTCGTGACGCCTGCGAAGCGCATGGCGCGGGTTGGGGTCTTTGCGACGAGGAAGCCTGGGAAGATGCCTGCGAGGGTCCAAGCACCTGCGATTGGTCCTACTCGACGTCCTGCACAACATCCTCCTCGCAGCGCTGCAATGGCCTTGAGTCCGGACTTGCGATGATGAGCGTGGCGATCACGTCCACCGGGGACTTCCCAGCCTGCTACACGCGCTACGGCGCGAGCTCGGCAGAGCGAATCTACGATCTGAGCGGCAACGTGAAGGAGTGGACATCTTCGGAGCGTGGAAGCTCAAACATCCATGCGATCCGTGGCGGCTCTTACAACAACGTGGAAGATGGCCGAACCTGCCAGTTCGACTTCACCGTTGGTGATGAGGCTTTCGCCTTCGTGAACACCGGCTTCCGCTGCTGCCACACCCTGTGATTTCACCTGGGTCCCACGTGGCGGAGCTCGATCCAAGCGACGCCCAGGTACTGTATCGCACCACCACGGGCATTGTCCTGCGGTGGCGAAGTGCGATCATTCAGTACCGCAACGGTCCCTTAGACGGGCGCGTATTCGACATCGCCGCGGCGGCGAAACCCTCCGACGATGGTGGGCCCGTCGCACTCCTCGGCGTCCTTGGCCCGGGAGCCATCACGCCGGATCTTCTGTCTCGAATGCACCAGCGCCGCGTTCTGAAAGAGATGCTGGAGCGCGTCGATGGGTACTCGGCGGTGGTCATCCAGGAGAGCGTGCAGTCGGCGGAAGGCTTGCCCCTTTCATCTCGCCTGGTCACGCAGGCGTCGAGCCGTATGGAGTTTATGAGCACTGTGGGCGCGGCCACGCGTTGGCTTGGCGAGCGAACGAAGCGAGGCCGCGAACTGGAAGCGCTCTGGAAACGCATCGTCACGCGCGAGAACATTTACGGCGTGAGCTAAACAGGACCTCGCGCGGCGTGCGTCCAAACTGAGGATGGCGTATAGCCCGCGCCATGAGTGTACGGGTTCGATTCGCGCCTTCTCCTACGGGCTTCCTTCACATTGGCGGTGTTCGCACGGCCCTCTACTGCTGGCTATGGGCCAAGAAGCAGGGCGGCGAGTTTGTTCTTCGCATCGAAGACACGGATGCGGCGCGTAGCACGGGCGAAGCCGTGGAGGTCGTTCTCGAATCCATGCGCTGGCTTGGCCTCGACTGGGATGAAGGTCCCGGCGTAGGCGGCGAGCACGGGCCGTACTTTCAGACGAAGCGCACAGACATCTACAAAGAGCACGCGGAGAAGCTCATCGCGAGCGGGCACGCCTACCGTTGCTTCGCCACCAAAGAAGAGACCGCTGCGCAGCGTGAGGCGTACGAGAAGGAGCACGGCAAGAAAGGTTTCCGTTTCCGTTCACCTTGGCGTGACCGCACGGATGGCGACGCAAGCCAGCCCCACTCGATTCGTTTCAAGACGCCCACCGACGGTGAGTGCGCTTGGGACGACCTCCTTCGCGGCACCATCACCGTGTCCAACACGGAGCAGCAGGACTTCGTCCTCATGCGACCGAATGGACTCCCGCTCTACAACTTCGGCTGCGTCGTCGATGACCTCACGATGGGCATCACCCTCGTCGCCCGTGGCGATGACCACATGGTCAACACTCCGCCGCAGCTCCTCCTCTACGAGGCCTTTGGGGCCAAGGCGCCTCAGTTTGCCCATCTGCCGATGGTGCTTGGTCCGGACGGAAAGAAGCTCAGCAAGCGCCACGCCGCGGTGAGTGTTCTCGAGTACCGCGACCAGGGTTACCTGCCCGACGGCGTCATCAACTACTTGGCGCGCCTCGGCTGGTCTCACGGCGACCAAGAGATCTTCACCCGCGCAGAGCTCATCGAGAAGTTCTCCTGGGAGCACGTCGGAACCGCCGCCGGCAAGTACGACGGTAAGAAGTTCGAGCACGTCCAGGCGCAGCACCTTCGAATGTTGGACGATGCGGAGCTCGCCAAGGGCGTCGTGCCATATCTCGCGGCGAATGGTCTCGAGGTAGAGGCCACGAACACAAAACTCATCGCGGCCATCGAACACGTGAAGCTTCGCTGCGCGACGTACATCGAGCTTGCTGATGGCCTGGACTACTTCTTCCGTGCCGACGATGGACTTGAGTATCAGCCGAAGGGGAAACGAAAGTTCCTCACGCCGGACTACGTCGGGAACCTAGAGCGACTGGCGAGCATCGTGGAGGAGACCGTGCCTTTCGAAGCGGATAAGCTCGAAGAAGCGGTGAACGCGTGGGTCCTTGCCGATGGCATCAAGATGAAGGTCGTTGCCCAGCCGGCGCGTGTTGCTCTTAGCGGCCGCATGCAGAGCCCGGGGCTCTACGACACGCTCGTGATCCTAGGCCAAGAGGCCTGCCTGACTCGGCTCCGACGTGGAGCTGAGGTCGCTGCGAGCAACACCGGCGACTGATGCCGGACTGGGGCGAACTTCACCCACGTCGTTTCTTCCTCGAGACTTGGCAAAAGCTCGACGAAGAAGCCGCCGACTACCGCGCGGAGCGAAAAGCCGCCGGTCTCGGCTACGACTACAAGCCACTCCTCGCGTTTGCGACGGGCGCCGTCTTTCTGACGCTCATGGAGTACTTCGGGATGCCCCACACGTTCCGCAAGCTCGTCACATGGCTTGCGGATCTTGAGGCGAGCGGCGCCATTAGCGGGAGTTTCTTCCGGGACTTCATGCCTTCGCCAACGAGCGATCCACATCCCTGGTGGGAGTTCTCCAACCACGCCTACTGGGCGCTGTGGCGGGTGTTGGGCTTCTTCGTGTTGCCGCTCATCGTCATGCGCTTGAGCGGCGAACGCCTGCGGGATCAACACCTTGCGCGTAAGGGCTTCCGCGACAAGCTGTGGATCTACATCCTGAGCTTCCTCGTCGTGTTCGTATGCGTCGTCGTCGTGAGCTTCACGCCGGGCTTCCAGGAGTACTACCCCTTCTACAAGCAGAGCCACCGCAGCTGGATGGACTTCGTGTCCTGGGAGCTGCTCTACCTGGCGCAGTTCTTTAGCTTGGAGTTCTTCTTCCGAGGCTGGTGGCTTCGCGCGTCGCGCTCCCTCGGCAGCGGCGCGATCTTCGCCATGACCGTTCCTTACGTCATGATTCACTTCGGCAAGGAATTCCCCGAGACCCTCGGCGCGATCTTCGCCGGTATCTTCTTAGGCACGCTCGCCATGCGCACCAAGAGCATCTGGGGCGGTTTTCTTGTGCATTCTCTTGTGGCCGTCAGCATGGACATCGCCTCGATGCTGCAGACGACCGGCCTCCCAGAAGCCTTCGCGCCCTAAGCCTAGTTTGAGTTGCGTTTGAGTCCGCGTTTGCTGATGCTGCGGGGACATGAGATCGATTTGGGCGTTAGTTTTCTGTGTAGCTTGTTCCGTCGACCACTCGGGGCTTGTCGGCGAGGATGGCGGTCCTGGCGTTGATACTGGACCCGGTTTCGACACGGGACCTGGTTTCGACGCTGGACCCGGCTCCGACTCCGGTCCCGATACCGGCCCTGGTTTCGACTCGGGGACCCTTCCCGATGTGCCCGTGGTCTTCGACGGAGGGCCTGATGTCTCCGTGATTGTCGATTCAGGCATGCCCGACGTGCCCGTGGATGCACCACCCATGATCGATGCGGGACCGCCGGACGCGGGCTGCATGGACGGCACCACTCGATGTGATGGCAACACGCTGGAAGTCTGCACCGTCACCGGTTGGGATGTGGACGACGTCTGCGCATTTGAGTGCCGAGAGAGCGCTGCGCGGGCCTCGTGTTTTGACCTGATCCCCAGCAACATCGTCGACCCCTTGTCCGATGTGCCACCGGTTGCCGTGGGCAACGTCGTCGTCACGGACGGGTTCTGGAACACCGACGACTGCGAGAACTTCGACAACTTTTGGTATGTGCAGCCCGTCCCAGGCGAGATCGACCTCTGTGTCTTGGCGTACGAGAACGTGACTTTCCAAAACGACATTCGACTGGTTGGAACGCGCGGCCTCGTCGTCGTCGCTACGGGGACGATCACCCTCAACTCCATCATCCGAGCGGACGGGAACGGCACGGAGGCCGGCGCAGGTGCGTCGAGCGGCGCTGGCGTGTCAGGCGTCATGACCACTTACTCTGGTGGGAACGGCGAAAACGAATCCGTCGCGGGCGTCGACTTTGATTCGGACGGCGGCGGCGGCGGCGGCGGCGGCTTCGGCGCAGGAGGCAACGGCGGAAGCGGCGGCGGTGAGTTCAGCTCAAGCGTGGCGGCCGGTGGGGCTGGCGGAATGGCCTTTGGGGCGACCTACATTCCATTGCGCGCCGGTGGCGCCGGTGGCGTGGGCGGCGAAGGACCCTCGCGAGGGGTTGGCGGAGCCGGAGGCGGCGCGGTTCAGTTCTCAGCTCGTGGCGACATCTTCGTGAATTCCGGCACCAACATCAGCGGCGGCCGCGGAGCAGGTGGCGCCGCCGGGAATGGGAACTCCGGCGCCGGGGGCGGCGGCGGTGCGGGCGGTACGTTGATCTTCGAGTCTGCCGGGACCGTTCGCTTTGATGGTGCCGAAGTTCTCGCCGCTGGCGGCGGGGGCGGAGGAGGCGGCGCTTGCAGCGACGGAGTCAACGGCGAGGAAGAAGAGCAAAACTCTCTCGTCCGTGGTGGTTCCCGGGGCGCACGATGCAGCGGCTTTCTCTATGCCACCCACGGTCGAGGCGGAAGCGGCGACGGCGACGGAGTGAGCGCCAACAACCTCAACCGTGCCGGCGCCAACGGTGGTGGAGGTGGCGGCGGAAGCGGCCTCGTCGTGATCCGCGCGAGCGCCGAAGTCGGCGTTCTTGCGGGAAGCGGTCATCGTGTACGCGCCGCGCCCGAGATCGCCGCCGTCGAGTGACAAACACATAGATTTGCGTTTGGCTCAGGGTTTACCGATCCTTTGGGCACATGAGATCTATTTGGGCGTTGGTTTTCTGCGTGGCGTGTTCCGTGGATCATGCCGGACTGATCGGAAGCGACGGCGGTGCTCCGCTCGATATCGAGGCGCCGCTCCTCGACGCGGGTTTTGAGGACGCGCGTGCAGACGGCGGCTCTCGGCCGGACGTCCCCCCACCACTGGACGCGGGGCGAGATGTGCCTCTCCCAGTGGACGGAGGGATGCCGGACACTCCCGTGGTGGTTCTCGACGCGCCTCCCATGATGGACAGTGGGCCCGACGTTCCGCCGGATGCTGGATGCCCGGTCGGAGAAGTCGAGTGTGATGGCGACACCCTTCGCGAGTGCACCGGCGCAGGCTGGATACCGCAGCTTTGCGAGCTTGAGTGCCGCGAAGGTGGCGGCGGCGCGTCTTGCTACGATCTCGCTCCGAGCAACCTCGCCCGACCTTTGTCGGAGGCTATGCATGGCGACGCTATCGTTCGGGATGCCCTCTGGGACACAGACAACTGTAGGTTCCTGCCGAACTTTTGGTATGTCGACGACTCCGGCGAACTTGAGCTTTGCGTCGTCTCCTTCAACGATGTGACGTTCCAAACGGACCTGCGTGTCGTCGGGTCGCGAGGGCTGGTGATCGTTGCCAAGGGGAACATCACCCTCGAAGCTGAGATCCGCGCGGACGCCCAAGCGTCGATCCCGGGCCCTGGAGGAACGAGCGGAGCCGACGCGGCTTCAGGCATCGGGTACTCAGGCGGCAACGGGGCATCCCGAGGAGTGCCCGGGTTCACCTTCCGGTCCGATGGCGGCGGCGGCGGCGGCGGCGGCGTCGACGAAGGCGGTGAGGGCGGTTCTGCCGGAGGCGGAGGCGGCTCGATGGAGGCGGCCGGCGGCTCGAGGGGCCCGGAGTTTGGTGATCGCGACAGGCTCATTCCCCTGCGCGGCAGCGGAGGCGGCGGCTCTGGCGGTGGGTTTGGTGGCGGTCTCGGCGGCGGCGGCGGCGGAACGATTCAGTTCTCCGCACGCGGCAATATCTTGGTCCGTGACAGCGTCAATGTCAGCGGCGGCGGCGGAAGTGGCGGAACGAGCGGCGGCGGCGGCGGCGGCGGCGGCGCTGGGGGCAGCGTGCACTTTGAGTGCGCCGGCGAGATTCGTTTCGAAGGCAGCAACGAGGTCCTCGCCGCAGGCGGCGGCGGCGGCGGCGGCGGCGGATGCAGCACCGTAAGCGGCAATGGCAACGAAGAAGAAAGCGGCGGCACAGAGGGGGGCGTCGGCGGCGGAAACTGCCCCACGGGGAGCGGAGACACTCTCGTTGTTACCACCCGAGGAGGGAACGGGAGTGCCGACGCCCGTGGCGGCAGCGCACCTGACATCAGTCTCGCGGGTGGCAATGCCGGCGGTGGTGGCGGCTCAGGGGGCTTCGTCGTGATTCGCGCCGATGAAGAGATGGGATCTCTCGCCGGCAGCGGCCATCGACGAAGCGAAGACCCTGAAATCGTCGCCGTCGACTAAACCTACTTCTTGTAGCGACGCTCGATGAACTCGTAGGCGGCGCGAAGCGACATCGCCTCGCCCCCCTTGGGTCGCCCGGGCCGCGAGGACTGGTTGTACGCCATGACGTCGATGTGAGCCCAAGGCTGCTGCGTTCCAACAAACTTCTGCAGGAAGAGCGCTGCGGTGATGGCGCCTCCGTAGCGCGTGGAGCTGACGTTGCTCACGTCCGCCATGTTGTTCTCCAGGAAGCGGTTGTAGTCCGCATGGAGTGGCATGCGCCAGACTGCGTCGTGGGCTTGTTGTCCGCCCGCGATGAACTCCGTGGCGAGGAGCTCGTCGTTGCAGAAGAGCGCCGGCAAGTCTGCACCGAGAGCGACGCGTGCGGCGCCGGTGAGCGTTGCGAAGTCGAGGATGAACTCGGGCTTCCCTTCGGCGGCGTCGGCGAGGGCGTCACACAGGATGAGTCGACCCTCGGCGTCGGTGTTCCCAATCTCGATGGTGATGCCCTTGCGGGATTTGAAGATGTCCATCGGCCGAAACGCGTTGCCGGACACGGAGTTCTCGACGCAGGGGACCAGGAGCCGGAGCTGAACCGGCAACTTTGCGTCCATGATGGCTCCGGCGAGGGCGATGGCGTGCGCTGCACCTCCCATGTCCTTCTTCATCGTGAGCATCCCGGCGCCAGGCTTGATGTCGAGGCCGCCGGAATCGAAGACAACTCCCTTGCCGACGAGCGTGACCTTGGGGTCTTTGGCTTTGCCCCAGCGCATGTCGACGTAGAGCGGCGCCCGGGAGCTGGCTCGGCCCACGGCGTGGACCATGGGGTACTCCTTCTCGAGTTTCTTGCCGCGAACGATCGTGGTCTTGGCGCCGTAGGCCGTGCCTACCTTCTTGGCGGCGGCGGCGAGCTCAGCGGGTCCGAGCGTCTCAGCGGGCGCGTTGACCAGGTCGCGTACAAGGTACGTCGCGTTGGCGAGACGAAGCACGCGCTTGGAGTCAGCGGCTTTCGGCCAAACCAAGACGCGGGGTGCGTTCTTGTTCTTCTTAAAGCGGTCGTAGCGGTACTGACCAAGAGCCCAACCCAAGGAGAAGTCCTCGACGCCTTCGAAGTCGTTCGCAAGCTCGTAGCGACCCTTCGGCAGACCGAGAGGAAGCGACCCAAAAGACCATGGTGTGATCGTCTTCGGACGGACGAGAAGCGCGGCGGCGATGCTG
Organism: Polyangiales bacterium; assembly: GCA_045106895.1. GTDB lineage: Bacteria > Myxococcota_A > Polyangia > Polyangiales > Houyiibacteriaceae > JBCCRV01. Next base: position 10,024 of record JBGCFM010000071.1, on the reverse strand, counting down.
CCGTCCGACGCAGGCAGGAGAATCGAGCGACCCGCTTTGAACTCGAATCCGCGGGCGGCGATCCACTTTTTCTGGGCTGCGTTGCCTTTCTTTTCGACGTGTGCCTTCGCTGCCGCCGGGTCCAAGCAGTAGAGTTTGGTGGTTGTCTTGGTCGCTCGGGCGGCGAAGTAGGTTTTTGCGCTTGCCATAAATGATCCTGGGCAGAGTTTGAAGGTGAGCCGCCCACGGCGGCGAGGAAACTTCCGAAAAGTTTCCTAAAGAAAAAGAAGTTTGAAGGTGAGCCGCAAGAAGCTTGAAGGTGAGAGCCGCCTGCGGCGAGGGAACTTCCGAAAAGCTTCCCCGAGGAACGGAGCGTGCCACGAGGGGCGCGAGAGGAAAGCCGGATTCGACGGATTCGGCCCTTTGCAAAGCCGTGAGATGGTCATAGACCCAGCGCATGGCGGATGATTCGACGGACGAAGACACCACGGGCAAGTCTCAGCACGATGAACGCCATCGCGGCACTGGACGCAGCGCTCCTTATGGGCTGAGCCGCCTCGCGCCACCCATCGTTCTTGTGGATGTCGCCAAGGAGATCGAAGCGGCGGACACCATGGTGGGCGCCGTCACCGGTTCCAAGTTGGACGTCATCGCGCGGCAGATTCGGCACCTTCAGGAAGAAGCGCAGGCGATTCTCAAGGGAGCGCGCCGAGACCTCGACCTCCATCGCGCGCGCTGTTCTTTTCCGCGCCGGCCGGGTCACACGTACCACCTCTACCGAAACGACAAAGAGGGTCTCTATTGGTCGATGGTGTCACCTGACGAATGGGGAGGCTCGTCGCCCCATCCCTTCGAGGGCTCGTTCCGCCTCGAAGTCGACCAGTCGTGGACACGCGTCGACGAAGACGGCGGAGAACCGGTGCGCGTCGTGGACCCTAAGGCTTGGATGGACAAGCTGCTCCCGGAAGGCTGAAGGAGGCTTTTCAAACCGTCGCGTCCGCCTCTATGCTCGGCGCCATGCGTATTCTTCTCGCTTGTGGCGTCTTCTGGCTCTCGGCTTGCTGCACCTGCCGTGATTCTCCCCCGCCCATCTTTGTGCCCGAGACCGAAGAAGAGGCGACGAACGGCAGCGAAGAAGCTGTGCCCACTCCACCCCCGTCGCGGAGCGGCGTGGACGAAAACGGCGCCCTCGTCATCGCCATGCAGGTCGCCGACGAAGAGGGCTTCGACCCGGCAGTCTACAGCGACGTCGTTGTCGCCGATGGAGACGACCACTGGGTGGTGCAAATGCGCCGACCCCGCGTACTTCGTTTCTTGCTTGTGAACGTGAGCAAGACCGACGGCGCGGCGACGTTCCAAGTGCGCAGTCAGTAGCGACACGCTCCACTGGCCACTGCTACCGGGGGGCGGTGAACAGCGCTACTCTTCTCGGCGTGGACCAGGATGAGGTTTGGAAACGCGCTCCTGACAACCGTAAGACTTCGGAGACCAAGCTACGCCGTGGCGGCAAACACTGCCCTGTGTGTTTGACGCCATTCGCTAAGAACAAAGCGCGCACACGCGCGCGTCGGAGCTGCACTGGGTGCGGCGCTCAGCATAGCGCCGGGAAAACCTGCAAGGGCTGCCAGGCGCTAAACGTTTGGGAGAGCAAAGCCGGCGCAGCGTGTGCGACGTGCGCACGTCACGGTTCGAAAGAGCAAGTCATCGCCAAGCCCGCGTAAGGGACGGCCCTCCTCAGTTTCGTCACTTTGCGTGTCCGTTTTAGGAGCGCCTGTTCAAGTGCCACGGGTGTGGCCGAAGAGCCGGATATGCAGCCGGTCCGCGAAGCGCCATCCGCGGCCCACGGCTTCGGGGACGAGCCACCGGCTCACTTCGTCGATGCGCTCCACCGTCGTGCCTTCGGGCATGACGAGCACGCGCGCGGGGTCGGCGCCGAGGGTGTCTACGGCGATGGCGATCTCGTCGAGGTCGCTGGCTTCGCCGACGACGAACTTCAGCTGGTACTCGCCGCGCCCCATGAGGTTGCGTATCCAGCGTGGACGCCAGCGTCGCTCCTCGTGGAGGAGCGCGAAACGTGGGTCCGTGGGCGTGGAGGAGCGGAGCTTCGGCGAGATGCTGAAGAGGTCCGCGCTCGGATTGAACGTGTCGGGGTGAAAGCTCGCCGCGGTCTCGATGGTGAGGTGATGGCCGCTCTCGCGGAGCAGGTCACCGAGGCGCATGGCGCCCTCCGAAAGCAGCGGTTCGCCGCCGGTGAGGACCACGTGCTTGAGCGCGTTTCCGGCGACGCGTCGCGCCACTTCGGCGACGCTCACGCGCTTGCCCTTGGGCTCCCACGAAGTTTCGCGCGTGTCGCACCACTTGCAGCGCAGGTTGCATCCGCTTGTACGCACGAAGGTGCTGGGCGTTCCGGTGAGGATTCCTTCGCCCTGGATCGAGGAGAAGATCTCCGAAAGCCAAATTGAATCGGGTGCGCTCACAGCTCGCTCACTGGCCTGGGCAAATCGTGGCCACGTCTCGTCGCGATACCCATCCCTCGACGGGATGCGTTACCTCGACCCAATCCGTGCGCACGGAGTCGAAACGCAAGACCGTGTCGTGGGGAATCGAATCCACGACCATCGCGTTTCTTTGGGGGCGATACAAAACGTTCGCCTCGGCGCCGGGCAGGGCGACGCGGAGTTCGCACCCCTCTTCCAGCTCAAAGGCGACGGTCTGCACGTTGTTCACCGGCGGCGGAACGATGCGTTGGCTCTCCATGACGAAGTAGCCGGCGGCGAGGGCAACGCAGATGCCGATGAAGACACCAAACCAAGTCTGGCGGAGGGTGTTCTTCTTGATGCGTTCGTGGTCGACGCTCATCTCAGGCAGGTCCGCGCTCGAGGGCACGGAAACGCAGTGGGTCCGCAACGTTCTTTACCTTGGCGGAGCGCTCTTCCCCGAAGGCGCCGCTCTCTTCGAAGGCGTCGACGAAGAGCGTGGAACAGAGGATCTCGTCGCGGACGGCGACGCCCTGAAGTCGCGCCGTGTTGTTCATGCCCGAGGAGAAACCCGTGAAGTCCTCGTTGGGCCCGAAGGTGCCTACGCAGAGCGGCGCGTAGCTCACGCCGGTGGCGACGCCGATGGGGGTTTCCATGTCTTTGAACTCGGGAAAGAGCTTGCCGTCGTTGAGCTCCGCCGTGAGCTCGCGGATACGCGCGGCTGCGGCTGCGGCGCCCCAGCACGCTTCTTTGGGCGTCATCTCGTTGAAGGGAGGGCCCCAGAGGCCGATGACGCAGTCGCCGACCATTTTGTCGAAGCAGCCGCCGGTTTCCCAGATGACGTCCACAACGCGCCGGCCCCACTCGTTGACGAGGTCGCCAATGCGTTTGGGGTCGCGGAGGACCTGTTCAGAGATGCGCGTGAAGCCAGAGATGTCTGTGTAAAGAATGGCGACGTCTTCGACGCGTGGCGTCAAGTGGCTCTCGTAGTCCGCCTCGTTCAGGAGCCTGCGCACGATGACCGGGGGAAACGTGAGCCGCAGCCTGTGCCATTCGCGGTTGAAGTCGACGACGCGCTGACGCAGGTAGTCGGCGAAGCGCTCAAGGATGTCGCGGTCGTAGGTGTTGAAGTCGCCGCTCTGGCAGGTCACGCAGAGGCGCCCGATGACCTGCGCGTTCTGCATGCCGCTGATCAATACCTCCTCGCGACTTCGCTCAAAGCCGAAGCGTTCGATGAGGGCGCGGCTCTCTCCTTTGATGAGCTTCGTCGCGTGATCACGAATGAACTCGTCGACGTTCATGTCTGGGCGGCTTGAGCTGTGCGTGACGACGCCGTCCTGAATCACCTGGTAATGGAGGCTGACGCCGGCGCGGTCGTTGGCGTGCCGGATGGCGAGGAGCAAGTCGTCGAAGGGGATGGCTTCTTTGAGGACTTCGAGGGCTTGGGTGATCCCGTCTTCGAGGACGGGGGATTGAAGCGCTGCGCTCAGCTCGCGCATGACCTTTGCTTTGTGACGAGACTGGGCGATGGCCGCGAGGTAGTTGTCGAGGACCTCGCACCAGACGTCGAGGAGGTCCCCGGCGAGGGCGGCTCGGCGAGGCGCGAGGGGCTCCTCGAAGATGAGAGCGGCTGCGCCAAAGTTCTCGCCCGCGACGTCGAGGGGCTGCGCGACGATGAAGAGGCCGCCTTCGCTTCGATGGATGCGGTCGCCGTCTTTGGTGCGCGCGATGATCTGCGAGAAATCAAAGTCGAGGTCGTTTCCGTAGTGAAAGTCACGCTCGACGAGGTCTTCGTCGTAGGTGTGGATCCACGTCCATCGTGCGCCGGTGTGTGTGGCCAAGAGGGGCAGCATTGTCCGGAGGGTTTGCTCCAGAGCAAGGCGGTCGCGACTCGCGATCTCAAGGGCTTCGTCGGCAGCGACGCCGAGGCGCTGACAGGCCTCCAGGCGTTCTAGACGAGCGAGGGTGTCTTCGTTGGCATGGTTCACCGGCGTAGCTTAGCCACCTTCTTGCTCGAGGCGGACAAAATGCTCGCGGAGCGCCGGGTTTCCTCGAAGCGCATCGCAAAATTGGCGTCCGATCTGCATTAGGTTCCGCTCTTCACCTGCGGCGCCGTTGCTCGCTTCCACCAGAAGTGTCTCCACCGTCGCCACGCTGGCGTCATGCTCCGCCTCCGTGCGGTCAAGCTGGGAGCGTAGAGCCTGCACCTGAAACTCTAGGTCCGTGACCTCTTGCGCGCGGTCGCGAATCCAAGCGCGCGCCTTCTCTGCGCCGGTGAACGTCAGAGACCACTTGCCGATGGAGTCCGCGAGCTCCCGCAGGGCCTTCGCCATAGGGTCGTCCGGCGCCTCGAGGAGATGGTATCCGCTCACCGCCGCGTGCGCTTCGTGGTAGGCCGCGACGGCTTGCTCTTCGGCGTCGAGGTACGGTTTCACTTCCACGCTGGCTTGGCGGGCGTTCTCTCGGGCCGAGGAGAGGTCTTCAGCGAGACTCTGCACCGCGTGTCCCAGGCGCGCGCGGTTCTCGCGTGCCTGGCCTTCGAGCTCTTCGATGCGCCGCTGCTCGCGAAGCCCCTTGCTTCGAAGCGTCGTCATCCGCTGAAGCGCGCCTCGCACTTCATCGAGGAGCCGCGCTGCTTCCGGCGGAGGCGCGTTGAGATACGCGGTACGCAGCATTTCATCGAAGATCACGGCACGCCGCGCCCAGCGCTCAACGGTGGTCGGCGGCAACGTCGGCGCTGTCACGGGTCCTGGCCGCAGAGAAGGAGGCGCCACCGCGACGCCGCTCTTTGGCACGAGCGCCTGCAGCTCCTTGATCACCGCGTGGGCATCGACGGGTCGCTCTTCGGGCTTCTTTTCGAGGAGCTTGAGGATGAGCTCTTCCATGCGCCTCGGACAAGAAGCGATGAGCTCCGAGGGTTTCGGCGGCGCCGTCTGAAGGTGATGGATGAAGTAGCCCGTGAGCTCCTTGGACTCGAAGGGCAGACGTCCCGTGAGCATCTCGAAGAGAATGACGCCGAGGGCATAGAGGTCCGCGCCGGGACCCGCCTCGATGGAAGTGATGCTCTCCGGGGCCATGTATTGCGGCGTCCCGAAGATCTCTCCCTGACTGGTCAGACGGGAGTCGTGCATCGAACGCGCGATGCCAAAATCGAGGAGCTTGACCAAGACCCGGTCTGCGCCGGCGTCACAGACGAAGACGTTCTCGGGCTTGAGGTCGCGGTGAATGACGTCGAAGTCGTGGGCGCGTGCGAGCCCTTGGGCGATCTGCAGACCCAGCGCCGCGACCTTGGCCGGTTCGATGGGGCCTTCGTCCATGAGCGCGGCCAGTGAAGCGCCCTTGAGCAACTCCATCACGAGGAACACAGAGTTCTCTGGGCCTTCGCCGTAGTCGTAGATTTCGATGATGTGCGGATGCGCCAGCGCCGCCGCGTTCTTGGCCTCGCGCCGGAAGCGTTCTCGAAGGCTCTTGTCGCGTGCCAGGGCGCCGCTCATGATCTTCACAGCGACGGGGCGATCAACGAGGGTGTGTCGGGCCCGATACACCGTGGCCATACCGCCCGTGCCGATCACCTCCTCGACGAGATAACGACCCGCGAGGGTGGCGCCGAGGAAGGGATCCGCCGCGGTCTCAAGCAGCGTTGAGTCCACAAAACAGCGAGTCTCGTCATCTGGGTACTTCAACCCGCATTGGCCGCAGACTTTCATGGCGGAGAGCATAGCGCGCTTTTGAAACCAGGACTTGTTCCAGCGCTATTCCCCACAACCATGGAACAAAAGCGGAAAGTGCGAATCGAGGCGCTTTCCGAATCGGCTTCTTCCGATCCCCTTTGGCGGCTGCTAGGCTCCACAGCCGCGATGGCTGACCGCATCGACCGATACGAAATAGTTCGAAAACTAGCCACCGGCGGCATGGCCGATGTCTTTCTTGCGCTGCAATGGGGAGACGGCGGTTTCGTCCGCGAGGTCGTGGTCAAACGCCTGCATCCGCACATGTCCGGCGACAAGAGCCTCCTCGAGGACTTCCGCAACGAAGCGGATCTCTTAGCGCGCCTCGGCGGCCCGGGGATTCCACACGTCCATGAGTTTCGGTGCTCTTCAGGGCGCGAGTGGTACATGGCGATGGAGCACGTCCCGGGACCGACGGTCTGCGAACTGGTGCGGGAGACCTCCGCCGGGACGCCCTTGCCGCTCCATGTCGCTCTCAGCATCGGTGTAGAGCTCTGTCGCATCTTGGACGCCGTCCATGACTACGTGGACCCCGCCAGTGGCGAAGAGTTTGGCGTGGTTCATGGAGACCTGACGCCAAGCAACGTCGTCATCGACGGACGAGGTCACGTTCACCTCCTCGACTTCGGCATCGCCGGCGGCAACGATCACCGCCGCTCTCGCATGGGCGGTGACTATGGCATTCGCGGAACCGTCGGTTACTTCCCACCGGAAGCAGCTCAGTCCAGCGAGCTCTCGGACCGTCGCGCGGATGTATTCTCCCTCGGCGCTTTGCTCTACGAACTCGTCACCGGCGAAGACGCCTTTACGCGAGTCGCCATCGAGTACCTCAACGCCATCCCCGTTGGGCCCTCGGCGCGACCCTGCGAGGTGGACGGCAGCCTCGCGCCGGCTCTCGACGACCTCATCATGCTCTGCCTTTCGCCGGACCCCAATGACCGGCCTCAGCTCGCCGGTGATGTCGCGAACGCCCTCGAAGCCCTCGCGTCGGAAGAAGGTCTGGAGCTCGGTTCCAGCCACTTGGCGGACTACGTTCAGGCGTATTTTCCGGTACAAGCGGGCGACTCCGAACTCGCGGAAGAGAGCCCTGCCCACCGCGACTTTGTGATTCCGATTCCCGACGCAGTGGAAGATCCGTCCGGCGCCGTCCTCTCCGCGGATGAACGCGACGAACTCCTCGCAGACCTCGCGCTCTTCGCTCCCGACGGCATGTTCGATGACCCGTCGGAAGTCGCCGCTCCGCCACCACCCTCTCCTCTACCTCCACCACCGCGCCCGGTGCCACCCCCTCCGCCGAGTGATCGAGCGGCGCGTTCGGAGAAGGCGACGCCCATCGCGTTTCCCGCGGCCCAAGACATCGCGTCGAGCAAGCCACCGCGGACCGAGGAGTCTGCGATCTCCACGAAGCGACCTCCGCCGCCCGGTCGGCGAAGCCGCCCGTCGGTCCACCCCGACAGCGACAAGCCCATCGAGCCGAAGGCGGACGACAGCGGCTTCTACATCTACGTCGCGGACGACGACTAGCTCTCCGGCGACCCCGATTCATGGCCCGCACGCGCAAAGTTCGTCCGCCGATGTCGAACTACATCACGCCGGAAGGCGAAGCTCGTTACCGCGAAGAACTCGCGCGCCTATGGGGGGTCGAGCGAATCCAGCTGACACAGGCCGTCGCCGTCGCCGCCGCTGAAGGAGACCGTTCGGAGAACGCGGAGTACATCTACGGAAAGAAACGCCTGAGAGCGATGCACTCGCGGATTCGTTTCTTGATGAAGCGCCTCGACGCCTGTGAGGTGGTCTTCCCCGACGCTTCCCGTGACGCGACGCGCGTCTACTTTGGCGCATGGGTGGTGGTGGAAGACGAAGAAGGCGAAGAGCGCCGGCTTCGAATCGTGGGCCCCGACGAGACGGACCTTCACGAGGACAATATCTCGATGGACTCCCCCGTAGGACGCGCGCTTCTTGGGAAGTCCCTCGACGACGAGGTGCTGATCCGCCGGCCCAAAGGCAACACGACGGTCTTTGTCACGAGTATCGCCTATGAACGACCCGAGGCGCAGCCAGGTAGCGAAGATGAGTGAAGACACGAGCGAAGAAGAGAGCCACGTCGAGACGGAAGATGACCCACAAGGCATCGAGATCCCGCCGGACAAGCTCAGCGAAGACGCGCTCATCGGCGTCATCGATGAGTTCATCACGCGCGAGGGCACGGACTACGGCCACCAAGAGACCACCGCCGACGCCAAGCGGGGCCAGGTTCGGGCGCAGCTTCAAGACGGGGACGCGCTCTTGCTCTTCGACCCGAAGACGGAAACGATCAACATCATCCTCAAACGCGATCGCTGATACGCTCCCGCCATGCGTGTTCTAGTCACGGGTGGCGCGGGTTTTATCGGTTCTCACGTTGTCGACGCGCTCCTCGCGCGGGGCGATGAGGTGCTCGTCGTCGATGACCTCTCATCCGGGGACTACGCGAACGTCGAGGGACACATGGGCAAGAGCGCGTTCCGCTTCGTCGAAGGAGACATCACGAACCTTCATGGACGTGACGACAATATCGACGGCGTGGTCCACCTCGCGGCGCAGGTGTCCGTGGCGCGAAGCGTGGAGGCGCCCTTCGAAGACATGCACACGAACGCACGTGGCCTGGTGCAGGTGCTGCTCTTTGCTGCGGCCCAGGCAAAACCTGCGAAGGTCGTCTACGCGAGCTCCGCGGCGGTCTATGGCGACGTCAGCGAAGTTCCCACGCCGGAGTCCGCCCGCTGCGCGCCGCTCTCGCCTTACGGCATTCATAAGCTCGCCGGCGAAGACTGGCTGCGCTTCTTCGAACAAGAGCACGGCGTCTGCGGAAGCCCCTTGCGCTTCTTCAACGTGTACGGGCCTCGGCAAGATCCCTCGAGCCCCTACTCCGGCGTCATCAGCGTCTTTGCCAAGCGTGCGCTTCACGGCGCGCCTATCACCGTCAACGGTGATGGGAAACACACCCGCGACTTCGTCTACGTCGGCGATGTCGCCCGCGCCATTATCGCAGGGCTCGATGCTCCCCAGAGCACGCCACCGCTCAACGTCGGTACCGGCCATGCCGTGACGATTCAGTACCTCGCGGAGACCCTCGTGGAACTGACCGGCGGCCGCAGCACCATCACAAACGGACCCGCCCGCGCAGGCGACATCGTCCACTCCTGCGCACAGGTCGGCGCTCTAGCGAGCGTGCTTGGTATTCGCGCGGAGACGCCCCTTCAGGATGGCCTCAAGGCGCTCCTCGCCTCCTGAGGGCTTCCGGTTGAATCACCTAGATCGCGCAGTCGTCTGGGTTGCAGGTGTCCACGGGCACCGAGCCGATGGGGCAGCTGCCGCACGCGTTGGCTTCCACCGGGTCGCCGCAGCAGGCGTCGACGAGGTCCGTCGCGCATTCGGTGATCATGGGCGGGGCTTCGCCGCCCTCCGGAGAGCGCATGCTGCACTCTGCCTCGCTCAAGGATCCTTCGGCACACTCGGTGAGGCCACACGCCGCGACCCGCGCACCACAGCAACCGCTTCCAAGGTCGGCGTAGCAACGCAAGAAGCTCCGGTCCGTACATTCGTCCATCGGGATGGTGCCGGTGCGACAACCACACTCTTCAACTTCCACCGTCCAGTCGCCGCAGCAGCCCTCACCAAGGTCCACGGCGCACATGGCTCGTGGGCGAGCGAAGTCCGCCTGTGCTCCCGCATCCGATGGTCCGCCGGAGGTTCCCGCGTCCGGTGGCGCGATGGGCGGAAGTGGGTCCGCTTGAGGCGGCACAGACATCGGCGCGAACTCCGGTCCGCAGCCACAGGCTGGGAAGACCGCGTCGCACATCG
>JBGCFM010000070.1:0-39642 GCA_045106895.1 Polyangiales bacterium | reverse complement strand
GCTACTAGGTCTCGGCCTTGGGGCCGCCTTTGTATCTAACGGAGCGCTGGCTCGGCCGATTCGTGTTGGCCGTTTTGCGACCATCTCTTTCGGCGTTTCTTCCGCGCACCCGTGGCCGAGTGTTGGGGGCGGAGCACATCGCGCGTTTCGGTCTCGCGGCGAGGCCCCGGCTCGCGCTCCCGACCGGCTTTGGCAAACCCGTATCGGGCCACGTGGCACCTATCCTCCCTTGGTTTTGGAGTCCGGTGCGACGATTTCCGCTCATCCTTACGGCCTCACTGCGCTGATCGCCGGAGGCGAAGAGCTGTGGACCGCCCCACTTCGGCGACCGCTTACTACACCGAGCGTTCTTCCGGACGGCGGTCACGTCATCATCGCCGGAAATGGCGAGGTGAACTTTTTCCGTGGGCCCAACGCCGCGACGCCGGCACGGGTCGCCGGAACGGGTGCGCCGCTAGTCCTCGACGACGGCTCGAGTGTTGTACTCGGAAGAACCGGGATTCTTCACCGTCTCGACCCAAGCGGGCGCGTCCTTCACGAGCAGAACCTAAATGGCCCGCCGATTCGTAACGCGATGATCGCGTCTGACGGTCGCGGGCTGGTGATTCCCGTTGGACGTCAGCTGCTACGAACGAACTTTCGAGGCGAACGCCAGTCGAGCGTCACCCTGTCCCAGACCATATCCATGGGTCCCGCGCTGGCGCGTGATGGCTCCGCGTGGGTCGCGACGGCGGATCACCGACTCCATCTCGTGTCCCCCTCGAGTGAAGTCGTCGTCAGCACAGCGCTCGATGTCGCGCCGCGCCCCTCAAGTTGTCTCGCCGTGGCGAACGACGGATCTGTCCGCTACGGCGCCGGCGCCGGCGGCGTCGTCTGCGTGGAGGGGTCTGGCCAGATCCGTTGGCGCCAGGAAGATCTCGGCCCCGTGGCCGTCAAGCTAAGCGTCGATCACCGCGGTGCTTGTATGCTGACAAACCGTGCGGGAGAGCTTGTGGTGCTCGAGCCGGACGGTGCGATTCGATTTCGAGTCCCCATCGGGGCGCCGTCCCACGCTGCCCCGGTGCTCGGTCGCGGTGGATCCGTCTTTGTGACGACCTTACCCGGGCACCTTCAGCACTGGCGAATTCCAAACCCGGCCTGAGGGCTGGACCGCTGCGCTGCTATGCACCACGTTTCGGCGTGCATATAAGCGAGCTTGATTTTGAGCTTCCGGAGGAGCTCATCGCCCAGGAGGCCCTTGTGGAGCGAAGTGCTTCACGACTGCTCCTAGTGGACGCCGAGAAGGGCCACGCCCATCAACAGGTGACGGACCTGCCCGGGCTCATTGAGCCTTCGCTCTTTGTCGTGAACGAGACGCGCGTAATCCCCGCACGACTCCGCGGAAAGAAGTCCAGTGGTGGGCGCTGCGAATTGCTCCTCGTGGAGTCCATGCCGCCGGCCGGTGACGATGTTCGGTGGCGCTGCCTTGGAACCGCCAACAAACCTCTGAAGCCGGGCGCGTCCATGCACTTTGGCGATCTTCGAGCCACCATCGAAACGCGGGCAGCGGGAGGTATTCTCGAAGTCCGCTTCGATGCAGGTGCCGGTGACTTCGATGCGTTGCTCGCAATGAACGGCGAGATGCCGCTGCCTCCTTATATCGCGCGGGATGTCACGCCGGAGGACGCAGAGCGCTACCAGACCGTCTTCGCCCGACTGCCGGGAGCCGTCGCTGCGCCCACGGCAGGGCTGCATTTTGACGAAGCGCTTCTCGCGGCGATGAAAGCCGCGGGCCACGAGATTGCCCGCGTCGCGCTCCACGTGGGCCCGGGGACGTTTCGGCCGGTCCAGTGCGAGACCCTCGAAGAACATCCGATGCACGCAGAGCGTTACTATGTCAGCCAGGACGCCGCCGACGCCATCGCGAAGGCGAAAGCCGAGCAGCGTCCGGTGGTCGCTGTTGGCACCACGGTGGTCCGAACCCTCGAGGCGGCCGCGGATGAGCACGGTGTGCGCGTGGGGGAAGGGCGTACAGACCTCTTCATTCTTCCCGGGTTTGAGCCGAAGGTTGTGGATCACCTGTTCACGAACTTTCATTTGCCTCGTTCGACGCTCATGGCGTTGGTCATGGCCTTCGGCGGAATCGAGACGATTCGCGAGGCTTACAAGGCCGCGGTGGATGCGAGGTACCGCTTCTTCAGCTACGGGGACGCGATGCTGATTCGAACGGGCAAACAAAGACGATGAGCGCGCACGCACTTCCCACACCTGGCTTTTCGTTTCAGGTCCATCAAGAATCCGGTGACGCTCGGAGAGCGACATTCACGACGCCACGTGCGGTCGTCGAGACGCCAACTTTTATGCCCGTCGGCACTCAGGCGACGGTGAAGGCCTTGTCGGCGACGGAGGTGGAGGCCACCGGCGCGAAGCTCATTCTCGCGAACACATACCACCTGTGGCTGCGTCCTGGCGCCGAGCTTATCGATCGCCGCGGCGGCGTCACAAAGTTCATGGGCTGGCCCCACGCGCTGCTCACGGACAGCGGCGGCTTCCAAGTGTTCAGCCTCGCGAAGCTGCGAAAGATCGACGATGAGGGAGTGACCTTTCGCTCTCACCTCGACGGTTCCAAGCGTCGTCTGACGCCGGAAGAGTCCATGCGTGTTCAGCGGCTCTTAGGCAGTGACATCGCGATGGTCTTCGACGTCTGTCCTCCGGGAGGCGCCGAGCGGCGCGTCGTCGAGAACGCCATGCGCCTCACCACGGACTGGGCGAAACGTTCCCTCTCCGCACCCGCCGCTGAGGGGCAGGGGCGCTTCGGAATCGCCCAGGGGGCGACGTATCTCGACCTTCGAAAGGCTCACCTCGAAGAGATTGCGGCGCTCGACACAGACGGCGTCGCCCTCGGCGGTTTCAGCGTTGGTGAGCCCATCGAGACCATGTACGAGCTCTTGTCGGACCTCTCACCGCGTATGCCACGCGAGAAGCCGCGCTACCTGATGGGTGTGGGCACTCCCTACGACCTGCTCCACGCCATTGGCACCGGCATCGACCTCTTCGACTGCGTGCTTCCGACGAGAAATGGCCGCAATGGCCAGGCGCTCACGTGGCATGGCCGAGTGAACCTTCGCCAAGCCCGGCACACGGAAGATGACAGTCCCATTGACGATAAATGTGGCTGTCCGGTCTGCGCGAACCACTCGCGCTCCTATCTTCGCCACCTCATCAAAGCGGGCGAGATGCTCGGCTTACGCTTCGTCACGCAGCACAACCTGCATTTCTATGGGGAGCTTGTGGCCGAGGCCCGAGCCCACATTGAAGCCGGCGACTACCACGCCTGGGCGGCTTCTGCGGCTCAAGCGATGCGCGACGGTGACGAGGTCGGACCCCCGACCACCAAGTCCGCCTAAGTGACATCGATGTGACGGTGTCTAGCCGGGGCTCGACCGCGACGTCTGTGACCTGGTAGGCCGAGCGCCACAACGCCAATCGCGGAGGGTCTATGAAGCGCGCGCTTATTTCGGTATCGGACAAGACGGGAATCGTCGAATTGGCCAAGGGCCTGGCAGCTGCCGGCGTCCATATCCTCTCCACCGGTGGAACCGCACGTGTGATGCGTGAAGGCGGCGTAACCGTCGTCGACGTCGCCGAGTACACGGACTCCCCCGAAGTGATGGATGGACGCGTCAAGACGCTCCATCCCCGTGTCCACGGGGGGATCCTGATGCGAGACACCCCGGAGGACCGCGCAGAGCTGGAGTCGCTCGGCGGCGCCCCCATCGACCTCGTCGTCGTGAACCTCTACCCCTTTGAAGCGACCGTCGCTCGCGGCGCGGGCCACGAAGAGACCATCGAGAACATCGACATCGGCGGCCCTTCGATGGTCCGGAGCGCGGCGAAGAACCACGCGCGCGTCACCGTCGTGACGGACCCCGCCGACTACGCTGAGGTCCTTGAGGCCATCGTGAACGGCGGAACTTCGCCCGCGATGCGCGCTCGACTGGCGGGTAAGGCCTTTGCCCAAACGGCCGCGTACGACGGGGCCATCGCGGGCTACCTCACAGCGCGGGACGACGAAGGCGTGGCTCAGGCCTACCCGCAGAGCCTGAGCCTTTCGTTCGAGAAGGCCTACGATGTTCGCTACGGCGAGAACCCTCACCAGGCCGGCGCGTTCTACGTCGAGCGCGACGCCGCAGCTGGAACCTTGGCCCGCGCCAAGAGCGTCGGCGGAGGCAAAAAGGAGCTGAGCTTCAACAACCTTGTGGACGCCGACGCCACCTTCGACGCCGTGCGCGAGTTCGAGACACCCGCGGCTGTCGTCGTCAAACACACAAACCCCTGTGGCGTCGCCACGTCGGAGAGCCTCGTTGAGGCCTTCCGTACGGCGCGCGCGGCGGATTCTCAGAGCGCGTTTGGTGGGATTGTCGCCTTCAACCGGCCCGTTGACCTACCAACCGCCGAAGCGCTGGCAGAGACCTTCCTCGAGTGCGTCATCGCGCCTTCCTTCGAGGAAGACGCACTGAAGCGCCTCAAGAAGAAGGGCGCCCTTCGCCTCCTCGCGACTGGCGAAGTCCCACCAGCGAGTGAAACGTCACTGCACTACAAGCGTATCAGCGGAGGTCTCGTCGTTCAGCAGCGGGACAACACGGCCGCCGGTGAGGTCGCCGATGCGAAGGTCGTGACGAAACGAGCGCCAACGGCGGAAGAACTCGCGGCGTTAGACTTAGGATGGCGCGTCTGTAAGCACGTGAAGTCCAACGCCATCGTCTTTTCGAAACCAGGTCGGACCGTTGGCATCGGCGCCGGCCAGATGTCGCGTGTGTTGGCCGTTGAAATCGCGGTGAAGAGGGCGGGCGATGAGAGCAAAGGAGCCGTGATGGCGTCGGACGCTTTCTTCCCCTTCGCCGACGGCGTTGAAGCGGCCATCGCCGCCGGCGTCACCGCCGTGGTTCAGCCTGGCGGGAGTAAGCGCGACGACGAGGTTATCGCGGCTTGCGATGCCGCCGGCATCGCCATGATCATGACCGGCCTACGACACTTTAAGCACTGAGATGCCACGCGTTCTTGTACTGGGCTCCGGAGCTCGAGAACATGCTCTTGCGTCTCGCCTGAGCGAAGAAGCTGAAGTCCATGTGGCACCTGGTAACGGAGGCACCAGCGACGTCGCCGTGAACCACCGTGTGCAGGCGACGGACACCGAAGCGGTCGTTGAGCTCGCTCGCTCCCTTGCGGTTGATCTCGTGGTGGTGGGCCCAGAAGCCCCTCTCGTGGCTGGCATCGTCGACGCCCTCGGCGAGGCTGGCATTCCGGCGTTCGGACCCAGCGCCGCCGCCGCTCGTCTCGAGGGATCTAAGATCTTCAGCAAAGAGCTGATGGCGGAACGAGGCGTTCCCACAGCAGACTTCGCCGTGTTCGACGACCTTGTCGCAGCCAAGAAGTACGTGCACGAAGCCTCCCGACCCTTGGTGGTCAAAGCCGACGGACTTGCGGCAGGAAAGGGTGTCGTCGTCGCGAAAGACACCACGGAGGCCCTCGCCGCGCTGGACCTCATCATGGGCGCCCGGGCGTTTGGCGACGCAGGCGAGCGTGTCCTCATCGAAGAGGTGCTGCCTGGGCAAGAGGTCAGCTTCCACGTGGTGTGCGCCGGCGAATCGTATGTTCCCCTCGCGTGCGCACAGGACCACAAGCGCGCCTTCGACGGGGACAAAGGCCCGAACACGGGAGGCATGGGCGCTTATTCGCCCGTACCATTCGTCACGCCGGAGCTTGAGGCGGAGGTCATTCAACAAGTCGTCGAGCCGACGCTCGCGGGCATGGCGGCACGCGGGACCCCTTTTTCCGGCGTCCTCTTCATCGGCCTGATGGTTCACGAAGGCAAAGCGAAAGTCCTCGAGTACAACGTTCGTTTCGGGGACCCGGAATGCGAAGTGCTAATGGTTCGCTGGGGCGGCTCGCTCTACGAGATGTTGTACGGCGCAGCGACGGGGTCCCTTGTCACTGCCCAACCAGAGTGGCACGCCCCCGCGGCGCTCGCCCTAGTACTCGCCTCTGGCGGATACCCCGCAGCCTACGCGAAAGGGCTGGAGATCACTGGGCTTCCGGAGGTTGAGGGAGCCAACGTTTTTCACGCAGGAACGGCGCGACACGACGGCAACCTGGTCACGGCAGGTGGTCGCGTGATGGCGGTGACCGCTACGGGGGCTGATGTGGAGAGCGCTGCCAAGAGCGCTTACCGCGCCGCGGAATCGATCCACTTCGAAGGACGCCAGATGCGGCGCGACATCGGATGGCAGGCGCGCGAGTCCTGACTCTGTCGCTTTAAAGTCAGCGACCCCGCTTCAACTCTCGTCGAAGGCGGGGCCGGTGTCATCACGTCCGCTTCAGTGCCCTCACGGGAGCACAGAGCGGTCGCGTTCAGTCTTGCGGGACCTGGTGGGAGCGGAGACCGCGCAGTGTGACTGTGGTGACGGCGCCTTCGAAGACACGGGCGTGGTACCAGCCGAGGGTGACAAGCTCGCCACCCACGTTGCCGACGGCGGCGATGTCCACCGGTCCAGCGGCGATATCAAGGGCAGCCCAGAGGCTGAGACGGCTCGTCCCTTCGGTGCGACCCACGGATGGAAGTGGGTTGTCCGGGTTGTCGTTGAAGTAGGTGAAGACCTGGGCGCGTGGCGTGATTCCAACCTGCGCGTACTCGAGGCGGACATCGTCACAGTCATGAACCTCACCCGCGACCACGCCGTTCGCAGGTCGGATGCCTTCGACGAGACCCGCCGTAAGAGGGATGCTTGTCCAGTCACTGTCCGCGAGGATGCGTGCGCGGAACTCCCAGCGGGGGTTCGTCAGCGAAGCGAGGGTCTCGCAAGCTCCAGGTGCGGGAGCTTCACGCTCGAGCTCTTCGTTAGGAATCACGATGTTGTACGTGTAGATGTCACGCCAGAATCGAGGGTCTCCGCTCGTGTGAATAATGAGAGGGGTCTCCGTCGGCACGTTCGCAACGGACCAGAAACCGAGCTCGCGCTCACCCGAAGGAAGGTCATTCTCGTACTGAATCTCCGTCTCGGAGCACGGGTCTGCGGTCAGCGCGGTCACCATGGGCAAGCAGTCGACGGGCATCCCGTCGTCGCCCTCGAGGCACACTTCAACGTTCAGGTTGTCCGCGTCGCCGCCGTTGCCGAAGACGTCGATGACGCCGTAGACCGTCGCCATTTCTGGCGTTCCAGTTGGGCGGAACATTCCAGCGGTCGTGCACCCAAGCACCGGAGCGCCATCCGAGGCATCCTCGTCGCAGAAGTCGTCATCAAAGTTTCGGGGGGCACCGCCGCCCGAGTCGAGCTGACCGCAGCCGACGCGGTTGAGCGTCAACTCTGGCTCTGGGGAGGGGTTGGGAACGCAGCTGCATGCCGTCTCAAGTTCGATGGGACCGCAGACCGGGTCGCTGCAGCTCCCCATGTACACTTCGTCACCTGCGACGCCGTTGTCCGGGCCTGCGTCAGGTTCAGGCGGACCTCCATCGAAGTCCTCACCACCATCAAAGGCGGGGACATCTGGCTGAGGGCTGGCGTCAGCAGCGGAGGTGTCGTCCCCACAGGCGACGACGAGGAGTAGGCAGGAAAGCGAGAATCGAAGCATGATTCGACCCTACCACCGTCCCGCGCCGTCTGCACCACTCCAGGTGGAGGTTCAGGAGCCGCCCCCGTTCCCAAAAAAGAGCGGGCAGGTGTGAGCGAGATTTTGACTTCTGCCGCGGAGATAGAAGATACTTCGCCCATGGCGCTGATCGAAACCGAAGAAGCCGCTCGACGACTGGCTCGAGCCATTGCGAGCGACTTGTCACTCTACAACGAGGACAAAATCGTCGAAGGCGTCAAAGGTGACAACCTCTTTGAGGTCATCACGGACGAGATCGAGGAGGGACGCGCTCTGTTCAAGAGCCGTGTCGCACCGACTCTCTACGCGAAGAACTTCTACGACCGAGCCATCATCGACATCCTGGTTCGATCGAAGGGTCACGTCGCTTCACCCATGTGGTGACGAGTACGCCTATTCAGCTCGAGGTCGGGGAGGAACACGACGGAGAGCGATGCGATCGGTTTCTCGCCGTGTCGAAGGTTGCCTCGCGAAGCGAAGCGCAACGCTGGATTCTCGACGGTCGCGTCACGCGTGGTGGAAAAGCGCTCATTGCGAAGACGAAGGTTCGCGCGGGCGACAAGCTCGACGTTATCCCTGCGCCCCCTCCGACGACGGCAGCGCTGCCGGAGAACCTGCCCATCGACATCTGTTATGAGGACGAGCATCTCCTCATCGTCAACAAAGCCGCGGGCATGGTCGTGCATCCTGCGGCGGGTCATTCTTCGGGGACCCTCGTCAACGCGTTGCTTCATCACACCGAGTTCCGAGACGAATCTGCCAACCCGTTGAGGCCTGGCATCGTCCACCGCCTCGACAAGGACACGAGCGGCGTCATGGTCGTCGCAAAGTCACGTGTCGCGCGGGAAGGGTTGGTAAAGCTCTTCGCCGCCCACGACATCCAACGACGTTACGACGCGATCGTCGTGGGCCGGCTTCGCTCAAAGACCTTCGATACATTCCACGGACGGCACCCGAAGCATCGCAAGCGTTTCTCCAGCAAGGTGAGCGATGGCAAGCGCGCCATCACTCATGTGAAGAGTGTTGAGCTGATGGCCTTGGCCACACGTATCGAGTGCCGACTTGAAACAGGGCGGACCCACCAGATTCGCGTTCACCTTGCCGATGACAACACCCCTATCTTGGCCGACGCCACGTACGGTCGCCGGCGCGCGAAAGGGCCGCTCGCAGAGGCGGCGAACGTGCTGGGCCGCCAAGCCTTGCACGCCGCGCTCCTCGGTTTTGTGCATCCGGTCAGCGGTGAGGAGCTGAGCGTGGAAGCACCGGCGCCACCGTGTTTTACGGCGGCTCTCGATATTCTACGGCGCTGAAGCGGTTACTTGCTCTCAAGGAGCAAGCACGCACTCACTCTTGTTCGTCGTCTTCGGGCTCAGCTTCAAGCTTCTCGCGTAGCGCGGAGCCATTCGCCTGCATGTCGATGTTGCGGAATACGCAGAACGCGAGCTTTGCGTCGATCGCTTCACAGTGTGTGTGGATTCGCTCGACGGAGTCTTCGTCGTAGCGGCTTCGGTGACCGGCGGGTCCAGGGAGCCGAGCGTAGACGAGCTCTTTGTTGGTCGGCGCCTCGTCCAGAAGAGGATCGTAGGCGACGGCAGCGCCGAGCTTGTCGACGACCTTTTCGACCTCGCTGGTCTTCCAGCTTGGGAGGTCGAGAACGACGGCCGGAAGTCCCTCCGGCAACCAACCAAGGAAGCTCTTGATCGCCGTCTTGGCGGCTCGGGTCGGCGCGAATTCTTCGGGGGCCTGAAACACGATCGCTCGTGCGCCAAGAGTCTCGGCGAGTTCGGCAAACGCTACGATCAAAGACATGTTCTCTTTGGTTCGGCGGAAGCCAGACTCTCCGATCTCTTTGGGGGCGAGCGCGGTAAACGCGAAGCCCTCCGGCGACTCGCGAAGCCAGCGTCGGACAGTTCCCGCACCGGGAATTCCGAGCTCGGTATCCGAGATCTCGACAGAGTTAAAAAGACCCCAGTAACGACTTACTGGAACAGGGAATCCGGAGCAGGCCACGAAAAGCATGGGCGCGCACTATACAGACTTCCGGCCCACACTCCTACGTGCATTTTGACTTTGAGCACACTCAGCCAAAAGACCCCCTACTTTCGCACAACCTGCTAGTGTCTAATCACCGTGGGCGGGGTTCGTTTGGGCAGAAGAATTACTTGTTTTCGGGCGTTTGACGCCATCGCCGCGTTCCTCTGCGTGGTCTGCGTGGCTTGGGCTCTGTCTTCGAACATTTCTTCAGCGCAGCAGATTGGGGCCGAAACACAGCTCTTTATGCCCACGGCGTCGCCTGGAACCACCTTCACCATCGACCGGCCGGAGCTTCCTCGCCATCTGACGTTCGTGGCGGGTCTCGGCGTAAACGGTGCAAACGGGGTGTTCCGGCGGGACGATGAGAACGACATCGTTCCATGGCGCATCGACGCGGAGCTGTTGCTCGCGATGGGCCTCTTTGAGTGGGTGGAGATCGGCGTAGCCGTTCCCCTCGTCATCGCGGAGTCCACCACCGACCCTTTTCCGGCGACCTTGGCCACCGACACCGTCGTCCGAGCCGGTGATCTCAGGCTCAACGCGAAGGTCCCGATTATACGTGGGTCGACGGCGCTCTCAGCGCGCGTGGCCTTCAGCATTCCCACTGGTGATGAGAGCCGTTTTTTGGGGCAGGGCTACTGGACGCTCACGCCAGGTCTTGTCTTCGCTTGGAGGACCGGGATCTTTCGACTGGGCGCGGAGGTCGCGTATCGCCTTCGACAACGCGCAGGGGTCGGCGCCTTCGAGCAAGACGATGAGCTCCACGTCGCCCTCGGCGCGGCCGTTCAAGTGCATCGAGCTCTCGACCTGATCCTCGAGTCCCAGGCCCGCCTCGGCTTCGCAGGAAGAAGCTTCGACGCCGACGAAGCGCCGATGGAATTGGACGGCGGTGTTCGGCTCCGTTTTGGACGCGTGTCCATCGACCTCGGTGTCGGTACCGGGCTTCTGCCGGGCTACGGAGCGCCGGAGTTCCGCGGCTTCGGCGTGTTGCGCTTTGCCTCCGCAAGCAACGACTGCAGCGCTGGTCCCGAGGACTTCGACGGGTTTGAGGACGGCGACTTCTGCGCAGACCTCGACAATGACCAAGACGGCATCGAAGACGAGTTCGACGAATGCCGCAACGACGCCGAGGACATGGACGGTTTCCTTGATGAGGACGGCTGCCCGGAGGTCGACAACGACGCCGATGGCGTGATGGATGCCGAAGACCGTTGTCCGCTCGAGAGCGAAGACCGCGACGGATACCGTGACGACGACGGCTGCCCGGAACCGGACAATGACGAAGACGGCATCGTCGATGGTGCGGACGCTTGTCCGATGGAACCGGAGGACCGTGACGACTTTGAAGACAGCGACGGTTGTCCGGAGCCTGGTCCAGGAGCCGTCGCCTTTACGGTCACGGACCGTCGCATTCTCGTGAGCGAACGTATCTACTTCGACTTCGAATCGGACACGATCCGCTCGGTCAGCCTTCCGCTCCTCGATGGACTTGCTGAAGCGATCGTCGATTTGGGGGGGCGTCGCATTCGCGTGGACGGATACACGGACTCGGAAGGCGTAGACGAGTACAACCTGGACCTGAGCTATCGCCGCGCACGTTCCGTCGTCGATTACCTGGTGCAGCGCGGCGTGCCGCGGGCGCGCATGGAGTACCGCGGGTATGGCGAGGCCAACCCCGTCGCCCCCAACGACAGCCCCGAGGGCCGGGCGCTCAACCGGCGAGTCGAGTTCATCATGCTTGAAGAGGGCGAGTCCGCCGGCGCTGGCCAGCCCTAAATCACTTCACGTCGCGGCTCGGGCTGCTGTCGTTCTGATAGGGGAGAAGCAGAAGCGCGGGGCTACAACCGCTCCAACGCAGGCTACGATGGGTCTTCGATCTTCCAGACGCCGTCTTCACGAAGAAACTGGACCGTCGCTCCGTCGCCGTACGCCATCGTCGCGCGTTCACCGATCTCTTCGATCGGACGGTCGAGGTTTTCGCGGAGACGGGCGATCAAGCGCTCCACCTCTTCCCGACCTTCTCCTTCCCAAGCGGTGGACATCTGCTCTTCGCTCATCCCTTCGCGGTCGGCGTTGGGAACAAAACGAAGCACCACTTCGTAGCGTCGCCGCTCCATCGCTCGGATAAAAGCGCGAAGCGCCCGCCGTGGAGTCGACTGGTCGTAGAAGTTTGCAGGGTTCCCTTCGACCCGCCATCGACCGTCGATGAGCGCCATGTCGATGGTGTCTCCATCTGGCAGCACAACGCTCGCAGTGACATCTCCGGCATCACCGGCTCGGGTGAGGAGCCGCGCGAGTTCGCGCATCTCGGCGGGATGCGCGACGATTTGACCTCGGAACTCCGCCAAGGGAACTCGACGTTGGTAGTCCTCCGAGAGCAGCTGATACGCATCTCGAACTCGCCCCTCTTCGAGAGCTCTTCCAAATGAGTGAGCCGTCGCCTCTGGCGAGCGAGCATGCGCGCAAGCAGAGAGAGCGAGAATCAAGAGCACGGTCAGGCGCTGAAACACCGCCAAGCTATACCACGCACAAGACGATGCGCTTAGGTCGTTTCTATGAACAAAACTCGCGGCGTCTGCGATAGGCTTTGGCGGAATGGTCCAGTCTGCCAGCCTTGATGCACGGCTCCTCCGCTTTCGGACCGCGCCCTCCGTCCAAGAGGGTGTAGCTTTATCCGAAGAACTCCTCACCGCTGGACGCGCGCGTGAAGCGCGTGACGTCGCGGAAGCGGCCAGTGAAGAAGGAGCGAACGGCGCCGCCCTCGTACTCGTGGGTCGCTCCTGGATGGCCATCTCGGACCTGCTCCAGGCACAAAAGGCACTGCTCCGAGCTGCGCGCGTTTCCCCCAATGAGCCGGACCCCTATCGCTGGTTGGGCGAGGTGCTCCTCAAGCGTGGCGATCCGGAACGCGCGGCAAAAGTTCTGTCGAAGGCCCAAGCGCTCGCTCCCGGAGACGCAACGATCCAGCGGCTGGGTGAACGAGCCACACGTCTGGCACGCATCGCTGGCCAATCCGATCCTCAGCGCGCGCCCGCCAGACCTGCGCCGCCGGCACGTCCCCCACGTGCGGCCGCGCCGCGCCAGCCGAAGAGACCGCCTCGTGACTTCTACGAGGAAGACGAACCGACGGTTATCGCTCATGACATGACCGAGACGTTGGCTCGCGCGTCTGTGCGACCGGCCACCGCCGCGTCCAAGCCGGTGTTCCCGCCCCCCGCCGCTGTGCCGAAACCTCCACAGCCAGCGCCGCCAGAAGCGTTTGGGGATGGCATCTTCGACGAAGAAGACCTCCCGACGCCGGTTATCGGCCACCCATCTTCCTATGGCCTTGGCGCTCCCAGCCCGTTCTCGAACGACGAAAAGGGAGTGGAGTTTAGCGAAGCGGGGGCTGGTCCAAAGAGAGCATCCATGGATGCTGCCATGGACCTGGAGCTCCCGGGCGCACCGGGGGTGGTGAGCGCAGCGGCGTCACCCAGTGACCGTCTGCCTCCACCGCCGGCGATGTCTCGGCCTCAGCCGCCAGCGCCGGCGTCTGCTCCGCCACCACCGCCGGCTCCGCTGTCGACCCCTCCAACGCCGGAGCCCATGCTCGCGCCCATCGAAGCCGATGTGGGTGGCGGCGAACGTTCCGGCGCAGCAGAAGATGTCGACGCGGTCCTCGACGCGCTGAACGCCCATGGGCTCTTTCATCCGCCGGACGATGCGCCGTCTGTTTGGAGCACGGCGGCGGAAGCGAAGGTCCCCAAAACCAAAGTCGGTCTTACGATTGGGGTGGTCTGGGTTATCGCGCTTCTCCTCGCCGGCGGAGGCTACTACGGCTGGACGCAGTGGGTAGAAGCGCAGAAGGCCGAAGCTGCGGCGCTTGTGGAAGAAGCACGGGTCGAAAGCCTCCGTGGAGATCACGCCGCCCTCGTCGATGCGGAACGTCATCTCCGCGAGGCGCGCGGAATCGACCCCGCCAACAGCGACATCGCCGAGACCCTTGTGTTCGCCTTGGTCCAACGAGCGCTCGAGGGCGGCGCCTTTGACGCCGGGTTCGTGCGCCCGGCGCTCCAGCGGGCCGAAGACCTTCGCCAGGACGAAGACGGCGACGGAGAGTGCACGCGTGGGACGGATCAAAACGCCGATGCGGACTGCCTCGATGAAGGGGAACTCGGCGAGAGCCAAGGCGATATCGCGCTCGTCCAGGCAGCGAACGCCGTCATCGCGTTTGCCGAAGGCGACAACGCCGCGGGTCTTGAGGGGCTCACCTCCCTCGCGGAGAGTACAGACCCACGCATCCTCTACATTGTTGGCCGTCTTGAGCAGCGTCTCGGGAAGCCAGAGGCGATGGGCCATTTGGAGGCGGCGGCGGAGGGCAGCGAAGACCTCGTCGCCGTGCACCTCGCGCTCGCCGAGGCACGCGCGGACGAAGGAAGAGCCGAAGACGCGGTCGCCCGTGTGCAGGCGGTGCTCGCGCGAAGCGAGGACCACCTCCGAGCGGCGCTCTGGCTCGCGTACCTCCAGGCCGACGAGGGCGAAGCACAGCCTCATCTCGCCCGCCTCGACGAGTTGGAGGAGCGTCTTGAGCATGGAGCGCCGACGGATCACGTTCTCTTTCACCTGACGCGTGCACGACTTCAGCGTCGCGCGGGTGATGCTGCGGAGGCTGCGGAGTCGGCAGAAGCGGCTTCGCTAGCAGGAGCCACGGAGCCTCGCCTTCTGGCGCTGGTGGCCCGGGCGGCTCAGTCGCTCGGAGACCTGCGTCGTGCACAGCGTGCAGCCACTTCGGCTGTGGAAGGCGCCCCTGGGATGGCCGAGTACCGGCGACTCCTGGCCGAGATCTTGGTTGAACGACGGGATGGCGGCCGAGCGCTTCAGGTGCTTGGGCCCATGTCGATGGAAGACCCGGATGTTCTTGTGCTCACGGCCAAGGCTGCACTGAGTGTGGGCAACGAAGAGACCTTGGCCGCTGCGAAGGTCGCCCTCGATGCACACATTGAGGAGAGCGAAGACGATGACGTGTCCGTCGCGCTTCGTGCACTTCAGATTCGATTGTCCGCGGCCCTTGGAGAGTCCCGTTCAGCGCTCCGAAGCGCTCGACGCCTGGTCCGCAGCAACCCCGATGACATCGACGCCGGCATCGCCCTTGCCGAGGCGGCCCTCGAGGAGAGCGAAGCGGACACGGCGATCGAGGTGTTGACGCGTGTCACCACGGCTGCGCCCGATCACCCAGACGCCTTCGGTCTTTTGGGTCGAGCTCACCGCATGTCCGGGGATGGCGAAGCGGCCGAGGCTGCACTCCGCCGCGCGATGGAGGTCCGGCCTGGAAACCAGCAAGCGAAGCTGCTGCTGGGCTACGTGCTCCTCGACCGCGGCAAGTACGACGAAGCCGAGACGCTTTACGCGGAGATGGCTCGGGGAGGGCGACCGAGCGTTGCGGCGCGTCTTGGACGCATCGAAGCGCTCCTTGGCTTGAATCGCATGGACGACGCACAAACGCAGTTCGACGCATTGCCGGAACGAACACGGGAGGGCGCGAGTGGTCGCCAGGTGTCCGCGCGTATCGCGCTTGCTGCCGGGCGCCCCGACGATGCCGTGGCGGCGCTGCGTCCCCTCGCTGAAGCTGACGACGCTACGACGGACACACGCGCTTTCTTCGCGGATGCGCTCTACGCCGCCGGCGAATCACGGGCCGCCGGGGACATGTACGACCAGGTCCTTGAGACTGACGACTACCACCCCGAGGCGCTCATCGGATACGCGCAGGTACTTATTCGTGGAGAGAAGTTCCGTGACGCCGACTCGTACCTCGACGACGCGGAGGAGGCGCTTGAACGACGGGTGCGCGCTCCATCGGTGCACGCGCGCTTGCTGATGCTCCGGGGTCGTATCGCCCTTGAGAAGAACGACGGCGCCGATGCACGAGAGGCTCTCCGAGCCGCGACAGAGCTGGTGGGTGCGCCGATCGAGGCGTTCTTCTGGCTCGGTGAAGCGCTGGCGGGCCACAACACACCTGACGCTCGTGCCGCGTACGAGCACTTCATGGAGTCCGAGCCGAGCGGGCCACTCGCCGCACGCGCTCGCCGAGCTCTCGAACGCGAGTAAAACATGAGCACTCTCGATAGCTTCTCTCTTCAGGGTCAGCGCGCCATGGTTACGGGAGGCTCGCGCGGTATCGGCGGCGCCATCGCCGACGGACTCGCCGGAGCGGGGGCGGAGCTGAGCATCGTCGCTCGCTCACCAGGACCGTGTGAGGCAAAAGCACAGTCCCTCGGTGGTCGTTCGTTTCCTTGCGATGTGACGGACCACGACGCGCTGAAGACGGCCATGGACGAGGCAGGCGGCGACGCTGGCTTAGACATCTTCGTCGCTTGTGCCGGCGCGAGTCACTCGGGGGCCGCGTCATCGCTCACGATGAGCGATCTCCAGCGCATGTTCGACATCCACGTGAAGGCCGCGATCTTCGGGGCCCAACAAGCCGCAGAGCAGATGCGAAACGCGGGGAAGGGCGGGTCCATTCTGCTCGTGACGAGCGTTTGGGGCCTTGGTGGTCAGCCTGGAACTCTGGCGTATGGGACCGCCAAAGCTGCCCTCGCACACGCCGTCCGCGTGCTCGCCATCGAGTGGGCCCGCGACAAGATCCGCGTCAATGGGCTCGCACCCGGCTTCGTCGACACCGAAATGACGGCGGACGTTGGCGACAAGGTGCGGGGCAAGCTGCTCTCGCGTGTGCCCATGAGGCGATCGGCAAAGCCGGAAGAGATGGCGGGCCCAGCGCTCTTTCTTTGCTCGCCTGCGGCCAGTTACGTGACCGGCCAAGTGCTCGCCGCGGATGGCGGCGAGCGAGCGCGCTAATCAGCGTCCTAGTAGGTTCTCGTAGGCCCACACGGCCGCGTTGGACGTGAGCGCTCCGATAAGCGCAGCCATGAACGCGGTGCCAAAACCGTCGATGGTTAGACGCTTGGACATCTTGTCCGTCACCAGAAGAAGGATCGCACCCACCATTAGTTGAGCGACGAAAGAGAGAAGCGGCAGCAAAGCGAGGCCCGCGGACAACAGAATCAGAAGTCCATGAATGCACCAACCGAAGGCGAAGAGCATGAGCCCATACAGAGCTGCGACGCCGAGGTGGGAACCTACACCCCCTTTGATCGTGAAACCCTTGAGGAGCTTCGACGCGGCGAAGAGCGAAACGGTGAGGGTGACCCAGCTAATTAGGAGTGACATTGAGCCAACATGGTCACCCTTGGCCCCTTCGTCTAGGGGCAGATCCCGCAGAACACCCCAAACTAGGGTTTCCTTAGGGGAAAAACCCGAGGATTGACGCCGGGGAAAGGGCGGTGCAATCTCGCGCACCATGGATTTGACCCTGAGCGAAGAGCAGTCCCTCATCCAACAAACCGCCCGCGACTTCGCGGTGCGCCTCGTGGAGCCCAAGGCCCGGGAGCTCGACGAAGAGAGCCGCTGGCCGACGGAACTGGTGCGCGGAATGGCGGAGCTAGGCCTTATGGGCGTCGCTGTCCCCGAGCAGTACGGAGGCGCCGGCTCCGACAACGTGAGCTACGCCCTCGCCATCGCCGAGGTGAGCCGCGCCTGCGCATCCACCGGCGTCATCATGAGCGTGAACAACTCGCTCGTTTGCGATCCGCTCCTTAAGTTCGGGAATGAGGAGCAGAAGAAGGAGTTCCTCACCCCCCTCGCTTCCGGCGCCATGCTGGGTTGTTTTGGCCTGACGGAGCCGAGCAGCGGTTCAGACGCCTCGGACATGCAGACCGTCGCCGTTCCGGACGGCGACGAGTGGGTCATCAACGGTTCCAAGAACTGGATCACCAACGGGCCGCAGGCCGACATGATCTTGGTCTTCTGCTGCACCGACCGCTCCCAGGGCGCGCGCGGCACCACGGCTTTCATCGTTCCTAAGGGAACCGAGGGCTTCAAGCCTCAGAAGCCCGACCACAAGCTCGGCATCCACGCTGCTCACTCGTGCACCATCTTCTTCGAGGACTGCCGCATTCCCGATCGCTACCGCGTCGGTGAGGTTGGTGGCGGCTTCAAGGTCGCCATGAGCACCCTCGACGGCGGACGCATTGGAATCGCCGCGCAGGCCCTCGGAATTGCGCGCGCCGCCTACGAAAAGGCCGTCGCGTACACACACGAGCGCAAGGCGTTCGGAAAACCCCTCGCGAAGCTCCAGGCGATTCAGTTCAAGGTCGCGGACATGGCGATGGAGATCGCAGCCGCAGAGGCTCTCATTCTTCGCGCCGCTTGGATGAAGGACCAGGCCGTTGCGGGTAAGGGCGGACGTCACTCGACGGAATCGGCCATGGCGAAGCTCTTCGCGTCGGAGATGTCGACTCGTGTGACGCACCAATCACTGCAGATCCTCGGCGGCTACGGCTACTCCAAAGAGTACGATCTGGAGCGTCACTACCGCGACGCACGCATCACAGAGATCTACGAAGGCACCAGCGAGATCATGCGTGTCGTGATCGCCGCCAACGCACTGAAGGAAGCCTAATGAAACTGTCCACGCGATCCGCTCCCCTTGTTCTCCTGATGCTGGCTGCCTGTGGCGGCGAGACCGTGGAGGAGAGCCACACGACGGTGGAGAGCGCGGAAACGACGGCTGGTCGCGAGCGTGAGGCGCAAGCGAACGAGAGCGTCCAGGTCCAAGGTTTGATGGGAACGATCTCGTCGATGGCCGTGCAGCGAGGCGTCGAACCGAAAATGAACCGGTTCCTCCGATGTTTCACCGAGCGCTACGACCACGTCGAGGTTCTTGGTGGACACTTCGAGATGGCCTTCCGCATCGCGCGAGACGGGACAGTGCTCTGGGTCTACCCGCGTGCGAGCACCATTGGCGACCGCGAAACCGAGCGTTGCCTCATCGATGTGGCGGCGACGATTCGCTTCAGCGAGCCACACGGCGGCGAGGCCGAGTTTGCTTACCCCATCGAGCTCGACCCACCCGAAGACGTTCGACCCCCGACGTTCTGGGATCCCTCACGGGTCGCCGACTCCGTCGAGCGTCAGTCCTCGCGGATGCGCTGTGACGGGGACTTTGCCGTCACCGTGTACATCGAGCCGGGAGGCGACGTCATCGCCGCTGGAGCGTCGTCCGCGGAGCAGGTCAGCGCAGAACAACTGGATTGTGTGACGGAAGCGGTTGCCGGATGGACCATGCCGAACCCAGGCTCCTATCCAGCGAAGGTTACTTTCGAACTCTGAACACTATGAACTTTGAGCACGACGAAATCACCGAGCAGATCGCTCAACGGGCGCGCGAATACGCGCGTCAGTCACTCGTTTCTCGTGCCGCCGAGTTCGAGGCGAATGAGGACATCCCAGCTGAGGTGTTCACAGAGCTCGGAGCTCGGGGCCTCATGAGCGTATGCAACCCAGCTGAGCTGGGCGGCTCCGGAGCGAGCACGAGTGCGTATGCGCGGGCGATGATGGAGATCGGAGAGGGCTGCGCCTCCACGGCGGTGACGATGGCCGTGACCAATATGGTCGGCGAGGTGATCGCCGCGTTTGGCAGCGACGCGCAAAAGGCCCGTCATTGTCCGCGGCTCGCGAAGGGTGGCCTCGGAGCCTTCGCATTGAGCGAGGTCGGCGCCGGCAGTGACCCAGGCGGCATGCGCACGACGGCGGTCCTCGACGGCGACGAGTGGGTTATCAACGGCGACAAGCAGTGGATCAGCCACGGCGACAGAGCGTCGTCGGTGATCATCTGGGCGCGGACCGACGGGGATGGCTCTCGTGGTCTTTCGTGTTTCCTCGTGGAACCCGGAGCCGCGGGCTTCAGTGTCGGCAAGCACGAGGACAAGATGGGTCTCCGCGCCAGCCACACGGTTGGTCTCGTCTTCGACGACCTGCGCGTTCCCAGCGACGCGCTCCTTGGTCCTCGCGGAGGCGGGTTTCGCATCGCTATGATGGCTCTCGATGGAGGGCGTATTGGCGTGGCTTCCCAGGCCTTGGGCATTGCGGAGTCGGCGTTCTCAGAGGCGCGCGAATTCTTGAAGGCCAAAGGTTCACCAGACCAGGGGGCGCTTTGGCGGATCGCCGACATGCGCACGCGACTGGACGCCGCGCGTCTTCTCATCCTCAACGCTGCTCACCTGAAGCAGAGCAAGCAGGCGTTCTCCCAGGAGGCCAGTATTGCGAAGGCTTTTGCGACGGAGTGTGCTTGGAAGGTCTGCAACGAGGCCGTCGATCTCATGGGAGACGCAGCGCTAGCACGCGGAAACAGGGCGGAACGCGCTCTCCGCGACTCTCGGGTGACCATGATCTACGAAGGCACCAGCGAAGTTCAGCGGGTTGTGATCAGTCGGGGCGCGCTCAGCGCCTGAGGAAGACAAATGGCTTCAAAAGAGAAGAAACTGAGCAAGAAAGAGAAGAAAGCCGCCGAAAACGCGGCTCGTGAGGCGGCGGAAGAGGCCGCACGCATCGCGGGGCAAAAACAGCGACGTTTGATGCTGGCGATCCCCGTTTTGACGGCTGCTGCGGCGGCGGGGTGCTGGTTTGGCCTCGGCGATAAGCGCCTCGTAGGCGTTTCGATCTTGGTTGGCGGGCTCATCTTTCTCATGGTGGCCCTCGGCAGCATCGGAAGTACTGTAACCCCGCGAGATCGTTTGAAATCTGGGAGTATCGACTTCGGCGGAGGCGAGCCGGAGCCCCCAAAGAAGCGCCGCGGAAAGCGTCGTTAGAAGAACAAAGAGCGATTACGCACGTCGGAAAACAACAACAGGGTTTTCGCCAAGCGTGCGAAAAGGTATGAACACAAACGCCGATGGCCCGTCTCAGGCCTGGAGTTATCAAAACCCACAAGGAGGGGTTCGCCTCATGATGAATAGAAAACTTATTTACGGAGCCCTTTCCTACGGGGCAATTGCGACAGTCGCGATGCTTGGATCCACAGCATGCGTTGTTCGCTCAAACGTGCGTCCGCCTCGCGCTCGAGTCACGGTTCGGGCCAACACGCCTCCGCCGCCAACGGCGAACGTGACCATCCAGGCGAGCACGCCTCAGATGGGCAGCGGCGTCACGGTGGTCGAAGCGACTTGCGCACAGGGTGCACAGGAAGCCTGCAACGGTCTTGACGACAACTGCAACGGCATCATCGACGAGGGCTGCGGCTACCAGTCCGGCAACATCCAGATCACTCTTGGTTGGGCCACCGGCGCGGACCTCGACATGTACGTCACGGACCCATCCGGAACGTCCATCAACTACTCGGCGCCACAGGCGGCGTCCGGTGGTCACCTCGACCACGACGCTCGCGGAAACTGCGCGAGCTACCAGCAGGGTTCCTACAACACGGAGAACGTCTACTGGAACCAGGACCAGCCTCCTCAGGGTCCTTACGCGGTTGAAGTTCACTACTGGGACGGCGGCGGCTGCAGCACTCGCGCAGGGCAGACCCAGTTCACGGTTTCGGTTGCCGTCGGCGGCCAGATCCTCGGAACCTGGCAGAACGCGCTGATGCCCGGTCAGCGACTTCCGATGGTCAACTTCCAGATCTGATCTGGCAATGAGCGCCTCTCGGCGCTTCCACTTCGAGGGCCCCAGTATGCGACGCATGCTGGGGTTTTCTCGTTTAGGTTTCTCCCCACAAAGAGAGATCTTCGCGTGGCGCGGACGCCCTCGCTATGGGAGTCTTTCGAGCGATGGGACGTATTTTCGAAACACGTAAAGCCACCATGTTTAAGCGGTGGGACCGAATGTCCAAGGCCTTCGCGCGCTGTGGTCGAGAGATCACCATGGCTGTCCGGCAGGGCGGCGAGGACCCAGGAGGCAACCCCGCGCTGCGACGAGCGATTCAGAACGCGCGCGATGTGAACATGCCCAAGGACAAGATCGCCTACGCGATCAAGCGGGCGAACAACAAAGACACGGCGGACTACAAAGAGGTCATCTACGAGGGGTACGCCGCGCACGGCGTGGCGATCCTCGCGGTGTCTTCCACGGACAACCCGACACGGACCATCGCCAATGTGCGGGTGTGCTTCAACAAGGGCGGTGGTACCATTGGGACCAGCGGCTCCGTTTCCTTTGGCTTTGATCGCCTGGGTGTCTTTCGCATCGATCCAGAACAGCTGAAGGACCACGACATGGAAGAGCTTGAGCTCGACCTGATCGACTTTGGCCTCGAGGAGATGGGCGAGGGCACAAACGAGAAAGGCAAACCCCGGACTATTCTGCACTGTGCCATGCAGGACTTCGGCAAGCTTCAGGCAGCTCTTGAAGAGCGGAACATTCAGGTCGCGTCGACCACGTCGGAGTTCATCGCCCAGAACATGGTGGAGCTGGATGACGCGAAGGCCGAAGAGGTCATGAAGCTGGTGGATATGCTTGAGCAGGACGAAGACGTCCAGCAGGTCTTTCACAACCTGACGTAGGTTCACCCATGTGGATCTTGGTCATCGGGCCGGCGCGCGCGCTGTTGGAACCGCAGAGTGCCGCGGAGGTTCTTCGTCAGCTCGGCTGCGAGGTCGCATGTGCGGACCTCTGGGATGATCTTGAGGCGATCATAGACGAGCGGCCCGCCCCCGCCGCGGTACTCGTCGAAGCCTTGGACCAAGTTGAAGCGGCACGCGCCGCGGCTCAGCGCTGCGAATCCGTGGCGCGACTCTCGGGCGTACCACTGCTTGTTGGGGTGAGCGTACGTGGCCTTTCCGGCGTCAAAGCCGACGATGGTTTTGACGACCTCGTGCTGCATCCCTACGTGCCGGCCGAGCTCTACTTGCGCATTCGCCGCGCAGAGTGGCAACGCTCGGACTTCGCCGTGGAAGAGCGGGTGAAGATGGGGCCCCTGAGCATCGACCTGGCCGGCCACGAGGTGTCAGTGGACGGGCAACCCGTGGACCTGACGCAACAAGAGTTCGCGCTCTTGCGCTTTTTCTCGCAGCAGCGAGGCCGGGTGTTTTCCCGCGACCAGATCCTGAGCCAGGTGTGGGGCGTGGACTACTACGGCGGCAGTCGCACGGTAGATATTCATGTGCGGCGCCTTCGGAAGAAGCTTGGGCCCGCCATCGATCATCTCGAGACGGTCCGTGGAGTTGGCTACAAGTTGCGGGCGCCCTCATGACCTTACCTTTCATTATTGCGACGGGGGACCCCGCCGGCATCGGCCCGGAGATCTCGGTGAGGGCCGCGATGGAGGTGGGCGCTCCCGCTGTCCTCGTCGGCGACGCGGAACGACTGACG
This sequence comes from Polyangiales bacterium, assembly GCA_045106895.1. Taxonomy (GTDB): domain Bacteria; phylum Myxococcota_A; class Polyangia; order Polyangiales; family Houyiibacteriaceae; genus JBCCRV01. Next base: position 16,794 of record JBGCFM010000070.1, on the reverse strand, counting down.
CAGCGAGTCGGAGAGCTCGGCGCCGAAGCGAGGCCTTGGGATGGAGGCGAGCTCGCCGGCATTGGCGTCGTGCATGCCGCGACGTGGAGCGACGCGCTCATCCACCACCATTCCCCGAGTGAAGCCGGCGGGCGGGCGCAGCTGGCAGCCCTCGACCGGGCCATCGACATCGTCTCCGCTGGAAAAGGCGCAGCGCTGGTCACAGCGCCCACGAGCAAGGAAGCGATCACACTCTCCGGGTGCGTGTTCACGGGACAAACGGAGCACCTCGCTGCCAGAGCGGGGTTGGAGCGAGACGCTGTGACGATGCTTTTTCTCGGTCCGCGTCTTCGGGTCGGCTTGGTCACGACACACCTTTCGGTTCGTGACGCGGCGCGGGCGATCACGCCAAAGCGTGTGCGTCGCTCCGTTTTGCATCTTGAAGAGGCGGTGGCGCGCTTGCTCGGGCGCCCCGCGAGCATGGTTGTCAGCGGGCTCAACCCTCACGCCGGCGAATCCGGGCTCTTCGGCGACGAGGAACTCACGACGATCACGCCGTCGCTTGAGGCGTTGCGTCTCGAGGAGCCCGATTTAGGGAGCCGACTTCACGGTCCGACGCCTGCAGAGTCGGCACTGCGTTACGCCGCCGAAGGGCGCTATGACTGCGTTCTTACGATGATCCATGACCAGGCTACTATCGCCTCCAAGCTCCTTGATTGGGGACAGGCCGTCAACGTGACCTGGGGCCTGCCTTTTCTCCGCACGAGCGTCGACCACGGCACGGCGTATGACGCTGCGAGATCGGGCTCCGCGGACCCCGAAGGCATGTGTTCAGCGCTTCGAATGGCCCAGCGTTTGTGCCAAAAAGGTTGACCCTGGACTGGCGCGTTTCGTATTCTAGGCGCCGCTTGGTCAGGCAACCGCCAACGACCCATTCACAAGGAAACCCAGTATGTCATTTTGGGAAGATGCGAGCGGCGTTGTCAAAGGCGCCATCATTTTTGGAATCATCGGACTCTTGTACTTCGGTGTCGCTGCGGCCGCCGGCCTGCCACCTTTCGGCGGCGGAGACGAAGAGGAAGTAACCACCGAGCGCGGTCTCTAAGACCTTCTCTGGCAGAGTTAGATTCAAGGCGCACTCCCTCGGGAGCGCGCCTTTTTCTTTGCTGTTTGAACACGGCGCCTCTGGTCAGAGGGCGGTGTCGAGCGAACGTGCAAAAGCATCGCTCACAACGACACAGGCCTCGCGGATTTCGGCGCCACCGCCAAGGAGCATCGCCAGCGTTTCGATGCGGACCTCTTTGACCTCGGTTCTCCAGTCGTCCACGAAGGCTGCGATACGCAGGAGCACGTCCGCGAGTTCTTCGACGCGCGCACGCCGAACCGGTAAGGAATCGCCCAGGAGGAGCGGATGACCTCGAAGACGCTCCAAGCGCGCTTCGAGGTGCTCAAAGCGACAAGGGAGCAGGAGGCTCGCTTGATCCGCCGCCGCCAGCCCGTGGGGGTCTGCAAACCCGAGCTGCGTGAGGCAGATGCCCGGAGCGAGGGAGCGCATCCGTAGTCGTAGGAGCGCGTTCGCCGCTGTCGTGGCAGACACGGTCACACCGAGAACACGGCTTCCGGGCGCCCGACTCTTGGCGAGGGAGGCCATCTGGCGAAACACCTCTCGAACCCGCGCCGCGTTGTCCACGCCGTCCACAACCAGGTCCGGGTGATCCCAAGCGCGCAGGTCAGGGGACGCCAAGACGATGCGTACCGGAAAACCGATGCGCGCGGCTTCGGACGCGGCGCGCGAGGCGCTGGCGCAGAGCACCTCCTCCGGCAGCGGGATGTCGTACTCCGCGAGGGCGGCCTTGCTTGCTGGATCGGACAACGCCCGCGGAGGGCCGAGGATCACATCGAGGACTTGGCTTCGGTCGAGGGCTTCGACTCTGGGCATCGCCGGGATGGCGACTCCGTCGCAACGACGAAGAGCCGCTAGACCGAGGGCTGCATGTTCCGTGCTGCCGAGTGCGCGGCGCATCTCACCGTCGAAGAGCGCGACGCGCCCCGGGCCGTCGGCTTCATAGAAGAGAGTTTTGGAGCTGCCGCCGAGTTCACTCAAGCGGTGGCGGTCGGGGACTGGCAACCCTCGCGCCGACGCCGACCAGGGCTCCTTGAAGGCGGATGCCGCGATTCCAGCAAAGAGGCTTCCAATGCCGTCGACGGTGAAGATGCCTAAGTCCTCTGCTATCTGACGGTGACCCGCACTTCCGCCGATGACCGCGAGCGCTCGTGGGGCGTGTGAGCTTTGGAGCGGAACCAAGGTCGCAGCGTCGAAATCCCGCATGGAGACGATGGCTGCCGGGCCGGCAGCTTGAAGAGCGGCCGTCATCGGTTCTGCTTCGACGCAGACTTCGACGCTCAGGTCGAGTTCCGAAGACCTCGCGAGACACTCCGCTGCCAAATCGGCAGATTCTGAGTAGATGACCCACTCCACAAAGAAGAGTGTAGGGCGCCTGGCCGGATGGGCCCACTTCATGACCCATCTCGTGGGCGAGAATGGTACGCTGCTCAGGTGAGTAGGGGGATTGTCAAAGATAGAATGCTCCGCCTTTTGGCGATCTTGATGAGTGGGTCGGCCGTCGTGTTTGCCTCGACGGTTCGCGCGCAGGAGACGGACAGCCAGCCCGAAACGAGCGCCGAGGAGGAAAATACCCCGGAGAATCGAAGCGCCGTCGAACAGGCGCGGGAGCACTATCGTTCCGGCATGACGCATTTCGATGCGCACGATTACCGAAGTGCGATCGCCGAGTTTCACCTCGCGGCCCGCCTCGTTCCGAGTGCCGACCTCTGGTTCAACATTGCGCGCGCTCATGAAGAGGTGGGGGAGCTCTTGCCCGCCGTCGAGCACTACCAACTATATCTCCGAGACCGCGTCGATCCCCCAGATCGTGAGGCTGTGGAAGCTCGGATCGCTTCGTTACAACAGCGCGCTGAGGAAGCGCGTCTGGCGGCGGAGCGAGCGCCGACCACCGGCACACTCCGTCTTTCGAGCAATCTCGATGGCGCGCAGGTTCGGCTGGACGGCCGAGACATCGGTCGGTCTCCGCTGACGGATCCGATGGAGCTCTCTCCGGGTCGGCACGAATTGGCCCTTGAGCTTGACGGATATCTGCCGTTTCGTTCCACGGTGCGCCTCGAAGCAGGACTGACAACCGCGGCCTACGCCGATCTGCAACCCGCGACCGGCTACCGGGCCGTTCGGGGTCGCCGTTTATGGACGTGGATCGCCGGCGGCTTGGCCGTGGCCGGCGGCGCTGCGGCCATTGGTCTCGGCGTCCACGCGGCGGGTCTTCGAGACGAAAATCTCACCGACGCACGTCGGTGGGCTCGATACAGCGACATTGCTTTGGGCTCGGCGGTGGTGATGGCCCTCACCTCCGTCATCCTCTACTTCGTCGAGGGACGCGCTGTTGAAACGGAACGCTTTGAGGGGCCGGAAGACTCCGCCCCTTGACCTTTTTTCCGCCTCAGTGGTACTCCCGCCATTGAAAACGCCTTGTGAGTCGGCATTTTCGAACCCTTCGTCCATGGGGCGACGTTGGGGTCGAGAAAAACCGCACGCGAACTGGAGAGTCGGATGCGACTGAAAATTATTGCCGGCAACCTCATTGTGCTGCTTCTCGTAGGGCTCGGCTCCTACCTCTACCTAAAGGGTCAGCTCGAAGACGGACTTGGATCATCTTTCGACCGTGATGTGGGCACGGACCGCCAGCTGTTCGAACGCTCTTGGCGACTCTCCGCCGTCGAATTCGTTGAGCAGGTGAGCTTCCAGGCTGGCACACGTGAAGTGCGTGGATCGATGCGCGGCCTCGATGCGAACAGCCGCCGACGCGCCGCTCACGACCGCGCAAACTCCATCGCTGCGTGGTTCCAGGACCCCGCACGCGGTCGCGTGGGGCGACCCGATATCGTCTTGCTGACGGATGAGACCGGACGCGTTATCGCTCGTGACCAGGACCCGAATCGTATGTCCGGCCAGTCCATGATGCAGCAGATTCCAACGCTTCGCGGCGTGATCGCCGACGGCATCGCAGCGCACGACGCGTGGATGCGAACGGACGAGAACAAGCTCCTTCAGATCGCCATGGCTCCCGTCCGGAATGACGAGGGAGGCGTCGTTGGTGCGCTCATCGTCGGATACGACATGTCGAATGGTGTCGCAGATCGTGAGTCCGACGTCCTCGGCCGCGAAGTCGTATTTGTACGAGACGGCACAGTGTACAGCGCGTCGGTCGGACAGAGCGAGACCACAGCTCTTCAGACGGCACTCGGCGCTGAGTTGGCCTCCCAGCTCGCCGCGGCGGCAAACGGCGCCAGCGGTGTGTCCCATGTGGACCTCGCCGGCGAGACCTACTCGTCGGTGGCTGCTGCTCTGCCTTCAACGCCATCCCAAGACGTAGCGTTCATGGTGCTTGGCAACCGAAGCGAGGCGCTCGCACCGAGCGCGGCCCTCAACATCCTTCTCCTTCTCGTTGGCCTCGGGGCCCTCCTCATCATCGCCTACGGCTTCATGATCGGGACTTCGTTCCTACGCCCCGTCGAGCAGATCGAAGAAGGCATCCTGAGTGTGATCAACGGCCGGACGGACACGCGTATCGATGTCGAGAGCGCCGAGTTTGGTGGCCTGGCCTATCGAATCAATCAGCTCATCAACATGTTCACGGGGCAGGACGAGACAGACGCCGAGGGTCACACCGCCGGCGGTGACTGGGCTCAAGAGACCGCCGCGCCCCCTGCTTCAGATGGCTCGAGCGATGACGATGAGCTCGCCACGGAGCTCGCAAACGAAGATGCGGACGCTTACCAAGAGCGAATCTACCGTGAGTACGTGGCGGCGAAAGAAGGCGTCGGCGAGGACGTCAGCAACATTCCAAAGGACCGATTCATCGGCCGCCTTGAGAAGAATGCGGAGAACCTCGTGAAGAAGCACGGCTGTCGAATGGTCCGCTTCCAGGTTCAGACGAAGGGCTCTCAGGTCATCCTGCGGCCCGTCATCATTCGCTGATTCTGAAGGGTCCTATTTCGGGGGCGCCTCGGTGCCTTCGGTGGACAGACGTGCATCCTGGGCGTTGGGGCTCTCGATGCTTGTCGCGAGAGTCTGGGCTGCTATCACGCCGCCATGGGCTTTCTTGATTTCTTCGGGCGAAAAGACAGTGCTGGCAACCTCGCGAAACACGCGAAACGCGCCGCCGATAAGAAAGCTCAGAACCCAGATCGCTGGGCTTCCCTCGAAGCGCTAGGGAAAATGCATACGCCCGAGGCCGTATACGCTCTGCTGCAGCGCTTCACGATTCGCGTCACGCCAAGCATCACGGACCAAGACGAGAAGGAGCTAGCGAAACAGGGCGTTCTCGGCAGCGGCGAAGTCGCTGTGGCTCCGCTCAAGAAGTTCCTCAACGAGACAGACTCCATCGCGTGGCCCGTTCGAATGTTGAGCGAGCTGGTGGACGAGGAAGAACTCGTCGGAACCCTGGTCGAGTTTCTCGGTGAGATGACGACGGAGTACGAGCGCGACCCCCAGCGAAAGATTGACGCCATCGCTCAACTTGAAGAGCGCAAAGACGAACGAATCGCGCCCGCCGTGATTCGTTTTCTTGCGGATGTGAATGAAGCCGCGCGTTTTCACGCCGCGGCGACCTTGCTCGTCCAAGAGAACGCGGAGGTCGGGCGTGAGGCTGCGCTCAAGGTCCTCGGTGATGAAGAGAGTGTGCGCGTTCGCGTGAGCATTCTTGACGGTTTCATCCACCAGGGCTGGGGACTCGGTGAGAACGCAAAGGAGTACGCCCCTCATCTTCCCAGTGGCTACTCACTCGACGGTGATTCCATCAAAAAGACCCGCTAGCCGCGAGTTCCTACTGATTACTCATTGGCTTTGAGGCTCGCGCCGAGTTCCGCGCTCCGCAAGGTCGCGGCCTCCACGGCGTTGATGAGCGTAGTGCGAAGACCGCCGGCTTCCAGGGTGTGAAGACCCGCGATGGTGGTTCCGCCTGGGCTTGCGACCATGTCCTTGAGCCGTCCGGGGTGCTCTCCGGTCTCCAGGAGAAGACGGGCGGCGCCATGGACGGTCTGTGCCGCGAGGTGTTGCGCCGTGTTTCTATGAAGGCCCATCTTTACGCCGGCGTCTGCGAGGGCTTCGATCATCACGAAGACGAACGCGGGGCCTGAGCCGCTAAGCCCCGTGACGGCGTCGAGGAGGGATTCGTCGAGGACTTCGACGATGCCGACGCTCTCAAAGAGACGAACCGCAAACGCGAGGTCGTCGTCGGTGGCGTGGGTTCCTCGAGCGATGGCCGTCGCTCCAGCATCGACCTGGGCAGGTGTGTTTGGCATGGAGCGAATGACACGGGCGCCGGGGAGCGCGCGCTCAATGGACTCGATGGAGACGCCGGCGGCGATGGATACGAAGAGTGGCGTCTCGACGCCCTCACAAGCGTCTGAGAGCTCCGGCAAGAGCCGAGCGAAGGCCTGGGGCTTCGTGGCAAGGATGACGACATCGGCGTGCCGCAGGACCTCGGCGTTGTCGGCGCTTGTGTTCATGCCCAGAGCGTCAAAGACCTCACGCCGTGCTCCCCTTGGGTCCGACGCGAGGACCTGTGCGGGATGGCAGATGTCTGCCGCGACGAGCCCTTTGGCGATGGCGAGGGCCATCGTTCCAGCACCGATAAAGCCAATGGCGGGAGTGTCCATGGGCTATTCATATCAGGGCCTTCGCCAAGTGCCGGAAAAACGCTCGCAAAAGCGCGGCGGATGCTCAAAACGTCGCTAAGATGGCGGCGCGTGGACCCACGAGAACAAGTGCGGCGGACCCTGGAGAGTGCCCTAATTCGGGCGCAGCGTGAGCGCGTCCAGGGGCCGGTTCACGCTCCTCCGGCGCGCTTTCCGCACCGGGACCACTTTCTCGAGGCACAAGGGCTGCTTCCAGGGGAGCGGGAGGCTTTCGCGGCGCACCTCGCGCGTGCCGAGCTGAACGCCAATCTTGCGCCTCTTCGTAGACTAGAAGCGAGCGCGCTGGAACAGACCCAAACCTACGAACGGCAAACCCGCGAGGGGCGGGCGTGGCTTGGTTTGCTGGCGGGCGGTGAAGCAAAGTCATCGCTGGTTGCGCAACTCTCTCGCGCCTATGGCCTGAGCGACGGTGCCCCGGTTCAACGCGCGCGTCGCTCGGCGGGCAACTGGTACGCAGCTCTCCGCGCCGAAGCATCCAGCTTGGGTCCGCATCCGGATTCGCCGAAGAGGGCGCCGGATGGTGACGCGACGCTCGCTGATACGGACGACCTTGTCTCGGAGCTCGCGAGCCGTTTTGGCGTGGAAGAGGCGGAAGAATGGCCACGTGCACTGCAAGACAAGGCACTCGATGCGGCCCATTCACCCGCCGGGCGCCACCGTCGGGTTGCGGCTGTCTTCGAGGGCAGCGCGCTCTTCGATTCGCTCTCGCGGTGTACGCGGGTGGACACTTTCGACTCCGCCCGCGCCCAGGTCATCGCGGTGCGGCCCGGCGAGCGCATTCACATGAAGCTGCCGAGCTACCTCCAAGGGGTCTCCGCGGACTACAGCGCTGCGCACGCGACGGGAAGGGCGCTTGGCTGCGCGCTCATCGAACCGTCGCTTCCCGCGGCACTCCGCTGGCCGGTTGTCGGGAGCATGTCCCGAGCCATGGGGGCGCTCATGGCGCAGACGCTCTTGGAGACAAAGCAGCGGCTCTCCCGGCGCGAGCATGAGATGAAACGAGGGCGCCTAGCTGCGTTTTGGGTGTTGGATTTACGCCTCGCTGCGGCGTCTCTTGTTGCTTCGCCGTCCCCAGAGCTCAGGCTTGAGCTCGCTTCGCGCACACTTGGGGCACCGGCGCGACCGCTCAGCACGTGGTTGCTCCGAGCGCCCTCCGCCCGGGCTCGGCTTCGAGGCTTGCTTGGGGGTCTGGCGCTCTACGTCGCGCTGCGCGAGCACTTCGACGAGGACTGGTTTCGGAATCCGCGAAGCGCGGGGTTTCTCCGCGAAGTCTGCCGAAAAGGGGGCGCCGGAAGCGTAGAGAGTGCGCTGGTGGAATTGGGCGGCAGTCTCGACACCGCCACTGCGCGCGTTCGCGAGATGGTTGACTACTAGACGCGGCTTTGCGCCTTCGAAGAGGCGCTGAGCCCGCTTACTCGAGCTGACCGCTGAAGCCGACGGCGCTCCATTCACCCCGGGTGGACGCTTGGACGCGAATACGTAGTGGTCCCTCGCCGCTGAGCACGAAGTCTTCGCGCCGCTCCTCGTCGCCGGGGTGAATGTCGTCTTCGCGCAGAAGGGTGTCCCCCCACGAGATGGTCACGGTGGCCCCACCGCGGTAGCCATCGGGGATCACCCACCGCAAGGAGGCTCTGCCAGCGGGCGCCGCAAAATCGACCACGCGAGCACGGCGTCCGCCACGCCCCGTTGGTACAACAAAGAGCGACCGTCGCTCGCCGTTCACCCGAGAGCCGTCCGGAAGCTGGAGTCCGGTGCGTCCATCCGTACCGCCGTCGTGCATGGCGCACTCCCAGCTCATATTCTCCCAAGCGAGGAAGTCGCACGGGAGTTCTGCGAGGCGGACGGATGCGTTTCGAACGCCTGCGCTTGAGGCGAGGTTCAGAGGTCCGTTGGCCTCCGCGACTCGCCAGCCGGCGCCCCATAGAAGCATGGCTGTGGTGATGAGGGCGAGCGCTCGCTGCCGGCGCTTTTTCGGCGTCCAGAGCGTCGCGAGAGCGGGCAATAAGCGGCCGGCGGCGTACAGAGCAAAGGGCGCCAAGACCGCAACGAAGGAGCTCTCCAGACCTCCGTGGGGGTGACCGCTCGGGAAGAGGAACCCAAGCGCGATGAGCGTCGCGCAGAGTCCGACGCGTCGATGGTGGCCAAAGCAAAGAAGAAGGCTTCCGCACGCGCCGGCGAGGGCGAAGGCGAAGGCAGCGCGGGCCGGGTGAGGCTGACTTAGTAGCGCAGAAAGCGCGCTGGCGTCGGGGGTGATGGCGAAGCGCTCGCCTCCGATGAGTACAAAGGACTCTGGCCCTTCGAAGGGGCGGCCATAAACGATGAGACCGTAGGTAGCCCATACGCCAACGCTGAGAGCGGCGGCAAAGAGCTTCTTGCGTGCGGTCTCGGGCTTGTCGCGAATGTCGAGCGCCAAGGGGAGTGCAAAGGCGAGGGCGACGATGGGGGCTGCGAGGAAGAAAGCGGCGAGGATGCCGAGGCCAAAGGCGAGGGAGCTACGACGAGTTCGTAGCGCCCACAGGCCCGCCGCAAGGGGGACAAAAGCAAAGAGGCTGTCTCCGCCGAAGGCCACCATCTCCCGGACGGGGTGCAAAGTCAGGGCAACGGCAAGGAACGCGAGCCTCGCGCTTGGCGAGGCCAAGCCTCGGGTCGCGCTCGCTAAGAAGGCGAAGCCAAAGGCCGCAAGCAACGCGTTCAAGAGCATCAAGAGATGGATGTGGGAGGCGAGGGCGGATACGCCCACGACGACGAGGTTCCCGCGTGGCAGTGATATGCCACTTCGGCCCATGGTCAGAGAGGACTGGCGAGTGCCCGCGGAAGCCGAGCCGTCCGTTCCGAGGGCGAGGGAGCCGGACTCAGCGACGAGACCCACCGCCTCACTCTCGTGAGCCGGAATCACGAGTTGGCGCAGCTCATGAATCGGGACTTGTTCACGCCATGGGTGCGCGCGTCCGTCACGACCCGCGAAGGAGAGAGACATGGAGAATGCCGCGATTGCCGCGAGCGCCGCGACGGTCTCGATTCGGCGGCGCAACAAGCGTGTGGAGAGTGCCACGATGAACTGGGCGACGACGCGTAGGCCCCAGGCTAGGAAGGGCAAGAGCAGCGCGAAGGACGCGTATTGAAACCGATCCGACTCCCAGTCGTAGAGCGAGAACACCACCAACACTCCGGCGGCGCTTCCAAGGGCGACGAGGGCGAACCGGAAGTGGCGCCGCAGCATCGGCCAGATGCCAAAGATGAACGCGGCGTAAACACCGTAGAAGGAGAGCAGCCCATAGCCGCCTCCGAAGGTACGGATGAGTCCGTCGCTGAGCGGGGTGTTAAAACGAGCCCCGGTGGACGCCAGTTGAATCTCGCCGCCCGCGACCTCAACAACCCGGTTGTATCCAAAAACCCACGGGGCGCCGTACATATACGTGTTGATGGCACCGGCGATCATGAGGGCGATGGCTCCGCCGCCAATCGCGCGTAGAAGCACAGCCTTTCGCTGGCCCTTGGGGAGCTCGAAGAGCAGGGCTGCCGCCGCCGGCGCGTAGAGGAGCGATGTGGGTTTGATGACGAGGGTGGCCGCAATACAAGCGCCGGCGAGGGCGCCACGCTTCCGGCGAAGAAGTTCAAGTGCAGCCAAAAAGAACGCGACGAGGAGTGCGTCCACACTGTAGTCGTAGACCGTCTCGACCATGCCCGTTCCGAGCACCCAAAGCGCCGTGGCCACTGCGGCTGAGCGACGCCCGGCAAAGCGCGCGGCGTAGAGGAACCCAAAGCCCATGATCGCCGCGTATGTCAGCAGATTAAAGGCGAGCACCCCATAGAGCCCAAAGGCAAAGAAGAGCGGCGACGAGAGCAGGGGGAGGAGCCACGGCCTGAAGTGGTAAAGCTCACCTCTCGACCCGAGGGCAACATTGGAGAAGCCCGCGGGCAGGTTGTAGTTCCACCCAAGGCGCTCCTCGTACCAAGAGCGAGCAAAAATATCCTCGTAGGACAGGTTCTCGAGCAGGGTGATGTTGCTGTTTACGTAGAATCGACCGTCCCGGACGATCCACGTGTAGTCCTCGAATTGACCGATGACGTAGAGCAGGAGTCCCAGTGCGAAGGCCACCAGAACAAGCAAGTCGCTGTATCGACTTCGTTTTTCTGGTCCGCGGCCCATCACGACGCGTGTTAGCCCAAAGCGCTCGGCCATGGTAGGGAGGCGTGTCCGATGACGAAAAGCATCGCCATTGTTGTGTGTTTCAATACGGCTCCTCAGACGAGGGCCATGTTGGCCAAGTTCCCTTCGGAGCGGGATTACGACGTCGTGTTCGTCAACGACGGTTCGACGGACGGGACGCGCGAGATCCTCGACGCGTCGGGCTTTGCCGTCGTTCACCACGATGACAATCGAGGTGTTGGCGCAGCGATCAAGACCGGCCTTCGCTACGGCATCGACCGCGGCTATGAAGTAGGCGCTATTCTAGCGGGGAACGACAAGGACGACCCGGCTCAGATCCCTGACGTCTTGGCGCCCGTCGTAGCTGGGCGCGCGGACTACGTGCAAGGCTCGCGCTTTCAGAATGGTGGCGGTCACGACAATCTTCCGACTTTTCGGTACGTGATGGTCAAAGTTCATGCCCAGATGTTCCGGGTCCTCACCGGCTTCAACGGCACCGACGCGCTCAACGGGTTTCGTGCGTTTCGGCTGAGCATCTTCAACGGCCCCGAGGGCATCGACATCTGGCAAGAGTGGCTGGATCGCTACGAGCTCGAGACCTACGCGCACTACAAGATTCTCAAAGAGCCTGGTCTAGTCGCCACCGAAGTCGGCGTGACGAAGACGTATCCGCCGCGGGACCCGAACAAGGCTGCGGTGAAGTACTCCCACATCCGGCCGGTGCTGGACTGGTGGGTGATTCTTCGACCCCTGGTGTACTTGGGCCTGCGGATTCGCAAGTAGCCCTGAGAGCGATCAACGAAGAGCGTCCGCGACCAGCGACGCTACATTCACGTCATGGTGCGGGCTCATCGGAAGGCTGAGGACTTGCGCCGCGGCGCGCTCTGCGTGCTCGAATCGAAGGTGGTTTGAGCCCGCGTAGGCTCCCTGTTGATGGCACGCAATGGGGTAGTGAATGAGATGTCCGATGTTTCGTTCTTCAAGCCGCTTCATGGTCACAGCGCGATCGGCGCACTTGACGACGTAGAGGTGCCAGGAGCTGTCGAAGCGCGGGTCTTGGCTGAGGAGCTCAATGCCTTCAACATCGCCGAGTACGTCCCCGTAGGCCGCAGCGAGACTCCGTCGTCGATCGTTCCAGGCGTCGAGGTGCGTGAGCTTGACGCGAAGAACGGCCGCCTGAATTGGGTCGAGGCGGGAGTTGCCGCCCTGGACCTCGTGAACGTACTTTTTCTTCGAACCATAGTTGCGGAGCGTACGAAGTGTCGCGGCTAGCTCTGCGTCGTTCGTTGTGACGGCGCCGCCATCGCCGAAGGCGCCCAGGTTCTTGCCGGGGTAGAAGCTCCAAGCGCTGGCCGCGCCCTCGCCCCCGACGCGTCGCCCTTGATGGCGTGCTCCATGTGCTTGGGCAGCGTCGAAGAGAACTGGAACGCCGTGCTTTTCGCCCAGTGCCACAAACCCAGGGATGTCGGCAGGCTGACCGTAGAGGTGTACGGGGATCAGGGCTTTGGTTTTGGGGGTGATTGCCTCGGCCGCCTTCGCAAGGTCTAGGTTTGCGGTGGAGGAGTCGATGTCGACGCCGACGGGCGTTGCCCCGCACTGGCTCACGGCCAGCCAAGTCGCGACGAATGTGTGCGCGGGAACGATGACTTCATCACCAGCCCCGACCCCGAGCGCGCGAAGTGAAAAGACCAAAGCGTCCAGACCCGAACCCAAGGTTACGCAGTGCTCGGCGCCACAGTAGCGGGCGAACTCCTCCTCGAAAGCTTCGACTTCGGGTCCTAGAATGAACCATCCCGAATCGACGACGCGCGCCATGGCCGCGTCGAGCTCCTCGCGGAGTTCTGCGACCTGCGGCTTGAGCTCGAGAAATGGGATCATCGTCCGTCGCGTTTCTTGTTGTCGCGGTCGAACTCTTCGTAGTCGCGATAGTAGTCGGCTTCGTCGTAGGTGTTCGAAGCGAGAACCATACAAACGGAACCCGACGAGAAGTTGTCGATGGTCCGCCAGATCATCGGGCACACGTAGAGTCCAAAGTAGGACCGGTTGAGGTGGAAGCGTTTGGTGCCCTTTCCATCGTCGAGCACGATGTCGAAGCTTCCTGACATCGAGATGATGAGCTGCCGAAGAGCGCGGTGGGCATGACCTCCACGCTCTGCGCCTCCAGGCACATCGTAGAGGTAGTAAACACGCTTGATGTCGAAGGGGATGTGATTGCCACCCTCGACGAAAGTCAGGTTTCCACGTGGGTCATGGATGCGCGGCAACTCGACGAGGCGACAATGCTCGATGCTGCCTTGGTCATCCGCGCTCGTCGGAATGGTGTCAGGGGGGGAAGAATCCATGCTCATCCTTTGGCACGAATACGTGCTGGGTTTCCGATGACGGTTGCGCCTGCTGGGACATCGCGCGTGACGACGGCGCCGGCCCCAACCATAGCTCCAGCGCCAATGCGTACCCCAGGTAGCAGAACGGCGCCTCCTCCAATGGAGGCACCTTTCTCGACAAGGGTGGTCTCGCAGACGAAGTCCTTGTTCCCCGATCGCGGGTGACGGTCGTTCGTGAACGTCACGTTGGGCCCAATGAACACATCATCCTCGATGCGTAGCCCGTTCCAGATCTGAACCCCGCTCTTGATCGTGACCCCATCGCCGATAATGGCCTCACTCTCGATGAGGCAGTGGGAGCAAATGTTGCAGTTTGCGCCAATTTTCGCCCCCTCAAGCACGACGACAAACTGCCAAATACGGGTGCCTTCGCCGGGGGACGCTTGGCAGTCGGCCAAGGGGTGAATCTTCGCCGCCATAATGGACGACGATAGCACTTGCGGGCGCATGAGCGATTCTACTTTTTCGGGGACCTGCTAGGATGCGCGGGTGTCCATCGACAAAGCCCCATTCGCCCGCCGCCGAGAGGCGCTCCTCGCTGCTCTTGGAGAAGGCGTGGCCGTGCTCCCAGCGGCCCCAGTGTTCATCCGCAACAACGACGTCGAGCATCATTACCGGCAGGACAGTGACTTCTGGTATCTGACGGGCTTCGACGAGCCGGAGAGTGTCCTCGTGCTCTCGCGCAAAGACGGCAAAGACCGCAGCACGCTTTTCGTCCGCGAGCGAGACCCCGAACGCGAGACTTGGGATGGGCCCCGCGCTGGCGTGGAGGGCGCCGTCGAACACTATGGCGTCGACGAGGCGTTCCCGATTCAAGAACTCCATGCGCGTCTACCTAATTACTTCGTGGGCGCGAATCGTCTCTTTTGTAGAATCGGCCGCGGCCATCCTTTTGATGCAACGCTCTTCAAAAGCCTGAACGCCGCGCGCTCAAAGACGCGCCGAAGCGGCGACGCAACGCCAACGGAAATCGTCGACCTCGGCGTGGCTCTTCATGAGCTGCGTATTCGTAAGACCGACGAGGAAGTCTCCGCGATGGCGGCGGCGGCGGCGATTACTTGTGCGGCCCATCGACGGGCGATGGAGTTCGCGCGTCCGGGCATGCACGAATACGAGGTGGAGGCAGAAATCCTCCGAACGTTCCACAAGAATGGTGCTCCTCGGGTCGCCTACGAGAGCATCGTCGGCTCAGGGCCGAACGCGACGATTCTTCATTACCGCAGCAACCGACGTCAGATCGAAGACGGCGACCTCCTACTCATCGATGCGGGATGTGAGCTTGGTTATTACGCAAGCGATGTGACCCGGACCTTTCCCGTCGGCACGCGATTTACGGCACCACAACGCAGTCTCTACGAGATCGTTCTGCAGTCCCAGGAGGCATGCATCGACGCCGTGAAGCCGGGGGTCACGCTGGATGATCTCCACGACATCGCCGTGAACGTAATCACCGAAGGCCTCGTCAAGGTGGGGCTCATCGAAGGAAGCGTCGAAGACGCCATCAAGAACGAGGCTTATAAAGCGTTCTATATGCATCGCACGAGCCATTGGATTGGAATGGACGTTCATGACGTCGGCTCGTACTTCGCCGAGGGGGCGCCTCGTCCGATGGAAGCGGGGTTTGTGCTCACGGTGGAACCCGGAATCTACGTGTCTCAGTCGGCGGACGTCGAAGACAAGTGGAAGGGCATCGGCATTCGCATCGAAGACGACATCCTCGTCACGGGCAGCGGCCATCGGAACCTCACGTCGGATGTTCCGAAGAGCGTCGCAGAAGTCGAGGCGCTCACGGCCGGATAGGCTACTCGTCCAGCAGGGTGACGGAGAGCCGGTCGGCGCGAATGGTGATCGTTGCGCTCACCGACGCGCGGGTGAGCGCGTACTCATAAAACCCGGCCATGACCTCGCTGAGGCGAGGTCCCAAAAGAGCGCCGCTGAAGCACAAGTCAGTGTCTTCGACGCGGATGTCGTTGCCGCTGAAGAACGCGCGATGAAGCGCTGGAAGCCGTCCGAGTACACGATGGCCCGGGGCGGATGCCCAAGCGAGGTTGGCCATGAGCAAGGCCGCGGCGGAGGAACCTGCCTCGCGAAGGGAGTCGAAGTTCACGACCACAAGCGCACTCTCCAGTGCGTCTTGGGGTATCCATGAAAGCGGAAGCTGGGCTCCCACGACCGCCACAGCACGCTTTATGTCGGGGGAGTGGCGCCCCAGCGAGAGCACCAGCCGGCCTTTGACCTTTGCTTCCGCCTCATCGTTTTCGGCCGGTACCCAGGGCGACGAGTAGCTTTCTTGAGGTTCGCGGGCCCCAGGAAAAGACTCCGCCACCCCCGAGGACTCTCGCGCGCGAGGCGCAAAGGAGGGCGGAGGCGTCGAAGGTCGCAGGCCAGACCACGCGCTTGGGCTCGCGACCGGACGGTAGCCTTGCAGGGCGTCCCGCATTTCCTGAGCTGACTGGAAGCGGTCGCCGGGGTCTGACTGCATGGCTCGGTGAACCACGTCGGACACCGTTTGTGGCACGCCGAGCACTCGGTCTAAGCGAGGCCGTTCGCCGCTAATAATTTCACGCAGAAGTGCGTGGTAGTTGCTCGTTGCATAGGGGCGCTTGCCGGAAAGAGCCTCGTGCAGGATGACGCCAAGGGCGTAGAGGTCAGCCCGGTGGTCAATGTTCCGGGCACCGCGCGCCTGTTCTGGCGACATATAGTGAGGCGTGCCCATGGTTGCGCCTGTTCGAGTAATCGCCGCTTCCTCGACGACCTCGCCTGGATGAAATTTGGAGATGCCGAAGTCGAGGATCTTTAGCCCGCGCGGGGTGAGGAAAATGTTCCCCGGTTTGAGGTCGCGGTGAACGATTTTCTGCGCATGGACGGCGTCGAGGCCAGCCAGGATCTGGCACGCGATCTCAACGGTTTCATCAACGCCTACTCGGCCCTGATCCAGGAGGCGCTCTGCGAGCGTGATGCCAGCGAGAAGCTCCATCACGATGAAGGGGGCTCCCAGTTCGTCGAACCCGACATCGAGCACCTTCACGACGTTCTCATGACCCGTGGCGGTGGCGGCGCGCGCCTCACGCTGAAAACGCTCCACGGCCGTTGAGTCGAAACTCTGCTCTGGCCGGAGCTGTTTTAGGGCGACCCTTCGTCCCGAAGCTAAGTGCTCCGCACGAAACACGGTGCCCATTCCGCCTTCGCCCAGAACTCCCATGATGCGGTAACGTTCCGCTAAGGTGCGACCGATCGATGACTCCGCGCGGAGGCTCTCGCCGGAAATCGGACAATGCGCCCACTGAACAGGATGTGATGCCCGACAGTGCGGGCACACGCGTGTTCCTGAAGAGCTGGCGTCGTCCGAAGACATGGCGCCAGTATAGCGCGGCAGGTGATAGCTTGGTTGACTACTTCGAGGGCGCGGCGTCCTTAGTCTTGACGTGCGGTTTCATGGAACCGTCCTGGAGCTTCGCCCAGTACGCGTCGAAGGCGGCCTTTACCTTCCCGCTCAGGAAGTACATGCCG
>JBGCFM010000007.1:0-13009 GCA_045106895.1 Polyangiales bacterium | reverse complement strand
AGGTCGGCTTCCATGTCCATGTTCAAGTCGAGCATCTCCGGCGGGTAGCCGGTCTTCTCGGCGACGACGTTCAGAAGAACACCTTGGAGGTGGTCGATGGTCGCGCCGCCGGAAGCAGCAGGGACCGCGGCAGGTGCGGATGTCGCTGGAGCTGGAGCGGATGGAGCTGCTCCGAGGAGGGGCTCGTAGATGCCGACGATCTCAGCGAGCGTCCGCGTCTTGGAGAGTTCGGCGGCGTCCACGTCGGGCAAGCCGTCGACCTGCTCTTTCATGCCGCTGAGGATTTCTACGCGCTTGATGGAGTCGATGCCGAGGTCGGCTTCCATGTCCATGTTGAGGTCGAGCATCTCCGGCGGGTAGCCGGTCTTCTCGGAGACAACGCGGAGAAGCACGGTGCGCAGTGCGTCGATGTTTGGACCCGCGGAGCTGGCCGCTGTGGAGGTCGCTGCAGGAGCGGCGGCCGGTGCTGCGGCCGCGGGCGCCGAGCCACCCGTCAGGAGAGGCTCGTAGATGCCGACGATTTCCGCGAGCGTCGTTGTCTTGGAGAGTTCTGCTGCGTCCACTTCGGGCAAGCCTGCGACCTGCTCCTTGATGCCGCTGAGGATCTCGACGCGCTTGATGGAGTCGATGCCGAGGTCGGCTTCCATGTCCATGTTGAGGTCGAGCATCTCCGGCGGGTAGCCGGTTTTCTCGGAGACGACGTTCAATAGAACGGTTCGAAGCGTCGCCGTGTCGATACCACCGGACGCCGCAGGGGCAGCCGCAGCGGGGGTCGCAGCGACAGGCGCGACAGGTGCGGGGGCTGCGGCCGGAGCGGGAGCCGCCGCGACAGCCGCGGGCGCCGCGACAGGCGCGGGGGGGGCCGCCGGCGCAGCATAGGCTGGCGCGGGTGTTGGCGACGGAGCAGCCTCGTATGCTTCGGGCGCGGGGTATGAGACCAGCGTCTGCGGCATAGGCGTGTGCGCAGGAAGCGCAGGGGCTTGGGGCTGCGTGTAGCCAGGAGCCGCGAAGCTCGGCGTCGCCTGCTGCATGGTCATGCCGAAGACGCTCGTCTGCGAGGCCTGGAGGAACGCCTGATGACTCTGGGCCATCATCTCCTGGAAGGCGCGATGCGCGTCGACGGTCTGCTGCTGGGCATCCGCGAAGGACGTCAGCCATTCGTTCTGTCCGGCCTGCTGCGGCGCCTGACCGGCGGCCGCTGGAACGTGCACGGGGACCTCGACGATCTTCTCGACGATTCGTTCCACTGGAACTTCGACGATCTTCTCGACGACGCGTTCGACCTCGACCTCGACG
The DNA here is from genome assembly GCA_045106895.1 of Polyangiales bacterium. Lineage (GTDB taxonomy): Bacteria > Myxococcota_A > Polyangia > Polyangiales > Houyiibacteriaceae > JBCCRV01. Next base: position 11,713 of record JBGCFM010000007.1, on the reverse strand, counting down.
ATCTTCTCGACGACCTGAGCAGCCTCTGGAGCGCGCTCGGCGTTTGGCTTCGGAAGACCCGCTGCACCGTTCTTCGGCGGATACGGCTTGTCGTAGTTACTGCCGTTGAGCTTGAGCGTGAGCTTGGGCTTCGTGGCTGCGCGTGGGTCTTCGGTGAGCGTGTATTCTTCCCAAAGCGCAGCGAGCTGCATGGGGCGTCCGTCTGCGACGAGCTGAGCGAGCGCGTCCTGCATCGAGGTCAGGCCGTGACGACCCTTGCGGTCCATGGAGAGCGCGCGGTGGGGCTGGCCCTTGAGGATGCGGCCGATGAGTCCCGTCAGAACCGAACCAGGACCGACCTCCACGAAGGTGCGTGCGCCGGCTTCCGCCATGGCGCTGACCTCTTCGACGAAGCGAACCGGCGACGCGATGGCGCCGGCGATGCGCGCCTTCGGGTCACCTTCGTAGGCGGCCGTCGTGGCGTTGCAGTAGACGGGCTTCTGCGGCGTCTGAATCGCCAGCGTTTCAAGACGCGCGGCGAAGGGTTTGACGGCGCCGGCGACGATGGGCGAGTGGAAGGCGGTCGCCACAGGAAGGCGCGTCGCACGCTTCTTGGCGGCCTTGAGCTTCGCGGCGGCCTCTTCGATGGCGGCGACGCTGCCGGAAAGAACCACCTGCGTCGGGTGGTTGTGGTTTGCAGCGACGACGTCGATGCCTTTGACGATCTCGGCGACGTCTTCACGTGTAGCGCTTACAGCGAGCATCGTGCCACCGCCGGACTGTTCTGCGGCCTCGGCCATGGAAGCGCCGCGCGCCTGGGAAGCGGCGAGGAACGTCGCTTCGTCCATGGCGCCCGCGGCGTGGAGCGCGGAGATCTCGCCGTAGCTGTGACCAGCGCTCATGGAGAACTCGAGGCCGACGCTCTTGAGCAAAGCGAGCATGGATGCGCTGGTCAGACCGATGGAAGGCTGCGCGTTCTGGGTTTCCGTCAGGCGTGCCTCACGTGCCTTCTTCGCTTCGTCGCCGAAGGCGGGCTTGGGGAAGACAACGTCGTGGAACCCTTTTCCTTCCGGGCCGGCGCTCGCGTGACGGTCCCAAACGGCGAGAGCCGCGTCGTGGGCCATGGCCAAGTCGGCGCCCATAAAGGTGTACTGGCTGCCCTGACCTGGGAACATGAAGGCGACGTCGCCTTCCGGCGCGCCAAAGCCCACGTGCACCATCGGCGCGCTCTTGGTCTTGCCGGCTTCGGCGAGGTCCGCGGCCTTCCGAAGCTTCTCGATGAGCTCCGCTTCGTCTTTGACGACGACGGCGGCGCGAGCGTTCTTCTTCGCGTCGTAGGCGCTCTGCGTGGAGCGCGCCAAGAAGGTGAGGGTGCCGGCTTCGTCGCCGACCTCGTCCGCCAGTTTGCGCAGCGCGCTCGCTAGGCTCGCGGCGTCGTCCGCGCCGACGATGACCAGTTCCGTCGGCGCTGTGCGATGACGACCGACGCTACGAGATGGCGCCTCTTCGAGGGCCAAGTGGAAGTTGCTGCCGCCGAAGCCGAAGCTGCTGACGCCGGCTCGGCGAAGGTGGTCGCCGCCGCGGACCCAAGGGCGCGCTTCCGTCGCCAGGTAGAAAGGCGAGGAGCCCATGTCCATGAGCGGGTTTGGGTTGTCGATCTTGATGCTCGGCGGGAGCGTTCGGTGGTGGAGCGCGAGGACGGCTTTGACCAAGCCAGCGGCGCCGGCTGCGGCCTTCGTGTGACCGATCTGAGACTTCACGCTGCCGAGGGCGCACCACTGAGCGTCGTCGTTTTCGGGGGTCTCAAAGACCAAGCGGAGTCCATCAAACTCAGCGGCATCGCCAGCCTTGGTGCCTGTGCCGTGGGCTTCGAGGAGCTCAACGCTCTCTGGACCGAACCCGGCCTGCTGGTAGCAGCGCTTCACGGCGCGCGCCTGGCCTTCAGGCAGCGGCGCGTAGACGCTCTTGGCGCGACCGTCGCTCGACGTCCCGACGCCGCGAAGGACCGCGTAGATCTTGTCGCCGTTGGCTTCGGCGTCGCTCAATCGCTTGAGCGCGACCATGCCGATGCCCTCGCCGAGCATCGTGCCGTCTGCCTGGTCGCTGAAGGGTCGGCAGTCGCCGGATGGACTCAGCGCAGGTGTCTTGCTGAAGCACATGTACATGAAGATGTCGTTCATGGTGTCGGCGCCGCCGATGACGACCATGTCCGCTTCGTTGAGGCGCAGCTCGTTGACGCCCATGCTGAGCGCGCTGAACGTGCTGGCGCAGGCTGCGTCGGTGACGCAGTTGGTGCCGTGGAGGTCTAGGCGGTTGGCGATGCGGCCGGCGACGACGTTGCCGAGGACGCCGGGGAAGGTGCTCTCTTGCCACTCGACGTAATGACTCGCGATGCGGTCACAGGCGTCTTGCACCTGGGATTCCGGCAGGCCCATGTCACGGAGGCTCTTCTGCCAGATTGGCTTCTGAAGACGCGAGACCATGCTGCCGAGGAGCTCCTGAGCGCTCGTCACGCCGAGCATCACGCTCACGCGCTCACGGTCGAGGTCTTTGAACTGTCCGCGCGTGGCGTCGTCGAGGACGCGCTGGGCCACGATGAGCGCCAAGAGCTGGCAGGTGTCCGTGGCTGGAACGATGCTCGGAGGGACGCCCCACGCGAGGGGGTCGAAGTCCACCTCCGGCAAGAACGCGCCGCGGTTCGCGTACGTCTTGTCGCGCGCCTTGGGGTTCTCATCGTAGTAGTCCTCGGTCAGCCAGTGCGTCGGCGGCACATCCGAGATGAGGTCGTTGCCCTCCAGGATGTTGCGCCAGAAGCCCGTCGCGTCGATGGAGCCAGGCATCAAGCAGCTCACGCCGACGACGGCGATGGGCTCACGGACAGGGCTTGGTTTCTGAACAGCGGACTTCTTTGTATTTTCGGACATGTGGCGCACCTCATATCGCTTTCTCGGGCGAGATCGCGTCATCGTTTTGTCACTGTTCCGAGGACCGTGATGGACCTCAAAAGTGCCGCGATGCGTCATTTTTCGAGGCGAAGACCCCAATTCCAGCCAGAGTGGATCCCGCTCCCGTTCTGGGCTTCCCCTTGAGCCCGCGACCTTGGATGCCAAGGTTGCAGTCGGCGCCGCCGAAATGCGCAGAATGAGACGAGTTTGGCTCGATACGTATAATTATAAGCCTTGTGTGGCTGCTTGGCTCGCCGCTGCGTTTGTCGAAGCGACGAGCCGGGTCACTCGTTCCGCTAGATGACCCAATCGGGGCGAATCACGTGGCAGGTGTAGCCGTTTGGCCGCCGCTCCAGATAGTCCTGATGCTCGGGCTCCGCCTCCCAGAAGGGTCCCGCCGCCTCGACCTCCGTGACCACCGGGCCGGGCCACTTTCCGGAGGCGTTCACATCGGCGATGGTCCGCTCAGCCACCTCCTTCTGCGCGTCGTCCGCGTAGAAGATGGCGGAGCGGTAGGAGCTCCCGCGGTCGTTGCCTTGCCGGTCCTTCGTCGTCGGGTCGTGAATCTGAAAGAAGAACTCCAGGATCTTCCGGTAGCTGGTCACTTCCGGATCGAACTCGATCTCGATGCCTTCTGCGTGACTTCCGTGATTGACGTAGGTGGCGTTGGGAACGTCGCCGCCGGTGTATCCCACGCGCGTCCCCAACACACCCGGGCGTTTGCGGATGAGATCCTGCATCCCCCAAAAACAACCGCCCGCGAGCACAGCTCTCTCTTTTTTCGATGTCATGTGTATGGCCTTTCTACGTCTGGTGAATGGAGCCTACAGTTTCGTGAGTGAGACCGCGTTGATGCAATAGCGCAGGCCCCCGGCCTCTTTGGGGCCGTCCGGAAAGACGTGCCCGAGGTGCCCGTCGCAAACCGCACAGGTCGTCTCGACGCGCGGACGCGCCAGCGTGGTGTCGCTGTGGTAGGCGACGACGTTCGCCTCCACGGGCTGAGTGAAGGATGGCCAGCCGCTGTAAGAGTCGAACTTCTGCGACGCATCAAAGAGCGTCGTTCCGCAACCGGCACAGGCATAGATTCCTGCCTCAAAAAGCGAACACATCTTGGAGCTGAAGGGGCGTTCGGTGCCTTTGTCTCGCAGAACACGAAACTGCTCCGTCGAAAGCAGCGCGCTCCACTCCTCTTCGGTTTTCTCGACGCGGCGAGGAGGGCTAAGAGGTGCGCCGGAGAGCTTCAGCACGTCATCCCATTTGAGAACACTCATGGCTTTTCGTTTCCTTTGTAGAGGTTGTCGCCGGCGGCGTTGTTGCGGCGAAGAAGTCGTTCCTTAGGCGTGCCCAGGAGGGATCGAATCAGCGGGGCGCGGGCGTTGGAGAGGGCGTCCTTTTCGAAGCCATTCAGCTTCGTCGCCAGCTCCGTCTCGTCCCACGCGGGACCAAATCGCTCCAAGAGCGACTCGGCGAGGTCCGGGTTCGACTTCTTCAGGCGCCACTTCTGGTGATAGGCCTCGGCGTCCCAGAAACGTGTCTCGGTGTCTCCACACTCCGCGACCTGTGGGCGAGCGTTCGGGTCAGTGATGCTGCGCGCCCACTCGTGGATAGCGTCGTTGTGTTCCGCCGACGGCGCGAAGATGAGCGGGCGGTACTTGGAGCCAAACGCCTTCTTGGGCGTGAGCCAGTTTCGAAAGCCCTCGAAGAGCTCTTCGAACTCGATGAGCGCCGGATCGAAGGTGACGCGTGTCACTTCCGCGTGGCCCGGCATATTCCGGTACAGCGGGCTGTCAACCGTACCTCCCGAGTAGCCGACGCGCGTCTGAACAACGCCGTCCATTGCGCCAAAGCGAGAGTCCGGCCCCCAGAAGCAGCCCATGCCGAGGGTGAGCTCGTGGAGTTCTCCGTCGCGCACAGCCTCGGCGATCTCGCTTCCGGAGCGGGTGTGAATTTCAGCTGCTGAGTCTTGCGATGTCTGGAACACGACGTTCTCTTTCTGTTCTCTGGGTCGAGCCGGTGAGCGCGAAAAACGTCTGACGAATCTAAGTCGGAGCCACCGTTGAACAAGTCTCTCGGGCGTTCGTGCGTGCGCTCGCGCACCGGACTTCGGGACCGACGTAACATCGTCACCGCGTCCGCATACGTGGCGCTTCGCGGGCGGCAAAGGGACCTGAAGGGCCGAGGGAAGATCCGTTTGGCGGGCGCCGCTCACCCTGGGCGGCAAAGGAGTGTATGAAGGTTCCGTCGACTTTTGCGTCGATGCCTTAGACCTCAGAAACCATAGAAAGTCTTAATATGCGTCTCCTTATTGTCCTCGCCCTCTGTCTCTCCGCCGTCGCTTGCGGGCGCCAAATCATGATCGGCCGTGACGGTGTGATTCGCGTGGTCGTCGAGGGGGACCAGATCGTCTTTGACGAGCCTATCCTCTTCGCGACGGACAGCGACGAGATTCTCCCGGAGAGCTTTCCGCTCATCGACAAGATCGCCGAGACGATGGTGGAGCACAACGAAGTCGCCTCGGCGACCATCGAAGGTCACACGGACGCAACAGGTGCGTCGGACCACAACCACGACTTGAGCCAACGTCGCGCCGCGTCCGTCGTTGAAGCGTTGCGTTCGCGAAACGTCACGACGCCCCTCGTCGCAGCCGGCATTGGCGAAGACCGACCGCTCTGCAGCGACGACACGGATGCCTGTCATCAGCGCAACCGCCGCGTCGAGATTCACATTCAGACGCAGTAGTCGAAACCCCACGAAATAGCGTTCTTGCGAGCGACGGTCCCGATGTGTTCGGGCCCGTCGTTGGCTTTTAGCCCTGCGCTCTTGTCTGGGCTTTGAGTTCTCGAAGCACGGCTGAGAGGGGAGTTCCATCCACCATGTCTTCCAGGTACTCGCTCTGTTCACTGCCTACCGGTGAATCTGCGACGTCCGGCGCGGCATGCCAGAGCAGGCGAAACGCGGCTTCGTGCTCCATCATGGCGGCGGAATGAAGAGGCGCGAAGCCATCTGTGTCACCGCCGCCAGTTTCACGGGCGCGAGGGTCTGCCCCATGCTCCAGGAGGACAACAATCGCATCCGCGGCGCCGCGCGACGCCGCCTCATGAAGTGGCCGCGACTCGCTTTGGTAGGTTCGGTCCGGCGCATTTGGCGGCGCTCCGTTCTGGAGCAACCACGTCACGACCTCGACCTGGTTTCGACCCGCGGCTCTGTGCAGGGTCGTGTCTCCCGCTCGCAAAACTCGTGCGCCGAGGCTCGCGAGGAGCTCGAGGATATCGATTCGGCCTACCGTTGCGGCGACGGTGAGAGGGCTGGCTTGGCATTGCTTCGGCTCCACGTGGGCACCGGCGTGGACGAAGGCTCTGACCAGTTCTGTGCTTGCGCCATGGGCGATGGCCATCGGCAGCGGCAAGCGTTTGATTCGATCGAAGGCTTCAGCCCCGTCGAGCTTTGCCCCGTGTTCCACGAGCAGCTCAAGCATGGCCACGCTTCGGATCTCGTGCGCGGGACGTGACCCCTCGGCGCTAAGGCCGCAGGCATCTTGCCCAGTGGTGAGGAGAGCCCGGACGGCTTCAACTTCGTCCTTCGCCACGAGGGACAAAAGCGTCTCGTCTCCTAGGGGGGCCATTTTTGTTACAGGCATTTCGATGCTCCTTCACTTGTCATAGCTAGTCTTCGTCGTCTTTCTTGAACGCGACGTAGAGGCCGAGGATGATTCCAAGGCCGCCGCCCATGAGTCCACGGGTCGTCGCGTTGTCGCTGGAGTCGTCTTCCACTTCGTCTCTCGCGTAGGAGCGGGTGCTGTGGTTTGAGCTGAAGAGGTTGAGATAAGGAGCGGCGACGAAGCTCATCGCTCCGAGGGACGTGAGCACAAAGATGAGCGGGAGACCCTTGACGACGCGGTCCATAGTTGGAGCGTACATTCGCAATCGAACCCATGCCATCATTGCGATACGATGCGTCTCGACGTTTTGCTGAAACCCCTGCCCCTCTTGGTGTACCTGACGCTTGTGGCGTGTGCCCCGCGAGCGCTCACTCAGGCAACCCGGCACATCGCCTCCCAGAGTTCCGATGAGGCGTGGCTGCCATGGCCAACGCGCGTCGCAACGGGGGTCACCCGCGTAACGTCGCTTGCAAACCCATGTGCAGAGCGCCGCGATGGTTCCGTGGTGTGCTGGACAAGCCAAGCTTCGTCAGCGCAGATGGCCGGCGTCCACGTTCGCTACGAGCAAACGGTCTCTCGCGGGCCAGATTCGGCTTGGCCAACACAAGCCGACCTTGCGGAGCCGGTGGCAACACGGGCCGTGGGGCCGGTCTTGGAGATCGCGTGGCCCGAAGGTCCGACCCCGTTCGAACCGGAGACGATGGTGAATGGACGACCCATCGGACCGGCGACGGGCAGCGCCCCTTGTGCGCTGTCTGGGGAACGAGAGGTAACTTGCTGGGGCATTTCGTGGAGCCGGCCGGACGCGGCGCGCGTGAGCTTTGTTGAACGTCCACTCTCCCTCGCAGTGAGCTCCGAATGGATGATGCTCACGTGTTGCTGGGGCGGATGCCGGAACGATTCATCGCACGCTTGCGCGGTGATGGAGAGCGGTCAGGTGCGCTGTTGGGGCGGCGGTTCGGTGGGGCAGCTCGGCGATGGCGCGCGAAATCCGCGCCGCACGCCTGTACCGGTCGAAGGAATCACGGACGCTCGGCAGCTCGCCCTTGGGACCCACCACTCCTGCGTCCTCCACGCAAGTGGCTCCGTTTCTTGTTGGGGATACAATGTGCAGGGACAGCTAGGTGATGGCTCCGCGGAGAGCGTCAGGACTTCGCCCGTGGAAGCCGTCGGCATCGCAGGTGCCACGTCGGTGCACGCTGGCGAGTACCACTCCTGCGCGTTGACGCGTGATGGCCGAGCCGTCTGCTGGGGCAGCCACGTCGCCCGCGGCGTCGAAGACGGGACTGATTCTCTTCCTGCGTACCTGGACTCGCCTGGGAAGCGCTTCGTCGCGCTCTCGCTCGGCGGTCGCCACACGTGCGCTCTCGACGAGTCAGGCGAGCTCTGGTGCGGCGGGTATCTTTAGTCACTCAAGGGTCTGGAGGTCGAGCAGTCGGCCGAGCACCTCGGGCCATAGACATCTGGAGTTGGCTCTCTCGACGCGCGTGAGCGATCAACTTGCGTCGGCGTGTCAGTCGCGGGTGAGTGGGTGCAGGGTGCTGTCCACCGAGGTTCCTTTTGCGGGCGCTTGTGGTAGAGGGACGGCATGAAAAATTCAATCCTGAGTCTCGTCGTGATCTGTTGCGCGTGTGGGGGCTCATCGACGCCAACACCGGAGCCCGCCGTTGAAACTCCCGTCGCTGGGTCATCCCAAGACGTATTCGTGACCGACCTGGACATGATGTGCTCGGCGCTCTCCCACCCTGATGTTCGGGATGTGAACCCAGCGGACCGAATGCAAGCGCTGACTGACCATATCTCCTCGAACCTGCAGTCGGACGATGGCAGAGATCTGTTTCAGGCGATCGCAACGGTTCCGGCTGCCGATAAGGCGGTCGTGCTCGGTGACGCTCGACAAGAAGCGGGACACAGCGGCGACTGTGAACTCCAGACTGATCTCGCTGTGATGGCGAACGGAGAGGCGAGTGCTCCCGAAGCCGAGAGCGGCGAAGTCGTAGGGCAGTAGCGCTGGGCCCCGACGCTTCCGTCTAAGGCTGGGGCGCATGCGGCCTGTCTGAGTAGAACGCCCGGATTCTGTTCGGGCTCAGGTTCCGGTTCCGGTTCCGGTTCTTGCTAGGGGTACCAAGCTCGGTATTCGTTTCGCAGCACGGATCGAGCCTGTCGATATTTCACCACCCGCGCGACGAGCCAAGTCATTCCAGCTGCAAGGAGCGCAGTGCCGAGCACCGTTGGAATCAAATAGATTCCGTCCTTGGGCGTTGGCGGCGATGTGCAGGGTCCGAAGATACAAAATCGGTTGTCGCTCATGGAGTACAACGACCCACCCACCGTCGCTGCCACAAACCCAGCGCCCATGAACACGAGAGGGGCTGCGTAGCCGCGGCAGTAGAGACTGCTCCTCGGGGAGCGAACGCACCTGCAACTCAACGACTTCCGTGAGGCGAAGCGTCGACGAGCCGAGGGAGTACGAGTGAGGGTGAAGCGTAGGGCTCGACTGGGCGGAGGCGCGACTTGCCGAGAGCACGCAAGCGACGACTGAGAGCAGAGCAATTCCGCGAACCGCCAGTTGTGAAGATGTTTGTAAGGACATGAGCGTTCCCTTTTAGGCTGTGGGTTGAAGCTCACTCTGTTCTTGAGGGCGAATGTTTGCCAGTTACGTATTGTGACCAAGTCGATAACTCGTGGTTATGATTCGACGCGTCTGGCTTGCGGAGAGCTTCGGAGAGACACGAACCCGTCGGCTCGTTTGACCTCCACTCAACGAGTCGACTCGCGCGCGGTAATCGCAGCGTCGACGGTGTCGCTCTGTGCTGAACAATGGCCGAGCGATCTATACGCACGGTAGGATCGCTAAGTTAGCCCGGTCATGCTGCCTACTCGATGAGTAGAACATTCCACCGGCCGAACTCGAAAAGCTGCAATACAAACATACCGAGGCCTCAGAAGCGGCCGCGTGACTGATCAAAACTGGTCTCCGGAGAGCCCCGGGCGTGTACCCAAGTCACGAGGACAAAGCGACCCAGCGCAGGGACCCCGACCGGGGTGATTGACGGAAGCACTCGGGATCGACTTCTCGGGAGGCGATTCCGGATGGACCTCCGGGTGGATCGTCGCACTCCAGGGAGCATTGAGTGACGCCGGTTAACGCTTCCACGCCAGTTTTAACGCACCGGCATAGCAGTATTTGATACTCGTATGCCAGAAGGAGCGATCAATGAACTTGAACGAAATGACACGTGAAGAGCGCCAAGCCATGACCAGAGAAGACTGGCTCAATCTGGCTGAAACTGTGAACCTGAGGGAGTTGGGGGACCTCTTTCCTTCCTCCCTCATTGGGATGTGGAATCGAGAAATCACGAGCATTCTCCAAGCACGAGTGTCGAGTGTCGCCCCCACAGAGATCCTGTCGGCTTACCGTCAAGGAACCTACGGAGACTGGGACAATCGGCTCATCGGGACCCTGGAGCCGGGCCTCCAGTGGGGGTATCGACAGAGCGACGAGGACGCGAAAGAGCTCACCCGCGTGCTCAAGCGCAAATCCACGGTGATCGCGGAGGTGATGCTCCCCGTCGTGAAGGCGGCCCGGGAGAGATTTGACTTTCGCGCGCCCCATCCAAGTGCGTGGCGGCCCTTCAACAAGACTCACAAAGTTCGGGCGAAGATCCTCGCGCTCGTACTGGGGGGGGACTTGGAGTTGGAGGTCGACGATCGGCGAATCTTCTCTCCCTTCGCCGCGGACTTTACGGAACAAATGGCTGCGATCGCCCCTTTGCCCCTCGTACCACTGAAGACAAAAGAGAAAGTCGACTACGTAAGCTATAGAACCGACAAGCCGGCAAAGACCAAAGCGATCGTTCCCACCTACATCGAGCGTTATTTCGCCGAATGGGTGACGAACGCATCACTACTCGATCAAGGGAAGCCAGTGAGCGTTGGTATCAGTCACGTTCTCGACTACAGCAACAAGCCTCTCATTTGCTGGGGCTTTGCACAGGCCTCCCAGAGTTTCTGGGCGTTGAGCTCCGGTGGCTTCATGTTTCGGCTTTTTCCTCGCTCAGACGCGAGCGAGGACTTGACCTCCATGTTTAAGCACCTTCGTGCTGCGCCAACTCCTGTGGAGACCACGGACGAAACACCGGCAAAATGGTTGGCCCGTTCGCCGGAAGAAATCCGAGAGGTGCTCCTTAAGGATCTACCAGCGGACGTAAGGGCAGAATGCCGGTACAGCGCCAAGCTGATTTTGGAGCTCTATGCATGTGGCGGCTCCGTTGTGCCTTCCGGTGAAATTTGTTTGCCACCAGGCCTTTCCCGCGAACCCGGGCTCTACGACACCGTCGAAGGAGGCCCCTATGACCAGATTCTGTATAACGAAAAGAAGCAGTTCTCCGAATGCCTCGTCGCTGGCGACGCATCAGAAGATCCAGCTGTTCATGAAATCGACCATGAAGGTTGGGTTCGAGGAAACACGCGACCCTTGTCATCATTTCTTCTTTCATACCGCGTAGCTCAAGCACGACACCAACGGGCGCAGAACTGAGTCGGTTGAGCTGCGCCTGTGAAGATCATGGATTCGTAAGTGGACCAAAAGTCTCTACCGAGCAGGCTCTAGTCTTGCAGGGTAACGAGCCACACGTGTTGGCATCCGTGGACGAGAATGGGTTTTGTCGGGGTCGCCACGAGACCCTCGACGTCGGCAGGCATCTCAAAGACCTGCCAGTGGTCGTCGACGAGTCTCCCCACGCTCTGTCCGCTCCATGCGGCAAAGTGACCGCCGGAGCGACCTTCGAAGCGGTCATTGGTTGGATGGTCACGGCGCGTTCAGGGTTGAGTGTGACGATGCCGGGGCGATGCCATTTGCGAACACTGCCGGACCATCGTCGGGGGTTCTTTTGCTGCTCGGCCGCGTAGAGCTGCTTCCGAGCTGCGAGGATTGCGAGGTCTCGTCCGTGATGACGATCATCGGGTGTGACGTAGCCGATGGCGCTGCGCAGATGACGTTGATTGTACCAATGTACGAAGTCCTTAACCCAGGCTCGCGCAGCGGAGAGATTTGCGAAGCCGCGGGATGGAAAGCGTGGCACGTACTTGAGGTGGCGGAAGAGTGATTCGATGAACGCGTTATCGTCGC
>JBGCFM010000069.1:0-89929 GCA_045106895.1 Polyangiales bacterium | reverse complement strand
AACACGGCATCATGAGGGCGCGCGATCGAATCTCGCCTGACTCACGGTCGCAGCTTGCGCCCCTCGTCGGTCGCTGCTTGGGGAGTTGCATGCCCTCGATGCGTGTTGTTGGTTCTGTGGCGTTGGCCACGCTCCACAACTCCCTCGGTACCCATGAAAAGGTCGTAGGCGGCAGCGCCACCTATGCGTCCGTGTCGGGTAGCTTTTTCACCGACGTGCAGTTGGTTGGCGTTGTCGGCCAGGACTTTCCAGACAGCGCAATCCAGATGCTGCGTGACCGTAAAGTCGAGCTCGAGGGCCTTGAGGTCGCCGAAGGGAAGACCTTCCACTGGGAAGGTCGATACACCGACGACCTCACGAGCCGCGAGACACTCCGCACCGACCTGAACGTCTTCGCGGACTTCGCGCCCAAGATTCCCGAGCAGTGCAAAGACTCACCCTACGTGATGCTCGGCAACATTCACCCCGCGCTCCAGCTCAGCGTTCTGGACCAGGTGAACTCGCCGAAGCTCGTCGTGGCGGACACGATGAACTTTTGGATCGATGGGGAACTCGATCTGCTCAAGCAGCTCATCAAGCGCATCGACGTCCTCGTGATCAACGAAGAAGAAGCCCGCCAGCTCTCCGGCAAGCATCATATGGTGCACGTCCTCGAGCAGCTGGTGAAGATGGGCCCCAAGACGCTCGTCGTGAAGCAAGGCGAGTACGGCGCGATTCTCTTCACTGAGGACGACCTCTTCAGCGCTCCGGCCCTTCCCCTCGCTGCCGTCGACCCGACGGGCGCTGGTGACACCTTCGCCGGCGGCTTCCTCGGGTACATCGCAAAACAAGGCAAGCACGACACCGCCACGCTTCGCTCCGCCGTCATCCACGGTTCGACGATGGCGTCCTTCTGCTGCGAAGGCATCGGCTGCGAGAAGCTCCTGCCTCTCACCCAGGCGAACATCGACGCCCGGATCGGCGAATTCCGCCGCCTCGTCGACTTTTCCTGAGCGTTCGAGCCCGCCCGGCCTAGGGCATTCCGCGAAAAAGCCCACCCCTCGGTGGGCTTTTTCGTAAAAATCACTTCGTATCGGTTGTCCCGAGTCACCCCTCTTCGCTACTGTGTGCGCGGTCTGCGCACTCGCGCAGCGTGGCTTTGTAGGAGCGATCGATGAACTATCCCTGGGACCCCAAGAACAAGACCCTAGGTCTCACCACCGCCTCGTGGCGGACACTGCAAGTTGGCGCGATGTTCGCGCTCATGGCTTGTGGCGGGGGTGGCTGCGGTTGTGGCGAGTCCTGTGGTGTTGCGCCGATTCCCGGTGGATTCCCCATCGCCGAGCGCATCGAGAACTCCGTGCAGGTTCGTCTTACGGATCAAGGCATCGGATTCCTCGAAGACAACATCGGCTCAATCGTCGAGAGCGCGCTTCCCGGTGGGCTTGAGTTCGCCGTCCCGCGAACCGAGCAGAGCTTCGTTGGCACGCTCACCATCTGCGACGATGAGGACTGCATCCTGCGCGCGGAGATCGTCGACGCGGAGATCACGCCGACGGCAGGAAACGCCCTCGACCTCGACATCGACATTCGCCTACAGAGCTACGACACCGCCGGTAACCGGCGTGGCTTGCCCATCGACTACTGGGCTTGTAACGGAAACATCGACGTAAACAGTGATGGCGGCGACCGGAACTACGTGCCCATCGAAGCGCGCCTCCGGCTCTCGGAAGAAACCCAGGCCGCGCGCCGCGGATACACGAGAATCATTGTGGAGAGCGCGGGCCTTGGACCCGGCGGCATCGAGAACAACGATATTCGCGTCAACGACTGCTTCCTCTCCGGTCTCCTGAACCTTGCCCGCGGCCTGATTGTTGGCCAAATCGAAGACCAGGTCGGCGGACTCCTCCAGAGCGCCCTCGACGAGCAGCTCTGCACCACGCAGGGCGAGTACGGCTGTCCGACGGGCACCACCGCGAATGGCGCAGGCCCAGACGCCGTGTGTGAATACGCGGACGGGAGCTGTGTTCCAACACTCCTCGGCACCGACGGCCAGGGCGACCTGGGCGAGGCATTCCTCGGCTCCATCTCTCCCGGAACCCATGCGCCAGGCCAGTTCCTCATCGCCGCCGGCGGCGACGGTGAGGCCGTCAACGACGGCATGAGCGTCTTCATGTACGGCGGCTTCCTTGGAACGACCCGCGACTTCCAGACGACTCCAGTGAACAACCCGTGCGTCCCAGCGATGCCAGCACCGCCGCTCCCGACGGTTCCTCGTGTCGCGACGTTCCGTGGCAACTCCGTCCCCGGCCTTGCGACCGCTCCCCACATGGGCATCGGCGTCAGCGAGTCCTACCTAAACCACGCTGGCTACGGCATGTACGACAGCGGCCTTCTCTGCATCGGCGCGGGCACGAACCTCGCCCAACAGCTCTCGACGGGTCTCTTCAGCGCGCTCATCTCGTCGCTGGCGGACGTCGCGTTCCCGAACAGCAACGCGCCCATCAGTCTTGCTCTTCGTCCCCAGAACCCGCCCGTCTTCGAGATCGGCGAGGGCACAGAGGAAGACCCCGTTCTCAACGTCTCCCTCCCGGACCTCCAGATCGACTTCTACGTTTGGAGCTCGGAACGCTTTGTGCGCTTCATGACCTTCGAGTCAGACCTCTCCATTCCGATTCAGCTCACGGCCATCGACGGCGAAATCGTCCCTTCGGTCCTGTCCATCGATGCTGAAGACTCCACCGTGACGAACTCCGAGCTCCTTCGTGAGGATCCAGCCGTGGTGGCCAACCTCGTTCAGACCATTTTGACGGCAGCAGCTGGCATGGTCGTCGGCGACCTTAGCGGCTTCGCCCTTCCCGACATCATGGGCCTTCAGCTTGAGGTCGGAGAAGGCGGCATTCGCGGCATCGAAGAAGACGGCGAAGAGTTCCTCGGCATCTTCGCCAACCTCAGCGCCGCCGCCCCGATGGCCCTCACGGCGCCCGTGGAGACTCGCCTCGAAGTTGCGGGCGTCGACCTCAATCGCGACGGCATGCAGCTCGAAACCTGGGCCGTGGGCACCATCCCAAGCGTCACCATCAACCTCGACGCCGACGGCCCCCTTGGCGTCGACTACGAATACTCGGTTCGCGTGGATGGACGTCACTGGACTCAGTGGTCGACAGAGTCGATGGTTACCATCGAGGATGAGATCTTCTTGCTCCAGGGCCGTCACGAGATCGAAGCTCGCGCTCGCGTTGTGGGTGAGCGATACAGCGTCGACCTGACCCCCGCCTACGAGGAGATCCTCATCGATATCCTCGAGCCCACGATCACTCTCGAGGCGTACGACGACGAGACACGGGTCACTGCGCGCGATGTTCTGACCGATCAAGAAGACCTGATGGTCCGCTGGCAGAGCGAGCTCGGCGCGTGGAGCGAATGGGTCGCCCTCGGCCGTGAAGGCCTCATGATTCCTTCCACGACGGCCAACGTCGAGGTCATGGACGAGGCAGAGAATGTTGGCTCCGTAAGCTCCGCGCTGATTCGTGGTCGCCCCGTCCCTGGCCAAGCGGGCTGTGCCTGCACCGTGGCAGGTGGCGACGACGAGCCACGTCCAGGCGCGCTCTTCTTCGGGTTGGCCCTTCTTGGGTTCGTTTCCATTCGACGCCGTCGACGAAATGAGGTGCACGCCGGTCGTGCCGGGTTTCCGCTCTCCAGCAGCTCCTCATTCCTGACGTTCTTGCTTCCCCTCACCCTGATCGTCGCTGGCTGTGACTGCGGTGATGGGATGGGCCCTGGTGAATTGGACGGCTCGGTACCTCTCGAAGACGGTTTCGTCCCGGGCACCGATGGCGCGCCAGACACAGGTCCAGGAGCCCCTCTCTCTCCTGGTATTCTCGCGACATACCTCGACCTCGCGGCGGACAGCGACGGCTCGCTTTACGTGGCCGGTTACTCCCCGGGTGTTCCGCCGCTCCTTCAGTACGGCGACCTCGTCGTCGGCGCTTACGACAGCGCGAGCGGCGACATGGAGTGGAGCATCGTCGACGGAGCTCCAAGTGAGCCTGTGTTCGGTGACCCTACCGGTTGGCGAGATGGCGTTCGCGAAGCGGGCCAGGACGTCGGACGCTGGGCGTCCATCGTCGCGGACGCTGGAACCCTTCATGTCAGCTACCAAGACACAGACGAAGGTGACCTCAAGTTCGCCAGCGGTACGCCGGGCGGCACCTTTGGTGTTCATGTTGTCGACTCCGAAGGCATCGCCGGCGCTTACTCGGACCTCATCCAGACCTCCGGCGGCCTCGCCGTGGCATACCTGGCGATCACGCCGGCAGCCTCGGCTCCTGGCCGACCCAGCTCTTCGGTGCGCGTGGCCACCGCCTCTGGCGTTCCAAGTGGCGCAAGCGACTGGAGCATCACGGACGTCTACACTGCAGAGATCGATTGCCGCGCGGAGTACTGCCCTGAAGGCTCGGTATGTACGGCGCTCGGCGTGTGCGAAATGGCCTCCTCGGCGTGCGGCGAGTGCGGCAGCGGCGAAGAGTGTGTCGCCGGCGGCCGATGCGAAGAAGCGCTTGAAGAGGGCTTCGTCGAGGACATGCCGGTCGCCGCGGGCCTTCACGCTCAGCTTGCCGTCACCTCCGGCGGCCTTGGCCTCGTGTTCTACGATCGCACCACCGGCAACCTCTGGGGCACCGAGTCCAGCGGCGGCGCGTGGAGCGCTCCTTTCCTCATCGATGGCTACGCACGCGAGCTGAGCGCCGATCCACTCGACGTGGCGGGCGACTCCGGCATTGGCGCGAGCCTCGCTGTCGACGGAGACACTTGGCACGTCACCTATGTGGACGGCAGCGAAGAGCGTCTTCGCTACGCGCAGGTTGTTGGCGGCGTCGTGCAGGTTCTTGAGACCGTGGACGACGGATCCACGGACGGCTCCGCGCTCCACATGGACGGTCGCCACATTGTTGGCGATGACAGCACCATCGGGGTTGTGGGCGGCGAGGTCCGCGTTGCGTACCAGGACGCCACTGCCGGTCGCGCCGTTCTTGCACGTCGAGGCGGCGCTGGCTGGACCGTTGAAGTTCTCGACGACGAGGACACCTCGGGCTACTGGACGAGCCAAGTCGTCGTCGGAACAACCTCCTACATCGCCCACTGGTGGCGAGACCAGGTCAGCACGACTAATGGAGTGCGTATTCAGGTCGTTGATTGACGGCACAGCGATTCACGGCTCACACGCTCGCACTATTTGTCGTCAGCTCGGCCGCCTCGGCGCACGCTCAACCTGAGCGCGCTGGGGCGGAACCAAGTGAGGTGAGAGCGGAAGAGCCACGGACGAACATCGTCCGGGATGTCACGACAAGTGGAGCCCCCCGTCCCCCAAGGACGGATGCCCCCCTCGAGCTCAACGACGCCATCGATGGGGAGAACCTCGTCTGGTGGCCGTGGATCGTAGCCTTCGGGCTCTCCAGTGTCGGACTGGCCATCGACGCCCTCGTCGACACCAGCGAGCCCAGGTGGTCGTCCGTCGGGTCATTGGATCTCAGCATCGCAGAGGGGCTCTTACTTGGGCCCACAGGGCGCCTTCGCGCCGCCCGGGCGAGCGATGCCCTGCTCTTCTCATCGGTGGCAGCGACCTACCTCGACGCGGCCCTCTGGCGGCACGACGACCGAAGCAACTCTCGCACCTCCTACCGTTTGTTGATGATGGACTCATTGGTCTTCTCGATGAACACCGCACTCGTCGCGCTCGTCAAAGGGACTGTACAGCGACAGCGCCCTTCCGGGCGCTTCTGCGAAAGCGACCCTGAGTTCGGTGGATGCCAGAACGGCTCCATCAACCGTTCATTCTTCAGCGGCCACGCTTCGACATCGTTTACAGCAGCGTCTCTCATGTGCGCGCACCAACAGCTTCGCGGACAAACGCCACTCGGGCGGGTCCAGTGCATCGCCGGGCTCGGCGTCGCCACAAGCACATCCGTTCTTCGGCTCGTCGCCGGCAAACACTATGCTTCCGATGTTCTTGTCGGTGCGGCGGTGGGTTTTCTACTCGGGTACATCTTTCCGGTGTACGTTTTTCCGAGAAGTCTCCCGCGCATCCAAGCCGAACGAAGCCTCTCGTTCGACGAGCGCGTCTGGTGGTAGAGCCCGCCTAGAGAAGCGTGAGTGCCAGTGCTGCGACAGCCGGAACGCCTTGAGCGACGAAGAGGGTCCAGCGAACACTGAGCGCGCCAACGACTGCCATCGCGATGATGAAGCAGAGTAACGCGATGACGGTAGCGCCTTGGCCGGTGAGGAGCGCCCACGCTAAGAGTGCGGCGAAGCCTGCGTTGTAGGCTCCTTGGTTTAGCGCGAGAACTTTCGTCGCGACGATGGCCTCAGGCTTGTACCCGAAACGCTTTGCCATGGCGTTCCATCCCACGGACTCGCCGAGAGCGAAGAGGACATGGAGAACGATGACGAGCCAGACGGCTGCGTTAGCAAGCATCCGCGAAGCATAGAGTACATCTGGTTTCTACGCACGACCTCCGCTCTTGCACCGCACAATGGAGCGGGCAGCAGAAGCTCATTGCTGCGTCGGGTGTCTCACCCGACGAGCGCCGCATCGACCGAGCGCACGTGCGCTGGGTGACGCACGAAGGCGCTAAGCCGCCGCGGTGGATGAAGCCGGGACCTCGTCGATGAAGCGCCGACGTTCTTCGCCGACGAGCTTCAGGAGCTCTTTCTGGCCCATCAGACCTGAGTCCAGCATCGCGCGCATGTAGCCGTCGGCGTAGCCATGCGCTCGTGCAAGCTTCGCGTACGCGGCGCCGTCGAAACGAGCCTTGAGTACCTCGCGCAAAAGATCCTTCAACGTGTCCTTGAGTTGCTCGCGGTGCTCCATGTTGTCTCCCTTTTCCCGCGGTGTGCGGGGTTTCGCCATCGCCCTGGCGTACTCAAGGAGTGCCTGGCGCGGCGATCGGCGTCAAAAAAGCTGCACCGGGTAGCACTTCACCTACCATGACGCACATGAGCACCACGTCCGTTCCGATGCGCTTTGAAGAGCACTCACTCCTTTGGGTCGTGGACGAGGTGTACTCAGAAGATGAGTGCAAAATGATGACGCGCAACATCGAACGCTGGGCGCCAAAACTCGCGACGAACAACCCGATGTATCGCGACCAAGATCGCGTAATCCGCGACGATGGGGAGATGAGCGCTGAGCTCTTTCGGCGACTTCGCCCTCACCTTCCAGAGAGCATGGGCGAGCTTCGCCTCGCGGGACTCAACGAACGTCTACGTTTCTACCGCTATCAACCCGGCCAACGTTTCGCGCCGCACATGGACCACTGGTATCAGCCGAGTGAAACACGCATCACGCTGTTGACGGTGCTCGCATACTTCAACGGTGACTTCGACGGAGGCGAGACCAAGTTCATGGAGCAGCTTGAGGAGACCGTCGTTCCGCGCGCCGGCAGCGTAGCGGTCTTCCAACACAAAGTTCGCCACGAGGGCTGCGAGGTCACCCGTGGCCGCAAGTACGCAATGCGTAGCGACGTGTATTACGAAGCCCCCTTCCCCATCGAAAGAACGCTGACTTGATCCACGGCATCCTTACGGCGCCGCAGAATTGAAAACGCCGAGGCCCATGGGACCTCGGCGAGAGTTCGCAAAGTGAGCTGAGTTACTCCGTGAGGGACTGAGCGAGAGAAGCGTTGGCCGCGAAGGCGATGGCCACGGAGATAACCAGGCCGATGGTGACGTAGAAGAGGTCCTTGCCCGCCAATCGGAACGCGTGCTTCAGCTTGGTGCCGCCGCTGGCGCCGCGAAGGGTCATCGCGATTTCGCGACCCGCGAGGAGCCCGATAAAGACCCACGTCGTGCTCATTGGAATGTTCGATTCCATCTTGAACACGTAAAGGACAACGGCGTAGACGAGGTCCACGATGGTGGCTGCACGAACGTCGGTGACGCGGGCTTTCTCGTCGACGATTTTCTGAACGCGCTCGCCGCCCATCTTGAACATGAAGCCGAGGCCGAAGAAGATGACGCCGGCGAAAGCCAAGAGCTCGATGACTGAGAGGGAGCGTGGAAGGAAGACCGCCACGTTGGACATGTCCTGCATGAGCCACACGGACCAGAGAACACCCGTCGTGCCCCACTGCGCGACGCGCCAGGCCTTCGCCGGCGGGCCCTGCTGCCAGCGGTCGATCATCTTGGACACGGAGAGCCAGACCACGATGGCGACACCAAAGGCGACGCCGTAACCGAGGAAGCTCTTTGTGAGAACCTTGCCGATGCTCGCAGGCTCCGTGGCGAAGCAGCTGAGAAGCAGGAGAGTGGTGGAAACAGGAATGCCGCCGCGCGTCAGTCCCAAAAGCACGAGAGGCGCGGCCACCTGGAGAAACGTGAAGCTCATTGGCGTCGTCTCGAAGCCCTTCGACGCGAGGCGCTCGAAGGTGACGTCGCCGCTGTAGTTGTACCAACTGTACCCAACGGTCAGCAGGAAGATGCCGCCGATCCACATCCAGAGATGCCACCAGGGGCGGTCTCGGTTCGAGCCAATGAAGGTACCCAGAGTCTGAACGCTGTCGTTGGCGACGGCGGAGTAGCCGGCGATGGCGAACCCGATCCAGCGCGCGATGGACGCGTAGGGGTAGACGATGCCGATGAGGATCAGCGTTGACGCGAGAATCGCGAGGAAGAGCTTCTCCTTCTCGATGAGCCGAACGAATGGGGCTCTACGCGTGCTGAGGGAGCTCGCCGGAAGATCTGCGGTTTGAGTGGTCACGTCGGTACCCTGCGGTTGCTTGGTGTTGGCTAGGAGGCAGCTCTGTGTCGGATGCGTGACAGAGCGCTAGAGCGTGTGGAGAGTCACAGTGAGACTTGGAGCTGAACACGGAGCTGATTGGCCCCTTCTCCGAACGAATCCCCCCATAAACGGGTGTAATCCATCTGCAATTTGTAGGGATGTCGGGCGATGTAGTAGCTGGCGCCGATGACGAGCTCGTTGCGATCGCTCAGCGCCGTATCGTCGCCAAGGCCGCGAATCAGGCCATAACGGGCGGCGATTTCGACGGGAAGATTCGGCAGCAGATAGCCCGCTTGGAGGTTCAAGCCGATTCCGTCGCGAGTCCCAGCCACGGGGATCATGTTGCCCATCTCGTCGACGGCCTCTCCGGGATTACGGCTCCCGGTTCGCCAGGCAAACTCGGCGAGGGCCGAGAAGCCCTGCCACTTGAAGAGCGCGTCGACGAAGACGTGCTGTGTGTCCGTTGTTCCGCCGTCTGCGGGAGCGCTGCCCCGGATACCGCGATCGCCACGCGCCCGATCGATGTAGCCATAACCAGCCCCGATGGAGAGGCGTGCGCCTCCGCGCTCAAAGTCGGACTCGCTGTAGTCGTTGAACATTCCCAGCGGCAGGTACTCAAGGCGCGCGAGGTACATCATGCCAAAGTCGTCGAACCCCTGGCTGTCTCGTCCACGAGCGATGAAGACGCCCGCGTAGTAGCGCAGCATGTCGAGCCCGAGAAAGTCGCGGGAACGGATGTCGACGCCAATGTCGCGATCCAGCGTGAACTCGGAGTTGAGAAGCGCGCGGTCGACGAGCTGCAGGTTCCCCGACGAGATCACGCGCTGGCGATTCGAGAAGATCTTGGACTGACCCACGCGAACCTGAAAGTCGCGCAGCTGGCGAAAGTCGATGTAGAAATCGAGGAGCGGAGACAGGGTCGGCAGGCGGTCGGTTGCGTCATCGTCGAAGTCATCGCGAATGCCGACATCGTTGGGCGAGAACGCTAGCTCGAACTTGTATCGAACGTCGCGGTGAAACGTGTTGCCACTGAACACGACGCGGGCCCGACGAATACGAAAGCGCTGTGCCCAATCGTCGCCCGTATCGGCGAGCGTCCAGCGGAACTGAGCGCGAACACGTGTCTGCAGGCGGAAACGGCCGTCGGCGCTCGTAAGCTCCAGGCCTTTGCCCGGCACAAAACGAATGGCGGTGGACTCGACCTCGTGCGCGCCCATCATCTCGGCTTCGCCGGGTGGGAGCAGGTCTTCCTCTTCAACACCATCGAGTTCTTCGGTGGGCGCCGTTTGCGCCGCTGGCTCCGGCGCAGCAACTGGTTCGACGACGGATACGTCCGTGGTCAAAGGGCTTGGCGCAGGATTGCTGCTCGGCTCCGCTTCCACGTCGGTCCCCACCTCGACGGCCGCTGTGGTTTCGACACGTTCGCCATTTTCAACTTCAGCGGGCTCGACGGCACCGACCTCAGAAGTGTCGTCAGTGTCCGCTTGCGCCTCGCTCGGCGCCGTAATCGACACATCCTGCCCAACCGCCGGGTTGGTCATCCAAGGAACCGAGAGTGCCGTTGCGAACAGCGCGAGAAGGTATTTCTGCTTCACGCCCCGTAGTTCGCACAACTCTGGCCGCGACAAAAGCAACGAGCCTGCAACGGCGAAGCCATCGCCGTCACAGAGCTGTCACGGAACAATCCGTCAATTCTCTGGGTACGCCGTCCAGCCAGCGGTCCAGTCGGTTCCGTTTGGCGCAATGGCGCCGGCGAATGTGCCCGCAGCGTCAAGCCCCGCCGGAGGAGTCGCTTGGCCCGTAAGCATGTCGCTTGTAGGAACATAGTTGGGGTGGGTCACCGACGTGCTGCCGACGCCAGGGTCTTGGTCCAGGACGTTCATGCGAGCCGCGTCTTCGATCATCGCCTGCTCCATGAAGCCCATGTCGTCGTCCTCTTCGCCGGCTTCGGTGGCGTATGCTCCGTTGCCGAAGAAGAAGCTGTTCTCGATAGAGAGATTCCCTGGCCACTCATCGTTGAGCAGAACCGTCTCAGCCCGAAGGTCCACGGCCTCACCGCCGAAGTCTTGAATGATGAAGTTGCGCAACATTCCTTGGGCGCCTTCGCGCAGCACCATGCCGCGCGTGTCCGGCGTACCGATAAACGTCGCGTTGAAGAGCGTTGGGTTCGTCCGAGGCAGAGCGGCTTCGTCGCTGCCTAAGTTGTCACCCTCGATGCCGTTGTCGCCAATGCCTGGGTATTGGTGAACGATGAGGTACTGAACCGCGCCACGCCAGCCTAGGTCAAAGTCCAGCGAGTCGTCGGAGGCGCCGGTGATGATGACGTGGTCCATGCCCGTGGTACCGCCAAAGAACTCGATGCCGTCGTCCTTGCCTCGGTGCACCTGGACGTAGCTGATCTCGGTCCCCGTTCCACACCCCGCGACGGTGAGGCCGTTGAGCTCGTTGTCCGGCGAAAGTTCGGCACCCGCAAACTCGATGCGCACGTAGTTGAGCGTGCCGCAGTCGCTTGCGTCATCGTCGCCGCCGAAGATGGCGCGCTCGTCGCTAGCGTCGACTCCTTCCAGGCGGCCTTCGAGAACGCCTCCGTTGTCCGCGCCGTTGTTGATGGTTGCATTTCCGAGGAGCGCAACGCCCGCCCAGTCGCCGGAGGCTCGAGCCCCCTCAGCATTGCCCGACGAGAAGACGATGGGCATCTCCGCGGTGCCGACGGCGTTGAGCTGCGAGCCGCGCGTCACGATGAGACTGGAGAAGGGCGTCCCGGAATCGCCGAAGATCTGCACGCCGGGGTCGATGCTCAGCGTCGAGTTGCCCGTCACAAATACGATTCCTTGAAGCAAGTAGCTCGAGCAGGACCAGGTGGTGTCGGAGTCGATGCTGCCGCTGACCACTACGTCGCCATCGGGACAAGTGGTGGGCCCAGAGTCGACGGCAGCATCGGTTCCGGGGCCCGAATCCGTCGCTGGAGTGTCATCGTCTCCGCAAGCGCCGAGGGCCATGGAGAGAAGGAGCGAAGATAGAAGAAAGCGATTCATGAGTTGGTCTTTCTAACGTTAGTAGGAGTACTCGAGGCCGAGCTGAAATGAAGCTCCCGGGCGGACAGTTCGTTCGATGAACTCACCCATCCGGTAGCGCTGCGTTTGGAAGAGCAGGTTCCTGCACTTGAGTTTGATTTTGAGCCGTTCGAGCGGTTCGTAACTGGCGACAAAATCGAGACGATGGAACGGGCTTTGCTCGATGTTTGGAAGCAGCGTCCCGGCGTTTAGAACGCCCACGTCGGTGATTCGGCTGCCAACGACGTTGTAGGACAGAGCTGCGGCGAAGGCCGTGCCATCACCGTCATAACGAAGTGACAGATTCACGACGTACGGAGCTTGGCCCGGGATTCGAATCTCGTCGGCGACGGCGCCGGAGAGCTCTTCCGGGAGGGTCAAGTTGGAGTGCACCAAGGTGAAGTTTCCGTAGAACGAAAAGTCCGAAAGAGCGCTGTGCACTCTTTCAAAGTCGAAGGCGAGTTCGACCTCTCCGCCAACGACGTAGCCTTCATCGGCGTTGATCATCTGCGTCGCAAACGTCGACGGATCTCGAATCTGCGGGTAGATAAAATCGTTAAGCTGCTTGTAGAACACGGAGAAGGTGACGCGCTCGCTCTCCGAGAAGAACCACTCCCAACGCAGGTCGGCATTCTGCACACGCATCCGCTCGAGGTTGGGGTTGCCGATGAGGTTTCGGTCGCGCTGAAAGTCGTAGTACTGGTAGGGCGCCAGCTGCCGAATCTGCGGCCGAACGACGGTCATCGAGTACGCCGCGCGAAGGTTCATGTCGTCGCGCAAGGCGTACTTCAGAGACGCCGCGGGGAGCACATCGATATCGACGCGGTCCGTGGCCATCGCCGGGTCCGGCGCTTCTTCGGAGAAAGGATCCGAACTCGCCACGCTCTGTTCGAAGACCTCAAGTCGGCCGCCTACGACGAGGGAGAGCGCTCCTGCGATGGGCGTCTCGAGGTTCGCAAAGAGCGAGTACAGAGACTGGTTCGCCTCGTAGCTATCCGTCGCGCTCGTGAACTCTCGAAAACGTGTGAGCTCCCCCAAGTTCGCCGAAGAGAAGAGGTCCTCGACGTGCTGGGCGTACACCGTCTGGTCCGGCGGCGGCGGTTGTTCCTGGAGCATGCGAAAACGCCGATTGATCAGGCTTCGGTCCATGCGGCCGTAGCCCCCGCCGACGGTGCCGCGCGCTTCGCCCGCGGGAAGCGACCAGAGCGGAAAGCGAAGACTCACGTTCGCGCCGGCATCGCGCTGATCGAGGTCACTAAAGAAGCGTTCCCCCGAGCTGGCTTTTTCCAGCCAACGAAAACCTCCCCCTTGAGGTCCATAAACGACGGTGCGACGGTCAGGCTCGTCCCGTCGACCGAGTCCAGCATACGCAGACCACCGGAGGCGAAGCTCGTCGCTTCGCCCAAGGTTGCGGTGGTCGCCGCGGAGCTGCGAGAAGAACAAGGTACGCGCCGTATAACGTAGCTGCCATCGTTCGGTGACTTCGCCCGCGGCGAGCTCCGCACTGGTGCCGATGAGTCGTTCCACCTCGTCCGACGTGGAACGATTGAAGATGGAAAGAAAGCTCAATGAGCTGTCCGTCAGATCCACCGACGCCGTTCCAAGCACGTTGACGCCGACCTCATCCACGCCGCTCTCGGCGTCAAAGTCGTTGAAGACGCCGAGTGTCCCGTCGGGCAAAACCGTGGGCCGTGAGCGATTGGTGCCCACCTCGCGCCTTTGCTCGTTCGCGTACCCGAGTGTAAGGAGGTAGCCGAACCGGCGCCCTGCCCCAAGGCTGTGGGAGTTCCCGAGAGTAGCGCCGAAGCCCATGTTCGGAAGCGCCGTCTCTCGCCGGTACTGCCACTCGTTTTCGAAGGATGCGCCGATGCCGTTGATCTCGTCGGCTGTCAGATCCCCGCCACGGGTAAGCTGAAGTCGACGGTTTGGAACCGTCGACGGGAGACTTCGCGAGGTGTCGAATCCCGTAAAGTCCGCACTTCCGCCGTCGTAGTCGAGCTGTTGTTGGAAGGTGGTGAGCGTGTTGACGCCGCCGCTGAGACCGAGCTCCAGGGTAAACTCCCGCGGGAACTGCACCGTGCGAATGTCCACGACGCCGCCGGCCCACGAAGCCGTCATGTCGGAGGTCATGGTCTTGAGCACCGCGAGGTTCTGAATGATCGACGTCGGGAAGAGGTCGAGGTCGACGCCCGGGCGATCTGGGTCGGTACTCGGCACCGGGGTGCCGTTGAGGAGAACGGCGACGAACTGACCACCGAGGCCGCGAATGATCGGCTGGTTGTTACTGATGGTGACGCCGGCCACCTGACGAGCACCATCGGACGCATCACTCGCGCCGGCTTCACTAAGAGCCTCTGCGCTGGCGAGGTCCTGTACACCGGCGGCTTCTTGCTGAAGCGCTTGAGTCGCTGCGGCCCCCGATGCGTCAGCGCGGTACGTCACCTCCACTTCGTCGACTGCGACCTCGGCCTCTTCGTTGAGGGCATCGAGAACGAGGGTGCGCTCCGTAAAGCGCCCTCGAAGGACACGGACGCGAGGAAACGATGCGCCGTGATAGAGGTCGTAGTAGCTGCGAAGCACATAGCGCCCCGGCGGCAAAAACAGGCGATACGAACCGTCTTCTTCGGTGAGCGCCGAGTGGGTTCCACTCTGTCCTTGAGCGATGACCGGTGCCATCGGCAGCGGCTGACTCGTGGCGGAGTCGATGACACGTCCACGAATGCCGGTGGCGCGGTCCGCGCCTGGCGGTAGCGGCTCTTCCTCGGGTTCATCTTGAGCTGTGGTGACGGCTTCGTTTGTGACGGTTTGGTTCGGCTCGCTTGGTGAAGCCTCCCCGTCTAATCCCGCATCGCTTTCGCCGCTCTCGTCGCCTGCGTCGGGCGCTCCGGCGTCTGTGACGCCGGTATCCTGAGCGATGGCTGAGGAGGCCACGACGAAAAGGGCAGCCAAGATCAAGATGCAATGGGGGTAGGCACGCATGGAAAGTTCCTTGTGTGTTCGAGGGAGCGCGACGCGATTGCGCGGTCGGCGGTGGCTAGTTGAGTCTCTCGGTCATCACGGCGATGTGGGCAGCCCCGCCGCCTCGCGCGAGGTCCATCACGGCCATGGCGCGCTCAAAAGACACCGCATCGTCGGCGTCGAAATACACTTTGCGTGTGTCGCGAGCGATGAGCATTCGGCGAAGGCGGGCGGCGAAGACATGGTCTGGGTACACGTCTTGGTTGATGCGTATGTGCCCCTGCGCGTTGACGGTCACGGTGAGTGGCTGGAGCGCATCTGGGTCCGGCGGTGCAGGCTCGGCATCTTCGTCCGGTTTTGGCGGGACGTGCACCCAGAACTTCGCGTCCATCATGGGCATGATCACCATGAAGATGATGAGCAGCACCAGAACGACGTCGACGAGCGGCGTGACGTTCATCTCCGGCTTCCGGATGCCCTTTTTCTTTCCGCGCTTCTTGCCGCCGCTATCCAGGTCCATTCCCATGCGCTCGCTCCTTCCTACCTCGAGGCCACGGTTTCGCCGGCGTCTTCACGGGCGTTCACACGCAGCGAAACGCCGGAAAACCCCACTTGACGGCACGTGTGCATCATCTCGCGGATGCGCAGGTAGGGCGCTGCCCCGTCAGCACGAATCACAATCCTGCGACGGGGCTGAGAGGCGTGTTGCTCGCGTAGATAGGCCTCGAGTTCCGGCGCACGAATCGCCGTCGTATCAAAGTAGAACGCCCCGTTCCGCGCGATGGTCAGCAGGAACGGTTCCATCTCGCTGTCCTCCGGGTCGTCGGCGTTGTCCACCGTTGGCAGCGCCACGCTCACCCCTTCCTGCATCGCAGGAAGCACCACCATGAAGATGATCAAGAGCACGAGCACCACGTCGACGAGGGGCGTGACGTTCATGGCCGGGCGAGGGCGCGCTTTTCCGCGGCGTGAAAGACTCATTGGAGTTCTCGTTGGGGGAACACAGGGCTAGGCGAGAGCAGGCTGCGGGGAGCGCTCGGTGTCGCCGTTCAAGTTTGGCGGCTTGTTGTTGGCGTTCTTCAACTCCGACATCTTTTTGTCGCTCTTCTCAGAGAGCATCGGTCTTGGCGTGCTCTCGCGAGGCGTTTGCTCGAGGCGAGAGAAGGCCTCGACTTCAAGGGTGTCGATGAGCTCGGAGCCGGCGTTGTCGAGGGCCGCTTCGTACTTGGCGATTCGGCCAGACAGGTAGTTGAAGATGAGCACGGAAGGAATCGCGACCATGAGGCCGTAGCCCGTGACGATGAGCGCTTCGCCGATGGCCGCGCCGATTGTGCTCATGCCGCCTCCGCCTTCACTCGAGATGAGCTTGAAGGCGTTGAGGATTCCCAACACCGTCCCAAGCAAGCCGACGAAGGGCGCCGTCGAGCCCGTGCTAGCCAGGACGTTCATCCCGCGGTTCAGACTCTCGCTCAGCTGTTCACCCCGGCGCTCCAGGGCGCGGCGCGCGTGTTCCGCCGCCTTTTCCGGCGCGTGGCCATCCGTGCTTCGTGCGTTGAATACACCGAGCCCCGTTTCGATAATCTTCGCAAGGTAGGCGGAGCTGTTCTTCTTGTCCTTCGCCAAGGCCAGGACGTCGTCATGCTTCCCGTCCTTGAGGAGCCGGCCGGCTTGCTGCGCGAAGGTCTTCGAACGACGCCCGCTGATGGTCAGCAGAATCAGGCGGTCTACGACGACCATCAGGCAGAGAAGCGCCTGCACCGTGAGCACGATGACAACCCCGCGGACGAGGTTGTTCATGCTGCTCCACAAATGAATGATGTCGAGGTCCATAGTGTTTCCTTGGGTACGTTTACGTGCGTGGACGAATGACGAATGTGCGGATGGCGGGGTAAGGGACGGCGGTTCCGTCGGGGAGCGTCGCGGGAGCAAAGATCCACTGCTCGGCGCACTCGATGAAGAGGGCGTCGGGGATCAATGAGTGGCCGCTTGTGACAGTGGCGCGACGAACGGTTCCGTCCGCGGAGACAAGCGCTCTCACCCGAATACGGATCGTTTGGGCACCGAGAGACGCAGCGACGTCATCCGGAATATCGATGCGTCGACACCCGGAACGCTCGGCCAAGTAGCGGGCACGGCGAATCGTCTCCCGCACTTGCTCCGGGGGCCGAGGTGCCGGCGCATTTGGCACCGGGACGGCAGCCGGCTCCTCGACAAGGGGCGCTTCACCTTCCCCGCCCTCACCCATCGTGGCATCGTTTTCGATGGGCCCGGTGTTCCCGGTCTCCGCGAGTTCACCGTCCGCTTCTTCCGGGATCTCGTCCGGGATGCCGCTTGGGGGGCCGTCCAAGACGGGTCGCTGCCCCGCGGACCGGTCACGACGAGCAGGGCGCGGCGGCGGAGGCGGAGGCGGTGGTGGCGGCGGCTCAGTTTCGACCGGCGATGGCGGCGGAAGCGGTAGGTCCGCGAACGACACTTCCTGCTCGCGTTCTCGCTCGGCCACGCGGACCGTCGCTAGGGCCGCGGCAACGCCCGAACCCAAGAGCAGAAGGATCAGAGCAGCGACGCCGAGGGACGCAACGCGTCGCCCGCCGCCTTTCTCTTCTCCCGCCGAATCTTCGAAGTCGTTGAACATCGTGCTGCCCAAACGTTTGTTAGGTTGCACGTGTATCGAGACTGTGACGGCGCAGTCTCTCTTAAGAAACCGAGTTGCTGTGCGGTTCGCACGTTCGACACATACGTGACGAAACGAAGAATCGGAGCGGACGAATCCCTACTGGTTCGAAACGACGAAACGCGCAGAGATGGGGAGAACCAGGTCTCCTTCCAAGTCGGGAAAGCGCTCTTTCATGGTGTCGACAAACTCCCCCTGGGTGGCCGGTCCCGCTGCGATCACTTCCTCCGCAACTGGCAGATACGCGCGCGTCCCTTCCAGCAGCTCTGCGCCGCCCGGCGGGCCGTGACCAACAAGAACGTATGTCTCGGATGCCGATTCGTGTGTCTCTTGAATCAGTCGGCTCAACACATCGCGCCACGCGCGAAGGCGCAACGTTCCGACGAAGGGGTGATAGCCCTGCGAAGAGAGGTCCTGGACGATCAGCACATGCTGCGCCGGAAGCCGCACGA
Source organism: Polyangiales bacterium (assembly GCA_045106895.1). Classification (GTDB taxonomy): domain Bacteria; phylum Myxococcota_A; class Polyangia; order Polyangiales; family Houyiibacteriaceae; genus JBCCRV01. Next base: position 72,040 of record JBGCFM010000069.1, on the reverse strand, counting down.
CCAGCTGGGTGACGTCCTCGCCGTTGACGACCGACTCAAACTGAAACTCAACGCCGCCGATGTTCTCGCCGCCCGGCGCCAGCTCATTCGCGGGAAAACGCGCATAGTCCGTGATCGCGTCACCAATGCGAGCGACGTGGCCGCTTCGGTGTCCGCGCCAGCGCCGGCGCATATCCGCGATGGATTCCGGCAACGCGTAGGTCGGCAGGTCTTCGAAATACTCGAGGCCAAAGTAGTGGTCTGGGTGCCCGTGAGAGATGATCACCCGCTCTACCGGCTTTCCGATGGCGTCCACGAATGCTCGCAACGCCCGGGCGTCTCGTCTTACGAGATGAGTGTCCACGACGACGACGCCGGTAGGGCCTTCGATGACGTGCGTTGCGGTACCCACGCGGTCAGCCCGTGACACGAGCGTGTGTACTTTGACTTCGCCGAACGTTCGGCTGACCACCTCTTGGTCCACGTCGGGGACAACTTCGAGGGCGGCGGCGTTGGTGGTCTCCGTGACGCTCGTCGAAGACTCGGAGACGTTCGCCGAAGCGCATGCAGCGACGAGCAGGCAGGGGAGGATTGAGCGGAATGAAATCATACGAAACATAACGATGCTTCTGCGTTGGGACTGCCTCGAACGGGCTGTGAATCCGAAGAGCAGCATACAACGTTCACCACGCTCCTCTGGGCCTTACTCTTCTACACGAACGTGTAGAAGCCGAGGAATCCAAGGAGCGCGATCTGCACAAGGGCACCGACCGCAAAAGACGCTGTCCGGAAAGGCTGCTTTTGCCGCATGTACGCGAAACTGTGGACGACGCGGGCGAAGACGAAGATGCCGAACAGGATAGCGGCGGCCATGAAAGGAACCGGAGTGAGTGTAAGAACGAAGCCCGTGATAAGAAAGAGCGGGATGTTCTCGAGGGCGTTGCGATGCGCGCGGCGGTAGCGCTCGACCTTCTCGATGCCTGCATTGCCGACCACCTTGGCGTTCTTATTGAGGACGATATCCTCAGGGTTGATGACCTCGTCCGCCCCGGCGCGGGACAGCGCTGTGTTGTTGGCCAACGTGAGCATGTTCATCACAAGCACGATGGCGCTGACAACGTAAGCTTGAAAGGTCGGGTTCTCGATGAGCGTTTCCATATAGTTCTCCACTTGGGTTCGTGGAGTGGGCGAGCGTGCATCCCCAAAATCGACAGCCGGGACCGCTTTTTTTGAAAACAGCGATTTTCGACCCGCGGGCCGACGGGTTTCGAATCAGCGAACGCCGGCCATACCGCTACGGCGCCAGTAGCGATGCACGAAAGCGAACCGCGATGGGCGCGTGATCGCTCAGGGGCTCGCCAGCGGCATCGACGAAACGCTCGTCATCGTTCCTCCATTCAAGCGCTTCCAGGATAACGTCTGACCCGGAACGAAACGCGACGCGATCGATGAGTCCGATTTCCGGGCAGTCAAGATGCAGGCAAACGTCTTCGGTGCCGGTGGTCCGCCAGAACGACTCGAAGACCCCGGTGTCCGTGTCGTGTGCGTCCTTGTCCGATAGGTAGTGGAGATTAAGGTCTCCCGCGATAATCACGGCGCGGCCGGCGGAGCGTTCTTGGACAGCGGCGGCGAGTTGCACCATCGCCGCCGCGCGCACTTCGTCGCTCGCGCGGCCGGACTCCAGATGGAGGCTGTAGACATCGACCTCAGCGCCTGGAGCGACGGTCGTTCGCGCGCGACGCTAAAACCCTTTAGAGCGATACAATCGCGTTCGCAGGATTCGAAGGTATGTCGGCTCAGAGAACCGAAGACGAAGTTGCTGAATCGGTTGAGGCCGTCCGCGACCTGGGTTCGGGTCGCTCCACGTTTGTTCCACGAGGTGCGGGCGCCGCTTCGGAGCGATGGGGGTGACGAGCGCCGGCGTCGAGCAGCTCGTGGTAGGTCTGAAGCGGACCGCCGACTTCCTCCGGCGGAGTGAGCCATGACTCCTGCAACAAGACGATGTCGTAGTCGTTGATTCGTTCTGCGATGAGCGGCGTGTTCGTCGACGCCCCGGTCCGGTTGAGAGCCTCTGGCAGCCCTGCCACGTTGTAGGTGAGCAGTTCGAAGGTCTGACCATCGGAGGCCTGACATGACACAGTCAGGGCGCAGAGGAGTAGGACGTGTCGCCCCGGGCGGTTCACGCGACGATCATAGCCAACGATTCAGGAGTCAGCCAAGGTTCGACAAGCGGCGTGCTCGCCCGCCGGTCGTCGCTCCTCCAATATGGAGAGCGTGTGCTCCAAGCGAAACACCTGCTCTCTATGATGGTTTGTTTCTTGGTACCGGGAACGGGACTTGAACCCGTAAGGATTTCTCCGAGCGATTTTAAGTCGCCTGCGTATACCGATTCCGCCATCCCGGCTGGATATCGCTGGTTTATATCCCTCTGAGCCCAAAGCGCAAAGCGAGCGACCTTGTGCGGCGGCCTGCCCGGCGTTAGAGCCGTTCCGTGACGCAAGCGCAGCAGAACCCACCGCAGACCCCGCGACGTCTGGCCATTCTTATTGGCCTCGTCGTCGCAGTCGTCCTTTTTGTGCCCGGCCTCGCCGAGTTCTTCCTGGACAAGAAGTGGTTCGAATCCCTCGGGTTTGGCTCCGTCTTTGCGACCAGTGTCAAAATACAGCTGGTCCTCGGCGCCGTCAGCGGGTTGCTGATGGGCGGGTGGATCTACCTTCACGGGCGCATCGCACTCAAGCTCACACCCAACGTGCCAAAGCCCTTCCCCGGCCAGAAGTGGGACTACACTTTTCTGCATACGCTCGCCGTTCGCGTGCCACTCATCGCCTCGCTCATCGTCGGCGCGCTCACAGGGTTGAGCATCTCCGGCGAGTGGGAGACGGTTGTCAGCTACATGAACGCCGTCGACTTTGGGTCGCAGGACGCGCTCTTCGGCCACGACATCGGTTTCTTCGTCTTCACCCTTCCCGCGCTCCTGGGACTCCACAAGCTTCTGCTCTTCGCCTTTGGAGCCGCCCTCGTGATGGCACTCGCGGTGTACAACCTGCGTGGCGCGGTTCACACCTTCACCGGCAAGATGTTCATCGCGGCTCCCGCGCGGAAGCACCTCTTTACCGTCGCCGCTGGCGTGTTCGGTGTTTTCGCGTTTGGCTCATGGCTTGCCTCTCGGGAGCTCGTCTTCTCGACGACGGGCCCCCTCGCCGGCGCGAGCTACGCCGACGTACACGCCACCCTTCCCGCACTCCGCGTCGAGATGGCGGTGGCGGCGCTCGGTGCGATTCTCATGGGCGTGGCGAGCACGAAGAAGAGCTGGACCTTCCCCGTCTCCGCCGTCGTACTCCTGGCGGCAACTCACTTCCTTGGAGTCGTCGCGTATCCGTCGGCACTGCACCGCTTCAGCGTCCTCCCCAACGAAGCGGAGCGTGAGGCCCCCTTCATCGACCGCAACATTGAAGCGACGCGCGCCGCCTTTGGCCTGGATGACGTCCGGGAAATGGACCTCGAAACCGAAGTCCAGCTGACGTGGGACGACATTGAAGCCAACCAAGCCACGATTCGAAACGTGCGCCTCTGGGACCACCGACCGCTCCTCGACACCTTCGCTCAGATCCAAGAGATTCGAACCTACTACGAGTTCGCGAGCGTCGATAACGACCGCTACATGATCGACGGGGAGCTGCGCCAGACGATGCTCTCTGCGCGAGAGCTCGCGTCCAGCAGCCTCCCGAACCGAACATGGATCAATGAGCACTTCACGTTCACCCACGGCTACGGTCTCACACTTGGCCCCGTCAATAGCGCCACTGAAGAGGGTCTGCCTGAGCTCTTCATTCGCGACATTCCGCCGGTGTCTACACAGGAAGACATTCAGGTCACACAGCCCGCCATCTACTTTGGCGAGCTCACTTCGAGTCACATCTTCGTCAACACTTCGGCTCGCGAGTTCGACCACCCACAGGGCGACGACAACGCATACACGGAGTACGAAGGCGCCGACGGCATCTCTCTCGACTCGTTCTTTTCGCGCCTCATCCTCGCGACGCACCTGCGCAACTTTAAGATCCTCCTCTCCGACGACGTGGGCGACGAGAGCCGCGTGCTACTTCACCGCGAGATCATGGACCGCGTGCGACGCATCGCTCCCTTCCTCGACTTCGACGAGGACCCTTACCTGGTCGTTCGCGACGATGGTCGCCTGACTTGGATCGTGGATGCCTATACGACGAGCGACAGCTACCCCTACGCGCAACGAGTCGGAGGTCGCCTCAACTACATTCGCAACAGCGTGAAGGTCACCGTGGACGCCTATGAAGGAACCACCACGTTCTTCGTCAACGACGAAGCGGACCCGGTCGTTCGAATGTGGCGGAGCGCGTTCCCCGACCTCTTCGAGTCCATGGACACCATGGACGAGGACCTCGTTGCTCATCTTCGTTATCCCGAAGACCTCTTCCGCATTCAGACGGAAGTCTTCTCCGTTTACCACATGGGCCGCGCCGAGGACGTCTACAACCGAGAGGACCAGTGGGACATCCCTTCACTGACTTCAGGCGGAACCGCTGCGAGAATGGAGCCTTACTACACAGTGATGCGACTCCCAGGTGAAGAAACCGAAGAGTTCATCCTGATGCTGCCCTACACGCCTCAGAGCAAGCAGAACCTCGCCGCTTGGATGGTGGCTCGCTCCGACGGGGAGCACCGCGGGGAGCTGGTCGTGTACCGCTTTCCGAAGCGACGCCTCGTTTTTGGTCCAGAACAGATCATGAGCCGCATCAATCAAGACGCGGAGATTTCTCGGCAGGTTTCACTTTGGGATCAGCGCGGCTCCCAAGCGATCTTTGGAACGCTCCTCGTCATCCCCATCGGCGAGTCCCTCATCTATGTCGCGCCGCTCTACTTACGTTCGGACGGTGGTCGCATCCCTGAACTGAAGCGCATCATCGCGGTGTACGACAACAGCATCGCCATGGAGGCGACCCTCGATGAGGCGCTCGCGTCGATCTTCAACGCGCGCGACGATGGTCCGGGTGCAGAAGTCGCCGTGGCGGCCCCGGTAGCAGAGGGCAACGACGACGGCATGGACGGTGGCGCTGTGGAGATCGCCGGATCAGCGAGCGGAGCGGAGAGCAGCGCTGCTCGAAACGGAGATGTGAGGCTGGAAGCTCAGCGACTCTTCGAGGCCGCGACGCAGGCCCGGCGTGACGGAAACTGGGCTGAGTACGGCGCAGCCATCGACGCCCTTGGCGAAGCCCTTGAGTCCCTTGCCGCGGCGGCGCGCAGAGAGAGTGGCGAACCCTCGAGCCAAACAGAACAGGCCCCCGTAGAGTTGGCCCCCGCCCCACAGGCCCCCGTCGAAGAAGCGGACTCAGCCGAAGAGGAGTAGCCCGACGTAACCCAGGGCCCCGCCGAGCGCGAGCAAGAGCAGGCCGACGACGACAACCTTCATTCCCGTGCCGCCACTCGGCGCCGTCGGGACGTAGGTCGGCTCGTTGACGCCGAAGGGCGAAGGAGCTCGTGCGGCCCCGCTCGGAGGCCCTGCTGGAGGCGTCAGGGAAGGAGCCTTAGGAGTCGCTTGGCCGAGGGAAGGACCCAGCGCCGGAAGCTGTTCCTCCACGGTCGCTGACATGTCGATACCTGAAGGCGGTGGCGGCGAGTCCACATCGGGCAGCGGCGCGGCCAGGATGGTGTCGTCGTCGCCGATGTCGCCATGGGAGCCAGCGCCCGGCAGTGCCAACTCGCCAGAGTCAGGTTTGCGCTTCGTCAGGTCCAAGAAGCTCATCGGCTCCGCCATCGCGCCGGTGCTACGCAACTGGGCTGCCAAGGGCGTCTGACCGGCGGCCTCAAGGGCTGCGAGGAGCTCATCCCGAAGCTCGCGCATCGACTGCGGACGGCGACCCGCTTCTTTGTCGAGACAGCGATAGATCACTGCCTCGACAGCCGCGGGCACGACGACATCCGGGTTGACGACGCGCATCGCCGGCGGGGGGTCGCACACGTGTTGATTGAGCACCCCCATGAACGTCTCACCGTCGAAGGGCACCTGGCCCGTGAGCAGCTCATAGAGAATGCAGCCGATGGCGTAGATGTCCGCGCGGTGGTCCGTCGGTCGCGAGAGGCACTGCTCTGGCGACATATACTGTGGCGTTCCGAAGATCATCCCCGTCGTCGTAAGCTTCCGCGCCGGGTCACCGCCGATCTCGGTGTCGCAGATCTTCGCGAGGCCAAAGTCGACTAGCTTTACCAGCGGTCCTTCGGCGCCTCGGTCCTTGAGGAAGATGTTCTCCGGCTTCAGATCGCGGTGGATGATTCCCGCCGCATGCGCAGCACCGAGCCCCTGACAACATTGAGCGATGAGCGGGATCGCTTCGTGGAGCGGAATGCAGCCGCGACGTGCAAGCAGCTCCGCGAGGTCTTCGCCCTGGAGGAGCTCCATGACCAGGAACGCAAACCCGTCAGGGGTGTATCCGAAATCAAAAATATCGATGATGTGCGCTTCGCCCAATTTGGACGCCGCGCGTGCCTCGCGTTCGAAGCGCGCGAACGCTTTGTCTTGGTCCTCGTCGACTTTGCGGAGCACCTTGATAGCCACCGGTTTTCCGATGGTCTCGAGCTCCGCGCGAAACACCGTGCCCGCGCCTCCGCGGCCGAGAACCTTGTGGAGTCGATAGCGGTCGTCAAGGAGGCGACCGACGAGGGGGTCGGCGCTCTGGTCCATCAGCGTCGTGACGCTCTGCATGTCTCGCAAACGCGCGCCATCGAAGGGGCAGAACGTCTCCCCTTCGAAGTACTCCCGCTGGCACTGAGGACACGCATGAGCCATCGCCGCTGGATCATATAGGGCAGGACGCCGAAAAGGGCCTTTTTGCGGCAGTGAGCAGACCCTTTCTTGGTTCCACCCGTCGATGGTGCTCTGAAAGGTCTCAACCAATGTCCAACAACACCAAGACTCGCCCCACCCGCTTCATCCCTCTCCTCATCGCACTCGCCGCATTCGGCCTCCCCAATTTGGGGCACGCCCAAGACGACGACGTCACGATTCACGATTTTGGCGACGCCGACCTCGTGGAGGGACATCTCCAGTCCTCCGACATGGCGTTCCTCATCATTCGACAGGGAGTTCGGCATGGAAGCCTTATCCGCCCACGCCTCACGTTCGTCCCGGAACTTCTGAAGAGCTGCGAGGACAGTCGCTAAAACTCGTCCGATACTTTGAAGCGTTTCTGCAACGGAAGTCCTTCTGGCCTTGAATTTGGCGGCTCGCTCGGCATCCTGTCGAGCGCAGGCCGTCCCCGGGTCTGATCAGGAGTTTCATGCGACATACCTTAGTTCGGACCCTTCCCTATCTTCTCTCTCTGCCTCTCTCATTCGCCATCGCTTGTGGCGATGACGACATGACCTTCGACGGAGGCCCCATGATGGACGGCGGCATCGACGTCGGTCCCGATTTCGATGGCGGCCCCGACTTTGATGCCGGGCCCACCCCCGATGGCGGCACACCTGATGGCGGCCCCGGCAACGACCTCTTTCCCCCGGTGACGATCACCGAGTGTGGGGACGTCGCGCCGATCTCCGAAGGCATCTGTGAAGCGAGCGCAGGAAACGACGCGCGCCTGATCACAGCGGATGTGCTTCTCCCAGGCGAGGTCCTCCGCGGCGGACAAGTTCTTGTCGGCGCCGACGGCACCATCGCCTGCGTCGCTTGTGACTGCAGCGGGGAAGCGGCGGCGACCGGCGCGACCACTCTTGTTTGTCCTGACGCCGTCGTCTCGCCGGGTCTCATCAACGGACATGACCACGTCACGTTTGGAAACAGCGAGCCCTACGGCGCGCGCGGAGACCAAACCGACGAACGCTACGAGCATCGTCACGACTGGCGCCGTGGACTTGACGGTCACTCGCGCGTCCCTTCCGGCGGCGGTCGCGCTCGCACAGAAGAGATGCAGTGGCTTGAGCTTCGTCAGCTGATGAGCGGCACCACGTCCATCAACGGCAGTGGCGGCCCCGCTGGTCTTCTTCGAAACCTCGACAACAACGGACGAAACGGCCTCTCTCTTCCCGCCGTGGACTACTCGACCTTCCCCCTCGGCGATTCCGGCGGAGAGAAGATCACCGCAGGTTGCGGCTACGACTACAGCGATGGAGCTGACGACGCGATGGGCCCTGGCGCTTACGCCCCGCACGTGGCCGAAGGCATCGACGAAGCCGCGCGCAACGAGTTCCGCTGCGTCAGCATGGACGGCGACCGCGACCTCGTGCAGCCAGCAAGCGCGTTCATTCACGGCACCGGTCTTACGGCGAGCGACATCAACGTCATGGCCGTCGACGGCACCAAGCTCATTTGGTCCGCACGTACGAACATCACGCTCTACGGCGACACCGCACGCGTCACGGAGTACGCACGACAGGGCGTCACCATCGCTCTTGGCACCGACTGGCTCGACAGCGGATCGATGCACATGGGTCGTGAGCTCGCTTGTGTCGACAGCTTCAACCAGAACTACCTCGACGGCTTCTTCCCCGACGACCAGCTTTGGCTCATGGCCACGGCCAACGGCGCTCTCGCTATGGGCGTTGAAACCCAGCTCGGCACCCTCGCCGTCGGCTACCAAGCAGACCTCGCTATCTACGATGCCAGCGAACACGCCGATTACCGAGCAGTGCTCATGGCTGACGAAGGCGACGTCGCTCTCGTCATGCGCGGCGGCGACGTTCTCTACGGAGACGAAGCCATCGTCAACGTTCTCTCCACCGGATGTGACGGAGTCGATGTTTGCGGTGCCTCCAAGTCGGTCTGTTTGATGGCAGACATCGGCAGCTCCTTCGCAGCGCTCAGCGCAGCCAACGGCGGCGCCTACCCACTCTTCGCGTGTAACGCCCCAGAGAACGAACCAAGCTGCGTTCCTGCACGTGTCGGCGACTCACCGGCCGCTGAAGTCAACGGCTCCAACCGCTACAGCGGCATGAGCATGGCAGACGACATGGACGGAGACGGCATCGTCGACGCCGACGACAACTGCGCCGCAGTGTTCAATCCTATCCGGCCGCTCGACAACAACATGCAGGCAGACTTCGACGCCGACGGCTTTGGCGACGCTTGCGACGCATGCCCCCTCGGCGGCGACGAGGACCCGGCGACGTGTAACGCCGTGGACCCGAACGACCGCGATAACGACACGATCCCCAACGACATGGACAACTGTCCTTCCGAGTTCAACACGGACCAGGAAGACATGGACATGGACGGCCAGGGAGATGCCTGTGACGCGTGTCCAGCACGCGCGAACCCAGGCGGCACCGCTTGTCCCGCGACGGTCTACGAAGTCCGTGATGGAACCTTCGGCGAGGGCGCGACGGTTCGTGTCTCCGAGCTCGTCGTGACGGGTATCGCAAGCAACGGTTTCTACGCTCAGCTCGACGTGGACAGCGACGACTACGTCGCCATCGACTTCAGCGGCATCTTCGTCTTCACCGGCGGCGCCCCAACGGTGGCGCTTGGCGACAACGTGGCTGTCGACGGCGCCGTATCCGACTTCTTCGGTCAGGACCAAATCGCCAGCACCGGCGTGAGCGTGACTTCGAGCGGCACCGTTGTGGACCCTCTCCTCGTCACGGTCGCCGAAATCGAGACCATGGGCGCACGCGCCGAGGCCCTTGAAGGCGCGCTCGTTCGCGTCGAGATGGTCAACGTCATCGATGGTGAGCTGACGCGCGCTGACACCTTCATCGTCTCCGGCGGACTTCGCGTCGGCGACCAGCTCTTCGACTTGAGCCCGGCGCCAGGAACCGGCGATGAGCTCGTCTACGTTCAGGGACCTCTGAACTTCAGCTTCGAGCACACGCGCATCGTTCCTCGCGGCGCCGGCGACCTCGTGTACGCAGCGCTTCGAATCGGACCGAACAGCGTTCGCGCCGTCCAGGGAAGCACCTTCGAGCTCACCGTGAGTGTGCCGACGGCGGCTCCTGTCGGCGGAATGATGGTGCCCGTCGCGATCGTCCCTGCAGACCTCATCGACATGGGACCCACGGCGATCATGATCGCCGAAGGCGAGTTCGTGGGGAGCGCCACGTTCACCGCCGGCGCCACGGTTCAAGATGGAACAATAACGGCGTCCTTCGGCGGTAGCGACGCCGTCGCGATGGTTTCGGTGACAGAGCCCTTCAGCGGTGGACTCATCATTAGCGAATACGTGGAAGGTTCGTCGAACAACAAGGCCCTGGAACTCTACAACGGCTCGGCGGAGATCGACCTCGCCGCCAACAACTGCGTTCTACGTCTCACCACAAATGGAGACGGCAGCAATCGCACGTTGGAGCTGACCGGCACCCTCGGCATGGGCGACACGCTCGTCATCTGCAATCCTTCGGCGGACGTTCCGGACGCGGTTTGCGACATCCGAGACACCGTCATCAACCACAACGGAAACGATCCCTACGTCATCGAGTGTGACGGCATGGTCGTCGATAGCTTCGGGCAGATCGGTCCACAGCCCGACGGTTTCGAAGCTTGGACGGGCGGCGGAGTCAGCAGCCGAGACCAGTCGCTTCGACGTCGGTGCGATGTGGCTGGCGCCGACACGGACCCAAGCGACGCATTCGACCCATCCCTCGAATACGACACCTTCCCCCAGAACACCTTTGACGGTCTAGGCGAACACTGCCTCTAGACTGAACGCTTTCAGTTACGCCTGCGCGAGAGCGTGGGCGTTTCTGAAGCGGGGATCGGGTTGAGCGAACTTCAGCCCGGACAGCCAGGCACCTCCCGATGGGCGGGTCCAGACCACGCACACTCTTGAGAGTAACGCGACGGGTCCACGCACCACGGCCACATCCACGTATGCACCCGCGGTGAGCGCTCGGCTCATCGCGACGCGTAGTCCTCCGGTACTCGCATTCAGCGTGACACCGCGTGAGACACCACCGTCTATATGGACGTCAGCGTCGAGCACCCAACGCTGGTGCTCCCGTCGGGCGCCATGATGAAGGGCGGTGTCTCCAGCCCCGTCTTCGGCAGGCACCGCCCGGAGCACGGACGAAGGCTCGTCGCAGGCATCTTCAAACCAGGCATCGTCTTGTGAGGGATTTCTGCGCGGAACGCTCATGACAAAAACCAAACGGTCGAAATTACGCTCAGTTTAGGCCCTCTTCGTTTGCTGTCGCGCAAAGAGCATTGTAGCCTAGGCCAGGAACTGGGGGGGCCGGTTCAACAAAAAGTGACAACGCTGGATATCCATAAAATTCGCAGCTTGGTCGAAGAGGCCGGGCTAGAGGTCTACCAGGCTCACGCCGAGGAGATCGAGATCGCCGAACGGATCCGCCTCCACATCATGGACTCGGGTGTTCGCATCAAGCTGGCCGATGGCTTGGTGATTCGATTCTCCGCACGCTGTCAGCGCTCGGACTTCCCTGGCGACAGCCCGGATGCACTTTTTGAGCGTGTTCATCAGGCCGTTGGAATCCCCGTTCGGACGCGCGGCTACGCGGAAGCGGAGCGACGTGTGATCGAGGTCAAGGACCCGTCGGACGACGACCGAATACTCGATGTTTGGCACGAGATCGTGTTTGAGATGTCTTGTGAGGAGTCCGCGCTCATCGAGGAACTCCGATGGGTGCTCGAACTCGAAAAGTATGTCGGCGCATAGCCCACGAACTATCCATGGACACGATCACCCATGAGGAGCTGGTTCGCCGCGTACAGACGGCCCTCGACGATGCCGCGTCCGCGTGTCCCGAGACTTGGTCACGCGTCGCCTTAGCGACGGAAGACCGTGATGGGCCCGACGTGCGTTATGTGCTCCTCAAGGGCTTCGATGCTCTTGGGTTCGTATTTTATACCAACTACGAGTCCGTCAAAGCGCGTCAGCTGGGTCGTTCACCAAAGTCGAGCCTCGCTTTTCATTGGTGGGAAACCGGCGTGCAGCTCCGGGCTCGTGGCTTGGTGTCCAAGGTGTCCCCGGCGGAAAGCGATGCATACTTTGCCTCACGCGACCGCCTGAGCCAGCTTGGCGCCTGGGCGTCGCGGCAGAGTCATGCTGTTCTGACCCCCTTGGATGAACGGATTCAGGCTGCTTCCGAACGCTTTCCGGGAGACGTTCCCCGTCCCGCCGATTGGGGCGGTTTTCGACTGCGTCCCTCGACCATCGAGCTGTGGTTTGACCGCGACGCTCGACTTCATGAGCGCTTTATCTACCGGCGGGTCCAACAGCGATGGCGTGGGCAACGCCTCGACCCCTAAGCCTCCGGCTTGGGCCTTCGCCGTGAACAGACAGCTTGCTTGGTGAGCGCACACCTAGCGTGATAGCGTCGTCACCTTATGGACCCACGGGCCGCCGAACTGATCGCCAGTTTACGGCGAAACCCAGATGACCGAGCCGCGTACAAAGCGCTGCGAGATCACTACGCGCGCCTTGGGGACTATCCGTCCATGGCAAACCTCGTGGAGGGGTGGGCGGGGCGCCTCGGAGATGCGAGCGCAGCAGCTCGTTCGTACATGGAAGCCGGTGAGCTCGCGGCGACGCAGCTGAGGGACACGATTCGCGCGACCAAACTCTACGAGCAAGCGGCCGCCCGCGATCCTCGTAACCAAGAAGTCCTCAACCGTTTACTCCAGCTAGCGGAGACCACCGGTGATCCCGGCAGGATCCTCGAAGCGCTTCGACGACGCGGCGCCATCCAAGTGGAGGCGCGAGACCAACGCGGACTCGCCGACACGGAGCACCGAATCGGCCAGCTCTACGAGCGCCAATACGGACGGCCCGACAAAGCCATCGCCCACTACCGCAAAGCATTCGAGGCCGACCCCTCACTCATCGCAGCCATCTACGCGGCACGCGAGATCTACAACTCCGCGGGCAATCACAAAGCCGCGTCGCAGCTCCTTGAGCTGGAGACAAACTCCGAGCCGGAACCAGCGCGTAAGGTCCAGCTGCTCCGGGAACTCGCTCACCTTCGAGGCAAAGAGCTCGGCGACCACGCTGGCGCAATCGAGGCACTCGAGCGTGCACGCCGCGAAGTCCCCTCGGACCTCGCCGTCATGCATGAGCTGTCCACGGTGCTTTTTCATCGAGCCGGAATCGTCTCCGATCCAGACGTTGCGGCCACGGACCGCAGCAAGGCAGCGGATCTGCTCGTTTCGATGGCCCGAGACGTTCCCCCGGATCACGCCATCGCTTACTGTGGCTCGGCTCTCGACGCCGTCCCTGGCCATGAAGGCGCTCTCTCCCTTCTCGAGCACCTCGCTGGCGAACAGAACCGAAACGACCTCCTGCCCGTTCGCTGGGTGGGGTTTCTCCAGGCTGTCCCAAATGGCAGCGCCTCGGACCGCCGTCGCCGAGACCTAGGGTTTGCATACGCAGCCGCCGGACAAACGCCGGACGCCATCACATGCCTTGAACCCCTGCTCACAAACGGCGACGCAGAGGTCGCCGACGCGCTCGTCGACCTCTACCGACGGGAGGGGCGAAACTCCGACGCGCTGCGTGCTCTTCAGGTTTCAGCGAGCCTAAGACCACCAGGCGAACGTGCGACACGTTTGCTGGAGGTCATGACTGAGCTTCAGGGCGCCGGCCGCAACGAAGAAGCCGCCGAGTGCGCGCGGCAGATTCTTGAGGCGGATCCCGATCACAGCGACGCCCTCCGAGTGCTCGAAGCACACTACCGGCAGGTCGACGACTGGCCAGCACTCCGCGACCTCATGGTCAGCGCGTCTCGTCGCCCCGGCCTCAGTGCCCCGGAACGCGTCGCGCGTCTGCGGGAAGCAGCGCAGGTAAGTGAGACGCACCTTCGCGACACCGCCGGAGCCATCGACGCATACCGCGCCATCGGCAGCTTGGATCCTGCGGACCTCGAAGCCCCCCAAGCCATCACGCGACTGCTGCGCGAAGCAGAACGATGGGACGAACTGGCGAGCCACCTCGACGAGCAAGCGCTCACCCTTGTTGATCCGGACGAGAAGATCGCCGCGCTTCGTGAGCTGGCCACGCTGCATCGCGAGCAGCGCCATGACCCTCCACGAGCCATCGTGGCGCTACGCGCGATCCTGCAACTTCACGCCGGCGACCCAATGGCGGTCGCCGACCTGAGCGACGCGCTTCTTCAAACGGAAGACGGCGTTGCTGAAGGAGCTCGCCTCCTCGAAGGTCGCGTCCACGAGGCCCCCACCGCCGGTGACCGCATCGCTCTCCTCGAGCGGCTCCTCGACACCTACGAAAACCGACTCGGCGATGACCCGCAGACGTTCGAGACGGGGCGGCGCTTATTGCGGGACGCCCCTGCGCATCTCGCGGCCCTCGACGCCATGGAGCGAGTGGACGAACGCAACGCCAACCGACCACGCCTCATCGAGACGCTCATGTACCGCGCCGAGGTTGTCCTCGGCGATGCCAAGGTCGATGCCCAAGTTCGCCTGGGTGCCGTCGCGCGCGAACACGGAGATCTAGAGCGAAGCAGCACGGCGTACGCGACGGCGCTCGATCTAGACCCGTCTCGGGGAGATGTCCTCGACTCATTGTGCGGTGTCTACGAACAGGGGTCTCGTTTCACTGAGCTGGTGGGAGTGCTCCAGGCCCGCGCCGACAAAGAAGAGCCAAGCGCTGCCCGTGAACTCCATCGCCGTATCGCCCGCGTATTGGGTGACGAACTCAAGGACACGACGCAGGCGATCGAATCGTGGCAACGAGTCCTCGAGGGAGGCGAAGACGCCGAGGCACTTGGGGCACTCGTCATCAACGCGCGCCTTCGCGACTCGGACCCGGAACTCGAAGCGTTGCTCAACCGACTTGGCACAGTGCTGGAAGCCGGAGAAGAGCAGCGCGACGTTCTTTTCGAACGCGCAGAGGTGCTCGAACGCCTTGGACGCGGCGAGGACGCGACGCTCCAACTCCGCCGCCTCCTCGACACCGTCGACGGCGCTCATCTGCCCTCCATGAACCTGCTTCAAACGCTTTGCGAACGTGCCGACGACACAGAGGGGCTCGCAAACGCCCTCGAACGCAAACTCGCGCTCTTCGAAGATAGTGGCATGCGTCTACCGCTCACGAAGCGGCTGTCCGACATCTACGAACACAAGCTCAACAAAACCGAGGCGGCCATCGACGCGCTTTATGCGTGGCAGGCCTGTGATGAGACCGACTACGTTTGCCGGGAGCGACTTGTTGGGCTGCTCACGCAGGCTAATCGGCATGAAGAACTGGTCGCCGCGCTCGACGGACTCGCGAACCTCGAACCCGACGACGAAACGCAAGGGGAGCTAATTCGGCGGGCAGCGGCGATAGCCGCTTCGGAGCTTGGCGATGCCAGCGGCGCATGGGCGAGACTTGAACCCCGCATCGATTTCGACCTCGAGGCCGATGCGCAGCTCGCTCGCCTGGCGGAAGGCGCCGGAGAAGAGCGCGCCCTTGTCGATGTGTACACGCGAAAAGCCAACTCCGCGCTAAGCCAAATTGAAGCAGCCCGCCGGTGGCGAGACGCTGCGCGGACCTACGAACGCCTGAACGAAACGGCAAACGCCCTCGAGGCGATGCTGCGTTCATACGCGCTGGACCTCTCGGACCTTGAGGTCCTAGCGGAGGTCGACCGCCTCGCCATTACGTCGAAGGCATGGCCGCGGCTCGCGCAGGTCTACGATCGAGTACTGGGAACCGTGACGTCCACGGAGGCGAAGGTTTCGCTCCTGCTTCGCCACGCGAGTATCCTTGAAAACAACGCGTCGCTTCCGAGTGACGCGTTTGACCGGGTGCTCCGCGCAGCCTCGCTATCCCCGGACGACATGTCGTTGATGGAACGAGCCGAGCAGATGGCGCCGGCGCTTGGGCGCGCGGACGAGCTGCTTCACGTCTACGACACACGTAAGTCCAAGGCTTCCACCGACGAGGCGCGAGTCGACGCCATCCTCCGCGCCGCCGACCTTTGTTTTCGTGGACTCAAAGACACCGAGCGGGCCACGCAGTACCTCGCTCAAGGGGTCGTACTTTCCCTTCGCACGCCGGAACTTCAGACCCGCATCGAAGAGCACGTCTCGGACCTCGATGCGAGCGGCGTCAGGAACGCAATTCGCACGCTGGCGGAGCTCTACACCTTACTGGGGGACGACGCGGAAGACGACCCTATCCCGGGCGGAGAGCTCCTGCGTCGTGCCGCGCGGCTTCAGGAAGAGCGGCTCGGCGATTCGAACGCCGCATTCGACCTGCTGAAGAAAGCCACGGCTGTGGCTAGCGTCCCAAGCACCCTCGACGCCCTCGATGCGCATGCGAAACGCTATTCCCGCGAACGCGAAGTCGAAGCGCACTACCGCCATCTCATCGACGAGACCATCGACTCCAAGGCCGTCGCTGAAATTGGCGTTCGTCAAGCAGAGCTCCTCGACACCGTGCTCAACGACGCCGCCGGGGCTGCGGAAGCGTACCGTCGAGTCCTGACCGTCGAGCGAACGCCCGACGTCGTGCTGCGATATCTGGCGGCGCTGCGGCGCGACGGCAATAGCCAGAACCTGCTCGTCGCGCTCAAGCGAGAGATCTCCAAAGCCAAGACTCCAGAAGAGCGTCTTCCGCTTTTGCGCGAGACCGCCCTCGTTTGGCAGAACGACCTCGACAACCGCTACGAGGCCATCGACGCCTGGAAGCGCGTCCTGCGGGCGGACAGCAAGAACGAAGAGGCCACGAAGTCCATCGCTGCGCTTCAACAGAACAAGAAGCACATCGACACGAGTGAGATCATGCTTCCGGAAGGGGCCAACCTCAGCAAGCTCGCGGGGGCAGAGAGTCCGGCGAAGCCAGAGGCGCCAGCGAAGCCAGAGGCATCCGCGAGCGACGTCGAAGATGCGGATGTCGCGAGCCAGTTCGGCAGCCTCCTCGATGCGAACACCGAAGTGGTCGACGAGGAAGTCCTCGATGAGCTGGATGAGGTCGATGCGGACGCAGACGCGGACGACGCGGACGCCAGCGAGATCGAAGAACTCGACAGCGCGGACGAGTTCCAGGACGTCACGAACGAACACACGTCGGAGTTGGAGGCGCCGAACGACGCCGTGTTCGAGACGTTGGCTATCCCAGAGGAGCTCTCACGGCAGCCGATGAGCTTTGGCGACGAAGAGACCCGCTCGATGGATGAGGATTCACCCTTCGTCGAGTTTGGCCCTCCCCCGAGCAACGATGCGGTTCTGGCGGAAACCCAAGAGGCGGCCCTCGAGCCCGAGTCCGCGGAAGACGCGCCTATGCTCGCCAGCCAAGAGTTCGACGACTTCGCTGGGAGCGGCAGCGACGAATTCGTCGACGAGCTGAGCCTCGGCGAGCTCCAGGACATGGACGATTTCGGCGTAGACGAGCTTAGCGTGAGCGAGCTCGACGTGGACGAGGGGCTCGACGAGCTGAGCGTCAGCGAGCTGAGTCTCGACGATCTTGAGGTGGACCCGCCACGCGTGTCGGCACCGCCACCGCCACCGCCGTCGTCCGCCCCCCCGATCCCCGGAAGGGCGTCTGCCCCGCCACGGCCATCGGCGCCTCCGCCGAGGCCTTCTGCGCCGCCTCCACCTCCAGGTCGCGTCTCGCTTCCGCCGCCGCTTCCAACCGACGACTGACGCGAGCTCGATAGCTCCGCCGGCTGGCCTGCGCTTATGGCGCGCAGCGAGGAGCTACTGCTGAAGGTGACGCTCGGCGATGGGCGCCCATTCGCCCTGTGGCTCGAGCGTCAGGTACGCACGCCAGTGCTCTTTGGCTTCGGCTGCGCGACCGTCCCCGAGAAGCGCCAAGCCGAGATTGAAATGCGCGTCTGCAAACGCAGGGTCGCTACGCAGGGCTGCCTGAAAATAAGAAATCGCCGCAGCGTCGTCGCCATCGTCTTGAGCAACAAAGCCTAGGTTGTAGAGGGCCTCCGGATGCGACGCATCAAGTTGCAATGCTTGCCGGTAGTAGCGTGTAGCCCCGTCCTGGTCGCCGCGGCGATAGCGAAGGTTGCCTAGATTCGTCAGCGCATTTGTAAGCGCCGGGTCGAGCCGAATCGCGTCGCGGTAGGCGGCCTCGGCTTCGTCGAACGTAGACTCATCTTCGTCGAGCCGACAGCCTTCCAGATATCGCGAGTACGCATCCGGGTTGTCGCTTTGCTCAGGTCGCAGGATACGAACGACGTCCTCGCGAATCGAGTCGACACGAAAGTCGAGGACGAGCTGCCCCGTTTGCGCTTCGAAGGCGGCGCCTTCGTCTCGTACAAGCATCGCCGCGCCTTCTGCGACGACGCGGAGCTCCGAGAGCGGTCGCACCACGAGGGGGAGCGCGTTGCGTATCGCCGCGACGCTGCGACGAACCTCTTGTAGAGGAAGCCCCTGGTCGAGCAGCCCCTTCGCCGCGCGAATCCCGATGAGGTCTTGAAACGTGTAGTACTTGCGGCGCCCACGTGTCGCAGACGGACTGAGGAAATCGGTTCGGTCCCAGTAGCGAAGCCGTCCTTCTTTGATGCTGAACAGGCGCGCGGTCTCAGCGCGCGAGTAGAGAGCAGCGAGGGGATCGCTCGAGTCACCGGGAGCGGTCTCGATCTTAACCTGCACGTCCGCTTCGATCGCGTCCGGCGTCTGGATCTTGTATCCGCCGTCGTCGCCAAAGAAGACGTGAATGACGTTGTCACTCTTTTTCATTGTGCTCACTACTCGCTTGTAGCCTGCGCCGCGGTGCCCAGCACGAGATCAAGAGGTGCTTCGACGTCTACGTCGATGTGAAGGGAGTCCCCCTCTAGCGCCACGCGGGTCTCGGATGTGGTCATTCCCCAGATACGATCAGGAACGCGCTGCTTGGCATCTGCGGCGCTCAAGCGCATGAGACGGAGACGCATACGAACCGACCCCTCGACGGCCGTTCGGAGCGCTTCACGATCGAGTTTGCCTCGCCAAGCGTCCTCAAGGGCCCGCAGGTTTACGGAGAACATGGTGCTCCCGAAGTAGGAGTCCCCCGCGGGATCGGTGCGCACAGAACCCTCGGACAAGCGCGTGATCAGGCGCATCAGAAGCACCTCGGCTTCACGACTGAGAACGCCGCTCCGAAGAAAGGCGCCCCGAGACGCCTTCGCTAAACCTGGTCGAGACATTCGGCATCGTACACACACCTACATTGTGCGCCAAAATACGCGTCATAATATCGGGAGCGAGCGAACGTGGTTTTATGTCGCTAACTACGCGTACTCGACGTGGTCTTGATGCACCTCAAGGCCGTCCATTCGCGGACGAACGACGGTAAAATGCGCGACGCCGGAGGGAGAGGCGCCCACGGAGCCCACGGAAAGAATCGTGGTTCCTTCGATGTCTCTTCGGAAAGCGACATGACTCGCGCCACACACGACGATGTCCGCGGGGTCGCTGGAGACGAGCGCTTCGAGTTCCTCGTCGCTCGCGTCATGAGAGATCTCGCCGAGCGGGTCCGAGGGCGAGCCGTGAACGACCAGAAGCTCGCGACCATCGATGAGCGGCACGCGAAGCGTCGGCTCTAGCCGTCGAATCTGTTCCAGAATGAGGTCCCCAAGCGCACGACGCGTTTCGATGAACTGGTCCACCTTCGCGAACTCTTCGTCGCCCGTGGGAGACAGTTCATCGGGGTCGACGCGAAGCATCGCCAACTCCGAGAGCCCACGTGCGCACTGAACGTTGGCCTTCTGGAGGAGGCGCCACGTCTCAAGCGGCTCATCACCGCCGAGGAGATGGTCGCCGGCGGCGTAGATCACCCGAACGTCTTGCCTCGCGAGTTCGTCCAGCACGGCTTTGAGCGCCTTGGCGTTCCCGTGAATGTCCGACATGAAAGCGATGGGGGTGGCTTTGGGTGCTTCGCTCATTTGAGACCTATGTTTCTAAGACTTTTGCGCCCGCGCTCGTGAGGAGCCGGAGTTCTACACGGCTCACTCGCCGTTCGTCGGCGGCGAGAACAGTCAGCTCGCATCCCGCGAAGGTCAGCACCTGGCCAACCTCGGGCACTTCACCAGCGATATGCGTCACCAGGCCCCCGATGGAGTCGTAGTCTGCGTCATCCGCATCCAAGGGCAAATCCACGACGTCTTCCACGTCGGCGAGAGAGAGTCCCGCATCAATAGACCAGCACCCATCGGTGAGCGCCTCGATGCGGGGGACCGCGTCGTCGTGCTCGTCCTCGATCTCTCCGACGATTTCTTCGACGATATCCTCAAGGGTGACGATGCCGGCGACGCCACCGAACTCGTCGACAACGACAGCGAGGTGAAAGCGATTGGCCTGCATCTCACGGAGCAGGACGCCGATCTTTTGCGTCTCGTGCGCGTGAAAAACGGGCCTGATAAGCGACTCGATGGACGCCTCGCGGTCCTCTTGGGTGCGAAGCAGTCGAAACACATCCTTCGCGTAGAGAATTCCTTCGATGTGGTCGATGGACTCGCGATACACAGGGTAACGAGAGTGAGCGCTGGACTCGATGCGCTCGAGCACGTGCTCAAGACTTGTCTCGCGTTCAAAGGCTTCGACGAGCGTGCGTGGGACCATGATCTCGCGTGCGATGGTGTCGCGAAACTCCAGCACGCTGTAGAGCAGCTGGGCCTGGCTCTCGGCGATCTGGCCGCGCTCCTCTCCCTGCTCGATGAGATGCTCAACAGCGCGACTTGCGAGACCCGCGGTGGGCGCCGCTTGCGGCATCGCACTGCTGGCACCGCGACCCAACCAAACGATGGGGGCGGCCAAAGGCGCGACGAAGAGCTCGATGGGACGCATCACACGAAGCAACGCAATGGTCGTCTTCGCGGGGCGTTTGGAGACGATGCCGCGGACCATTTCCGCGAGGAGCGCGTAGAGCATTCCCAGCGCGAAACTCGCAGCGATGCCAGCCCACGCACCCATTGGAAGCGCGAGGAGAACCGCGCAGCCCGCCGCGATGGAGACGAAAGCGATGCGCCCGACAAGGAGTCGCGTCCGGAGCGCTTCAAGACGGCCGAGAGCGGCACCCGCGACTTTCGCAGTTCGCCCCTCGCCCTCGCTTAGCGCTTCAAGGTGCGCTGTTCCGAGAACGTTGAGCCCTGCATTCATCGCCGCCAAGAGCGTGGCGAGGACGGTCCCGAGGGAGAGCAGGAAGATCAAGTTGGTACTGGAAGGGTCGTCCAAAGTGCACTCCGCTCGTAGCGGATCGCAAGCCTATCCCCCACAGGAGACGTGAGCAACGTCTCCTGATGGAGGTGGCGGTGGGCAGAACAGAGTGGCTAGCGCTTTTGGGCTGCGCGAAGGCGCAAACGTAGGCCGTTCAGGCGAATAAAGCCCGTCGCGTCGCCCTGGTCGTAGACCTCGTCCGCTTCGAAAGTCACAACATCCGCATCGTAGAGGCTCTTCGGAGAGCGACGACCGACGACGGAACAGACCCCCTTGTAGAGCTTCAGACGCACGTCGCCCTCAACGTCTTTTTGCGAGTGATCGATGAGTGCCTGCAACGTCTCACGTTCCGGCGCGAACCAGAAGCCACGGTAGACGAGCGAGGTGTACTCGGGGATCAAGCCATCCCGGATTCGCATGACCTCTCGGTCCATGCAGATGGACTCCATCGCTCGGTGGGCCTTTTGTAGAATCGTGCCGCCGGGCGTCTCGTAGACTCCGCGCGACTTCATGCCGACGAAACGGTTCTCGACGATGTCGACGCGTCCAATTCCGTGGGTAGACCCAAGACCGTTCAGGTGCTCGAGGAGCTCAAAAGGTTCCATCTCCTTGCCGTCGACGGCGATGGGGTCGCCGTTCTTGTAGGAGACCTCCACGTACTGAGGAGCGTCCGGCGCATCCGCTGGGTCTTTGGTCCATCGGTAGATATCCGCCGGCGCCTCGGCCCACGGGTCTTCGAGGATTCCGCCTTCGTACGAAATATGGAACGCGTTCGCATCCATCGAGTACGGCTTCTCCGCAGTGGCCTCGATGGGGATGTCGCGCTTCTTACAGAAATCAATGCAGTCGGTGCGACTCTTGAGGTCCCACGTGCGCCAAGGCGCGATGACCTGGACGCGAGGGTCGATGGCCATGGCGGACAACTCGAAGCGGACCTGATCGTTCCCCTTGCCGGTGGCGCCGTGGGCGATTGCATCCGCGTTCTCCTCGCGGGCAACGTCCATCATCGCTTTCGCGATGCACGGGCGCGCGATGGACGTTCCGAGCAGATACTCGCCTTCGTAGAGCGCGTTGGAACGGAGCATTGGGAAGACGTAGTTCTCCACGAAGTCCTTTCGGACGTCCGCCACGACACACTTCGTCGCGCCCGTTGCTTTTGCCTTTGCATCGAGGCCGTCTAGCTCCTCACCCTGGCCGACGTCGGCGCAGAAGGCGACGACTTCGCAGCCCTCGTACTCTTCTTTGAGCCAAGTGAGGATGACGGAGGTGTCGAGGCCGCCGCTGTAGGCGAGGATGATCTTTTTCGGTGTTTCGCTCATGGCGAGCGAGGATATCGGGACGAGAGGCCAGCGCAACCACTGTCTCACCCTTCCCGCTCAATGCAGGAAGTTTAGACGCTGATGGCGCCGACGTTGTGAAGTTCGGCGAGGGTCTTGAGCACCTCGATCTTCTCCATGCCTGCGACGTCGCACAACTCTTCGATGGTGTGGACGCCGTTGATTTGTGACAAGAGGAACCCACCACGGTGGTCCAGCCCAAGCCACCGAATCTCTCCCGGGGGCACCGCTAAGACCGGCACCGTCGCCATGCTACCGAGCCGTGAGGTGTAGAGCTGAACGAGGCGGCGTCTACACTCGGACGCCACGCCGAGTGCGTCTTCGTCCCGTGGGTCTTGGCCGAGGAGGAGTTCGGCGATGCTCAACGCGGCGGTGAAGTCGTCGAGGGCGAAGCGTTCACGCATCTCCGAGCGTAGGTCCATGACCGGTTGCTCTGGACGGCTCCCGACGAGGCTGAGTGCGGGCTCGGTCTCGTCGGCCCGACCCCCCATCGCCTTGAGGACAGGAATGCTCTCGTCGTCGTCTTCCTTCGCGAAGGCGAGAGGAAGGTCTTCAAACTCAAGGGTGAGTCGCGATTCATCGTCCGCAGGAGGCAGAAGAACCGGTTCGGAATAGCGTGGCTTTCGCTCTTCGTCGTCCGGCCCCTTCTCGGAATCGTCACTCATCGGTGCAGGCCGGTCACGCGGACTTGCCCACCACGCCCTTGAACATACGCTGGGTGCGCGCGAGAGAGTCCAGGTGCTCCTTGAGCCCTGCTGCGTCACCACGTTCCATGAGCGAGCGCGCTCGCTCGACGTTGACTCGGGCCTTGTCGATGGCATCGCGACCAAAGTCACTTCCCGCCACGACCGCTTCCACCTCAGGGAAGAGGCGTTCGATCTCCGCGATGAGAGTCTCGACCTCTTGCTTGGTGCCCTCCATGACTTCGTCTTCGCGTCGCGCGACGGCGTAGTCCTGGGCATCTTCCATCATCTGGTCGATCTCATCGTTCGTCAGGCCGCTCGTCGCGGTGACGGTGATGGACTGCTCTTTGCCGGTCTCTTTGTCTTTCGCGTGGACCGAGACGATACCGTCGGCGTTGATCTCGAAGGTCACCTCGACCTCCACTTCGCCCGCGGGTGCTCGTCGTAGACCGGTCAGAATGAACTCGCCGAGAAGCTCGTTTTCCTCTGCACGGCGGGACTCGCCCTGAAGCACAAGAATCTTCACGGCGGTCTGGTTTTCGCGGACCGTTGTGAAAGGTTTGCCGCGCGACGTTGGCACCGTCGTGTTCTGCGGGATGAGTTCCTCGAAGTAACCTCCGACAACCATGATGCCCAACGTGTGTGGCGTGACGTCGAGAAGCACCATGTCCATGGTGTCTCCGATGAGCGCCTCGCCTTGAATCGAAGCGCCGAGGCCCACGACCTCGTCTGCGTGCACGCCCTTGCATGGTTCGCGCTCAAAGAACTCCGTTACCCCCGCCTGAACAAGGGGCATACGCGTCATGCCGCCGACGAGGACAATGTCCTCGACCTCGTCTTTTTCAAGACCGGCTTCGTCCAACGTCATGCCGCAGATCTGAACGGTGCGGTCGACGAGGTCGCGCGTGAGGTCTTCAAGCTGCGCGCGCGTGAGCAAACGCTGAAGATGAAGGGCCTCGTTGCGTGCGCTGGAGATGATGAAGGGGAGGTTCACTTCCGTTTCAACCACAGCGCTCAACTCACACTTCGCCTTCTCCGCGGCGTCCTTGAGACGCTGCAGAGCCATTCGGTCCTGGCGAAGGTCCAGGTCGTGCTCTTCTTTGAAGCCTTGAACAAGCCAGTCGATGATGCGCTGGTCGAAGTCCTCGCCGCCGAGGAATGTGTCGCCGGCGGTGGAGATCACCTTGAAGACACCGGAGCTCGAGATCTCAAGAATCGAAATATCGAAGGTGCCGCCACCCAGGTCATAGACCGCGACGGTGCGGTCGATGTTCTTGCCAAAGCCGTAAGCGAGTGCGCCGGCGGTGGGCTCGTTGATGATGCGGATCACGTCGAGGCCAGCGATGGCCCCAGCGTCCTTGGTAGCCTGGCGCTGACCGTCGTTGAAGTACGCAGGGACCGTCACAACGGCCTGCGTCACCTCATGCCCGAGGTAGTCTTCGGCGATCATCTTCATCTCTTGAAGGATCATCGCGCTCACTTCGGGAACGGAATACACCTTGTCGCGGAGCTGAATACGACAGTCCCCGTGAGGCCCCTCCACAATGCGGTAAGGACACGTGGACGTCGCATTCTTCACCTGCGGGGTGTCGAACTTTCGTCCGATGAGGCGCTTTGCCGCAAAGACCGTGTTCTCCGCGTTGGTGACGGCCTGACGCTTGGCGATGTGACCGACCAGGCGCTTGCCTGCCTCCGTCACCGCCACCATCGAAGGCGTCACCTTGTAACCGCCGCGATTGGCGATGACCGTTGGTGTTCCACTTTCGACGACAGCAACGCACGAGTTAAACGTGCCGAGATCAATCCCGATGACCTTATCCATTAATTCTCCATGCAACGAGCTCGGCCGCTACTTCAAATCGCGTAGCAGATTCTTCACGATCTCGTCGCTGGGGTCCAGCTTTGCGGCTTCTCGGAGCTCTCCGAGGGCACTCTTTTGCATCCCAGCGCTGATATAGACCCGTGCCAAAGTGACACGGCACTTCACGTGCGTTGGCATGATGTTCACCGCGCTTTGCGCCAGATCCCGAGCGTGCTTGAGGTCTCCCCCAGCCTGGAGAATGGCATATGCGGCACGCCGGAGAGGCTCAACGCTGTGGGGACGGCCTTCACAGACCTTCTTCCAAGACAGCGCGGCTGCGCCCCACTGTTGGTTCCCTTCCTCGTATTTGGCCTGCTTTTTGTATTTTTCGGCCAAATCTGCCGCGAGCTGACCCTTAACACGAGCGTAGCGCGCTTGGATCTCGGGGTTGTCGTTGAGAGAGAGCGCCAGCCGGTATGCATTCGTCGCGGACAGCAGATCTCCTCGCGCTTCCGCCTCTTCGCCGGCCCGAAGCTGCTCGGTGGCTTTGTCGATGCCGCCGGTAATTCGAGCGGCGGAGCGCAATGAGCCCGCCAATCCGCGCAATAGGTCTTCACGGGACCTCTCCACCTTGGGAAGAGGCGCGGGTGCGGGAGCCGGCCTTGCGGCGCGCTGGAAGCGATGTTTGAGGCGTTCGCGCGCACGACTCTTCCGCGCCGCCTCCGTCCGAGGCGGCGACGACGACGTTGCCTTTGGCGGCTTCGAACTCTGCGTCGTCGACCGCGGCGGCGTGGAACTCTGCGTTGTCGACCGCGGCGGCGTGGAACTCTGCGTCGTCGACCGCGGCGGCGTGGAACTCTGCGTCGTCGACTGCGGCGGCGTCGAGCTCTGCGTCGTCGACTGCGGCGGCGTGGAGCTCTTCGGCGAAGCAGGGCTCGTTTCTTGGAGCACCTCCTTAGCCACGGCCTCCGCGTCTACTTCAGCTTCGGCGAGACCTTGCTCCGCGGCCTTCGTGGTGTCCGTGAGTCCTAAATAGAAATCGTAGTCTTTGCGTTTTCGCTTCTTCCCGAGGACCTCGTAGGCCTTCGTCAACGCGCCAAAGACGGACTCCATTTTCGCTTTGTAGGAGCCCAGCTCTTTCCCGAAGAGCGTGTCCGGGTGAAAAACTTTCGACAGCGAGAAGTAAGCCGCGCGAACGTCTTTCTTCTCGGCGCTTCGCGGGATGCCAAGAAGCTCGTAGTAGTTCAGGTCGTCGAGGCGGTAGTAGCGGTCGAGGATCTCGCGCTTCCGCTCCATCGACAGGTCCGTCTCTTCGTCGAGCTCCGCGGGATCGTAGGGAAGCTCGCTCAGTGGAGGTAACGCGAGGTCGGACGCCCCGGAAGGTGACTCCGCGTCTTGGCCCGCGCCCTCCTGCTGCAGCCAGCCCGCCGCTCCGGTCTCCGCGAGCCTGTCGATGAGGGCCATCAAGAGCGTCACGTCGGAGCCCGTCAAATCGGCGACCTCTTGTGCCGTCTTCACGCCGTCGATGCGTGACAACATGAAGCCCTCGAATGGGTCGACGGACAAGTCCCGAACGTCGACCCCCTCGGTCAATCGTGGAATGCGTGCGCTGTCGTTGGAAGACCCCACTCCGGCCTACCGTACCACTAGAAAACCGCCCCGCACGAGTTCGCTTTGCTCGGAGCTTGGGAAAACGAGATCAGTTCGCGATGAGCGTGGCGAGGAGTGCCTTTTGGGCGTGAAGGCGGTTCTCCGCTTGCTTCCACACCTGCGAACGCGGCCCATCGATGACCTCTGCACTGACTTCCTCCCCACGATGGGCTGGAAGGCAATGAAGGAAAATGCCGTTTTCGGATGCTCGCTCCATGAGCTTCTCATCCACGTAGTAGTCGGCGAAAGCTAGCTGACGGGCCTTCGTCTCGTCTTCCTGGCCCATGCTCGCCCAGACGTCCGTGTTGACGACGTCCGCGCCATCGACGGCCTCGGCGGGATCGCGCACCACGACGATGTCCCCTCCGAGCTCGCGTCCCTTCGCCAAGACGGCCGGGTCCGGGTCGTAGCCTTCCGGGCATGCGATGCGCAGAGACAGGCCGGCACGCGCGGCGGCCAGAATCCACGAGTGAGCCATGTTGTTGCCGTCGCCAATCCAAGCAGCGGTCACGTCGAGACGGCCAAAGTGAGCGCGGATCGTCTGCAGGTCCGCCAGAAGCTGGCACGGATGAAAGAGGTCCGTGAGCGCATTCACGATGGGAATCGACGCGTGATCGCAGAGCGCCTCGAGACGCTCGTGACCGAAGGTCCGAATCACCACCCCGTGAACGTAACCCGACAAAATGCGCGCGGTGTCCGAGAGCGGTTCCCCGCGACCCATCTGCGTGTCTTTCGCCATGATGATCAGCGGATGGCCGCCGAGTTCAGACACGCCGACTTCAAAACTCAGCCGGGTTCGCGTGGAGGCCTTCTCGAAGATGAGCGCCACACTCTTGCCGCTCAAGGGCTTGGGGTGTGCGGACGTTCCGCGCTCCGCCTTCAGCCGGTCGGCGAGGTCGAGGAGCGCGATGAGCTCTTCGCGAGAGACATCTTCAAGGGAACGGAAGTGACGTGGAATGCGAGACATAGAAAAACGCCTATTTCATGATTTCGGTACCGACGCCTTCGTCGGTGAAGATCTCGAGGAGCACGGCATGTTTGGCGCGTCCGTCGATGATGTGAGCTTTGTTGACGCCGCCCACGAGGGCCTCGAGGGCGCACCCGACTTTGGGAATCATGCCCCCCTCGATGACGCCCTTTTCTTGCAGCGTGTGAATCTCGCTGGCGCGAAGCGAGCTCATCACCGTGCCCTCTTCGCCACGGACGCCTTCGATGTCTGTCATCAAGACGAGCTTACGCGCGCCGATGGCCTCGGCGACCTTGCCCGCCACGGTGTCGGCGTTGACGTTCAGAGAATGCCCCGCCTCGTCGACGGCGATGGGGGCAATGACCGGGATGAACCCGCCTTCCACGAGCCGGTGAATCACTTCGGGTTTTACGCTCGTGACGGCCCCGACGCGCCCAGGGTCGACCTCTTTGCCCGAGCGCGTCGTCATGCGCTCGACCTTCTTCGCACGCACGCACGCGTCGTCTCTACCGGTGAGTCCAACGGCGCGACCGCCGTGTTTGCCGATGAGGCTCACGATCTCTTGGTTGATCTGCGCGCCAAGGACCATCTCGACGACCTTCATCGTGCGCTCGTCCGTGACCCGAAGACCCTCCACGCGCTCGCTTACCACTCCGAACTCCGCGAGGGTCTCGTCGATTTGCGGACCTCCGCCGTGGACGACGACGGGGTTGAGACCGACGTATTTCATGAGGACGACGTCGCGGGCGAAGCTATCGCGCAGCGCGGGGTCGACCATGGCGTGTCCGCCATATTTGATGACGAAGATCTCCCCGTGGAAGGCTCGAATATAGGGAAGCGCCTCGTGGAGGATCGCGGCCTTGTCGGCGATGGAGTGCATGGCGTTCAGAGGATGTATCGGGAGAGTTCCTCGTCACCGAGGATCGGATCGAGGGTCTTTTCGACGTGGTCTTTGTCGACGACGAAGCGCTGTTCGCTGCGCTCCGAGGCGCTGTAGCTCAGCTCTTCGAGGATCGCTTCGAGGACCGTATGAAGGCGTCGCGCGCCGATGTTCTCGGCGCGCTCGTTGGCTTGCGCGGCGTAGTGGGCGATGGCCTCGATGGCTGCGTCCTCAAAGACAAGCTCAACGCCTTCGGTATCCATGAGCGCAGCATACTGTCGCGTCAGCGCGTTCTTCGGCTCCGTCAAAATGCGGACGAAGTCGTCCTTCTTGAGGCTGTCGAGTTCCACGCGAATCGGGAAGCGCCCTTGGAGCTCTGGAATCATGTCGCTGACGTTCGAGATATGGAACGCGCCGGCGGCGACGAAGAGAACGTGGTCGGTCTTCACGGGGCCGTACTTGGTACTGACGGTGGAGCCTTCGACGATGGGGAGGAGGTCGCGCTGGACGCCTTCACGGGAGACGTCGGGGCCGCTCTTGCCGCCACGACTCGCCACCTTGTCGATCTCGTCCAAGAACACGATGCCGGCCTGCTCCGTGCGCTCGATGGCGCGGCGCTGCACGCCATCCATGTCGACGAGCTTTTTGGCTTCTTGCTCTTCCAGCGCCTTGCGCGCGTCCGGCACCTTAGCCTTGCGCCGCTTCGTCTTGTTCTGAAACCCCGGGACCTGCGAGAGCATGTCCTTGAGGTTCATCTCTTCGGTGCCGTTCTGACCGAAGACCGTCATAAACGGGTTGCCCGTGTCCTGGACGTCGAGCTCGATCATGGTGTCGTCGAACTCGCCGGCGCGAAGCCGCTTTCGGATATCCTCAAGGCGCGAAACAGGGTGTGGCGTTGCCTGAGCCTTGGTGCCCATCGAAAACGGACCGAACATCTGTCCTGGCTGCGGTGGGTTCTGCGGTTGCGGTGCTTCAAGGTCCGCTAGGAGCTGAACGAGTCGGTCTTCGGCGTGCCCTTCCGCGCGTACCTTCACCTCGTCGATGGCTTCCTTCTGGACGAGCTGAATCGCGACCTCCACGAGGTCACGGATCATCGACTCCACGTCGCGACCCACATATCCAACCTCGGTGAACTTAGAGGCTTCGACCTTGACGAAGGGCGCCTTGGCGAGCTTCGCGAGGCGGCGTGCGATCTCCGTCTTACCGCAGCCCGTGGGCCCGATCATGATGATGTTCTTTGGCGCGATCTCGTCGCGGAGTTCCGGCGCGACTTGCTGACGACGCCAACGGTTTCGCAGCGCGATGGCCACGGCGCGTTTGGCTTTGTCTTGACCGATGATGTAGCGGTCGAGTTCCGACACGGTTTCACGTGGGGTGAAGTTGATCATTGTGCAGCCTCCGTGATTTCTTCGACGATGATATTGCCGTTCGTGTAGACACAAATTTCGCCGGCGATGGTGAGCGACTCGCGTGCGATGGCCGTCGCGTCCATGTCCGTGTGACGATAGAGCGCCCTCGCCGACGCCAGAGCGAAAGAGCCGCCGGAGCCGATGGCGATGACGCCCTCATCGGGTTCGATGACGTCGCCGGTGCCGCTCAAGAGAAGAGTCGTCTCTTTGTCCATGACGATGAGCATGGCTTCGAGACGGCGTAGATAGCGATCCGTCCGCCAGTCCTTGGTGAGCTCCACCGCAGCGCGCATGAGCGAGCCGCGGTACTCCTTCAGCTTGCCTTCGAAACGCTCAAGGAGCGTGAAGGCGTCCGCCGTCGCGCCCGCAAAGCCTGCGACGACCTTTCCGTCCGCGATGCGGCGGACTTTCTTGGCGCTCCCTTTCAGAACGGTCTGGCCGAGGCTTACCTGGCCGTCGCCGGCCATGCTGGCTTTGCCGTCCTTGCGGACCGCGATGATGGTTGTGGAGCGAAATCGTTCGTCGGAGGAGGCCATGAAGGCGCGGACACTAGCAGAATGAGCCACCGTCGGCAGAGTTTCGGATCCCCACGAAGTGGGGCCCTTTGAGGTCCCGCTGGTAGGCTTCGGGGGTGGCGAAGGCAAAAAGCAGCGTTGTAGAGCCCCGCGGCGCACCTTATGACGCCCAGAGCGAGCTCTTCTTCTCGTACCTACAGGAAGAACGCCGTCTCTCCGGAGCCACGCTCAAGGCGTACCGGCGCGAACTGTCGGTGCTGCGTGGGTTCCTCGAAGAATCGGGGCTTCCACTGGACGCAAGACACGTCGACGTGACGGTTCTACGTGCCTTTCTCGCCAAGGGCTTTGGCACCCTCGCGCCATCTTCGACTTCCCGGCGGCTCTCCGCCCTTCGTTCGTTCTTCCGCCTACTCCGGCGACGAGGCATCCTTGAGCACAACCCCGCGAGCGCGCTCAGGGCGCCCAAGCGTGCACAGAAGCTCCCTCGCTTTCTCAGCGTCGAGGACGCTCTTCGCGTCGTGGAAGCGCCCGCAGAGAACCTACGAAGGGGTCCTAAAGCCGACGCCCTCGCCAAGCGCGATGCGGCGATGCTGGAGCTGCTCTATGGAGGTGGGCTTCGCGTCGGCGAGCTGGCCGGACTGACGCTCAGGCAGGTCGACCTCGCGCGCCGGGAGATGCGTGTCATCGGCAAAGGCAACAAAGAGCGCATCGTGCCCATCGGTCGCGCGGCACACGAGAGCCTCCTGACCTACCTTCAGGTGCGCGCGTCGCTTCGTAAGAAAGATGGCGTCGTTCATGAGGAGGCGCTCTTTGTCGGGCGCTACGGGACTGCGCTCAGTACGAGACAGACGCAGAATATCGTCCGTCGTTATGGGATCCTTGGCGCCGGACGCTCGGACCTTCATCCGCATGCGCTTCGGCACACTTGCGCCACGCATCTCCTCGACGCCGGCGCCGACCTCCGCTCGATTCAAGAGCTCCTCGGCCACGCCAGCCTCTCCACGACCCAGCGCTACACCCAGGTGAGCGTGGACCGCTTGATGGAGGTCTACGACAAAGCGCATCCCCTTGCGAAGAAGAAGGGTAAGTCCTAGCCGCTTGGTTTGCGGCGGATTCTTCGGAGAAAAGCGACCGAAGCGAAGATTCCCGCGTGCTAGATTCGCGGGATGCGTGTTTTAGCGAATCTCGTGCTTGTATGTGCGCTGAGTACGGGCTGCAAGAGCGACGCCGCGCCGCCAGAAGATGCTGGCCAGGAATCATCGGTGGACGCTCCCCTCTCGGGTGACGACGCGCGCGTGATGGATATCGACGAAGCGGACTCCGTCGCCGATGATGCCCTCGCCGCCGACGCCGGAGTGCTCGACATCGACACGCTACGTTCGCGCTACGGTTTGTTGGAAACGGTGGCAGGAACGGGACTCGTCGATAGGGTGAACGGCTGGAGCGAGTCCTTCGAAGGAGAACCGGGAACGGCCGCCGAGCTCTCGCGCCCGCATATGGCGATGGCCGACGCCGCCGGCAATATCTACATTGCGGACAAGGAAGCGCATGGCGTTCGTCGTCTCGACGCCAGCGGCGTGATCACCACGGTTGCGGGCACCAACGTCGCGGGGTTTGACGGTGATGCGCCACGCGCCGCGACGGCCGCGGCCCTCGACAACCCCAATGGGCTGTGGGTTCGCGATGATGGTACATTCTACATTCTAGACCTCGGCAACGATCGAGTACGAGCCGTCGATATCGATGGCCAGATCCGCACTCTCTTCGAGATCGGAGGCGCCGGAGCGGGGCGCGGGCTCTGGGTCGCGGACGACGAGACACTGGCTTACGTCGCTGCGGGCACGCGGCTTCTTCGCTGGACACCCGATGGTGGCGTTGAGGTTCTTGCGAGTGGCTTTTCGTCCCTTGCCAACCTGCATGTCGCCCCGGACGGCACCCTCGGCGTGACCGACCGTGGCGCACACCTCGTGTACGCGCTTGCCGATGATGGTACACGCACGGTCATCGCCGGAAACGGAACCACGGACGGCGGCGGAGACGGCATGCCGGCCCTTGAGACCGGCCTCGACGAGGTCCGCGGCATATGGTTTCACCCCGAGGGCGGCGCGCTCCTCGCCACGCACGATGGATCACAGATCTGGTACCTCGACGTTGCAGGGTACGTGCACTTGATGGTCGACGGGGACAAGGGCGAACACTCCGGCGACGGCGAGCCATACGATTCGCCCGGCGAAAAGATCAGCGAAGCACGGGCTGTGACCATGGATGGCGCCGGCAATATTCTCATCACCGAGCGCGACGAGGGCCATGTGCGACGCGTCAACATCCGCTGAACACGTCAACGTTTACCGACGTCGTCGCCGAGAGCTACGACGTTGACGACCCGTACCTCCTCGAAGCGCTCAATGGCTTGATGCGCGGCTTCCTACACGTGCCTTAGTCGGTTGCGCTCACCTGAGCGTCTCGCCACTCTTTGAGGTGTGCAAGAGCGCGTTCAGCCAGCTGACCTCGCCGCTCGGCTTTTCCGATCTTTCGCTTCTTGCCCTTCGCCGTGAGTTCCGTCCGCGGCACATCTTCGCTGTTGATCAGGTTCCACGTGATGTTGGAAGGCTGAAAATCGTCGCGTGGCACACGGACATGACTGTAGAGGCCGCCGAGGGCCGTCGTCGTTGGAGGTGGCGCGAGCTCTCGCCCGGCCAAACGCGCAGCGAGGAGCTTCCCGACAAGAAGTCCGCAGGCCGCGCTCTCGATGTAGCCCTCAACGCCGCTGACCTGGCCCGCCAAGTATACGCCCGGTTTTGCGCGTAGCTCGAGGAGGTCGCCGGTGACCGAGGGCGCGTTGACGAAGGTGTTTCGGTGCACGCTGCCGAGCCGTTGAAACTCCGCTTTTTCGAGACCCGGGATCAGACGAAACACCCGCTTTTGGTCGGGGTGTTTCATACGGGTCTGAAACCCGACGAGGTTATATGCCGTGCCGGCGGCGTTCTCTTGACGAAGCTGCACTACAGCGTGGGGCCAACGGCCGGTTCGAGGGTCGTCGAGGCCAACGGGTTTCATGGGCCCAAAGAGCAACGTCTTGGGTCCACGTTCCGCCATGATCTCCAGTGGCAGGCACCCCTCGAAGTACTTCACCTCTTCGAACTCACGCGGCACGACCTTTTCTGAGTCGAGCACCGCTTTCAAAAAGACTCCGTACTCTTCTTCATTCATCGGACAGTTGCCATAGGCGGCGTCGTCGCCCTTCCCGTAGCGGGAGGCCTTGAACACGATGTCCCAGTTGATGCTGTCCGTTGTAACCACGGGCGCGATGGCGTCGTAGTAGGCGAGATGTTCATCGCCGATGACGCGGGCCAGGTCCGCAGCGAGGGCGTCCCCGGTAAGTGGTCCCGTCGCCAGCACAACCGGCTCGTCCAGCTCTGGGATTGCCAGGACTTCATCGCAAACGACATCGATGTTCGTGTGTTCGTGAAGACGGCGCGTGACCTCCGCACCAAAGATCTCGCGGTCAACGGCGAACGCCCCACCCGCGGGAACGCGCGCGCCGGCGGCGCAGTCCATGATGAACGACCCAGACTGCCGCATCTCTTCCTTGAGCAGCCCGACGGCGTTCGCGAGGGCAGCGCCACGAAACGAGTTGCTGCAGACGAGCTCCGCGAAGAAGTCATGCTGCGCCGCCGGCGTACGTTTCTTCGGCTTCTGCTCCACCAACGTTACGGCGACCCCCGCCTCCGCCAGCTGCCATGCGGCCTCGCTACCAGCGAGCCCTGCTCCGATCACACGTGCTTTCATGGCAGGCCCTTAGCAGCCTTGGTTGGCACGTCCAAATCGTCTCGAAGCGAGTTTCGGTCTCTAACGAGACGCCAAGAGCATTCGCCCGTCGAAGCCGTCCTGAAGAGCCATCGACGCAGCGGGGGTAGCGAGCCAAGTGTCATCCTCCGTGAGTCGTCGGATCGGGCCCGTTCGCACGTGGGGGTTTCCGGGGACTCCACAAAAGCAGCGCGCGTGAACCGTGAAGAGTTCCTTCATCGCCTCCATCATGTCTTCGTTGGGCTCGCCACCTTGAAACACCATCTCGCGCTCCTCTTTCGCCATCATCGTAAGCGCGCCCGCCTGAAACACGACGGCTCGAAGGTCTGCGCCAATCACCCCTACGGCTTCATCATTGTCATCGAGCAAGTCAACGAGGTAGAGCTGCGAGTCATGCGGGTCAAAAGCAGACACCGCGCGAAATGAAAGCTCGTCACCGAGCAAGTCCTCGTAAGCTTTGCGCAGAGTCTCCGGGGTCGGGAAAGAGATGCACTGTGATTCGTCCGTCGTCGGCGTACTTCGAGCCGCCTGGGCGGGTACGGAGCTGCGCTTCGCACCGCTGGGTGCCGTGGCATCCTCTTCGGAAAGCTGCGCCGACACTGAAGGCTCCGACAACGGAGAGGCTGTGGAAGAGTTTCTCCGCTTCGGTTCCGCTCTTCGCCGAAGAGCGCGCTCAAGGGAATCTACGCGACTTTCAAGACGCCCACACCGGCGTCTGAGTCGGGAGAGTTCGCTGTCGTCCTGCTCCGTCGAAATGCTCTGCTGAGCGTCCCACGGCTGTAAGCGACCGCCCTTGAATTTGTAAGTCGGATGTTCCCCGGCCATCGCCCTCGCCGCTTCTTCAACGAGACCAGAATCGAGGTTCGCAAGTGTTTCGAGGATCTTTTCGCTGCCGTGCACCGACGAACGCTGGGGCTTGTAGTGGTCGTTCCCGACACGCACCAAACGTTCGACGATCAGTTCCCATTCAGCGCACCCCCGCCGAAGCGCTTTCGCTTTCATACTCACACGCGTTCTCCTCGTGCGGTCGTCCTAGGGTGTCGAGCCATGCTGTCTTCACGAACGGAAGCTGTGGCGCAATCTGTAGGCCCAAAAGCGTGGCTCTTCTATGAAGACGCGAGAATGACGGCGGCACTGCCCGTGTCGAAAGTAAACGTCACCTCTGCGATGGACTGTCCAGCCGGCGGTTTTGGGCTGTAGATGGGTGTACCGAGGTGGTGACCTGAGTTCGGAGCGTGGGTGAGGAAGAGCTGTCCGACGATCACGTTGGCAAGTTCGGCCACGCCGTCACGTAGGTCTTCGGGCGCAGGGCACGGATCGCCGAGCATGCTCGAGACCATCTCCATTGCGCATTCGTCTTGCAGGCCCACCCAAAGACAGCCTTCAGCCGCCGGCACGGCGTTGGGGTCCGCGCTCTTGAACGCGACGGAATACCCGACGTCGGGCGGCTGCGAAGCGTCCTCGTCGTCCAGCGGGACGGCGAAACACATTGTTTCAAAAACTCGTAAGCACAGCTCTTTGAGGGGTTTCTGCCATTCCATAGGGGTTCCTTATGGCATCCAGGATGCCGTCCACGAGTTGTTCTGCTGTAAAGGGTTTGGAGACGATCGACGCACGAAGATCGCGGAGCGCTTGTCGCTTCTCATCGCTTCCTTCGCTGGTCACCGCGACAACGGATATCCCATGACCCTCCTCGGCTCGTCGGATCTCGGTGAGAGCGGACACTCCGTCTCGGACGGGCATGTTGACGTCCAACAAGAGAAGGTCGTACGAGCGCCCGCTCACCTTCTCGATCGCGTCATCGCCATGATTGGCGAAGTCCACGTTTCCGATCGCGAGACCCGTCATGTTGAGTGCGCGTTTGACCATGTTGCGCATCACGGCGCTGTCGTCACAGATGAGTACATCGATTGCCATAGGATTCCTTCAAAGTTGATAGGAGCGTTGATGAGTCTTGATCATGACCTCGCCGTCCGAGAGTCGAAGACTCATCGTGCGTGGGTTCTTTCCCCCGGTGTCGGCGGCGGTGATCAGAACGCTGTTTTGCCAGAGGATCTTTCGCGCGGCGGCAATATTGCGAGCGGCAATACGCTGGGTCTCACTTTGGAGGCGCGTTGCTCCACCGGCAACTTTGACGATGAGCCTCGACTTGACGGCGCCGAGTTTGTAGGCGGAGTGAAACAGATGCGGAAGCCCTGTGTCGACGAACATACCTGGACGCGTCTTGGCCTTGGCGGGGTCAACGCTAGCGCTGGGCAACATGACGTGAAGAAGGCCGCCGACGCGCGCGACGGGATCATACAGAGTAATGCCAAGGCATGAACCCAGAGCATAAGTGATGAACGTCACGTCGGGAGACCGACTGGTTTCGAACTCCGCAAGCCCGAGGGTAATTCGGTTTCGCGATCCGCTCTGCAATGGCGCACTCATGCGGCCTGGCCCCCGCGGCGGCCAACGAAGACAGGTTCGTTGTTGCGTCGATAGACCGCCGGCTGAACCGAGTTGAGACCCGGCGCGGAGCGCCCAAGTGTTTCCGAGTGACCGATGAGCAGGTGGCCGCCGGGTCGCAGAAGCGTCGCCATGCGACGGCATAGCCATTGGCGCGTTGGAGCATCAAAGTAGATCATCACGTTTCGTAGAAAGATGATGTCGAAGGGACCTTTCATGGGCCAAGCTCCCATGAGGTTGAGCACCGCAAAATGCAGCATATTACGCGCCCTCGGCACGACAACGTACTGATTCGGCTGACCACTCGGCTTGAAGTATCGCTTGCGAAGTTTGGAATCTACGCCCTTCAAGCGAGACTCGTCGTAGCAAGCTTTTTTCGCCGTCTCGACAACTGTTGGAGACAGGTCCGTGGCGAGAATCTTCGCGCCCGGCGTCCCGCGCCCGGGGTTTTCGAGAATCGACATCGCGATCGTGTATGGCTCTTCACCTGTGGAAGCCGCGGCACACCAAACGCGAAGGGGAGACTGCGCCGTGGGCCACACATTCTTCGCGACAAAGTCGAAGTGTGCCGGTTCGCGGAAGAAACGTGTCTCGTTGGTCGTGAGCTGGTCGACGAGGTGTCCAAGCTCTACTTTGTCCCGTTCGGCAAGGTCCAGGTATTGGGTAAAGTCAGAAATAGACAACGCCCGCATTCGAGTTCGCACTCTCGCCGACGCCATCTGTACTTTGTTCGCGCCGATGTCAATTCCGGCGCACCGATACGCGATCGCGCACACTCGCTTGAACTCACCCGCGTCTAGATACTTGGGTGTCACGCGCTCTTCCTCTCCGTCGAACCCGCGGCGATTCTTGCCAGGGTTTCGGCAATGCGTGATAGGGGCACTTCGCTCATCGCGGCCCCGTTCTTCACAGCTTCCTGCGGCATGCCGTAGACCAAGCTCGTTGCTTGATCCTGCGCCAACGTCAGAGCGCCAGCGTTTCTTAGCGCGAGAAGACCCGACGCACCGTCGCGCCCCATTCCGGTCATCACAATCGCGAGACAGTTCAACTTGGTTCGTGCGACGCTGCGAAAGAGCACATCCACGCTTGGACGGTGATATTCCACCTCCGCGTCATCACTGAGCTCCGTGATCACTCGGGCGCCATTCTTCCGAATCCTGAGATGACGGCCGCCTGGCGCGATGACCGCTTCGCCGCGCCCCAGTACTCGTCCGTGTACCGCTTCGCTGACGTTGACGGCGCTAAGACCATTCAGTCGTGAAGCAAGTGGAGCAGTAAACTCCGCTGGCATATGCTGGACCACCACGATAGGTGGCAATCCGGGCGGCAGGTCGGCAAAGACCTTCGCCAGCGCATGGGGCCCGCCGGTCGAGACTCCAATCGCGATAACGTCGCACTTCTTGCTGCTCGACGCGACCTTGGGCGAGCCACTTCGGATAGGGGGTCGACCTCTGCTGACGCCGAGAATAGAGACGTTGGCGCCATGGGCACTCCGTATCGCGTCTGCAAGAACGCCCGGCTTTTTTGCTTCATCCTTCCCCAGAGCGAGCACCGCCCCCAACTGAAGTGCTTCGATGGCCACCGCGGTCCGTGGGCCAGCCAACGTGCTTACGACCACCGTAGGGATCGGATGGTGACGCATAAGGCGGCGTAAAAAGTCGAGACCGTTCATGCGCGGCATCTCGATATCGAGGGTGAGCACGTTCGGCTGAAGTTCGGCGATTTTGTCTCGGGCTTCGTAGGGGTCTCCCGCCATCCCCACAACTTCGATGTTCTTCGCCGTCCGCACGCGCGACGCCAAAAGGCGACGCATGGCCGGACTGTCATCAATCATGAGTACACGCGCACTCATCAGAAGCTCATCAAGACAGAAGAGTCCGCGGCACCCATGTCTTCAAACGGGATGAGGTCTTCCGCCGGCGCGCGGTTTCTGGTCGCTTCCGCCCGTGGGCTTCCCTGGCCCGACGAGTTCGGCATGGGCGGAGGTCCCGCATCGTGATTTTGGTAGCTTTGCCCTGACATCGCATGATGGCTCACCTGAAAACTGGAGAGCATAGAACGAAGAGCTTCCGCCTGGCTTGAAAGCTCATGAGCGGAACTCGCAGATTCCTCTGTCGTAGCCGCGTTCAACTGAGTCGACTGGGACATCGTCTCAATCGCAACGTTGATTTGACCAACGCCGTCCGACTGCTGCGTCGACGCTTCGCTGATTTCGACCATCACGCTGGACACCTCGTTCACCTGTTGCTGAATACGAATAAAAGCCTCGGTGACTTCAGCATTCATGGCCACGCCCGCGTTGGTCTTCTCGAGACTCGACTCGATGAGCTGCGCGGTGCTGCGCGCAGCCTCCGCCGAACGCCTCGCTAAACTCCGCACCTCCTCGGCGACGACGGCGAAGCCCTTGCCCGCATCTCCTGCACGCGCAGCTTCGACGGCGGCGTTGAGTGCCAAGAGGTTTGTTTGGAACGCGATCTCGTCGATGGTCTTGACGATCTTTGCGGTCTCTTCGGCGGAGGAGCGAATGTCCTGAATCGCCGTGGACAAACGACCCATACTCGCGCCACCTTCGTCTGCGGCTTCGCTCGCACCGTCGGCGGTGGTTCGAGCCTCCGTCGAACGCGTGGCGTTCTGACGACCCATCGAGGTGATCTCTTGCAGTGAGCTAGTCACCTCCTCAAGTGAGCTCGCGTTGTCCGATGCGGTTTCCGCGATGGACTGATTGCCCGTGTTGATTTCGTCGGCGGCGGTCATCACTTGGGCCGCAGCGCTCGCCACCTGTCCAAGCGCTTCGTCAAGGTTCTGCGTCGCCGAGTTGTAGCGCTGGGCGATTTTCTGGAACTGGCCTTCGTAGTGACTGGCCATGCGCTTCGTGAGGTCTCGCTTCGCGAGCGCGTCTAGCGAAGAGAGTACATCGCTCACCGGAACGGCGATGGAGGCGACGGTGGTGTTGAGGCCGTCGAGGAGCTCCCGGTAGACGCCGCGGAGTTCGCTCGCGTCACCCTTCGTGTCGAGTTGGCCGATCTTTACGCTTGCGATGACTTGGCTTGTCTCCGCCGCCAGATACTGAAGTGAATCTCGCATACGGAGAATCCCGTGCGACAGAGTGTCGTCTTCGGAGCGCGGTACCACTTCGATATCGAGCTGACCTTCGGCGACCTGGGTCACGATATGTTCGGTTTCATTGACGTAGCGAACCGTCTCTCCGAGCGCATCGCCGAGGTCTCCTAGTTCGTCCCGCGATGTTCTTTCAATGGTCACGTCGAAGTCACCCTTCGCCATGCGTCGTGCAACTCGGGCCATCTCAATCACGGGTCGCATCGCAAGCCGCGCGAGGATGAACCCAAAGACAAAGAGAAGCGCGATGGCGCCCAATGTCGTCCAGAGAAGAATGCTGCGAATCTGCTCCGCGTTCGCCATCGCCTCCGACGTGTCCACCCGTGTAACGACGCTCCACTCCGTCCCCGGGTATCCGAGGGCTCCCACGAGGGGCATGGTGCCGGCGAGATGCTCTTCAAGAGCGACACCCGCGGACTCACCAGAGGTCGCGGCGCTGGCGATGTCGCCGAGACCGAAGTCCTCGAGGGACTCACGAAGCACAACGGAAGGGTCGTCGACTAAGCTGCCGTCGTGCCAGCCGGAAAGAACAGTCCCACCGCTGTTCACCAGAAATACCTCGAAGGTGTCCAACCCGGAGGCGTTTTGCTCTTGAACGGAACTGGCAACGATTTCCTCGACGAGACTGAACTTTGCGCGATTGGACCAAATGGCGATGACGTCCCCCGCGGCATTGCGCACCGGCGCGCTAAACCCGAGGGAACGTGCGTCTCCGTTCGGGTAGGCACGACGCACGAGCCCATCGATGTGAACATCTTCGATAAACGTGCCCGACGAGACATCGTTTCCGGGCCCCGTAAACCGAGTGGACGTCGTCGACTCTCCACGCCGTGCGGCCTGAAACCACTCCGCGCTCGCCACGCTCTGACCGTAGAGAAAAGAAGTGTCGATACTCTGCCCGCGGTCGTCAGAGCTGTTGACAGCAATGACGCGCCCTTCCAAGTCGGCGAGAATCGTCAACGAGTAGATGCCGTAGGTGGCCACATACTGATTCATCGCCTCAACGATGGGCGACTCCGGCGCATACCAGAGAGCCTGGTCTCGCACGATGGTGTTGAGACCAAAGGCCTGAACGTCCCCGTAGCGTTCGAAGAGACTTCGATCGATTCGGTCACCGATGACACGCGCTTTCGCTTGAGAATCTGCAAGCGCTTGTTCTTGAAGGGTGCCGAGAGACGCTTGTGTCAGCAGCGCCACGACGACGAGCGGAACAGCAGCGAAGAGCACCAGAACAGCCGCGAACTTCGCGGCGAGCGATACGCGTCGACCTGGAGCAGTTTTGGAATCGGACTGGGACATCATTCTGCCTTTTAGTGAAGGGACGAAACTTGTTCTGTGTCAGGAGTAAGACGACGGTGGACGCGCTGCGCCATTCCGCCTGGGTCTACGATGAGGCCGACACGACCATCACCGAGAATGGCAGCGCCGCCGAGTCCTGGAATAGACTGAGCGCCAACATCAAGGGCTTTGGTGACGACCTGGTGCTGACCCACCACTTCGTCCACAAGAAGGGCGAAGCGGCGTTCGCCGTCGGCCATAAGAACGAGAAGAGCTCTTGTCGGCGAGGTACAGGCACCGTCGATATCGAAGATATCGTGCATACGGACGATGGGGATTGGTCGGCCACGAACCAGAACAACCTCGCCGCATCCGGGGACGCACGCGAGAATGTCTGCGCTAGGCTGGAAGCTCATGACGATATTCAGAGTTGGAAGGATGTAGCGTTCCTCAGCGACGCCCACGATCATCCCGTCTGTAATGGCCAACGTCAGTGGGACGTAGATGCTGAACGTGGTGCCCTCACCGAGTACGGAATCGACCTGAATTCTCCCGCCAAGAAGCTCCACGTTTCGTCGCACAACGTCCATGCCGACGCCTCGCCCGGAAGTGGCTGTGACCTTCTCCGCGGTCGAGAACCCCGCATGAAAGATGAGACGAAAAGCGTCGGCATCGCTGATCTTCTCGTTCGGTCCGAGGATGCCGTTTTTCCGCGCCTTCTCGATGAGCTTTTCCGCGTTGAGACCACCGCCGTCGTCGCGGATTCGAACCGCGATTCGTCCGGCTTCGGCGGTGGCGGAAAGAGTCACGGTTCCCACCGGGTCTTTTCCAGCGGCGATGCGTGCTTCACCAGACTCGATGCCGTGGTCGACGGCGTTTCGAATCATATGAATGAGGGGCTCACTGAGAAGACTGACCAGGTTTCTGTCGATCTCAGTGTCCTCGCCGACGGTCTCCATACGAACCTGCCGTTGGCACTTTGTCGCGACGTCGCGGGCGACGCGGCTCATACGTTGAAACGTGGACGCCATCGGCACCATGCGCAGCGACATCGCGAGGTCCTGCAGTTCGCGAACGATCTTTCCGGTTTGGGAGATCGTCTCGGCGAACTCCGTATTCTCCGCTTCGATCAATGCGGAGCGGTCCGACACCATGGTTTGAGCGATGACCAACTCGCCGACAGCATCGAGTAGCTGGTCCAGTCGGTCGGTTCGGACACGAACAAACGCGTCGGCCGACGACTTTGTGTTCTTGGACTCTACTTTGGGCTTCGATACCTGAGCGGATTCGTCCGTCTCCTCCGACTCCTTGTCCTCACCGCCGAGAGCGGGGTCGGGAGCAGCAACCGCCGCTACGACCTCCGGCGACTCGTCCGGGGTAGGGGCAAAGGGTTGGGCGTTTGTGTCTCCAGAGAGGGCCGCAGGAGCTAAAGACACCGAGGAGGCTGAGGGTTCCGTTGCGGTACTCAGGCTCTCGTACACCAACGACCAGTTCTCCGGAACATCGATGCGAATACCTCCGTCGGGGCCCTCCCCGCGCTGAAGGTCCGCCAACATCTTCCCGAGGCAGTCCACAGACTGAAGCAAGGCCGTGGAGTGCCCTTGATTGAGCGTAAGTTCTTTTGAGCGAACCTTGGACAAAAGTGATTCGGCACTGTGGGAGAGATGAGAAACGGGTCCAAGGTCGAGAAATCCGGCGATGCCCTTGATGGTATGAAACGCACGAAAAACGGTATTGACGAGCTCGTCGCTATCCGGGTCCGTTTCGAGCTCCAGGATCGCATTTTCGGCGGCTCCAACGTTCTCAATGCACTCTTCTGCACATTCGACAATAAGGTCGGCCTCCTCTCGGACGATGACGAACTTCGGCATCTCGGGCACCGCGACTTTCGCGGCAGTGGCTTCGGCGGCGTGACGAGGAAGCTCCATTCGCTCCGTCGGATCTTCGTCCCTTTGGGGCATCGGCGGAGTTTGCGGCGGCGGAGCGCCCGGGAGCGTCAGTCGCCCCACCGAGATCGTTTGCAGCATTCGCCAAACGCCGTCGGTGGCCGGACCCAACTCGATGTCCTGCTCCGCGTACGCGTGGATCATCGCGCCGGCTTGGGACAAGACACGCGCCTGAGCAGCGTTTGCGCTCGCAACCAGTGACTCCAAGCCGCCCGCCACGTCGTGCGCATCGGCACGCCGGTCGTCCACGCAGTTGTGCAACTGGCGAAGCACATCTTGAAGCATAGTGTCGTCGAGTGTCATGAGCGCCCTTCCCTTTCTTCGCTATTGTCCGCTGTGGACGACGGCTCCGAGAACAACCCGGAACGCGTCGTTGCTGAAGCCATCGGCGCCGGTGGCGAAAACGGCGTCGCTCGCGGCGTCGTAGCGAGCGTCCAATCGCAGAACGACACCTTCCACCGGCGTCACCTCAAAGGTCGCGGTTCCTGTACCGAGAACCATGTCTGGCACACCCAAAAAGAGGCCGTCGGCGTCGTTGAGAACCTCCGCACGAAGTGCGATGGCAAAGGGAGCAAATCCATAGCGAAGCGTCAGCATTCCTCCATACGCTTGGGAGAAGGACCCGCCGCTGACCTCTTCGCGGATGTAGTCCGCGTTCACGAGAAACGAAACTGGCCCCGCCTTCAGCTGAGCCACAACGTCGACTAAGTGGCGCCACCGCCCGTTCACTCCTGGCATTCGCGCCTGTTCCACCATGGACGCTTGCTCGGGACCGCCAATATAGCCGGCGCTCACGCTCGCGTTCTCCCCGCTCCAGGCGAACTGTGCCCCGAAGGACTTTCCTTCGTTGTTGTCGATGACGGAGTTCCATCCCTGGACGGCGAGCGCGCGAAGCTCGATTCCGCCAGGAAGCTCTGCGTTGACCCGAAGGCCCGTGTGGAAAAAGGGCTGCGCGACAAAGTAGAGTGCGCCCCGTGTATAGTTCGCGTTGAGCCAACTCTCCGAAACCTCTGCGCCATAGATCGTATCGAACTGGCCGGCGTCGATACGTAGCGCAGGGACCGGGCGAAGGGATATGAAGGCTTGCTTCAAGCCCACGGCGCCGAGCACGGTGAGGTCCGAGCCCAAGAGCACAGGTACGGCGGAACCCGCACGCACATCGACGGAGGCCCCGAAATAGCGCGTATTGTAACGGAGGTCTGCACCCGCGAAGGCCAGACCTACGCCGTTTTCTGGAGCGAACGCGAAGGTAGGCCCCGGGCTTCGCCCCGTTCCCGCCAAGTTTGTACTGACGCCCGCGTACGCATCGGCGAACACCAGGTACGAAAACGGACTCGGCGCTTCCTCCGCTTCCGCGTCAGGCTCCGCT
This sequence comes from Polyangiales bacterium, assembly GCA_045106895.1. Lineage (GTDB taxonomy): Bacteria > Myxococcota_A > Polyangia > Polyangiales > Houyiibacteriaceae > JBCCRV01. The sequence goes on along the minus strand of JBGCFM010000069.1, from coordinate 27,781 downwards.
GGACTCTGTGCGGTCGGACCGTTCGTATCCTGCGAGGGAACTGGAGAAGGTAGATCGGCAGCGGTTTCCCGCGGACTGGGCTCATCCCTTGGCTCCGAACTCACGTGTGGGGCGAAGGCCAAGGCCTCATCGCCTTCCGACGCGGCCGGACTGTTGGGGTGCGACTCGGTCCTCGGGCCCGGCACTTCGGCTTCAGCGCTCTGCGCCATCGCATGACCCTCCGTGCAGAGCGCTATAAGGAAGACGACAGCGAGAAATGAAGTTTTGCTTTTCATAGACTTTGTACCAACGACGGAGCTTCCAAGAGTTGTGCAACTTCGTGTTCTTCGAGAACCATTTCCGAGACAAGAATATCGGCGAGAGATGGCACGAGAGCTTGCTGGTGCATGAGGATGTGCTCGACCTGCGACGTCCGAAGAAACCCGCAGCCCCGCGCGCATTCTCCAAACGACTTTTGTGGATTCGTCGCTTGAACGCTGAGAACCTTGGCAACGTGCCCGATGCGCATGTAGCCGAGTTCGATGGCGACGCGGCCAAAGGGCTTCCAAAATGACTGCTGTACCCGGATGAGTTCGTCGAGCACGTCGTTGCAGACCACGTGCGTATCGCGGATGCGCTTCAAGAGCAGCGCGTCGCTGGATGGATATCGCTTCGGCATCTCAGACCTCCAACACAACATGTTCACAAAGCGTGAACACCAGCTCGTTTTCCGTCCGCGGCCGGCGGCTTATTCCGCTGATCATCGACTCGGCTCCTGCGGCGATGGCCGCGTTCTCCGTGGCGCTGTCGTCTACTTCCTCGAGATGTTCGACGGCGACGACTTGGTCCACGACGGTCGCTGTCTCCGCACCGTTTCTCCCAAGAACAATCGCGATCTCGCGGCGTGACCGAAGATAGGTTTCGGCGGTTGTCGCAAAGAGGTGCTCAAGGACCCGCAGCTCTGTCGCTTCGGCTTTGGCAATGCGATCCCGGGCGGCGTCGTGTTCGCCACGCCGAACCATGTCGCTCACCTCGTGTCCCAAAGCATGAATCGCTCGGTGGGGTTTGTCGAAACGCTGAAACACAGCGCGAAGAACCACGTCATTGGTTTCGAACTCCGTGTACCAACGTCCGAAGCCGCACTTCGTCGGGTCGAGTTCTCCCGTGAATCGAGTTTGTGTCTCCACCGACTTCCGCAGCGCGTCGAGCCAGGCCCGATGCTCCCCGAGGCGTTGCGTCAGCATGTCCGTGAAAGCCTTGGACTCCTCCGCGAGGGACTGGATTCCCAAACGGCGACGAAGATCGATCACCTTCAGGATACGGCCGCGCAGGTTGATCACTCCACGCACATATTGGGGCGTCTCGGGAACGCGCGTCACCGGCGGAAGCTGCACCATCGACTCCACAAGCGTCGAAGACACGGCGAAGAGCCGGTCGCCGAGTCTGCACACAACGGCGGGCGGCTCGTGGTTCGCGGTCGGTTCGATTGGTTGGGCCACGTTCGGCATGCAGGAGGTTACGGCGGGCGCAGGGATCTCTTTAGAAGCGGAACTCTTCTCTCGAAGACGCGCGCATACCCCTAAAAAGCGGTGACCTATCAGCCGTAGAGATCGAGGTGCTTAGCCAAGCCCACGGAAGCGACACGGGAGTCGCGCTGAAGGCGCTCCGCCGTCGCCACGACGGGTGGGTCCTCGTGCTCGACAAACTAACGCGCGTCGCGAGTGGCCACTACAAGCCGCAGCGCACGTGGGTAAAGGGTGAAACCAAAATCCTCCGCGTCGTCGCATCTTGCCGGGGAACCGACTTTGTTGCCTCTGTACGCGCCGCGTTTGCCGCCGAACACCCAAACTACCGCATCGAAGGGGAAGAACTCGAGCCCTGGAACCCGGAAGAGCACACCGACGAGCCGATTCGGCCACGTGATTTCGCGCGTCTCGTCGAAAAGTGCAAAGCCTTTGAGCATCGACTTGAAGAGCTTGAGCACACGCTCAAGCGTTTGGCGCAAGACGCCGTGCGTCGACGAGGCGATACCGTTGCACGAAGCGCAGCCACGAACCACGGCGCGCAGACAGAAGGAGCCGGTCAACCAGCGACCGCACCACGGAGCAACGGAAGTGGCGCGGCCGAGCCAACAAGTGCGGATGCCACTCCCGCCAAAGCGAGCGGCACGGGAGACGCGGGCGTTGAGCGAAGGGCGTCAGAAGCGGATGTCGGCTCAGGCGGTGTCGGCTCAGGCGGTGTCAGCTCAGGCGGTGTCAGCTCAGGCGATGTCAGCCCAGGCGATGTCGACTCAGGAAAAGCCGCTCCGGCAAGTTCAGAGACAGACTCCGCGAAGAATGCACCTGCGACGGATGGGGCAGACGCTTCAAACCCAGGAAGCCCGCCGAGCGGGAAAGAAGAGAAGCAAGCGTCGGACGCGGAGCAGGCCGGAGGCGCAGACGCAAGTGAACTCGCGCAGAACCCCGAGGAATCCGCCGCCCTTCCGCCTCCTCCCGACTCCGAACCATTGTTGGCCACGCCTAGTCCAGAAGCCTACGCACGCGCGTTGTCGGAGCTCATGGACTCGCAAGTCACGATGAAAATCGACGAATCACTTCAAAGCTACGCGCCTGTGGTTCACTACTTCACCGAACTCGTGGACGACGACGGAACGGTGCTCGGTGCCCTCGTTGTCGACCTGAAAGCGACCGTCTACCAGGGCGGCACGCTCATGATGCTCGGCGACGACGTGCTCGCTGAGAGCGTAGCCTCCGAAGAGCTTCATGAAGACTTGGAAGAGGGCATGAAAGAGATCTTGAACGTCCAGAGTCGCTGCTTCAACGACATCGAAGGCAACCCGCATCTTCGCGTGCGCGGGTTCCGCCGAATGACGGACACCGACCTTTGGCTTCGGGAAAGCATGCACCGCACGACCTTCGAGGACAGCTTCGGTGGAATAACATGGCTGCTCTCAAAGTAAGCCCATAAGAAAGAGGGATTTCGATGAAGATACTGGTTGTGGATGACTCAAAGGCGATGCGTATGATCGTTCGCCGCTCCCTACGAAAGTGTGATGTGAAGGGAGGAATGGAGGTCGTCGAGGCCGAAAACGGAATCGGTGCCCTCGCCGTGATGGCGGCGGAACACCCTGACCTCGTTCTGTCCGACTGGAACATGCCGGAGATGACCGGCATCGAGCTTCTTGAAGCGGTCCGCGCCAAGGGAAATTCGACCCGCTTCGGCTTTGTCACTTCCGAGAGCACCGTCGATATGAAGAACCGCGCTCGAGACGCCGGCGCGGACTTTTTCATCAGCAAACCGTTCACGGTGGAGGAACTACAGATGAAGCTCGACGGTTGATTCAATCAGCAAGAACGTAGCGCGAACCCGCACGCTCTTCCACGAACCCGTCAATCAACAATTGAAGGAGGACGCTCTGGAGGTGCCCTGCGGTGAGCGACGTGAGTTCACTGAGTTCATCAATGTGCGCGGGCCTGGAGCTCAAAGCGCGAAGGACCTTGGCTGCCTCCGGGTTCGGATGCGGCCGGCCGGTGAGAGGTGAAGTCTTCACCTCCGGCGCTTCGAGGCAGAGCGTGCCCTGCGGACACAAAGCGCTCTGACTTTGTGCCTCAAAGAGTGATGTAGGTCGCGTCAACACGCGGGCCCCAGCGTCGATGAGGTCCAGATTTCCGCGGCCGCGAAGATTCCATGGGCTCGTCGCGACGGCGTAGAGTTCTCGGCCGAGCTTCTTCGCGACGCGCGCGGTGGAGAGTGCGCCGCTTCGTGCTGGAGCCTGCACGACCACAGTCGTACGACTCAACGCCGCAATGAGTCGATTTCGCGCAATGAAGCGCCCGGGAAAACCGTGCGCGTCATCGTACTCCGAGAGGAGCGCACCTTGCTCCGCGACGCGCGCAAACAGCTTCGCATGCGCGCGCGGGTATGCCGTGCGGACACCGGTTGCGAGGACGGCGAGGGTCTCCCCACCCGCGTCCAGGGCGCCCTGATGCGCCGCCGCGTCAACGCCGATCGCACCGCCGCTAACCACGATGCACCCTGCACGTGCGGCGGCGGCTCCGAGTGCGTGCGCAAAACGCAGCGCCTCTGGGTCCGCCGCGCGGGTCCCCACGATTCCGACTCTCGGACGGGTCCAGTCACAGCTGCCTCGGATAAACACGCGCTCCGCGCAATCGACCTCCTTTAGCTCCGCGGGCAGTTCCGTGGATAGGACCGAGCGAACATGAGCCTTGGAGGAGATGCGCATAGGTACCTCCTCGCTCGTTGCCGGCGAGTGTTGCGTGTTCACTGAAACGGCTCAGACCTCCGTGTCAGTCGAGTTCTGCGTCCGCGTTGAGCGTCTGATCGATAACGCTGATGGCGACATCAAGTGAACGCGCCACACGGCGAATGAATGCGGTCTCCTCGTCGGAGACCCGGCGGTCGGCCTTCGCGATCACGCACAGGTCCCGGAGGACCTGCAGGCGGCGCGCATGTGGAACCGTGGAGCGCGCATCTTCAACACGGCGTTCCAGGTCCGCGCGAATGCCGTCGATGTCGAGCTTCGCTTTGTACGCCCCTTCCCCAAAGAACTTCTCGAAGGCGGCGATCTCGTCCGCATGAACCTCCCCGTCGACGCTCATCAACGAAACGGCAGCGGCAAAAAGAAGCCGCCGCATGCTCTCGGCGACATCGCTCGTCTCATCCAGGTAGTTCGGTTCCATCAGCGCCATGAGTGTCTCGACGCGAGCCTCCAACGTATCGATGTCGAAGCCGCTGTCCGTGACGAGGGCGGAGCCTGCGTAATGTTCGAGAGCCTTCACGCGCAATGGCGAAAATGGATGCGTCGAAAACCAATCGCTCATCGGCGGACCGTCCCCGGGTTCGCTCTCGTAGCGCATCTCATCGACCTGCTGCGCGAAGTCCTCGATGCGAAGGGAGACGAGGGAGCCCTTGAGGCCGCTGGCCAACCGAAAAAGGGAGCGAGCCACGGCGCCGAAATCCTGAGCGCACAACGCGCCTGCGCGGTCGGCGCTTATCTCCGCGTATCGTGACCAAGCAAAAAGCCGAAGCGCGAGCTCTGGGCTTGGCTTTTGCTCTCCCTGAAGAATTGTTCCAATGGGAACATCGTGGTGGCCATAGAGGTAGTGCCCAAGCTCGTGCCCCATCACAAAGCAGAGCTCCGCTTCGTCGAAGGCTTCGAGAAGGCTCGACGAGAGCATGATGAACAGACGCCCCTTCTCGGGTTTCACGCAGGCCGCGTTAAAATGCGGGCTCGCATACACATAGGTCTCGAGAGGGATGTCGACGCCGAGAGCCGCTCGGCAATGCTCGGTCATCTTCGCCAGGTCCGGTGACATGGCGTCCGTGAGGCGAAGCGAAGTGCCGAGGAGCTGCCGCCGCGTGTGACGGGGACCACTCTTGTCGGCCTCTTCGAGGCGCTTGCGGACACGAACGACAAAGTCGTCCTGGAGAAGCGCCGTCATCAGGGATGCGTCGCTTCGGGAGCGAATATGGAGGGGGTTCACCGCGCAACTCTAGCGAAGCCCGACAGACGGGTACAGCGTTACTCACGCCCGAAGGCATCGATGATTCCCGCGCTTTTTTGACCTGAGCGGTGTGATGAGCTGCCATGCGTCATGCCGACGTGGACTCATGAGGCTTTGGCTTTCGCCGCGCTTGGACTGCTGCTGGTCCTCTCCGCGTCACTCGCCTACCGAAGCGGTCAGGGAAAACGAAACGCCGCGCGAGCTCGGCGCCTCGGAAAAAGAGGGGAGAGCCGCGCAAAGAAACTGCTCATCGCGAAGGGATACCGTGTCCTCGACACGCAAACGACGAAAGCCCTGACCTTTCTCGTCGACGGCAAAAAGGTAACCACGCACCTACGCGCCGACTTTCTCTTAGAGCGACGAGGACGTCGTTATGTGGCCGACGCCAAAGCAGGTGAGAAGGCCCCCTCCGCCACAAACGCCGCGACGCGACGACAGCTCCTCGAATACGCGACGGCCTACGACGTCGATGGTGTACTGCTCGTCGACGCCAGCGGCGGCAATATTCTCAGCGTCGAGTTTCCAGCGCTGCAGAAAAAGCGACGCCCCCGCCACGTAGCTTCGCTCTTCTTTCTGCTGCTCGTGGCGGCTCTTGTCGGCTTCGGGCTATCGCTCGGCGCGCCAGCGTAAGACGCGGCGAGGCCACCGCCCTGCAGAACGGAAGCTCCCCTGTGTCTGACGAAGAAACGCCTTCGCCGCGGCTTGCGCGTATGCGGGGGCGTCGGTGAGCCCCTGAATCTCGATTCCGCCTTCCGGCGGAACCGTCGCTTCCCCGTGCTCGCGATGTGCGTCCCGAAAGAAGAGTGTGAGCGAATAGTGCGCGGCTTCCGCGCTCTTCGATTTCAAGTCGAGTCGGACGCGTACGCCGCTCTCGGGATGTAGCTCTTCGAACACAGAAGCGCTCTTAGCCTGCCGTCGCCGGCGCTGCCATCGCAACCGGAGGCGAGGCCGTCGGCGCCCCGGCATCGACGCCTGCGTCGACTCCGCCGTCCATTCCGCCTTCGACGGCGCCGTCGAGACCTGCGTCGGGCAACGTGATGGGCGTAATATTGCCGAGACGATCGACACTCACGGTCTGTCCGTCGGGCATGACGAAAGCACCGACTTCACGGTCGTACTTGGGAAGTGGAATCGTGATGGGCGTCTGCCGTGCGCCGCGAATGCGCCCTTCGAGGACCGTCACGCGGAGGGGTTCGTCGAGGCGAAACACGTATCCGCCATTGTCGATGGCCAGGTTGTACGTCGAACCGTCGACTTCAAGGTTGCGTCGAAACGCGAGGGACTGCTGGCCTTCGCGATGGTGCGGACGATGACGCAAAATGAAGGACATCAAACGCACGGCGATGTGGTTGTGGAGTCGGTGACACCCATGACTATGGCGTCGCATGATGGACATATAGTCTACGGAGCCATGCGTTCGGATGCCTTCGTCTCCGCCGAGGCGAATGCTCCCATCTTCGTTCTCACGGAACTTCTGGTGGTAGGCGGCGACGAGACCGTAAGCGCTCGCGTAGCTCGGTCCCGTCTCGTGGTAGTTGACCGCAAAGCGTTCGCCGCGCACGCGGCTTCGGGTCAGCAGTGAACGCGCGGGCGTGCTCTCCGGCGGCAACCACACGGGCGAGGACACGATGCGGCTGATGGCGCGCGGACCAACTTCGCTGCCCTTGTATTTCCACATCACGGTGCCGTCGACGGTCTCGCTGCGCCAGCCGCCGATGGTGGTCCCGAAACGCGCGAGGGGAATGCGCTGGCCTTCGTAACGGACGTACACCGTCAGACGCGGCCTGCGGGCGACGGGCTGTGAGCGCTCATTGCCTTCGGCGTCATAAGGAAACTCGTACCAGACGTCGCCGCGGTCGGTCTCGAACTCAAGGTCCATCTCTTGCGCGTAGTAGGCCGGCAGCTCAGGGGCTTGAACGGCGACGACTTTGTGCTCGCCGGCCTCGAGCTCCCCGAGGCTCTCCAGCCACTCGAGCGTCGACTCCGGAGTTTGAAGGCCAAAGGAGGTCACCAAGGTCTCGCGCAGGCTCTCTTCGAAGTTCGGCAGGGGATGCTCTTCTCCGGCGGCATCTTCGTAGGTGCGAGCTTCGCCTTCGCGCACAAGACTGCGGCTGCCGTCTTCGATGACGCCGAGGGCGTGCATGGATCGTTCGATGAGGACACGAATGACGTCCTCCTGCTCATTGACGAGAACCGGGAGGCGAAGGGCATCGAGGGTCCCGCGGCCAATGTAGCCCCAGCCGTAGATTCGGTGTCGGCGCTCAAACTTCGCGAGCGCCTCATGCGTCGCCCAGTCCATCGCACCACGTGTAAACTGTGTGTCGCCGAAGAATCCTTCGCAGACGAGGCGGTCCTGCGTCGCACGAATGGCGGCGACGTCTTCGCGCTGGGCGAGGTAGTCACGAACCCGCGTACGGTCGCGGCGTTCCAGAGAGTCCTGGTCGAGCTCGGAGGCGTCTTCGGCGCCGGCTTCGGCGACGAGCTCGGCGACGCGGGTTTCGTTGCGAATGAAGCGGCGCGCATCGCGGCGCGCGCGGTCGTTGTTGCGGTAGGCGATGAAACCGTCGAAGGACTCGAGGGCGGAGACGTCCAGGTCGTCTGCACACTCGAGGCCGCTGCGCTCCAGAAGTCGCTGACGAAGGAGACCGAGCGTGGGCATGATGCCGTAGAGCTCGAGGTACTCGTCGCGGCGTGCGCGGTCGCCGTGGTGGTCTTCGGGGAACTCGCCGCGGGCCAAAGAGAGGTACGTGGAGCGGTAGGCGTTCGGCATGCCCGGCCGGTCGGTGAAAAGGTAGGGCGTCCACGCCTCGCCGAGGTCGAGAGGCAAATATCCGTCCGCGCGGGCGGAGGAGCCCTCCACATCGTCGGCCCTGGCGCCGTTCTCCCAAAGCGTCATGGGCTCGAGGAGCTCCGGCTCCTCATCCACGACCTCCGCCACAGGAGGAGCCACGACCGGAGTTGGCTCGGGCGGGGTCGGAACCGAGCGAGCGGTAAAGTCGTCGATGACGTCGCAGCCCGTGATTCCAAGGCTCAGGAGAAGAGCAAGGGCGTAAAAACGAGTGGTCACAGTGGGACTACCTTTGGGCATCGATCTCTCCAGAGCAAGTTTCAGACAGTCGGCTTCACAATCCATGGGCATGCGCGTCGCAAAGAGCGCTCCAGGCCTTTGAGCAGTCAAAACCGCTGAAAATCGACAAAACGGCGGGAAGCCTTGTGTCACAGCGCCCACAGTTCCGTGCTCCTCGACAGCGATCGCCTGGGGCCCCAAAGCTGTGATGGCCACGGAGTGGTCGCCTCTGGTCTCCTCGTGATACTCTGGGGTCGATGAGCGAAATCACTCGACGAGGCTTCTTTAAGGGAGCTGCCGCTGGCACCGCCGCTCTCGGCGCTTTGACCACCAGCCGCGCTGCGGCGGAAGACGTACACGTGTTCTTCGACGGTCTCGTAGGCACGGCGCTCGGCTCGGCGACTGTAGAGTCCGCTGAGTTTCACCTCGGCGCCGTCGCTGTCTTGATGCGGGACGCTGAGGGCCAACGATTCCAGGTAGACGTGCTTCGAACAGACGCGACCCAGCAGGGCGTCAGCGAGTCGGCGGGGCTGAGTTTCTTCCTCGCCAATCGCGGCAACGGTCGCGCGCCGAGTCACGAATCTCACGGCGTGAGCCTGATGGAGCTCGCGCACTGGTGTGGCCAGCGCGTGTCGAACGCAGCCGCACCGACGCTCCTCACGTGGTCCGAGCGCGCCAGCGCTCACCCGCGCGGCGCGTTCCTCGTCTGCTGATTCTTCGATGAGAAAGCTCGCCGCTTGGCGCCGTGAAGCGAGCACCGGTCTCGCCCTCATCCTCGCGCTCGTCGCGCAGCGTCCCTTCGTCGCCGAAGCCCTCGGCATTGAAAGCGAGCCCAAGGCCCACCGCCTCCTCGTGATCTTCGTGGCCGTGGTCACGTTGTGGGTCACCGAAGCGCTCCCAATTCCGGTAACGGCGTTGCTCATCGCGCCGGCGCTCATTGGCTTTGGCATCGCCCCGAGCAAGGAAGCATTCGCCCCCTACTCCGACCCGCTCCTCTTCCTCTTCGTCGGAGGCTTTTTTATCGCCCGCTCGATGCAACGGCACGGCCTTGATCGACGACTTGCCAACTCGCTGCTCACGCTCTCGATGGTGCGCACGAAGCCAAGCCGGCTGCGCGTCGCGTTCCTCGTCACCGGCGCGCTGCTCTCGATGTGGATCAGCAACACGGCGACGACGGCGATCCTCGCGCCGATTCTGCTGGGCACCTACGCCCTTGGAAAGACGAGCGGAACCAAAGACCCTGCGACGGCGCCGCTCCTCGGCCTCGCTTACGCGTGTAGCGTTGGAGGGCTCGGCACCCTCGTCGGTTCGCCCCCTAACGGCATCGCCGCGCGGCTCATCGACGCAAGCTTGGGCGCCGACGTGTCCTTCGGCTTCATCGAGTGGGCGATGATCGGGATGCCGGCGGCGCTGGTGCTTCTCGTGGTGGTCATCACGTTCACAGGCCGGCGCTCCGGACAGGACGCGGCTCCGGCGCCGGCGCCTTCTGCAGCGGACGGCGACGCGACACAGGTAGCGCGCAAACCTTGGAGCCGAGGCGAACGGACCACGGCGGCGGCGCTGCTCTTGGCCATCGCAGGATGGACGAGCACTGGGTTATGGAAGGCGAGCGGTTCCGAGGCAGGCGCCGCCTTCGCCGCTCTCCTCCCGGGCGGTGCCGTCGCGCTTTTGGCGTGCACCGTTCTCTTCGTCGTACGCGACGAAAAGAAAGAACTCGTGCTGCCGTGGAGCGAAGCGACGCAGATCGACTGGGGCATCATCTTGCTCTTTGGTGGCGGCATCGCCCTCGGCACACAGATGCGAGAGACCGGTCTCGCCCAGGCCCTCGCTCAGGGCTTCGTCGCCTCCACGGGCATCTCTGGCCTCTGGACGCTCACGGCCCTCGTCACGGTGTTCACCATCTTCTTCACCGAAGCTTGCTCGAACACGGCATCCGCCACGATGCTCGTCCCACTTGTGATCTCCATCGCCGAAGAGCTCGGCGTTTCGATTCTGCCTCCAGCGCTGGCGGTGGGCCTTGCGGCGAGCTGCGCCTTCGTCCTGCCCATCGCTACAGGCCCGAACGCGATCGTGTACGGAACAGGCCGCGTGGATCTCCGCTCGATGATGCGGACGGGTCTCGCCCTGAACCTCATATGCGCGGTGGCGATTGTATTGCTGCTTCGGATCCTGTTGCCCCTCTATGGATGGATGAGCTGAGCTGTGAGTGAAACGAAAGAGACATGGCATCAGCGACTTCGCACAGAGCTGCGCAAACCTGAGCTCGCCCTCCCCTTGGTGCTGACTCTCGGGTTCGTGCTCTGGGGTCACGAAGGACGTCCGTGGGCGCTGACATTCTTGGAGCCGATGACGCCGGCGCTGACGGGGATGGTCTCCTTCGTCATCGGCGCCCTCGTGATGGTGGCGATTCCGGCGCTCGTGCTGAAGCTCTTGGGCGAGAACCTGACAGACTACGGGCTCGGCTGGGGCGAACGAAAACACGGGCTCATCTTCGCCATCGTCGCGAGCGTACTCAGCATTCCGGTGATGTACTTCGTGTCCGCCGATCCGAATATGCAGGCGGAGTATCCGCTGTACGCGCCGGGCGATTCTCTGGTGGCATACGAAGCGACGTACTTCTTCTTCTTCGCAGCAGGAGAGATCTCCGTGCGTGGCTTTCTCCTCTTCGGCGTCAAGCGCTGGAGCGGGAGTACGAGCCTCGCGCTCGGCGTCTCGACCATCGTCCAGACCGTTTGGCACCTGGACAAGCCTCTGGCAGAGATGGTCGCGGCGCCGGTCTGGGGAATCGCCATCGGCGCACTCTGCCTACGACTGCGTAGTGTCTGGTACGCGCTGGTTTTTCACTACGTTTCCAACGTGGCTCTGGACCTATGGGTCCTGTCTCGTTGAGAGTGCGAAACCATCCCTTTACAAGGACACCGATTGCTACCAGGTCCGTCCGGTGAAGGAGCCACGCGTCATCGGTGCACTGATTCGCAAAGAGCGTGAAGCGCTCGAAGGGATCGTGGGCGCGGAGGCCGTCGTGGCGGCCCTGCGAACGTTGCCGGAAGAAATGCGTGAGGAATACAGCACGGTTCGAACCCTGACGCGCATTCGCACCCGGACCGTGGAGGCCGTGTACGGCGCCGTGGCCGCGGAAACGGGCCGGGAAGTGATGCGCCTTCATCGCGAGCTCGTTCGGGTGAGCATGGAGAGCGCGATGCGCGGCGTTTGGCGCTCGCTTCTCCGATTCACGAGCGATGAGGCGCTGGTTCGACGAGCGCCGCTGGTGTTTTCACGTGGCCTCTCCGCAGGTGAGCTGAACGCACGCATCGTCCGGCCTGGGTCTGCTGAGATACGTCTAACCGGCTGGAGTGGCGTCACGGACATGCAGATCAACGGCATCGCCGCGGGCGCGGAGACGGTGCTCTCCTGTGCGGGTCGCGAGAGCGTGCGGGTGGCGTCACACCGAACCCTGGACGGGGCTTGCTGGATCGCGACCTGGCACGTTTGACGCCGGCGAGGCCTGCGGTTTTGTTGATCTAGAAGCCCAAACCCCGGGACCATAGGGGGTGGACCAGATTTCCGAGAGCGTTTCCTCGTCACGTCAAGACCTCCGTCCGCCGCCAAGCGGCCTCGTCGACGAGGTAGAAGACTCGCTTCTTTCGCGCACCGCCGCTCTCGTCGCCGCCGAGCACAAACGGACCGGCCGCCCCGAGACCGTCGTGGATGTCCTCCATGGGAAAGCGCTCCGGCACTACGAACGCGGCTTGCGGGAGTACCTCACGTTGCGCCTCCGATCCGCGACGAAGGCGGACGCCGCATGGTCCCAGCTCCGCGCGATGGTCACCGTTCGAACGAGCGAGTCTCTGGTCGGTGCTCCGGGGATTCGGGCGCACCTTTACCGACTGGCGCGGGACATCGTGCTCACGCGCGAGAAGAGCGATGAGCAAGCCCCCTTCCAGCATGCGTCCACAAGATTCGAAAGGCTCCGTCGTGACCTGCTCGACGACGAGGCTGAGATACTCGAACTTCGGTACGCGCGAGAACTCCAGGCAAACGAACTCGCACTCGTCCTCGATCTCGACCTCGACGCCGTTCTGGCAAATCTCAGCGCGGCGTCAGAGAAAGCGTCCGCGCTCCTCGCCGCCACACGCAATCAGGGCCTGCGCCGAATGTTGCTGCAGGCCTTCAGCGTCCGGCTCCCGGGAGCGAGCGGCGAGGCCCTTCAGACAGCGGCGGCCCTCGGAACGGGTGCGTTCATCGGCAAACGCTACCGCGTTCAAGCCCGCGTCGGCGGCGGCGCCTTTGGAGACGTCTATCGCGCCGAAGACGCTGAAGTTCCAGGGCATGTCGTCGCGCTCAAGCTGCTTCATCAGCCATCCTACACGGACGCCGCACGCCAGCACGCGCTCCGCGAGCTTCGGCACATCGCTTCGGTCTTTCATCCGAGCGTCGTTCAGTTCAAAGACCACGGCTGGCACGACGGCCGGCTCTGGTTTGTCATGCCCTGGTACGACGGAGAAACGCTGGCGTCGCGCATGGAGCGCGAGCCTCTCTCGCGACGCGAGGCGCATCAGATCTTCGTCAAGCTCGCGCGGGCCCTCGAAGCGATGCACGCCGGCGGGATTCGGCATCAGGACATCAAGCCGGACAATGTCTTCCTCGCGGACCTACCGGGCGAGGGCGAAGTGCTGCCGGTGCTCATCGATTTGGGCGTCTCCGCAACCGAGGCGGAGATGCTCGTTGCGGGTACCCCGACGTATTTTGCCCCGGAGGTCGCCGCGCAGTTCGCCACGGTGGACGACAAGCCGTGGGTCAGCACAAAAGCGGACGTCTTTGCCCTCGCGCTGACGCTTCGAAACGCCCTGGAGCCTTCGACGGAAGAGGACGTCGACGGCGGCGCCATTGAGACGTTTGTGGAGAAACGCGCGCGTCAGATCCCGAGCCTCCCGACGGAACGCCGACTGCGTTTCCTCGCGCCGCACTTCAAGCGCTGGATGTCCCTGGATGCCCTTGAGCGACCGAGCGCCGACGAACTCGTCCGTGAGCTCGACGTGCTCATCGAGCCGGAAGCCAACAAGAAGCGGCGTCGTCGGCTCCTTCGTCTGATGCTGCCAGTCCTGCTCATCGCAAGCGCGGCCTTCGGTGGCGCCATCGTTCACTACGAGACGCAGGTAAACGCGAGCGGGCGTGCGCTGAGTGCAGCACGTTCGGACCTTGCGGCCACCAGCGCCGAGCGTTCCGCCATCGCGTCACGCTACGAATCCATGCAGCTCTCGTCGTCAGAGCTTCGCGAACGACTCGCCGACGCCGAATCGCGACTGACACAGCTCACCGCCAGTTACGAGACTCAAGGGACGCGCAACGAGCGCTTGAATGCCCGGACGAGTCAGCTGGCGGAAACGCTCGAGCGTTCCCGCGAGGCACGACGCAGCGAGCGCGCGATGCTCGAACGCGACCTTGAGAGCCTTCGCGCAAGCTCTGCGGCGGCGCTCGCCACGAGCCAGGCGCGTCTCGCTGAGACCGCTGCGCGCGCCGACGATGCCTCCCGGCGCGCCCAAGAGCATGAAGCTACCTTACGGGAACTCCGCGGTGAGCTGACGAGCCTCGAAGGCGCCGTTGCCGCGGCGGAGGCTGAGACGGCCGCGGAGCAGACTCGTTCGGCGGCGCTCGCTCGATCCCTTGAGGTTCAAATCGCCGCCCGTCGACACGCCGAGGACCAGGTTGTCGCGGCGCGTGCCGCGGCGCGGCAGGTGGCCCCCGCGGCACCGAGTGAAACAAACGAGACAAGCGGCGCGCCCGACGACGTCGAGGCCGCTCCGCCGGAGCTTTGAGGAGACAGCGATGGGCACGAAACGACGACTGAAGAAGCTTGAGAAAGCCGTATCCAGGCTTCCCCAGGAGAAGGCCCTTATCGACCGGATCGTTGAGCTCAGCGCTCAGCGCGTGGAGGAGAAAGTTCGAGAGCAGCTCCGCGATGCGACGGAGCGAATCGTGAGCCAAGTCGGCGATGAACTCGACCGACGTCTTCCGCGCGAAGCGGACGTTCGTGGACTCCTGGCGGAGGTGATGCGAGAGGTCATGCAGAGTCCCCGGTGAGTCGACGAGGAACCATTCGAGCGACTCACGCCGAATCGCAGTGGACGTTTCGCCTAGACCAAGAGGAAGGGCCTGCGTTCGCGCGCTTGGGACGCTGGCGCTTGACGCACCTGGAGGCCGCGAAGCCTTGGTTGCGGGAGCTGAAGTCCGCGCTGACGCAGGACCCCGGTGAAGCTGGCAATGGCGGTGAAGACGGCGAGGACGAAGAACGCGCCGCCGCATGGTTCGCCGCGGCGCTCTCTGCCGCCGGCGGGCGCTGTCTCGCTGTTCGATGGCAAGCGAGCGAGTTTCCGTGGCCCGCTTGGCCCGAAGAGCTTCGCTTAGGTTTTCCTTCCGCCGGTGCGCTTTGGCCAGCGGACTTCGAGCTTCTCGGACTGTGGCTCGGAACTCGGCGTGTCGCGAAGCGCGACGCGCTAAGCCCGGAGGCGACTCGCCGCCGGATCGCTTGGTGGCGCGAACAAGGCGTCGTTGTGAGCGTCGTCGACGGCGTGGTCCTCGGCGCCCTCGACGAGGCGACGCTGGCGGAAGCCGTGGCGGCCCAGCGTGCGCTCACGAGCGACGAGGACATGGCCTCTTCGTTCTTCGGCGACGCCCTTGGATATCCGCCCTGTTGCGTCCGCGCATACCTCGAACTCGCTGCCCGAGACGACGCGGCGATGGCCGACGCACGCCTCGGGGGTGCAGGTGGGCCGCCGGAGAACGGATTCCTCATCGGGCCCCTCGCCCTTCTTTCTCACACGCCGTGCTCTCCCCAATGCAAGCCCAGCGCGAGCCTCGCTCGTCGACTTCTGAAGGCGATGGACGCGAGGGCACCCGGCTTCGAAGCGCGATGGCGAAGAGTCGCGACGGGCGTGTGGGGGCTCGACGCGTCAGGTCGCGCGTGGGTCTTCGGCGGCGGCGCCACGGTGAGCAGCGCCTATCGACTGGACGGCGGAGCCCACGAATCGTTGCGCTTCCGCGGCGAAGCCCTCGACTCGTCTGGGCCCGCCTCCCTCGACTTGACCTTCTATGCGGATCATCGAAGGAACGACCCGTGAGATCCAGACCACACTTATGGGCGGCACTGGCCTTCTGCTTCTGCGCGTCCTCGGCCGCGTGGGCACAAGAGGCCCAAGGCATCGAAGCGACCGTGCCCAGCGACGCGGACGAGATTGTGGTCGTCGAAGATGCCGGCGCGAACGAAGAGCTCGCTGAAGTCGCGGCTCAGGATGAAGTCGCCGCTCAGGATGAAATCGCGGCTCAGGATGAAGAGCCCCTCGCCGCACCTCCGCCCTCCTCCTCCGAGCCTGAAAGCGCCGAGCAAGCCAGCCAGTCCGACGCTCCGCTTCCCATACCTCCAAACGTACAACTTCACTTGGATTTCGCTGCGCCCTCCCCCGTCGCGATGCGCCGCTGGGCCGCTCCATTCGCCTTAGTTCCAGGCCTTGGCCTCGCGCACCTCATCGGTGGACAGCGCCGCACCGGCCTGCGCCTCATGGCGGCGGGACTTGGCGGCCTTGGCGCCGTCGTCGTGGGCGGCGGAGGCCTCATTCTCTCGGGGGCGTCTCGAAGAACCATTCCCGTGTTCAGCACCCTTGCGATCATCGGCATCACGTCCTTCCTACTCTCCACCGTCGCCGATCTCGCCGGCGCGTTCAGCCGCGGGCGCCTTCGCGGAAGCGCGATGGAGCGCGAACGCTTCTTCCTCCGTGGCGGCCTCCTCTACCTCGTCGACTCCCAGTTCGACTACGGCCCCTTCCTCGAGGCAGAGGGCCGAGCGCGCTTTGGTTCCGTGCAGGTTGAACTCGGCGGGAGTGTCGCCCTAACCCACGACAACCAGCGATTCTACGCCGGGCTGCGTTACTTCCTGAGCGGCGCAGAAGCTCGCGGGACCAGCAGCTTTGTGCGCACATCGCTTCGCTACCAGCGCTTCGGAAGCGAAGGCTTCGCGCACCTCACGGGAGACGTCGCCCTTGGCGGGCGGGTAGAACTCTCCGCGCTCGGCCCCTCGTTGCGCGGCATGTTCGTGGAAGGCGAGTGGGGCGTTGGGCTTCAGGGTTTCGGTTTCAAGGCCACCGGCGGCGGCGTCGGGAACACGACGAACGCGCTTCTGGTGCTCCGCGCGGGAATGGGCGTCTACCTGGCAGATCGCGGCGAGTTCAGCTTCTTCTACGACCATCGACGAGATGGATTTGCCGGCGCGATGAGTCTCAACAGCGTCGCCGCCGGCGCCATTGGACATATAGGCGCCGAAGCTCACGGCTACTTCGGTAGCGGCGAATGGGGACTCGGTGCGGAGTTCAAGTATGGCTCAGCGTGGGTCACGCGCTTGATGTTGCAGCGGAGGTGGTGGTGATGCGCAAGCCCTTGGCACGGACAGCGGCGTCGTTGTCGATCTTACTGGCGGCTTCTTGCCTGCGCCCTTCGGAGCACCACGAACGTCTCGACGAGCAGGTGGGCATGACTGAGGTCGGCGGACTTCGCATCGATGGAGACGGCTCCATGGCGATACGCTTCGCGAGCGCGGCGGAAGTCGTCCTCTGGGCAGGGGCGCCGAGGCTTCGATTGCGCATCGAGGGAATCACCGAACCTCTGCAGCTACGGGTCATGAACACCCTTCCGGACTCCCAGCTCAACGCCGGCGGCGGCGTCGTCACGCGACAGAACGGACGGCGCCGAACCGAAGGCTTGTGGACGCTTCTGCCGACGATGGACGGCGCCGAACTCGTCATCGAGAGCGCCGACGCCGACGATCCCGTCGAACACGCCGTGGGCGTTCTCAGCGATATCCAAGAGGCCATCGACAACATGGCGGAGATCGTCGACCGCATAAACCAAGACGAGCTCCGCTACGTGATCTCGACGGGTGACCTGACGAACAACGGGACACGGGGAGAGCTGCTTCGTTTTCAGCAAGAGCTCGAGCGGCTGGACGTGCCCTTCTACTCCACCGTCGGAAACCACGAAGTCCCGGGGCCCGAGAACTGGCATGAGCTCTTTGGTCCTTTCAGCGGGTTCTTCGTGCAGAATGGAGTCGCGGTGTCCCTCGTCGATTCGTCCAACGCGACCATCGACCCAGACCTTCACACCCGAATGCTCGAGTTCGCGGACGCCAACCTGAACGCGCCCCACCTCTTTTTGACGCACGTTCCCTTGCTGGACGCTTCCGGCTTTCGCGCCGGCGCCTTTCGCTCGCGCAACGAGGCGGCACGCGTGATTCAAGAGCTGAGCGCGCGCAGCGTGGACGCGATCTTCTTTGGGCACGTGCACTCCTACTACGCCTTCTCTCTCGGCGACGTGCCTACGTACATCAGCGGCGGCGGCGGCGCGATCCCCGAACGCCTCGATGGCATCGAACGACACTACCTGCGCGTGAACCTCGATCCTGACAGCGAGACCCCCATCGACGGAGTGACCTTCGTGCACGTCGACTAGGGAGCCCGATAGCGGACGCAGGGCGCGCCACGACGATCCCCTCCTGTTCTGAGTGCGCGCGCCGAGGTTGAAGCGACATGAATCGCATCTTGGGGTGACGAAGAGCGTGACGACGAGACCGCAACAATGTAGTTCGCTTCACACGACGCCCGCGCGGAGCGCTTCAACGAGGTAGTCGCGAAAGGCGGCTGTCTTGCGCGGCACCTGCCCGCTCGATGGGTAAAGGAGCACGAGGTTTCCTTGGAGCACCGCAACATCGGGAAGCCCGATTTCCTCAAGGAGGCCCTCACGCACGTAGTCGCGAGCGACAAAACTAGGGAGCAGCACGATACCGGCGCCATCTCGTCCGAGATCACGCGCCATTTGAAAGTCGTCGACCATGAACTTCACGCGCTCGGTTTCGAGCTTCAAGATCGGCACCAGGCTCGGATGGAGAATCCAGATGTGGTTCTCATCGCCTAGACGGCGGGTTCGACCACGACGCGCAATGTATGAAGGTGCCGCGTAGAACGACGCAGAGGTTTGGAGAAGGCGCCGCATCGTCAGGGTCGAGTCTTTGAGCTGTCCGACCGCCGCGCGAATCGCGAGGTCGTACCCTTCTTTGACCAAGTCCACGCGCTCCCCGGTAAGCCGTACGTCGAATCGGACATCTGGGTAGCGGCGCGAAAAAGCAGCGAGAAGAGATGGTAAGACGATGCTTCCAAAGTCGTGTGGCGCCGTCATGCGAAGCACGCCCGACGGGTCTTCGCTCAGCTCCGGGAGTTCCGTCACCGCCGCTTGCAACGCGGAAAGATGTGTTCGTGTCCGCGCGTAGAGCTCCACCCCCGCTGTAGAGAGCGACACATGGTGGGTCGTCCGGTGAATGAGCTCGACCTCGAGGAGTGACTCCAGTTGAGCGATCGAACGGCTAACCGTTCCTTTGGCCACCCCTAGCTTCTTCGCTGCTTTTGAAAAACTCGTTTGCTCAGCAACGGCGCAAAAGACCACAAGGAGCTGGAGATTTACTGCTGTTGCCATTGTAGAACACCGTTCTTCCCACAAAGGCACTTGTTCCGCAAACAAAACGCCACAAAGTGTCTGACAAGGAGACAACATGAACCACGCAATCGCATCCAACGCCTCGCCACTTTCCCCGTCAAAAGGTCTAAACATCGGCCTTTGGGTCACCCAGGCGCTCCTCGCCGCGGCCTTTCTGATGGGTGGAGCCATGAAGGTTATGAGCCCTATCGAGGAGCTCGCCGCTCAGATGCCTTGGGTCACCGGATCGATGGGCGTCGCAGTCCGCTTCATCGGTGTTGTGGAAGTGCTCGGCGCGCTCGGGCTCATCCTCCCTGCAGCAACCCGCATTCAACCAAAGCTCACGCCCCTCGCGGCCTTAGGCCTCTTCGTTGTGATGGTCCTCGCGATGATCACTCACATCTCCCGAGGTGAGTTCGGAGCCATTGGCGTCAATATCGTCCTCGGCGGACTCGCAGCATTCGTTGCCTGGGGCCGACTGAACAAAGCTCCGGTCCAGGCCCGGTCGTGAACCACGATGAGAAGAACATGGTAGGTCGCCGCGGTGTGCTCACCACGCTCGGCGGGGCTGCGCTCGGAGGGGCTGCGCTCGCAAGCTTCGGGTGTTCTTCGCCCAGCCATTCAGCCGCCAGAAATCGAGAGGCCCAAGAAGTTGTGAACCACGCACGAATGCCAAGCATCTATCTTCCCCACGGAGGGGGACCGTGGCCGTGGACACCCGCGTTCACGCCAGCCCTCGCAGCGGACTACGCGCTTCTCCAAGGCTACCTGGAGTCGATACCGAACTTACTCCCGCGGCGTCCCGCTGGGATCGTCATCGTGTCTGCACACTGGGAAGCGCCTGTCCCCACGATCATGACGCGCGAGGATCCGCGGATGCTCTACGACTACAGCGGGTTTCCTGAAGACACCTACGCGATCTCCTGGCCCGCTCCAGGGGACCCGGCCCTCGCGAGTCGGGTAGAAACGCTCCTCGCGGCCTCGGGCATCGACACCGCGCGAAACTCCGAGCGCGGCTTCGACCACGGGACCTTCGTTCCTCTAAAGCTCGCCTTTCCGGCGGCGGACATCCCAACGATACAGCTCTCCCTCGACGCCGGATACGACGCCCAACGACACATCGAGATGGGACGTGCCCTCGCACCATTGCGAGACGAAGGGATCCTCATCATCGGAAGTGGCATGAGCTGGGAGGATTTCCGTGCACAAGACCTCGCTCGGCGTTCCGCCATCTTCGACACTTGGTTTCAAGAGACCGCTGGAAGCCAGCCGGACGTACGAGACCAGGCCTTGCGGGAGTGGACGCGGGCACCGTTTGCCCGTGCGGCGCACCCGCACGAAGAGCACTTACTACCAATGATGGTCGCCGCCGGCGCCGCCGGCTCGGATGTGGGGCACATTGCGTGGTCCGGCAGCCTCTTTGCGATTCGTTTGAGCGCTGTGCACTTCGGCGACGTCTCGACCTGAGGACGAGGACCCATTGGATCGACTCGGCTTAAGACTTCTCGTGACGTGCGTACTTTCTCTGAGCGCGTGCGGTTCTGCCCAAAGCCCCGCGACGGAACCGTCCGCGGAGAATGAGTGAGTGAACTTCGACTTCGTCCAACGACACGAGCGAATGACGTTGTACGTCCTGCCAGCAATGGCGCGCCGCTTTCGCCAACACCGAAACGATGAAGTGGCCAGACTCACATGTTTGTCTTGTCACGGTGAGGACGCCGAGGCCGTCGACTACGCGATGCCAAATGGCCTCGCGCCCCTCGATCCCGCAGCGATGCCGGATAACGAAGAGGCGCGATGGATGTCGGAGGTGGTTGTGCCTTCCTACGATAGAGCGGCCCTCGCGGGGGAACGACGACCTGTTTTAGCTGCCACGAGCGCGTCTCGCCTTGAAGCGGCGCACACTTCTAGCTGGCTTGAGTGCGCTCGCGCTCCCGCAGCTCGCTGTCGCCCGCGTCGTAGAGCGAAACGCACCATGCCTCTACGTGGGACACGGCGGCCCAAACCTTGGAACGTCGCGTGTTCATGGCGGCGAGCTTAGACAATGGGGCGCAACTCTGCCTGCCCCCTTGGGCATTGTCGCCATCACGCCACACGTTCGCTCCCGGGGCATTCAGCTATCGGCGCTTGGCCCTGGCGAGGCGCTCATGAGTTACCCGAGGCGCTTTTGGCGGCGAAGTGGGCCGCTGTCTTACGACACGCCGAACAGTCGAACACTGGGTACGCAGGTAGCCGAGCAGCTTCGGGCGCATGCCGATGTTCAACTTGAGCAAACGGGAACGAACCACACTGTCTGGCAGCCCCTCTTGCACATGCGGCCGCAAGCGGACGCGCCCGTCGTGCAGTTGGCGCTCCCCTTTGCGTACACGGACCGGGCGCTTTTTGAACTCGGCGCGCGTCTATCCCCGCTGCGTTCGATGGGGGTTTGGCTGGTCGGGAGCGGCAACCTAACCCACAACCTTGGCGGCATGGGTCGCGGAACTCCGAGGTGGGCACGACGCTTTGACGACTGGGTCGCGCGGCGACTAGGCGATTGGGATCTCGACGCGCCGGTCGACTGGCGCCGAGCGGCACCAAACGCCTTCGTCGCTCACCCCGACGATGGCGGCCACTTTGATGTTCTCCTGGTGTTGCTTGGGGCTGCCGCGGGGCAGAGGCGAGACGTGAGCTTCGCCCTCGAGAGCTTCAATGGTGGACTCTCGAAGCGTTGCGCGCGCATTGGCTGAACCGAGGGCTCAACAAGACTAGAGCGGGGTTGTGGAAGAGAGGCTGAAGGTCCCATCATCGCGCAAAGCGACGCGGCACCCCGGCGGCCAACCGACGTCGCCCACCGCGAAGAGCGCTGGTACTCCTCGCTCTTTGGCGACCAGGGCGCCATGGCAGAGGCGGGAGCCGCGCCTTGCCACGATGAGCTGCCCGACGGCGGCTTCGGCCATGCGCTGAGGCGTGGGTACATCCACCAGGGTCAGTGTGTCCCCGACCACGTACTCGCCGGGGGCCGGAGCCCCGATCCACACGCCCATGGTCTCTGCGCGCTTCACGAGACCGCTTGGCCCGTCGAGGGCGTAACGCTCGAGCTGAGCCAAGGTCAGGCTCCCGGGGAGGGACTCCACGGGCTCAGGTTCCAAGACGAGGCCGGGACGCGTTCGGTACTCGCTCACGTGATGCGCGAGGAGGCGACGAGCCACTCCTCGAAGGCACGCGAGGTCGACTTCGAAGGAAGCGCCGAGCGGCGGCACGTCAGGCATCGGCGCGCGCCCTTCGCGGGGCAAGCGCAGCGCGAGGTCGGGCATGGCTCGACCCGGGTAGTCCGCGTTCGTGGGCTCGCCGCGGGAGAGCGTTTCCAAATACGGATCACCCGCAAGGGCCGGCTCGGCATCGGTCAGCGAAGCCAGAAGCGTGAGCGCGATGGCCACCGGCGCCGCCTCATCCAGCGACGCGCCCGGCCGGCTCGCGCGCGTCAGCGCATCGTGGATGCGCTCCAGTGCTGCGCTGCGTCGCCGGCGGAGCCACCAGAGCCGAAGGCGACGCCAAGGGAGCGAGAGCGCGGTCCGTACCGGTCGTGCCGGGACGCAGCCGCTGTAAAGGCGCCCCCCCAAGCGGATCAGCGCGGGGTCCGGGCGCGGAAGACGGATGCCGAGGAGACGTTCCGCCTCAGCCCGCCACGATCCACCTCCGAGCAGCCTTCGCATGAGTTCGAGGGTGGCGTCCGACGCCCCGTCGTAGTCGCCGAGCGCGCCGCCGTCGAAAATCACGCGCGCAGGATCCGTAACCCAAGCGTCGCGGAGGGACCGGACGATCGAAGACACCGCAGGCTTCACTGCTTCTGTTGCATCAACGTCCCGCACCTGAACAAACCAGAGCCGGCGGCCGCTCGCCACCCACTCGCTTTGCACCGCCGCGCCAGCGCGGACGCGGTCGTGGCACTGGACCAACGCGTCGGAGGAGAGTGGCGCATCACCCCATCCGCTCGCGGCGCTCACCAGGCCGGTCATGGCGGCGCCCTCCCCTTCGAGGAGCCCGTCGCTCTTCATCGGGGCGGCCTCCACGCGGATGAGATCCAACGGTGCGTCTTCGGCGACGCCGGCAAACTCACCCTCTACCTGCAGCTGCACGAGCACAGCCCCCGACTTGTACGCGGCGCGAACCGCTTTGACAGCCTCGAGGAGAGACGCGCCGGAGACATCGCGTCGACTTTCGTAACGCCCCGCCGTCGCGGCTCCGCGTGCGTCTTCGCCGAGAGCGCTGCTCCGAACGACGTAAGGACCGGCTCCGATTTGTCGCGCGACGTCCGCCTCAAGCTCACCTCGGTAAGCGTCGTAGACCACCAAACCCGGCGGCACGGGCAGGCCACGCGCGAGGACCTTCGCCAATCGCTCCGCTTTGCCTCCGGCTTTCTCATCAGCGAATCGCAGGGGTCGAATGAGCGCGCGAGCATGCCGAGCGTCGGCGACCAGAAGGGCTCCGAAGGAAGCGAAGAAGGCCAGGGCGGTGGCGCTGTGCAGTCCCCCTGACCCCTGGCCGAAGAGCTCGACGAGGGCGAGGAACACGACGGAGAGCGCGACGCTGATGCGCAAGGCGGCGCCGCTTTTACCCGCCGCCGCTTCGTGACGGGCGAGCCACGCGAGGAGAAGGAGCACGAAGAGCGGCGAGAGCCACGGCGCATCGACGGCGTAGACAAAACTACCGCCGGCCAAATAACGCGGCGCCAGCAGCGCCGACGCGATGGAGAGAAGCGGCGTGAACCAAGAAGCGTGGCGAGGGACTCGCATCGCCGCGGCGAAGGAGACTACGAACACAACAAGCAACACGCCCCAAAACGCCCCGATCGGCAAGACCGGGAAGCCACGCAGAGTCTCCACATCACGGAGCGTGCGAATCTTCCCCAGAGCGTGCGGAGAGCTCACCCCCAACGCGTCCGCGGCGAGGCAGCTGGGCGGGTCGTCGCAAAGGAGGAGAGAGGGCCCACTGAGTCGGTCCGGGTAGGCGTCGTAGGCGGGAACGTCTCCGCCATGGTCACGCAGGTCGACGAGGGCAACCTCGGTCTCGCGGGTGCCCGCTGCGGCTTCCGGTCGTTGACGCAAAGGGCGCGTCCCGAGTTGCTCGCCCATGAACCAGAGAGGTCCAAGCTGAAGCGCCACCGGCTCTCCGCTTGCATCCACAATCGAGCGGGGCGGCGGCGACCAACCGAAGGCACTTCCGTTTGGCTTGTAGAACGCTTGTAGCCCGCCGGGCAGGGCCCGCGCATCGATGCCTTCGGCGTTCCAGCGCTGCAGGGCGTGCTGCGGAAACTCGGTATCGTCGGCGACGTAGAGAGTCGCGCCGGGGTGTGCGCGCGCGACCTCGCCGAGCTCGTCGATTCGCCGGCGACAGCTACCGTCCAGATGATAGGCCGCGTAGGCGCTCGGCGGCCGCGGATCGACGACGACGGAGCCCGCCTGCAGCCCAAGGGACTGGGCATCTTCAAGGGGCACGCAAGGAGACGCCTCCGCGGCGACGTCCGCAGGGGCGACCTCACCAACAAGACGCAGCGCTCCGACGAAGCACACGAAAAGCGCGAGGGCGGAGTAGCGCGTCACACGAAGCGGGAAACGTCTGTCCGCGGAGCGCCGAAGCCGGCGAAGGCCGAGGGGAAGCGCGAGGAGCCCCAGAAGCAAAATCTGGAGGAGCAGGTCAGCGGCGAGCCCAAGAACGATGGGGCTGGGCAGTCCGAAGATACTCATCGTTTGAGGGCCCGGCGGAGCGAGCGCTCAAGGGGCGTGCTTTGATCACTGGAGAGGCGCGGCGGCTCCGCGAGGTGGAGCATAGGATTGGCCATCCAGCGAATGCGACCGGACGGGTTTGGCGCGGAGGTGTGAAGCAAGAGCGAAGAGCAGACATAGACGTCGCCGGCCTTGCCGTGCACCTGCGTGAAGCTCTCGTGTCCATGAACGAGGGAACGAACGCGTTCGGCGTCGCTAAGATCGACTCCTTCAGGGTGCGCATCAAGGTGACGAGCGACCACATCCGCGCTCCCGTCCAAGAGCAGCGTGCCTCCTTCGCCCTTGGCGCAGTCGCTGAAGAGCATCACGAGGACCAGACCATTGCGCAGCGAGGTGAGGGACATGGCGGCGCTTGGGTCGTCGACGTGCCAACCATGCGCGTCCGAGGCCCGCGACACGGCGCCGTGGTCCTCATGCAGGTTCAGCACGAGGTAGTCGCTGATGTCTTTGGTCTCAAGGGACGTCCCCGCGATGCGCCGAAGGAGCGTCCAGAGCTTCGGCGAGAACGATTCGAAAGACGCTCGGCGCTGAGCCATCAGCTCGATTCGCTCCCAGGTCCATGTACTCCGATCGCGCGAATCGAACTCCCAGAGCGGCGGCGACGCGGCGTCGTAGCCTTTGACGAATACATCAGGCTGAGCGCGAATGCGTGCCGATGCAGAACGAACCCACTCGGACGCCAGCTCACTCGAGAATGCGCCGCGTAAGACGCAGAAACCGTGTTCGACAAAGTGCTCTTCGAGTTCGAGAGTCGAAAGCTGCGGAGAGTGGAGGCCTGAATCGACGAGCGACGCCGCCGCCGGCGCTTCCAGACCTAGCACCGCTCGTAGTCGCCCGCGCTCGCCCTCGGCGATGCTCGCTTGTGTGGGTGCGTCCATGCGCAGGCGTGGAACGAAGCGCAGGCGCGGCCCCGTGGGCGTGGAGGCAACGTAGCTCATACATGTCGAGGAGCGGTTGGCGCCAAGCATGGAGAGCGCCTCCTGGAGAATGAGAGCCGTTGTGACGGGCCGCTGGTTTGGGCTCTCGATAACTTGCCGGCGCGCATCGCTCCAGAGTCCCGGCGCTTGGGCAACAACACGCTCGGTCATCGACGCCGCGAGCTCCTCGTCGCCGGTGGCGCCGGCGAGAAGAGCGAGATTCAGGCTCGCGCTGATACGCGCGGGGTGGAGCTGGAGAGCGCGGAGGAGCGCATCCTTGGCTTCGGCGTCACGCCCCAAGAGCCGCAGCGCCTCACCACGGTGAACATGAACGCTGCCGCCAACGGTGCCCTCCATGGCTCGGATGCCTTCGGCGTTGAGGTCGAGCGCCTCCGCGCCGTTTCCCTCTTGGAGAGCGAGGGCGGAGAGTCCGATGTACGCCCAGCGTGTCCGGGGGTCATCGTCGATGGCCGCTTCAAGCTCCGCTTTGGCGTCCTCGTGACGGCCCAGCCACATCAGAAGCTCGCCGCGATGGGCACGCATCAAAGCTCCCGACCAATTCTGGTCACGGGCGTCTTCATCGAAGGCCGCGACGGCGTCGTCTCCGAGAACAACGATACGTTCGATGGCTCGGCGCAGACCACTTCGTGCCCCACGAAAGGCAAGCTCCGGCGGCATGCTCCGGCGGCGGCCCATTTTGTCGAGAGCCGCGCGGGTGAGCGCCGCGACGGCATCGGCGCGTGGGTCGGCGATGACCTCACTCACCCGGTCGTCGTCCAGGTAGTGCCGAAGAATCGCTTCCACCTCGCGGAAGCGGTGCGCGCCCAGCGTCTCCCCGCGCTCAACGCTCAGCACAGCAAGGAGCAAGCGCTGAAGCGCGAGGGCGCCGGCCATGGAGTCCGCGCCCTCCAAACGTGAACGATGAAGCACGCCTCGGGCATCTTCGAAACGCATCTGACGCAGGTAGAGCTCGGCCCACCACGACAGAAGAAAAGGACTCACCTGGTTCTTCGCTGCACGCGTGAAGATGCGCTCAGCGGCGTCTTCGTCCCCCTCTTCCAGCGCGAGCGCGCCAAGCACCACCTGTGCTCGATGGCCCTTCCCTTCGAAGTCGCGCACCTTTGCGCACCAGGCCCGCGCATTCGTGTCCTCTCCTGCTTCGAAGGCGATGCGCGCCAGGTCCGCGCGGGCCTGGTCTGCGACGTCCAGTTCCTCGGACTCGGCGCATGCTTCAAACCAAACCGACGCGTCCTCGCCGAGCGCTCGCAGCGCCCGCGCGCAGCGCAACCCCGCCTCGTTCGCCTGAGCGGGCAGCTGTCGAAGCATCGAGCAGGCCTGCCCGTATTTCTCCGGCGGAGCTACCGACGCGAAGAGAAGCACCAGGTCTGCGTCGCCAGGCAAATCGGCGAGAGCAGCGTCGGCGATCTTCAGAGCTCCCCTTGAGTGCCCCGCACGCGCGTAGAGCTCGGCTGCCGCTCGCTTCAGCGAGGGCGCCTCTGCGGACTCAAGAATGCCGAGGGCGTCGAGGGTCCAGCCAAGCTCTTGCGCGAGCCGCGATCTCAGCTGCTGCGACGCGCCACTCTCCGCGAGGACATCCAGGCCTTCTCCGTACGCGCCTGCGGCAAAAAGCAGGTGCCCGGCAACGCGGTCGCGCGTCGCCCCGCGGCCTCGACGCGCATCGTCTTGGGCGGCGTCGAAACGACCTTGCTCGAGGCGCGCCAACGCACGGAGGAGAAACTCCAAGGGTCGCCCGCACGATGCGTCGGCGTCCGCTTCGTAGCGCGCCATCGCATTTCGCATGGCTTCTCGTTGCCTTGGGCTGAGCACGGTCGAAACATAACGCAGGCGGCGCTATGGTGTGGGTGTGACCTTCGAGCGCGAGCACTTCGACCTCATCGTTGTCGGTGGCGGACCCGCCGGGAGCGCCGCCGCCGCCGTCGCTGCCCGAGGCGGCGCCCGAGTCTTGCTCCTCGAAGCGGCAAAACACCCTCGCCCGAAGGTCGGCGAGAGCCTTCTGCC
>JBGCFM010000068.1:0-15809 GCA_045106895.1 Polyangiales bacterium | reverse complement strand
AACCTGACGAATATGGCCCTCGACGCGCTCTTCGTGCTGGGCTTCGAATGGGGCGTGGAGGGCGTCGCATACGGCACCGTCGCCGCAGAGTGGTTTGCCGCCGTCGTCGGCCTCGTCGTCGCGAGTCGCCACATCCAAGGGATCCCAACCTGGGCGCGGCTCATGGACCGCGCCCGTCTAAAGCGCACCCTCGCCGTCAACTTCGACATCATGGTCCGCTCCATGGCGCTGGTCGTCGTGTTCGTATTCTTCAGCGCACAGGGGGCCTCTATCAGCAACGAAGTCCTCGCGGCTAACGCCGTGCTCATGCACTTCATCGACACCTCCGCGTATTTCCTGGATGGCCTCGCTTACGCAGCCGAGGCGCTGGTGGGTCGTGCCTTCGGAGCGCGTGATGGCAAGACGTTCCGCGCCGCTGCTCTCCGCACGACGTTCTGGGCCGCGCTCTTTGCCGGCGTCGCGACTCTTGTCCTCTTGCTCTTCGGCGCGCACATCATCGACGCGCTGACCGTCGACGTGCAGACGCGCCAGGTCGCCCGAGACTACATGCTGTGGGCGGCGCTGGCCCCCCTCGCCGGCGTCCTCGCCTTTCAGCTCGACGGAGTGTTCATCGGCGCGACTCAAGGCCCGGCGATGCGGAACAGCATGCTCCTGAGCACGGGACTTTTCTTCGCCGCTTGGTGGCTGCTCCTGCCCTACGAAAACCACGGTCTCTGGGCGGCGTTCTACGTTCACTACGTGGCGCGGACGTTGACGCTGGGCGCGCATGTTCCGGGCCTGCTCCGACGCGTGGACGCGAACGAAGAGGTCGCCCCAACATAGAAAAGACCGCTCCCGTTCTCTCTAGAAACGAAAGCGGCCTGGGTAGTTTCGCTCTACTGAGCGAGGCTGACGGCGTGGTTGCCGTCTCGGAGGTGCGCCAACTCCGCCGCAAAGCGGAGTAGGCCATCGCCCCAACCGCCAAGGATGGTCGTGCGATCGTAGTGTTCCGGCATAATCGTGTCTTGGTAGCCCGCCACCTGCACGAGGTGCACGTGGACCTTTGGGTTCACCTTGCGGCGGTACTCTGCCACGAGCTTCGAGACATCGATGTGCCGCGTGCCCCAGGTGAAGTCCTTGTATTCACTTGGGCTTTTGCCGAAGAGCCCGCCGTGGCCGGCCTGCATGTCCGAGTACACGAACACGTGGTCCCAGCGCTGTCGCGCTCGAATCGCCTGGTTCCAGAAGAGCCAGACGCCGTTCTCGGTGCCTGCGCCAACGCGTGTTCCGCGTTGTTCTGTCGCGTCGAGTTGATCGAAGAGGCTCGCCTTCGGACGAATCGCAAAGGTATCGAGCTTGTCGCCGAACACGCCAACGTGGCCGTCTTCGCTGACCATGCCCGTGAGCACAGCTTGGAGGTTCGCGATGGTCGAGATCTGCATCGTTCCCATCGAGGACGTCGCTGTTCCCCGCGCGCTGCCGGAGTTGTCACAGAGCGACATCACACGGCCACGGAACGTAGGCAGGTTCTTCAGGCTCAGCATCAGGCACTCTTCGACCGCGTCGAGAAGCACGCCTGGCGCTTGACCCGTCGCTTTGATCGCGCGGTAGGCGCTGTAGTAGCGAAAAGGGAGCTGCTTTCCGGTTTTCGCGCCGTCCAGGAGCTGCGCGATGAGCTTGTCCGTCGCGATTCCGGCCGTCATCAAGTTCCGCAGGTTTCGGAGCAAGGCCATATGACCCATCACCGGTAGCGCGCGTCGCCAAGAGTTCGTCTTTGCGCCAGGCCCGCTCAGGATGCTCTCCCACGTAGATCCGTCCTGCTTGAGCTCACCCTGCGTCAGCGAGTTGACTGCGTCGCTCTTCGCGTGGACCAAGTTGACGACGTCCACGGTCTTTACGTCGCGCGAGTCCATTCGGTACTTCGCCAAGTGGTAGACTTTCGCGCCCTGCAGCGCGTCCCGCCACGCCTTCTTCAGCGAGTTCGGGATAGGCTTTCCGTAACGCCAGAGCTGGTAGGCGAGGCCCACGCTTGGCTCGTCGGCGCGAGCGATGATCTGCCGCGCATACTTGCGAACCAGACCCGTTCCTTTTGCCTTCGGGTGGTTTGCCGCGCGAACGAGAATCACCTGAGGTGTCGTGCGAATGTACGCTTCGGTGCGAAGTCGAACGGCCTCCCGCAGCGTGCGCTCCACGTCGAAGTCGAGGGCTGCGTCGATGGCCATTTCCATGCGCTCCGAAGGAGTCACACCGCTCCACGCCGTTGGCTCCAGAGCCCCGAGCAACTTGCGAAGTCGGCGAACGTCCGACTGGCGAATAGGCATCGCGTAACGCGAAGGGCGAGTGTCCTTCTCGTCACGGCGGTAGTATTGAGGCTCGCCAAAGAAGCAGCTCGATGCCGCGACGCGAAGGCGCGTAATAGGGTCGAGGATCCAGTGGGATGCGCCGCCCATGAAGTTCTTGTGCGTCGCCTTGGAGCGAGCGCGGGTGGAGTGGAAACGAGACATGGCTGCGTCCTTTCGTACGCGTCGTTTTCGACTGTTGGCTTGGTACCGGAGACTGGGTTCGAACCAGCGACCTCGTCATCCAAAATGAAGTAACCCGCCCACTCACTGCCGCCGGAGCGGAGAACAACGAGGCGGGATGTTTACGCGCTCTAACCACTGAGCTACCCCGGTATGTGCTCCAGTACATCGCAGGAGATGTGCCAACACCGAATCTGGTAAAAACTACGCCAAAACGTAGACTCTCAACACTCGAGTGGATATGGCGGGATACGTCCATATACAGATGGCGCGTGTTGTGAAGTGTGCCTCCTATTCACCCTGGATGCGTGAACACAAGTCCGCGACGGCCGCAAAGCCCCGGGTTATCGCCCTGGCACAACCTCTGCACTGGTCTGCACCACCATGACGAACTCCAACCATTTTCTCCGCTTCTCTCTCTGCGTTTGCTTCCTTGGCGGGTGCAGCGTCGACCTCTACCGCAGCGTCGACGACGCATATGTGACCGGGGCGCTTCAAGTCGAAGCGGACGGCGGGGATGCTGTTCAGATCGTCGACCTCGAGCTTGCGAACGGCGCGCTTGAGCAGAACCAGATCATGTGCGCAACGCCAAGCCTGCTCCGCGAGGACTTGCCGCTGCTGGTTCTTCTGGCCGGTCCCAATCTCGACCTGGAGCTGAGCGTTCAGATGATCGGGGATTCCGTCGACGCGGACGACATCGTAGAGAACACCCCCAGGCTCATCGGCGCCATCTCTTATCAGGGCCGAAGGCTCGAGGGTTTTCAGGACCGGCCATGCTCCTTCGACCTCATCTCTTACGACGAAGGCGGCGCCGGCACGATCCGCATGGACTGCGCGTTCCGAGACATCGATACGGACGAGCGCTTCACGCTCAATGGCGACATCACGATGGAGGGCTGCTTTCGCGACCGTGAGCTTGTCTTTTCGTCGGACAACGCCATCGATGGTCTGGTCAACGCTGCCGCAGGACCCGACAACGCGCTACTACGCGATCTGAGCACCGTTGGCATCTACGTGCCCGCGGCGGCTGTTCTCGTCGGCGCTGTGTTCTTCGTCGGCGGCCACGGCGCGCGCATCTAGCGCCCAAGCCAAGACTCGCGCTAGGCTCCGGCGCATGGCCCTCGCAAGCGTGCTCATCGTCGATGACGAAAAGAACATCCTCTCGACGCTCTCCCGCGCGTTGCGCGTCGAAGACTACGACGTCGACGTGGCGGGGAACGCCGCTATTGCCCACGAGAAGGTCGCCCAGAAGGCGTATGACCTCTTGCTCCTCGACGTTCAGCTTCCGGATGGGGACGGCCTGAGCATTCTTCGCTCGCTTCGCGAGCAGAAGAACGACGTCCCGGTCATCATGATGAGTGGCCACGGGACCATTGAGACGGCGGTGGAGGCGACGCAGCTCGGGGCGTTCACGTTTCTTGAGAAGCCCATCAGCACCGAGCGCTTGCTCCTCGCGCTTCGCAATGGCCTCGGCTTCGCGCAGCTCGCGGAAGAGAACCGCTCACTTCGCGAGCGAGCCGGCGCCACCCACGAGATCCTCGGTGAGAGCAGCGCCATTCAGGAACTCCGGCAGCGCATTCATCTCGCCAGTGACGCCAACGCCAATGTCCTCGTCATCGGCGAGCGTGGCACGGGCAAGGAGCTCGTCGCCAGGGCGATTCACCTCGGCAGCAAGCGCGCCAAGAAGAGCTACGAGAAGCTCAACTGCGCGGCGGTTCCTGCGGAACTCATCGAGAGCGAGCTCTTTGGTCACGAGGCTGGCGCGTTCACCGGCGCGACGAAACAGCGCCGAGGCAAGTTCGAACGCGCCGACGCAGGCACACTCTTCCTCGACGAGGTCGGCGATATGCCCACGAATATGCAGGCGAAGCTGCTTCGTGTCCTCCAGGAAGGCGAACTTGAACGCGTTGGTGGCTCCGAGCTGATCAACGTCGACGTTCGTGTCGTGGCGGCGACGAACAAGGACCTGCACAAAGAGATCGAAGAAGGACGTTTCCGCGCTGATCTCTACGACCGGCTCAACGTGTTGCCGATCCGCGTGCCGGCGCTGCGCGAGCGCACCTCGGATATTCCACTCCTCGTCGCACACTTTCTTCGCCAGGCGTGCATCAACAACGACCGCCGCGGAAAGTCACTGACGACCGGCGCCATGAACCTTCTCAGCGGCTACGACTACCCTGGCAATGTCCGAGAGCTCCGAAACCTCGTCGAACGCATCGTCATTCTGACGCCTGGGGACGAAGTCATCGAGTCCGAAGTCCGAGGCCTGCTGCCCATGGGCAGCGGAGGTGGTGGCGGGACGCACTACCGGCCAGGCACGCCCCTTCGGGAGATGCTCGAGACGGTGGAGCGCGAACTCATCATCCGGGCGCTGGAGCATCACAAGGGTCACGCGACGAACACGGCGAAGGACCTCGGCCTCGAGCGCAGCCACCTCTACAAGAAGATGCGCGCCCTCGAGATTCAGCGCTAAATCGCGCCGCAGAGTAGTACTCTACTAACCCTCTTCGGGAGCGGGGTCCGCAGCTGGCGGGTCTTCTGAGTACATAGACTCAGCGATGCGGTAGGCGCTCAGCTCAAGCGTCTGAAGGGCGTCGCGAATCGCGATGGCGTCGCCATCACCTTCGATGAGGTCGCGCAGGTCCTTCGCATCTGTCTGGACCTGCTCGATGATCTCGGCGTCGACCAAGTCGGCGCACTCCGCCGCCGCCTGCTCGCTCGTGTAGAGCAGGCCTTGCGCGCTGTTTCGAAGCTCGGCGAGCTCCTTGCGTTTGAGGTCGCTCTCTTTGTGCTGGTCCGATTCTGCGATGATTCGGTCCAGCTCTTCGGCGGTGAGACCCGAAGAGGCGACAACTCGAATGCTCTGTACCTTGCCGGAGCGAAGATCCCGCGCCGTCACCTCCACCATACCGTTGGCGTCGATGTCGAAGGACACCTCGATCTCCGGAACCTCGCGCGGCGCGGGCAAGATCGGCGCGAGCTCAAACTTCGCGAGCGTCGTGTTGTCCGCCGCCATATCGCGCTCGCCCTGGAGGACGTGAATAGGCACGAAGGGCTGGTTGTCGACGCTCGTCGTGAAGATCTCTTTGGCGCGCGTCGGAATCGTGGTGTTGCGGGGAATGATCGCGGTGAACACGCCGCCGCCAGTTTCTACGCCCAAGCTCAGAGGCGTGACATCGAGGAGCAGAACCTCGGCGACCTCGCCGGTCATCGCTGCACCTTGGAGAGCCGCGCCCATCGCGACAACCTCGTCGGGGTTCACGCCCTTGTAGGGTTCACGACCAAAAAAGTCTGCGACCTTCTTGCGCACCATCGGCATGCGGGTCTGACCACCGACGAGGAGCACTTCGTCGATATCTGCGGCTGTGAGACCAGAGTCTGCGAGGGCTTGCTTGCAAGGCTCTAGGCTTCGATCGATGAGCGCACTCACCAAGATCTCAAGCTCGCTACGTTTGATGCGTGTCTCAAGATGCTTGGGCCCGGTGGCGTCCGCCGCGATGAAGGGCAGGTTCACGTCGGTCTCAAGCGATGTGCTCAGCTCGTGCTTCGCCTTCTCAGCTTGTTCCTTGAGGCGCTGCAGAGCGACACGGTCTTCACGAAGGTCGATGCCGCTGCTCTCTTTGAAGCGGCGGGCCAGCTCTTCGACGAGGAGCATGTCGATGTCTTCGCCACCGAGGTGTGTATCCCCGGAGGTGGAGCGAACTTTGAAGACGCCGCCGGCGATCTCCAAGATCGAGATATCGAAGGTGCCGCCACCGAGGTCGTAGACCGCGATGCGCTTGCCGTCTTTTTCCTCGAAGCCGTAGGCGAGGGCAGCGGCGGTGGGCTCGTTGATGATGCGCTTCACATCGAGTCCGGCGATTTTACCGGCGGCCGTTGTGGCGGCTCGCTGCGCTTCGTTGAAGTACGCAGGAACCGTAACCACAGCTTCGGTGACGGACTCGCCGATATAAGCCTCGGCGATGTCACGCATGCTCTGGAGGATCATCGCCGAGATCTCAGGCGGGGAGTAATCCTTCCCACCTGCCTGCACCCAGGCGTCCCCGTTGGTGTTTTGAATCACCTTGTAGGGAACGAGGGATGCTTGGCGACGGGCGTCGTCGCTGTCGAACTCCAAGCCCATCAGCCGCTTTACGGCGAAAATGGTGTCCGTGGCGTTCGTGACGGCCTGTCGCTTAGCGACGCTGCCGACGCGGCGGTCTCCGTCTTTGGTGACGGTGACAACGGACGGAGTCGTTCGTGAACCTTCGGCGTTGGGAATGACCACCGGCTCACCGTTGTCGACAAACGCGACGCATGAGTTGGTGGTCCCCAAGTCAATTCCGATGACTTTTCCCAACGTTCAGCTCCCCTTAGTTTCCAGATGGGGGGCGAGATACGACGACGAGCGCCGCACGAAGAAGCTTGTCACCAAGCCGGTAGCCGGGCGTGATCTCGGTGACGATGGTTCCGGGCGGGTGCTCATCGGTTTCCACCTGCTGCACGGCGTCGTGCAGGTTGGGGTCGAAGACTTGGCCCACTGCGTCTACGCGCTCCAGGCCGAGCCTGCCGGCGATGTCGGAGAACGAGCGCAGCACCATCTTGATACCGCTCGTGACGGCTTCGACATCCGTTGCACCCCCAGCGGATTCCACCGCTCGTTCGAGGTTGTCGACCAAGGGGAGCAGCTCGGAGACCGCCTGCTCTTTGGAACGTCGGGATGCTTCCTCGACGTCTCTGCGCGCTCGCTTCCGAAAGTTGTCAAAGTCCGCTGCGGTTCGCAGAAGCTGCTCTTTCAGACGTGTGATCTGCGCCTGCGCGTCGGGTCCCTTCGGCTTTTCTTCCACCTCAGGGGCTACTTCAACTTGCTCTAAAGGCTCGCCATCCGCCGCGGGCTGGGGGATCGTATTTTCAGTCTCTTCGGTCGATGTCGTCACGTGCCTGTCACTCCTGGAAATCAGAGGGGACGATAACTCGATTTGGGCGCATGAGTCACAGAACCTGTGAGGAAAACGGCGTTCACTTTTCGTTCAGTCTTCGTCCGCGTTCGCAAGGACCTGACCTACCGCTTTTGCGGTAAATTCTACGAGTGGCACTACTTTGCCATAGTCCATTCGGGTGGGCCCGATGACCCCAAGGGAGCCGCTCTTCCGGAAACTGCTGGAGATGATGCTGACGTCTTCCACGTCGCCGAGACCAGCTTCGGAGCCGATAAGCACGCGGACGCCTCCCGCGGCAAGGGTCTCTTCGAGGAGATCGACGAGCCGGCCTTTGTCGTCAAATGCCCGCAGGTAGCGGCGAATCTTGTCCGCATCGAGGAATTCAGGGCGGTCGAAGAGGCGATCTTGGCCTTCGATGACGAGCGAGGTGGGCTGCTGGTCGTTGTCGACGGCGGCGTCGATGATGGCTCGGGCCTTCTCTCGGAGGCTCTTGACGGCTCCCTCGGCGGCGCCGATCTCACTGGCGAGCTCATCGCGCACCGCGACAAGGCTCAGCGGCGCCTCCTGGAGGAGCTCGTCCAAGAGGTTATGAATCCGCTCAACGCCCTCTGGGTCAAACCCGTCCGGGATGGCCACAACGCGATTCTGAACCGCGCCGCCTTTGGTCACCAGGATGGCCAGGAGCTGGCCTTCGCGAAGCGGCATGAAACGTAGCTGAGCGAGCCGCTCTTCTTCCGGCTTGGGCCCGGTGACGACGGCGGCGGCGCCGGTGAGTGCGCTGAGGAGTTCGCCCGCCTCACTGAGCACGTCGCTGCCGGGCTGCATCTTGTCGAGGCGTTGCATCACCACGGCCCGGTCGCTCGCGGAGACCTCGCGCATCTGCACCAGGGCGTCCACGAATACCCGGAAACCCCTTGTCGTCGGCACGCGGCCGGAGGACGTGTGGGGCTGGTGGAGAAAGCCTGCTTCTTCGAGGTCGGCGAGCTCGTTGCGAATCGTGGCGGGCGAGAGGTCGATGCCGTCACGTTTGGCCAGCGTCCGCGAGCCGACGGGCTCACCGCTCTGGATATACTCGGTGATCGCAACGTAGAGGATGCGACGTCCTCGGTGGCTCAGCTCACTCACAAGGGCGGAAAGTAGCACGGCCTTGGCAAGACCGCCCTTGGGCGCCTTTTGGCGAGGGCAGAACTGCAAATCTGGCCGATAATTGGCGGCGAAGGAGTACTTTTGCGACGGTCCACCCATGCAGGGTTCTTCAGCGTGGGTGCTCCCCTTTGCGCTCCTCGTCATGGCGGTCGTCGTCGTGCCCTTGCAGATCCTCGATGAGCAAGGTCTGCCGCGCTACCGCCAGCTGCGTACGGAGCTTGAGCAGGTCAAAGAGCGGAATGTCGAACTGGACCGCCGCGCCGGCGCGCTGATGCGCCAGGTAGAGCGCCTTCGTAACGATCCGAACGCCATTGAGTCCGTCGCCCGCGATGAGCTGGGCATGGTCCGCGATGGCGAACTTGTCTTCCAGTTCCCACAGGAATCCACGCCGGTCCGCTAGAGCGGCCCGAACAGGCCTGGCGGAACAGCTCAGGCGGCGCCGAGGTAGAGCCGGAGGTGCTCCGCTGCCTGCAAGCGGTCGAATGGATGCGGAGCGAGGTCGGCTCGGCGGTTGATGCGCCGGAAAAGCTCGCCGAGGTACTTCATGAAGCGGCGGCACTCTTCGATGACTTCGTCCATGCGCTCTGGGTCGAGGAGGTCGACCTCACGAAGTCGTCCGACGCTGTCGAGGAAGCGGTCGAAGGCGGGGTAGTCGCTTCGTCGCGCGAGCTGGTAACCGATGGCGCGAAAGTGTTCGAGGAACTCACGCACGTAGGAGAAGTTCGCGTAGCTATTCCATTGGTCTGTGACCACGGCGGCGCCGTCGGCTTTCGCGAGGAACGCGCGGAGCACCTGGCGGAAGCCCCACACGTCGCGGCGAAGTCGGAGGCTTGATTCGAGGGCGAGCTTCTCTTGGGAGCCGAGGTCTCCAAGCTCCAAAGAGTCGTCAAGTTCGTTCGCCACGCTCACGATTCCATGGTGGAGAATCGCCCGAAGTGAGGCGCTTGCGATGACCAGGCGGGGGCCCAGAGTACCGTCGCGCGGCGCTTCTTCGGGGGTCGGCAGCTCGTTGGTGAGGACGAGCGCGCCTTCGAGGCGAATGCTCTGGCCCACGGCTTCGAGGGTTCCGCGAAGTGAGTCGAGCGTCTCCATCTCTTTGTGAAGTGTCTCGTGCTCGCGATGAATACTCACGGCGGAGACGGAGTAGATGCGTTCCTCGAAGCTCTTTGCCAGCGCGCCGCCGGTTCGTTCTTCAAGCTGGTAGCAGAGTGCGCGGGCGTCGCTTCGGAAGACCGCGAGGATCAAAAGAGCCAGTCGCTCTGTTCGTGGGTCCTTGGCGTAGGTGTCTACGAGGTTGAGGTAACGAATCAGGCGAAAGAGCGCCAGGAAAGTCAGCGCGAGGACGCGATGTGCGTGGGCCGTCGCCGAGTGGAGCGCTGTCAGGATTGGCGCGCTGCGAATTCGATCGAATTCGGGGCGAAACTCGAGCGTGACCAAGGGGTTGAAGTAGTCACTGCGCGCGATCTCTCGCGTGATGGTGTTGGTCAGCGAGGTGTGAACGCGATGAGGAATGCGTCCGAGATCACGAAGGCCCGAGGCGAGCTCACCAAACGCGGCGAAGGCATTTCGCAGCACAAAGAGTGACTCCTCGGGGGTGAACTGCGTGAGCTGGTGTTGCAGCAGCTCATGCCGGGCGCCGTCTTCGGGCATCACCGTCTCTAAGTAGCGGCTAAAGACAAACGCTCGGTCGCGTTCACCCAGCAGGTCACGCATGCAGTGACTGGCTCGCTCGACGCCGGCGCTGATCACACGCAACTCGTGCCGATAGTCGTGCGCGGCGATGGCGATGGAGCCTGGAACACCCGTGTGATTTCTCGGGTTTGTAAAGCAGGCGAAGCTCTTGAGGAGCATCTCAAGCTCGAAAAGACGCGCCTCTTTTTGGTCGAGCTCAAGCTCTGCATACCAGCGGTCACGCGCCTTCGCCTGGTCACGGCGCATTCCGCGCGTGTCACTCAAGAGATCGGCGTAGATGTCGCGCTTCATTGGAGAGCGACCTTAGCAGCGGCCGCCCAGGACTCGCGAGAATTCGTGCTCCCTATGACGTTTCGCAGTCCGCCTATTGCGTTTCGCAGTCCACGAGGGCTTCGAAAACCGACGCCGGCGAGCCTGTTCGCGTGATCACGCTGTCTTCTTCGCCTGCGGCCACCGTGATGCTGTGGGTCTGCGGCGTGACATTCGTGGAGATTCGGCAGCGGACATCGTCGTCACAGGTGTTGCGAACGGTGACGATGTGGTGGTGACCGAAACCGCGGTAAGGGGCGGACTTACGAACCTCGACGCAGCGTGGTCCTTCGACTTCGTCGGCCATCGCGTCGAAAGGCGCGACCAGAACAACCCCCGCGATGAGCACTAACGTCCGAAACATGCATTCAGGGTGCGCATTCGCCGCACAGAGCGCAACTTCTCCGAGTGGGGCCTCTTCGGCTAAGATTGTCTCCATGGCACTTCCGAAGAAGGGCACGCGCACCATTCATGTTCATGGAACGACCTATCGGTACATGGCGCATGGCTGGAAGGACGATGGTGAGGACTTCTGCCACATGATCATCGAGCGGGCCGACGACGCGCGCCAAAAAGTCTGTGCGGACTACACGTTTTCCATCATTGAGGACGCCTACCACGCCGTCGGCCATTCTATGCGTCGCGGGTTTGACACGGTCCCGCCCTATGTGACCCGACAGACCATCCTCATTGCTCTGGCGCGAGGCTGGACGCCGGATCAGGGCGGCGGCACCGTCGACCTTGGCAACCTTGATGACGCCATCGATTTCTCCGAGCTGCGGAAAGACGCACAGGATCCGCCGAGCTAGCGCGGCTTCTGCGTGTATTCGCCCTTGTCGAAGCGAAGCGTCGTGGGCTTCTTGTCGACGACGGTGTGGATCTCCACGGGTCGTTTCCAAACCCGAGACACGGAGTTCATGACTTCCTGGGCCCAGTCGAGGCGCAGGTCCACGCCTTGGTGGTCGTGGCCCATGAGCAGCTCGCCGCGGTTGCCGTGGTTGGCGTCGAGGACACGAATCACGGGGTTACCGGCGTTCGTGAGCTGCGAGATGAGTCGCTTTTTGACCTGTTCAAACTGCCGGGTCTCGATCTCGTAGCGGCCGTTTCGGTCGTTGAAACCAAACGCGTACATCTTCTGCTGGGCCACGAAGTCCGGCGTGAGGTATTCGGCGACGAAGGTGACGTCGGTGTAGAGCTTGCGGACTTCGAAGATCTTCTCGCGGCCAAGACCCGTGCGCCTGTCCCAGTGGCGTCGTGCGTCGTAGTCGTCGCACTCGTCCCACTCTTTGCCGAACTGTCCGCGGTTCCATCGCTCTTCGACGTTCCGATAGAGCTCGACGCCGAGCTTGTAGGGGTTGAGCCGTCCGCCGGAGGTCGCCATGACGCCGGCGTTACGCTCGGCGTAGTCGATGATCTCCGAGGCGTCGCAGATCTTCTCCGTCATCAAACGAGAGTGCCAGTAGCTCGCCCACCCCTCGTTCATGATCTTCGTCTGCATCTGCGGCAAAAAATAGTAGGCCTCGCGACGAATCACCGTGAGCACGTCGCGTTCCCAGCGATCGAGGGGCGCGTGGCGAATCAGAAACCCGAGGACGTCGCGGTCTGGCGAACCCGGGAAGGTCTTCGCGGCGGCCTTCTCCCGCTCCATACGCGCTCGCTCCGCTTGGACGAACTCATCGGGGTTGATGAAGGACTCCATGTAGTCGCGTTCCACCCGAAGGAGGTGCAGCTCGTCGTTGTCCTCGCTTGGCTCGTCCGTGGACGACTGCGCGGTGTTCGCCGGTGGTGGCTCGAAGGGCTTCTGCGGATCGATGAGGTTCTCAAGGCTCAGGCACGCGTCGAGGAAAGACTCGACGTTCTCCACGCCGATGCGTCCGCTCCACTTGCGAACGATGGACCCATGGTTGGCCATGGTGTCGACCCACTTGCGGACCGCCGCGCCGGTGCGCCGGTTTTTGCCTTGATCCGTCGCGGAGAAGGCGAAGTTGTTCTTGAAGAAATCGACGTGCCCGTACACGTGGGCCATTACGAGCTTCTGATCGACGAGGCTGTTGCCTTCGAGGAGGTAGGCGATGGACGGATTGTTGTTGATGACCATCTCGTAGATCTTCGAGAGGCCATACTCCGCGCTCTTGCTGAGCTGCTCGTACTCCATGCCAAAGCGCCAATGCGGGTAGCGCGTGGGGAAACCGCCGTAGGCAGCGATCTCGTTCATCTGGTCGTAAGCCAGCATCTCGAACATCGTCGGATAGAAGTCGAGACCGGCTTCTCGCGCGAAGCCTTCGACGCGCTTCTGCTCTTCGAGGAGATACGTGGGCAGCCTGCGCTGGAACTTGAACGCGCTCATCTATTTACCCTTGGACAGGAAGTCACCGATGGAGCCGAGGATCGCTTCGCGGTCGGCGATCTCGCTGGTGATGACACGCTCGTCGTCGCCGAAGTGTTCTTTGAGGTCTTTGATGAACTGACCGCTGCCGTAGGGGCTCTCGACCTGGCCATAACAGAAGACATTCGATGCCGGCAGGAGCTTGTTCTTGAGGATGTCGACGCAGAGGAGCGTGTCATCGACGGACCAGTTGTCGCCGTCGGAGAAATGGAAGGGGTAGATGTTCCACTCGCTCGGCGGGTAGTCCGCGTCGATGATGTCGGCGCACGCTTTGTACGCGCTTGAGATCATGGTGCCGCCGCTCTCGCGCGTGGAGAAGAACGTGTCGCGGTCGACTTCGCGAGCCACCGCGTCGTGGATGACGAAGCGCGTCTCGATGCCTTTGTATTGTTTCTTTAGCCAGGTATCGAGCCAGAACGACTCGATGCGGACGATCTCTTTCTGCTCGTCGCCCATCGAACCGGACACATCCATCATGTAGATAATGGCGGCGTTGGCCACGGGCTCTTCGTCGGTCTTCCACGAACGAAAGCGCATGTCGTCTTTCGTTGGGATGATGATGGGCCGCTCCTTGTCGTAGCTCCCCAAAGCGATCTGGCGCCGCAGCGCAATCTTGAAGGTGCGCTTGAAGTGCCTCAGCGAGTTGGGTCCGACGCTTCGAATACCGACGTAACGATCTTTCTGGTCGACGACGGTGGCTTTGCCCTTCGGCTCGATGGCCGGCAGCGCTAGCTCCTCGCCCAAGATGTCGGCGAGCTCGTCGAGGGTGACCTCGACTTCCAACATGTGCTCGCCGGCGCCTTGGCCCGCTTCTTTTCCATCGCCGGGTTTCCCCTGGCCCTGGCCGACGCCGTCTCCTTCTTCGCCTTCGCCCTGACCTACCCCGCCTTGCTGCTCATCGGCGAAGCGAAACTTGGGTATGTCAATTTGCGGAATAGGGATGGAGACGGTGTCTTTGCCCTGGCGACCGATGAGTTCGCCTTGGGAGACGTACTTCTTCAGGTTCTTACGGATCTTTCCGCGAACGATGTTTCGGAAGCGAGTGTGGTCCTGTCCGATCTTCAGTGACACGACTGCAGTGTATCAGAGCGATGGGCCCTCGGCCGCGCTCCTTCGATTTCACGCCGCTAAGCCACGGAGTTACTGCATGGAGCTAAGCCCGACGATATTCCCTTCGGTGTCTTGAATGAGGGTCACCCAGCCAAATTCGCCGATGGAGAACTTTGGACGGATCACGACGCCACCCGCGTCGACGACACGTGCTTCTTCCGCAGCGCAGTTTTCGCACGAAAAGTAGATAACGGTGCCGCCCGCGCCGGGCCTGCCGTGCGGCGACTTCGTCAGCGCGCCACCTGCGCCATACGCGCCCATATCTGCTGGGAAACTCATCATCTGAGTCTCGCCCGTTGGATCGCCGATGGGCGCAAGCTTGTGGCCCAGAACGGCCTCGTAGAAAGTCACCGCGCGCGTGAGGTCTTCTACATAGATATCAAACCAGCCGGCTGCGTTCATCTTCGTCGTCATTGTCGTTTCCCTCTTGGGTTGTTTGTGATGACGACTTTGTAGCGAGGCACTCGAGGGCTGTATTGTAGATTTCAGACATCGAACTTTTTTGCGTATTTTCCTGGCGTGTAGCCCGTCGCCTTTCGAAACGAATGAATGAAATGAGACTGGTCGGCGTAGGAGAGGGACGCGTCGCCGCGAAGGGCCTGCTGGAGGCGAAGTACCTTTAGAAAGTCGTGGGGCGTGAAACCCGTTGTTCGTTTCAGGGAGCGCTGGAGCTGACGGGCGGAGAGCCCCGCGGCCTCGGCCATATCGGCGACGGAGTTGATATCGTCGGATATCGTCGAGGCGCCCAAAGATCCTCTCGGTCATTGGGTTGGCCACGAGCAGTTCTCGCGCGGCGAGCTCCTCGACGAAGCGCGTCAAGATCACTTGGCAGTCCTCAAACGAATGGGCCTGAAGCAGAAGATTTGTCTCGAGCAAAGGCAGCTCACCCGCGTAATCGCTGTCGACCATGGCGTAGGACACGGGCGACTTTTCGCGCTGCCAAACGCCCGGAAGAAAGCGGATGTTGATGTAGTGAAAGCGTGTGCCTAGGTTTAGCTCTTCGGACGATGCGCGGAGGCGCGTGGTGCCGGCGATCTTCGGGTCGTCTTGATCGAAGACTACATAGGTGCACGCGTCCGGCAGAGCATGAAAGCGATACTCGCTGGGAAGAACGCCGTCGGTCTTGAGCTCCAAGAAGCGGTGCACAAAACTGCGCAGGTGCTGTGGGGGCTCAGTCTCTGCGAACTGAACCGCCGCGGCGGCCCGCTCTCGGCTGTTGCCCTTGGGATCATACATCTCTTGTCGTTCTATCAGGGGCGGCCAAAAACATGGGCAGGGTTGTCATCGCGAAGTGTTGTTATTGTCCATCGCATGAGCGATCGCATATCTGGGGGTCTCTTCTTTCGAGAAGCCGAAGACATTACCGCCAACGTGCTGCTGAAGAAGTTGCGCGCGGACGGGCGTCTGAGCAAGGCCGACCCGCGATCACTGGAGGGGCTCGGCTCAAAAGGCGAGGTGGGGGTGGCGATTCACAAGCCGCAGAACGGATGGTGGGCGGTTGTCGACTCCGCCGACGGTGCGGCTGGGATCGGGCTCGGTGAGTCCTCGACGCCTGCGCTCATGGCGAATCATCTCTTCACCACGGCGCTTTGGGTTCGCGTTTTCTCCGAGGAGCTCGCCTTGGCCGTTGAGCTCGTCCGAGGCGGCTCATTCTCTCGTGTCGTTGTCGGGACGCGAAGGCACGTTGAAGACTGGGCGAAGTCCTTCGGATGCCCGACGGACGCTGCACCTCCGAAGGATGCGGGC
>JBGCFM010000067.1:0-10169 GCA_045106895.1 Polyangiales bacterium | reverse complement strand
GCGCGGAGACGAGCGCCGTGACGAGAGCCACGCGCCCGTTGCTGTAGGTATTCTTTCTGGTAGGTCGTGCATCGATGACTCGAGCCGGCGCGTTCCTACTTGTGTTGGCTTCCACCTTCGCCTCCGCCACGGCCCACGCCGCCCCCATCGACGAGAGCCGAGTCACGCCCATTCTTCGTTTCGACGCGGGCTTTCATCTCGGCGCGCTGGGCCGTCTCAAAGGTGAGCTTCCCGCCGACTTCGGCGACGAACTGCGCATGTCGCCCTCTTCCGGCGCGTACTTTCGCGCAGACATCGCCCTCGGTCGCTTCTTCCTCTTTCGGCCCTCACTGCAGTGGCGATCCGTTAAAGCCGAAGGCGCCGGCGGGCCCCACGACCTTTTCTCCGTTCAGATCGGCGTCGGCGTGCACTACGAGTTCCAGTTTCGGCGCGACGATGTCGTGAGCATCGAACCCTACCTCTTTCTGATGGCGGGCATCGACGCCGTCGATCCACAGCTCATCGGCTCAGCGGTGGTCATGGACCAAGGCACGTCCTTCGGTCCCAGCTGGGGCGTCCGCCTTGGGCTCATCACCTGGGTGTCGCGCCGTGTCGGCGTCGTCATCGCGACCGGGTTCGAACGCAGCGACTTCTTCCCAAGTACCCTCCCAGACCGT
This sequence comes from Polyangiales bacterium, assembly GCA_045106895.1. Taxonomy (GTDB): domain Bacteria; phylum Myxococcota_A; class Polyangia; order Polyangiales; family Houyiibacteriaceae; genus JBCCRV01. Next base: position 9,513 of record JBGCFM010000067.1, on the reverse strand, counting down.
CGGCGCCACGTGTACTTTACTCAGCTCGTCGCCGAAGTAGGCGTCACCTTTCGTATCCGCTAGCGAAGCCTGAGCTCAGTTCACGCCGCCGACGATGGCCTGGCCCTCTTTCGCCGCATGAGCGAAGAAGCGCGCGATGTTCTCCTCAAAGTCGTCTTCGGGGTCCCACGCTTCCGTGGCTAGACCCTCGGCGATGGCGACGACCTCTTTCGGCGAGAAGACGTACGCAGGGCCGTACGTAAACTCGAAGTCCACTTCGCTTCCTTCGTCGCCTTCGCCCATGACGCAGCGGGTCCAGCGGCAGTCGATCTCCGCCTCCTCCATGCCTTCCACCATCGCCAAGAGCGTTCGGTAGTCGAGGCCTATGGAGTGGGCGCTGTCGAAGTCCGCCGGCGGCTCTCCTTCGCCAAAGAAGAGCGCGCTGCACGTCGCCGTCGCGTCTGCACTCAGCGCCTTCTGTCCTTCGGTCCCCAGGCGCGCCAGCTCGATGTACATGCTCATGCTTCGGACCTAATAGGAATCAGGCGCCGCACGCAAGAGGCGCACGCAAGATGAAGCCCCCCGAGTGAAGTCCTAGGCGTCGCTACGCTCGTTCACGGAGCGCGTGAGGAAGTCTGCAATCTCCTCTTCCGCATCGGAAACGTCGAGGATCCCCTGGGCCACCAGGTCCATGTTCACTTCGAGGCGCAGCACTTCTTCTTCGGCCACGCTGCCTGGGTACGAAGCCTGCCCGCAAAGTAACTCGAGAGCCGCGCGAGGGCTGAGTCGTTTGGCGTGGAACATCCTCGCGACGGATCGCACGTAAAGCGCGAAGGTGTCGCTCTTCTGCGGCACAAGCCCATCGAGGAGCAACGCGATCTCCGAGTCACTTCGAGGGCTCAACGTCGCAAGTTCCAAGAGCTCCTCCGCCGGCGACTCTTCTTCGAGGATTCGGCGCTCCACCCACGCCTCGACATCGACGCGCGAGTAGAGGCCCACGTCAAAGCCGACGCGAAGTTCAAGTGCAGTCCCGTCGACCACGGAGATCGTGATCACGTCTGTGCTCTTCGCGTTCATCTCCGGGTGCGTAGCATACGACCTTGAGGAGTAGGTATCCGGCAGAGAAGGAACCCACCAACATGAGGTGTCCCTAGACGCTAGTCGAACGTAGGAGGAACCTCGGCGTCTGAGACCGGCTCGGGTTCCGGCTCGGGTTCTGGCTCGGGTTCTGGTTCGGGTTCCGGCTCGGGTTCCGGCTCCGGCTAAGGCTTGGAGCTCAGGCTCCGCTTCTGTTTCTGGATCCGGAGCACCTCGACTGTGCTCTCCACGTACATCTCTGTCCTGCCTGACATATGACGTTGGCTTGATGAGCAGCCTTACTCAAGCCGCTCAAGGCGCGCCTTGAGGTACTCACGAAGCGCAGCGTCTGCCGCAAGGGCGCGTTTCGTTGCTTCGTAAACGACGACGAAGGCTTCCTTGGACGCGAGGTTGGAACGCGTCGGCGACTGGTACTCGGGGTTGATGACGAGGACGGAGATGACGGCGCCTAGACCACGGGCGAGCGCGTCGTAGACCGCCTCATGGTCTTCACGCCCGAGGGCGTCGGCGAGGCCTTGGCGGAACCCGTCGATGTGGGTTCCCTCGGAAGCCGGGTGAAGGTTGCAGTAGCCAAGAACGTGCGTCTCGTTGGGCCAATCGAGCCACTGAACAGCGACCTGGGCTGACGTTTCGCCATCCTGGGCTTCCCCCGTAGCGGGTCCGTAACGATGCCCAAGAGCGTCCACCTTTGTGAGAAGCTGAGCGACGCCTTTGCTGGAGGCGTACTCGTAGCGGTCCGCCGAGAAGCGCGTGGTCAGGCCCGGCAAGAGCCCAGCGAGTTCCCGCACGCGGCGCGTCACCGCCTCTAGCTCAAACTCCGGCATCGCGAAGATCGCGGGGTCCGGCCTAAAACGAATCGTGGTCCCGCTCGTGTCGGCGGGCCCCACCTGGGTCAGCCTCTTTGTGACGCGACCTTCCTCAAGCTCGATTCGCCAAGTCTGACCGTCCCGCCGCACCTCTGCTGAGAGCGAGGACGAAAGCGCAGACACCATGCAAAGCCCGATGTGACTTGTACGAAGGTGAACGTGAGGCGCGTGGCCATCGGCGGTCGGCGTCTGGTGCAGGGTCGTAAGAACGCTCTCCAGCCACGACACGCCGGTCTCGTTCGCCTTCAGGGAGATGCCAGCGCCATCGTCGGAGACGCTGAGGGAACCGTCGGCATGCATCGTCACTTCCACACACGTGCAGCGCCCTGCGATGTGCTCGTCGATGGAGTTGGCCAGGACTTCCAAGAGCATGTGATGAGGCCCTGTCGAGTTGTGGACGTCGCCGACGTACATCGCCGGGCGGCTGCGAATGATCTCCACGTGGCTGAGGCCGTCCATGTTGATGATCATAGGGAATCCAACGTCTTGAGCCGCGCCTTGAGGTACTGGCGAAGCGCGAGGTCTGCTTCGAGGGCGCTCATGGTTGCTTCGCGAACAACGGCGAAGGCTTCCTTGGACCCGAGGTAGGAATACGTCGGGCACCGGAAAGCAGGGTCGATGACGAGAACGGAGACCACGGCGCCGAGGCCTGGTGCGAGCGCCTCGTAGACTTGCGCACTGTCCTCACGTCCGAGGGCGTCGGCGAGGCCTTGGCGGAAGCCGTCGATGTGCGTTCCTTCGGCGACGGCGTCGAGGTTGCAGTACGCGGCGACGTGCGTCTCGTCGGACCCGTCGCTCCACTGAAAGGCGACCTGCGCCGAGGAAGGTCCGTGCTGGGCGTCGCCGGTGGCCGTGCTGCCGTGCCCGCTGAGGAGCTCAACCACTCCCCGGCCCGACGACGCGTACTCGTAACCCTCGCATGAGAAGCGCATCGTGAGGCGGGGCAGCAGTGCCGAGAGTTCGCGGACGCGATAGGCGACCTTCTCCACTACGAACTCCGGCTCCGCAAAGACACTAGCGTCGGGCGCAAATCGAATCGTGGTCCCGCTCCTGTCGGCGGAACCGACCATAGCCAGCTTCTTGCTGACACGTCCTCTCTCGAGTTCTATTCGCCAGGTCTGACCGTCCTGGCGCACCTCCGCCGAGAGCGAAGAAGAGAGCGCCGAAGCGATTCCTATCGAGTAGTAGGGGTTGAGTAGAACGTGAGGCTTGTTCGCCGGCCACGGTTTCGACGTGAGCGGGGACTTGCTCAAGACCTTCTCCAGTAACGATGTGCCCTCCTCGTCCGTCGCAAGGGAGACGCCTGGTCCGTTGTCGCAAACACTGAGGGATCCGTCGGCGTGCATCGTCACGTGCATCGACGTGCAGCTTCCCGCCAGGTGTTCGTCGATGGCGTTGATGATCACAAAATGCGCCATTTGGTAGAGGCTCGCGGGAGAATCGGGGTCCCCTACGTACATCTCGGGTCTCTTCTGAACGCACCCGATACCGTCGATGACCTCAATACTGTTGATGTCGTAGGTGTTCGCCATGTCGTGCCCGTCATGCGCACGATTGGCGCGACTCCTTTGTTCCGAGCCCTTGAGTTTGCTACGTTTCGGACTGTGATGCACGCAGTCCGAACGCTCCTCCTGGTCCTCATCGCCGGGGCGCTCCTCGCGCCAAACGCCGAAGCCCAAGAGACGCCACGGCCCTGGGGAAACACGGCGCGAACCGGTCGCACGGACGCACGACGTGTCCGGCGGGCACGCACACCTGCCCGCGCCGAAGCCGAACGCGCCCGGATGGCGGAAGAGCGACGTCGCGCCGAAGAGCGAAGCGTGGCGCGGCGTGAGCAAGCACGCGAGCGACGCCGGCTTCAACGTCAAGCACGACAGCAGCAGCTCCTCCTCTTGCAGGCTCAGGCCACGGCCCGCGCCGAAGAAGAACCAGAGGCCGCGCGCGCCGTTGCCCCTGCGGAGGCACCCGCAGAAACGCCGAACAGTTACGCCACGGAGCAGTGCCGCCGTCGCTTTCACTCCACCGCGCGCGAGCAGCAATGCATCGAGAGCGGCGCGGCTGGGTCCGTCGTCGTCGCGTGTGTTCGCTGGCTCTACGGCGCCGAGAGCGAGATCGCGTGCCTCAGCGCCGCAAGCGACGCAGCCCGCGTGACAGAGTGCGGACGCCTCCACTCGGGCGCCGACGACATCCTCGCGTGCATTCGCGAAACGCCCTAGCTCTACGGTTGTGTCGCCACTCAAACTGGGCGTAGTGTTCGCCGTGCACTTCGTTCGTAATCTCGCGCTCATCCCGCTCCTCATCGCGGCGGGATGCGGCACCGCGTCACTCGAAGATGAGCTCATCGGCGCGTGGTACGGCGAAGAAGGGCCCGACGACGATCAGTGCTTCGTCTTCTGCGGCGACGGACGACTCTTCACCGGCGATCGCCCCTGCGATGACTCCGACGCAGGCGACTTCGCCATTTCGTACCCGATAGACTTCGCCGATGACAGTTTCTCCGTGAGCTTCGATGGGCGTGATGCCGTCGTCTTCACCGATGTCTCCGTCAGCGGCGACACACTCAACTACGGATTCGCCGGACGCTCGTTCCAGGCGATGCGAACGCGAGTCCCTGACTACTGCTCGACCCGGCCATAGCTCTCGGCAGCACGTTGACTCCCCTTGCCCGCGTCAGCTCGCCGACGACGAACACGTACGACACGTGAGACTCGTCGGCGAGACTCTGAGCCACTATGATCTCGCCTGCGCTTTGTCGCTACTCGCAGCCACCCGCACTGACGATTCGGTCCGTGCACATCGAGAGGGCATCGTTTTCGCATCCGCTCCCTGGACACCAAGCGCAGAATCCGTTGCTTGCGCAGGTGCCGCAGTTCGAGAATCCGGAGCAGTCGAAGCACTGCGATTCCCGAGTCCACACGTCAGAGCCAATGCTGGCGGTGACGCAAGCGGTACCGTCCCAGCCGCAGCCAGGAGTAGTTGTGCAGTCGCTACAGTCGGTCTGCGCGTCGCACGGGTCCGTGCAGTCCATCGCGTCGCTAATCTGACCGGGAGCTGTTTCCGCGCAGGCAGCTGCGGACTCGTCCCAGCCGCATCCTTCGGCTTCGGCGCATCCTCCGCACTCCGTGTGAACGGTACAGTCGAGACACTCCGTGGGCGCTTCGATGAGCTCCCCGTCTTCGTCCAGACAGGTCAGTCGAGCCGCTTGGCAAACGCCGCCGCACCAGGTGCAGCCGGCGGCGTCGAGGCAGCTGCCGCACGCGTCGTTGGAGCCGCAGTCCACCAGGTCGCAGTCCGTATCGAACACACGCGAGCCGCAGGTCGCTTCGTCATCCGTGGCGCGGCAACTGCCGTCACAGAAACCGCACGCTTCGTTCATCATGCATTCCCCGCAATCCTCGATTCGAACACACTCGTCGATCTCGCACATGTCGACGGTCTCTCCCGCAACGCAGTCATCCTCGTTCTGCTCGGGGTTGTAGGTGCATGGGCAGTTGTCGATGCTGTCGTCGAAGCAGTCGTTGTCCGTGTCCGTGACGCCGATGCCGACGGAGGAGAACGCGTTGAGCACCGACCCACAATCCGTGTAGGTGAACTTGGCGGCGTCTTCATCCTCAAGTTCGTCCGTTGATTCGATGAACTCAAGCGCGCTCGCTCGCATAGCGAAGCGGTAGTCGACAAAGCGGCTTGTCGCCCCAAGAAAGCCCGTGAGCGTTCGGTACACGAGCTTCTTGACCTTCGCCAGCCCAATACCTTCCACGCTTTGATCGGAGACCGCGTTCGTCCCGCCCTCGCTCAAGAGGTAGATGACGTGGTTGGCGATTCCGGAGTTGGAGTGCACGCCGCCGTGGTCGCTGCTGTCGTCAATGCAGATTCCGGTAAGACAGTACTCGGTGGCCCCTGCGCAAGGTGCACCGACGGAGCAACGGTCCAAGGTGCCCGGGCGGCTCTGAACGGAGGTATGGTTCGGATGACCAAAGATGGTCGGATCTTCGAGACTGCGAATGGCCCCGACTTCATCGTCGTCGCCAAACTCCCAGCTGGCACCATCGACGACGAACACCGCGAATACGTCGGCGAGCGACTCGTTCATGGCTCCTGATTCAAAGATGTACTCGAGACCCGCCGTGTGCTCGATGATGGCGTGCGTGTACTCGTGGGAGACGGTGTCCATGGTGGTGTACTGCGGCGCGTAGTGAGTCGCCGTGCCATTCCAATGAGCGTTGTCCCAGGCACGGTCGTGGTCCGTGTAGCCCACCATGTCTGCACCCGCGTCGTCGAAGCTGTCGCGGCTAAACTCGGACTCCAGGTAGTCGTAGAAGTCGCCGGTGTTGTCGTGGAGCATGCGAGCGGATGCTGTGACTTCGACCTCGGGCTGGGGGTCGGTTTCGATAAGCTGAAGTTCCGCCAACGCCGGATCCGTACGAATACCACGTCCGCCCATCGAGTAAGTCAGGCGGTTGCGCGCGTTGATCGCCAGCGGCAAGTCGAGCTCTTCTTGACCATTCACAGCGTTGATGAACACCAAGCTCTCACCCCAGCGCTCCTCGTATCCGCGAACCTTGACCATCCAGGTCAGCACGCTGGGTGTCTCGACTCCAACGAAGAGTCCGCCATTGAGCGCGACGAGCTGGCTCTCTCCCAGGAAAAGGGGTCGACCAAGGACCTCGGAGAGCCCGTCGACGGCTTCTTCAGCGCTTAGCTCAGCGTCTGGCAAGGAGGCCGCGGCATCTTCAACGATTGAGCCGCCGGCGTACGTGACGTTGCCGTCTTTATCGACGCGCACTCGATAGTCGGAACCGAATACGACCACGCCGTCTTGGGTGCCTTCATAGACGACGGTTTCCGAATCATCGATATCGTTCGTCATCACTTCACGTTCACGGAGCGCTTGTGCAGGGTCGTCGATGCCGAGGGCTGCGCCGTATAGGTCCAAGAAACGGCCGGCTCGTTCCGAGGCCGACGAACCGGCGACTGGCGTCGTCAGCGTCGCTCCACGCACTCGCCCTGAGCTGGACGTATTGTAGACAACCGGCGTCGTCGAGCCCGCCTCCAACGTAAGCTCAGGATTTGTTGGGGCGGAGCAACCAAGGAGGGCGACGAGAACGAGTAGACGACGGTTCATGGGGGCATGGTACTCGGATATCCACTGCTGTGTAGGGTGGTGTCTGCGGTCGAGCCACAAACTGGTCCATTTGTCCGAATACCGGCAAATGTTAGCGTGACCTCGTGACGCAAGCCTCCCGGTTCTCGTCGCCGCGCTCCTGGCGCCGAGCGCCAGCCCAAGAGACGCCGCGGCCCTGGGGCAAGAGCTAACACCCTAGGCGCGAAGTCTTAGTGCTCCATGGCACGCCACTCCGCGATCTTGGCGTGCTCCCCTACGGCTTTGTAGAGCGCATCGAACTTCTTGTAAGGGCTGAGAACGTCGCGAGGGAAGTAGTCGAAGGTGCCCGACGAGAGCGCGTGGGCGCTGATGTAAAGCTTGATGTCCGCGACGCCTAGCGCGTCTCCACCGACGAAGGGGCCTTCGATCTGCGAATCGACGTTGGTGGCCCAGCGCTTGAGGTAGCCACTGATGAACTCCTCGCGTGTCTTCTTCTTCTCGTCTTCGTCCTTCGCCTTTCGGAGCGGGCCTATGGCGGAACGCAGAGACTCGCCGGCGGAGAGGACGGCTTCATGACGAGCCGCCTCCCAAGGGTCGCTGGGGAGCAGACCATAGCGGCGGCCGACGTAGGTGAGGATCGCGTTGGTCTCGGAAAGCGCGGGCTTGCCTTCGATCTCCAAGATCGGCAGCCCGCCGAAGGGCGTGGACGCCTTCATTTCGTTCCAAGCGTCGCGCTTGATGCGCTTGTCGTGGAAGTCAGCGCCGGCGGCATGAAGCGCGAGACGGCATTCCTCGCCGCGGCTTCCAGAAAAATCAAAGTACGTGAGTGTTAGTTCGGCCATGGGGATGGGTCCTCGGGCAAAAGGGTTCGGCGTCAAGGGTCATTCATATTGGCTCGGATGCCAGTTCCTCAGCGCCCTGAGACATTCGCCTTTGGTCTGGGGTATCGTTGTCGTGTGAACAGCGCCGACAAAAAGACCGCTCAGATCGTCGCAGGCGTCGTCGGGTGCCTCGGTTGCGCCGGCCTAGTCCTCGTCGTTGGCGTGTTTGGGATTGGCGTCTTTGTCAGCTCCAGCCCGTCGATGACGCCGGTGGCGCCGCCGATGGTTCCGATGGCCCCCGTCGTGCCGACCCAGCCGCCCGCGTTTGCTCCGCCGCCGACGCCGCCCGATTGGTCTCAGTACCAGCACGCAAGCGTCTGCCCGAACAACAACAATCTGCGGCTCTCGCAGTTCAGAGCGGCGTACCCGGGCATGTACAAAGTGCTGCCGTGTGAGGAGCAGGAGCCGCGTCCTTGGTCCTACGTGACCTTTCACCTCGAAGACGCGGAGGGTCACGCGCAGCGGCAGATCACCCTTGGGTTTGCCCGCGGCTTTCCGACCCAAGCCATGATGGAGTCCGCGGCGGCTCAGGTCGTGGCCCAGCTGGGCGCGCCGGCGCCCCGCCTCATCGACACGAGCCCCTTCTCGGCGCGGGGCGCGAGTCTGCTCCAACGAAACGCGTCCTTCACGGTGCCGTCGGCGAGGGGCGTTTTCCAGGCCGGCACGTATCTCATTCGTCAGGTGGTCGTCCCTGGCCAAGGGCTCCACCCAGAGGGCATCACCGTCACGGTGATCCACCGCGTCGACACCACGGAAGAAGTCGCCATCGCCGAGTCCGGCGTGACGCTGCAGCACGCCGTCAGCTCCATTCAGTTCTGAGCGCTCTCATACAGCGTATGTTGCTTGCGATGCCGAGGCGAACTCGGCGTTGCTAGCGTTGGCGGATGACACGCAAGCGTTGCCTTCTTTTCTCGGTGTGCTTCCTCTTCGCCGGGTGCGGCGACGATGATGGACTCATGGACGGCGGGACCTTGGACGGCGCCATCGTCGATGCGAGCGCAGACGTGCTCTTACGGGATTCCGGGGGGACGAACGAAGACGCCGCCATCGACGTTTGCGAGGGCGTTCCCGAAGCTCAGCGCTGCAGCGAAACGGCCTGCGAGGGCGACACGCTTGCCGTCTGCGAAGCGAACGCTGCCGGTTGCCTCGTGCGACGAGAAGTGGACTGCGAGGCCTCAAACGCCACCTGCGACGTGGACTCTCGGACGTGTTCCGGGATGTGTGGAGAGCCCGAATGCGATGCCCCCGGGGTGTCTTGCGAGGGCGACACCCTCGTCACATGTGCCGCGGACGCGCGCGGCTGTCGGCGCGAAGAGCGAAGCGAGTGCGCGATTGGATGCGCCGCGACGCCGGACGCAGCGTGTATCGCTCCAAGCGGCTGTATGCCCCTGGACGACGCCGTTGTGATCGGATGCGACTCGGAGCCCATCACGGGCTCGACGCTCACGGGCACTTCCGCCTTCGACAACTATTGCGGCAGCCGCCTCGAGCACTTTGGCCGCGAGCAGATTTATGCATTTCGCGACCCGCGCGTCGCGCGAGCCACCGTTCGTGTGACGCGCGGCTTTGGCGACAGAGACATGGATCT
>JBGCFM010000066.1:0-4054 GCA_045106895.1 Polyangiales bacterium | reverse complement strand
CGGTAATTCGCAGACCCTTGTGCACGCGCGCGGCGACTTCGCGTTCGGCGAGGCGGGACTCGATCTGAGGCCGCGAACCCGCAACCAACACCAAGCGAATCCCGAGGCTGTGAAGAAGCGCGACGTCGTGAACGAGCTCCGAGAGACGTGGCGACCGCATGGCTTCGCCACCAAACACGATGACGAAGGTTCGACCACGGTGGGCGCGGATATAGGGAGCCGCGTGACGGAACCAGAAAGCAAAGTCGGACTGATCTTGAATGCTCATTCGGGCTCCACACAAAAACGCTGAATGGCCGCAGCGTAGAGGTCGCTCGCCGCCTGCAAGCCCTGCGGCGTGACAAACTCGTTCGGTTGGTGAGCGACGTCGATGTCACCGGCGCCGCAGACCACCGTTTCCATACCCAGCTCTTGGAGGAAGGGCGCTTCGGTGCAGAACATCACGGCCTTCGAAGCGTGACCCGAAAGCTCCTCAAGGACACGCACCGTGGACGCGTCGGCGGCGGTTTCGAAGGGCGGCACCGCTTTGGCCAGCGTCTCGAACTCAACGGCGAGGGCAGACTCGCTCCCACCAAGCTCGGAGACGGCGGCTCGGATGCGTGCGTGGAGGCCGTCTCGCGTTGCGGCGGCGTCCATGCTGGGCAAGAGCCGGACGTCGAAACTCAGATAACAGCTGCTGCAGATTCGGTTGGGGCTATCGCCGCCTTCGATGCGGCCCAGGTTGAGCGTCGGTTCGGGGACCGCGAACTGCTCGTTGCGCTGACTACGCATCTCCTGCCGCGCGTCCGTGAGTGTTCGCAGCACTTCGCTCATTCCATTGAGAGCGCTCACCCCAAGAGACGGGTCGCTGGAGTGACCGCTGCGGCCGATGAGACGCACCGCTTCCATGAGGATGCCCTTGTGCATTCGGACCGGCGCGAGCCCCGTCGGCTCACCGATGATGGCGCGCGTCGCCGAAGGAAGCGTCATCTCACGAAGGGCGCGGGCGCCGTCCATGGTGCTCTCTTCGTCCGCCGTCGCGATGAGAACCAGAGGCTCCTTCAACTGCGCGGCGTCAAAGGTCTGTGCAGCGTGGAGCGCCGCCGCGAAGAAGCCCTTCATGTCGGCGGACCCGAGGCCATAGAGGCGCCCGTCTCGCTCCGTCAGCGTGAACGGATCGCTCTCCCAGCGCGCCTCGTCGAAGGGCACCGTGTCCGTGTGACCACTGAGCACGAGGCCACCGGGGCCGTCGCCGAGGACCGCGATGAGGTTGCGCTTTTCCCCGGGGAGGTCCTGCAGCGTCACACGAAAGCCAAGGGACTCGCAGTAGTCCGCCAAGTGATCGATGACGCTCCGGTTGCTCTGGTCGAAGCGAGGGTCTGGCGAGCTTACGGACGGCTCAGCAACGAGACGTGACGCGAGGGAGGACATCGAGGGCAGCACCCCGCTACTTTAGAACACCAAACTCATTGAAGCGACCGGAGGTGCAAGCTGAGTGATATCCTCTGGCCCGTGACACATCGAGGGAAGCTCGGCGCAGGGCTCATCGCCGCATCCGTCGGCATAGCTTTGGTCGGCCGCTTAGGAATTATCGCGGCGATGCCCCCACTCTCGGGATGGGTTTGGCCACTCCTTGGCGCGGCGGGGTCCGCCGTCGGAGGATCCATGACGACCCCCTTGCGGCTGCGCGGCGCCGTTGCAGGAGCTGTCCTTGCGCTCGGAATCCTCTTCGGTGTGCCGTCGTTTTTCGAAGTCACCGACGTCGTTCAGCGCCCCTCCCAGCGCCACAACCCAGCCCTCTACGTTTTGTTCGCAATGGTGTTGCCGGGGGTCTTGCTTTTCAAGTTCTGGGCGAGGCCGCGGGTTCCTGAGGGCGACGAAGACGAAGACAAGGACCTCTAAAGCCTTGAGTCGCCGACCCGCATGCCCACGACGCGCAGATAGAAAAACGAACTCCCGCTGCAGCGCTCGGCCGAAGCGGGACGATCGAACTAGTAACCGCTGGACTCCATGGCGTCGTCCCAGCTCTCGAGGGCCACGGCGCGCGCTGCTCCAGCGGACGGCGCCGCGCTTGCGCGTTGGCGGTTCGAGCGTACGGCGTCGAGACGCTGCTGAACCTGAGGACGTTGCGCGGCAGGGGCCGCTTGGACGGCTTGCACTAGGTTCTGCTCGGCGAATTCATAGTGACGGTCCGCCGTCGCGCGGTCATTGCTGTTGAGGGCTACCGCCGCCTGTCGCTCGGCTTCCGCGGCCTGGACGTTCGCGACGATGGTTTGTACGCGAGGCGCCGTGCTGTTCTGAGCAGCGCTCGCGCTCCGCGTAACCTCATAACGAAGGACCGCTTCTTGTCGTTGTGACTCGCTCTGGCCAGGCATCTCATAGACGAGCTCCGCGTTCGCAAGTCGACGTGAGCCCGCGCGCCGTGTGTCGACCTGCGCCCGGAAGAGCACCTCACGGCGTTGCCCCGCGTAGATGCTCCCAATAGGCATGCGGATCTTGTTGTCCCGAACCGTCGCGCCGACGCTGACGCCCTCGAGAATGCGCACGCCAGGCGCCGGCGTGATCTCGATGAAAGCGTTCGTCGCGACGGTGCGGCCGAGGAGCTGCACTTCCTGCTGGAGAATCGACGCCATCTGCATCGGGTGTTCGAGGTGGTAAAGACGACCAGAACTGCGGACCGCGAGGGAGCCCAAAGTGTTCTCATCGTAGTCGAGACCGACGCCAATGCCCGTCACCTGAACGCCGTGCTCCGTGCCGTTGCCCGCGAGAATGCCCAGCGACCCTGCGTCGGAAGGACCGATGTTCGCGTGGCCGTCACTGATGAGCACGACCCGTCGCACCGTGTGCGACGGAGGAGCCGTCGACACGCGCTGGATGCCCGTTGAGACGCCGCCGTACATATTCGTTCCGCCGGCTGCGTAGAGGCCTTGCGCCCGCGTCATCAGGGACGAGCGAGTGTTCGGGCCCACCACCGTCGGCGGCGCGATCTCTGTGACCTGATTGCTGAATGCATAGATGGACACGATGTCACCGTCTGAGAGCGTCTCCAGAAGGCTCGACGCGGCGAGACGCGCATGCTCGATCTTCGCCCCGCTCATGCTTCCGGACGTATCGACGACGAGGGAGAGCGCCATCGGCGCACGGACGGACGAGGGTGCCACCTCCGAAGGGGCATCGAGCCAGACCGCGACATAAGTCTGGCCGTCCGCACCCACGACGACTCGGGTCTGAAGCGCGGAGCCTCCAAGCCACGCGGCGCTGCCCGGGGTGTGTTGGGAGCGGACGGTAACGCGGGTGGTTTGAGCAACGGCGTGTGTCGCGCATCCGCTTAGAATGGCGAGAAACAAACTGAGATAACGAATCATGAAGCCTCCTGGCGCCGCTGCTGGCATGCGCGGACAGGAGGCCAGACGGGTCATCTTCGGAAAAGGTCTTCTCGAGTTTGAGTTCGCTACGTTTTTCGCCAGACCTCAACATCGAACTTCGCTGTAAGCTCCGGCCCGCGGGCGCGTTGGTTCGCTGTGCGGTTCATTGTGAGCCGCGGATACAAGGAGAACGGAACGATGAAGCGACTCACCCTTTTATTGCTCTTGGCTGCCTGCGGCGGCGCGCAGACCGGCGAACAAACGAACTACGACCAGATTGCGGGCAGCACGGGCCCAGCTCAGCACGACCCTGGCGCTCATGGCGACTGCCAGTACACGCTGGAAGACGGGTGCATCGATGAAGCGGCGCTGGAGGCTTGTCACGCCGCGTCCGCCGAGTGCCCGGGCCAAGTACAGGTGATGGAGAGCTGCCCTCTTCAGTTCTCTTGCGGCGGCGCTGCTGACCCCGAGCCCAACGATCGAGGCAACGGGGCGTATGACCCGGACTTCGTTCCGTGCACGGAGGGGGAGACACGAAGCGAAGACTGCAACACCTGCTCTTGTGAAGATGGGGTCATGGCCTGCACTGAGCTGGACTGCCGGTAGCGCGTGCGCGGCATGGGATTCTTAGCTCTCCCCTTGAGCCCCGCAGCCGCCGGTGTTCCATCGTCGAGCTGAGCACTGAGCGCTGAGCGCTCAGCGCTCAGCGC